>QCMJ01000001.1 GCA_003213855.1 Prochlorococcus sp. AG-418-O03
ATCGATGAGTAATCAAGAACTTAAACAATATGTATTAGAAATTATTTCTCATCAGATAAACGATACTATTGGCAAAGAAGAGGAAATGGAAGCATGGAAAGAAATGTCAGATTTTTTTGGAGAACAATTTGAAATAAATATCTTAGAAATAAAAACAAAATACATTGACGATAAAAACGTAATTGAAACAGAAATAAATTCTCAGAAGGAAAGAATAGAATTACTTGAAAGAAATAATTTGGATCAAGAGAAAAAGGATATGTGGGATGACTAGAATTTGCTGAATGGTGAAGTAATTCAAACGATATCAATAAGAATATGTCTTAATTTTAAAAATGAAAATCAATCAAAGAACTTATTTTTTTTTCATTTTTGAGGAGAATTTAGCAAATGTTCTAATTACTGTTCTTAAAAACCAAATTTTTTAATTTTAAACTATTGTTTTTATTGATAAATTTGATTATTTTTAATGTTCTATATACTGTTCTTAATATAATATCAAACATACTTGTTTATATCTTCGGCTAATCAGTATTTGCCAAAAAAGAGGTCAAAGAAATAAAAAAGTCACCTTTTTTGGGTGACTTTGGATAACTTTTTGGTATTTATAAACTCCCCGGGCGGGATTCGAACCTGCGACCAATCGATTAACAGTCGATCGCTCTACCGCTGAGCTACCGAGGAATATAAAATGAATTTAGCTCTTTAAAGTACCTTATGACAAGTATAAAAGTTAATTATATTGAAATTTTGATGGTTCTTGCCAGCGAGATAAAAAACCATTTTTCAACTCTGCTACTGCATCAGCATAAGTTAATTCTTCATAACGATGAGTAATCCACAAAGCTGATAAAGGTTTTTTATGGTCACTTGTAAGTTTTTTAATAGTTTGTAAAACTTTTAATTGACTGGTTTGATCAAGTAACGCTGTAGGCTCATCCAAAAGAATAAAATTTCTATTACTAATCAGAGCACATGCAATAGTTAAGCGTTGTTTTTGTCCACCGCTCAAAGTATGAACTGGCCTTTTTTCAAAACCAGTCATTCCTACCTGATCAAGAACATATTCAATTTTTTTGTTAATTTCATTTTGACTTATACTCTGATTAATATTAATCAGAAGTTCACTCCTACAATTTGGCATCAATATTTGGTGATCAGGATTTTGAAACACCATGCCAACATTTGCATTAGAAATAATGACACCATTTTTTGGTTTGATTATTCCATTAATTAATTTTAAAAGAGTACTTTTTCCGCTCCCGTTTTTACCTACGACCATCCAAAATCCAGGTTTTTTTATTGAGAAGTTACATTTAAAAATTAAATTTTCTTTTTCTCCAAGATATGAAAAAGAAACATCTTTAAATTTAATATAAGGTATTTCATTTTCAAGAGAATCTCGCATTAATTCTATCAATCTATATCTAAAGAAAATCCTGGTCTTTTAGCTCCTCCTGCTACTGAAGATTTTTCATATATCTGAACAGAAATGATTTCTTTAGCTCTTACAGTAATTAATTTATCTTGGACTTTGTCACAACTTAATTCGATCAAGTTTGAGGATTCTAAAGTTTCATTCATAGAACTTTTTATTTCATCATAAATTCGTTTAATATCATCATATTCTTTCTTCTGAATTGAAAGTGGAAAAGGTGAATATCTCAGACTTAGTTCCAACGAATACATAATAATAATAAAGACTACCTCTTATATTACTAAATATTTTTTCGCAAGAAGTTATTTAAATTAAATTCTTTTGAGAAAATTATATAAAAGATCTTTAAATACAATTATTATGAATATAGGAGATTTTATTTTGCATTTAAAAAAAATAATTTCATGGAAATAGCAAACGATATAACTTCTCTAGTTGGAAATACCCCATTAGTTAAGTTAAATCGAATCAGAAAGTATTTTGATTGTTATCCAGAAATAATAGCCAAACTAGAAAGTTTCAATCCATCAGCTTCCGTTAAGGATCGGATAGCTTATTCAATGTTATGTAAAGCTGAAGAAGAAGGATTGATAACACCAGATAAAACAACGTTAATTGAAGCAACTAGTGGGAATACTGGTATCGCATTAGCAATGGTTGCTGCAGCAAAAGGCTATAAATTGATATTAACTATGCCGGATACGATGAGTATTGAGAGAAGGGCAATGTTGAGAGCATATGGAGCTGAATTACAGCTAACCCCGGGGAAAGACGGAATGACAGGAGCTTTAGATTTAGCTAATGAGTTGTCTTCAACCATTGCAAATAGCTATCAATTTAATCAATTTGAAAACTTTGCTAATCCAGATATTCATGAAAGAACAACGGCCCAAGAAATATGGTCCCAATCCAATAACAATTTAGATGGACTAGTTACAGGAGTAGGCACAGGAGGAACGATTACTGGTTGTGCACGTTTTTTGAAAAAAGTTAATCCAAATTGCAAAATTTATGCCGTAGAGCCCAAAAAAAGTGCTGTGATTTCCGGAGAAAAAGCAGGATCTCATTCGATTCAAGGAATTGGAGCGGGTTTCGTACCGAAAGTACTTAATACTAAATTAATTGATGAAATTCTAAAAATAGATGACGATGAAGCATTTTATTATGGGCGTTTATTAGCTCGATTGGAAGGTCTTTTATCTGGCATCAGCAGCGGTGCAGCTTTAGCCGCAACTATAAAAATTGGCAAAAGAAAAGAACTAATGAATAAAAGATTGATAGTTATTCTTCCAAGTTTTGGAGAAAGATATTTATCAACAGCAATGTTTGAATCAAATACCTCAATTCAAGCCAGAAAAGATGGTTATCTTTAATGCATAATTTATAAAAATGGAAAAAGATTTATATGAAGAATTAGGTCTCAAAAAAAATGCAACCAGAAGTGAAATTAAATCTTCATATCGCTCTTTAGTTAAGCAACATCATCCTGATGCAGGCGGCAAGAAAGAACGATTTCTTGCAATACAAAATGCCTGGGAAACTCTAAATGACCCTATCAAAAAGAAACAATACGATAGCAGTTGTTTCTCTTCCAGTTCATCATTTGATTCATTAAATGAAAATTGGGAAGAGAAATTGAATTCAAAAAAATATATTTCTTCAATTAAGGACAAAGAAGTTGAAACATGGATTAAAGAAATTTATAGTCCGATAAATAGATTAATTTGTCAAATAATTAAACCTTTGAATAACGAAATAAAAGAACTATCTGCGGATCCATATGATGACCAACTAATGGAAAATTTTTGCAGTTACATAATTCTTTCACAAAAGAAAATAGAAAAAGTTGAAAAAATTTATAACAAAAAATTAGTTCCAAAGTCTATTTCAGCTTTAGGCCTCGATCTTTATCATTGTTTTTCACAAGTTAAAGATGCGCTAACAGAATTTGATAGATATACACAAGGATACGTAGATAATTACTTATTTGATGGCAAAGAAATGATCAAAGAAGCAAAAAGAATCCAATCAAAGATGTCTAAAGAGAAAAAAAATAAAAATTTTTAGATATAAAAATTTTATTGAGTATATTCTTTAAGTTGATCTAATTTCAACCAAACATCTGGAACAGGTCTGAGCCATCGGACCTGAGCATATTCGTCTTTGAGTGAAAGAATCTCTCCAGGACCTTCAAAGACATAATTAGGTAGATCATTATCACTTGCATGCGCTTCGATACTTTTTATATAATTTTCTCTATCGACAAAAACTAAGCTTCCTTTCTTGAGAGGTTTCTTTGGAATAGAATCTGTCATAATAAATTCAAGAAATTCAATTGAAATCTATTATACAAAAACTTGTTTGAAAAATATTGAAAAAAAATTTAAAGCGGAATAATAATTACAAAAGTCAAAAAAATTTAATAGCCTTAAATGATAAACATTTATATGATATGCGTCTTTTACTACTTGGCTGCACTGGATTTGTTGGTAAAGAATTAGTACCAACACTACTTAATGAAAATCACGAAATATATATTGTAAGTAGAAAACCAATTAGTAAATTAAAGGTTGATTTAGATTTTAATAAGTTTAAATTTTTTCAAATAGATTTATCAAAAGAAAAAAACTGGAATAACGAAAATCTTCTAAATATTTTAAAAAAGACAGATGGAATTATTAACTTGATGGGAGAACCCATAGCAGAAAAAAAATGGACTTATGAACAAAAACAGGAGATTGAAAATAGTCGTATTAACACCACAAAATTTATGATGAAGACCCTTAAAAATTTCAAAATAAACCCAAAAGTCATTATAAATGGATCAGCAATAGGTTACTACGGTACAAGTTTATCTGGTGAATTCACTGAAAATAGTGTTGGAGGAAAAGACTTTTTGGCTAATCTTTGCAAAAAATGGGAAGCGGTCGCTGGTGAAAAACCATTTTTCTCTAGGTTAGTTATTTTTAGAATTGGAATTGTTCTAGAGGCAGATGGAGGAGCATTAGGTAAAATGCTCCCTATATTTAAAGTTGGATTAGGTGGGCCAATTGGAGATGGTAAGCAATGGATGAGTTGGATTCATAGAAATGATTTATGTGCATTAATTACTCAAGCATTAGTTGATAAAAAGTATTCGGGAGTATTTAATGCTGTTGCACCAAATCCAGTATTAATGAGAGACTTTTCTCAGACTTTAGGCAAATGCCTGAATAGACCTAACTTACTTCCAGTACCTGGAGCGGTTTTAAAAATATTGTTAGGAGATGGAGCAAAAGTTGTATTAGAAGGACAAAAAGTAATTAGCATTAAACTCAAAAATTATAATTTTAAATATCCTCTTCTTGAGAAAGCAATGTACGCTTCCACCAAGAATTAATACCGTTTACTAAGGCACCAATAATAAGAATTGTTATCAATGGAACTACAAGAGGATTCCAAACTATCTGAATAAAATTAATAAAAATAAATATGCCATTTAATTGCATGATTATTGCGAAAATAAAAAATATTGCAAAAAAAATGACTGTAAATAAATTTATTAATAACAAATTATCGATAATTTGTTTTAACTTATTTTGATTATTCTCCTTAGTCATTTTTTAAAACAATTTTCATATCATCAACAATTTTAAGACAAGCTTTGTTTTCGCCCAGTCTTTTTTTGGCATTTTCATCACATGAGATCATAAACTTCTTATTTAGCTGTATAAGGTATATAGTTTTAATGATCAATTTTATTGTCTGATTGATTTGATCATTCTTATCTTTATAATTACTGGCGCAAAAAACATATTTTCCAAGCAAACGTCTTTGCGCTTCTGCAAAAGTTTTTGTAAATTGTGGACCTTTACCTTCAATCTGAATAACCGGTTTTCCTAATCCAATCGCTTGCTCTGCTGCTGTTCCTGCCATGCTGATACAGCAACTACTTTTCAATAATATTTTGTCAAAATTATTCCAATATATATTCACTTCTAAAAATTTATATTGGAATTTCAAGAGATTATTATCTTTTATGTTTTCTAGTTTTAACCATCCTCTTTTTTGAAATATCTCCTTTATTTTAAATGAAGATAGAGCATTAACTATTGCAAAATTAAACTTTATTTTTTGAAAATATCTTAAATCTGACAATGCCTCTAATACCTCCAAAATCAAGACGAAATTATCTAAAATCTCAGGGAATCTACTTCCTGGAAATAATCCAATACTAAATTCAGCTTTCTTTAATTCTTTGTTTCTAGGAAAAAACTTATCCATAAATGGGTTACCTAAAAAAGACACTTTCTTTTTTAATTGCAAAGTTAAATCATTAGCCGTAAGGTAATCTCTCGTATATATTTTTTTTGCTTTTTGAGAAAGTAAGAAAAATTTTGAAGGCCATGGTAATTTTAGCTTCCCTTCATAATGACTGGAATAAGCAACTAGATATGTAAAAAAATTTTTCTTACAAACCCATGCAAAAAAAATTGGCACAATATCTCCAACTACAAAAAAATAATCATATTTTTTTCTTATTTCAAACGTTAAATATAATCTTTTTAGAAGATAAATTATTTCTCCTCCTAATATCTCAGTAAGTCTTCCCTTAAAAGAATTATAGCCAATTCCTCCAGTACTAAATTCTTTAGTTGTACCGATAATCTTAATTTTTTCTTTTTCGTAATGGTTTCCCATACCAACAATTGGCAAAGCATCGACAGAATAACCACTTTTTACAAATTGCTTAGCTATTAGACTGCCAGATAGATCTTCTCCATGCCCATTACTTAATATTAAAATTTTAAACAATTTAAAATTCCAACCATTTTTTTACTTTGGTTAACTCAGGCCAATCTGGATATCTACTTAATCCGTCTTCAACAGATTCTTTCAACTCACTTTTAACATCTGGCATCATCATAGACATTTTTTTTATTAACTCAATATGATCCCTAACACCTTTATTATTCGTAGCCAAAAGAGCTAAAGACAAATTCATTCTTGCTTGTGGATCTTGCTGATTTAATCGAACAGCTTGTCTGGCAGCTGACAAAGCTTCTTCATTATTTTTTAAAAGTAATTGAAGCCATGATAAACAAGTCCAGGCAGCAAAATGATTTGGAATTTGCTGTATAATTTTTTGAAAATCTTGAACAATTGGAATTAAATCTTGCCCTGCTTTATATCTTGAGAGAGCTGCATTAAAATCCTCTTCGATAGGATTAATTTCGTTATTCATTATTTATTAAACTGCAAAGGAGCTTCCACAACCGCAAGTTTGAGAAGCATTGGGATTTACAAAATTAAAGCCCCCTCCAATTAATTCCTTACTAAAGTCTAATTGCATTCCATAAATATATAAGAGACTTTTAGGATCACAAACTACTTGAAAGCTTTGATCTGCTTTTAATGAATAATCATAAACTTTATCATCGGGATTTATTTCATTAGTCCCTATAAAATCCATCGTATAACTCATACCACTACAACCGCCTGATCTTACTCCTACTCTTAGTGCTTTTTTATCACTTTGGCCCTTCAATAAATTTGAAATTTGTTCTATAGCATCATTCGTAATTAAGATACCTTTGCCATCATCAGAATTTTTAATTTCCTGTTTAACTTCTACATTTTCCATAAACAAAGGATTTCTACTATTTATAATATAAAAACTTAATCGATAGGATGCATAGAACAAACATTATCCAAACTTGATTTGTTATAATTTTAAGAAAAAGTGAAAATTGCAATAGTTGGTTCTGGATTAGCTGGTCTTACAGCAGCAGTCAATTTAGTTGATGAAGGCCACGAAGTAGAAATTTATGAAAGCAGGTCATTTTGGGGAGGTAAAGTTGGAAGTTGGGAAGATAAGGATGGTAACCACATAGAAATGGGTTTACATGTATTTTTTTACAATTATGCAAATCTTTTCAAATTAATGAAAAAAGTGGGAGCTTTAGACAATTTGCTCCCAAAAGATCATACTCATCTATTTATAAATAATGGTGGCAATTTAAAATCTTTAGACTTCAGATTCCCTTTAGGTGCTCCACTTAATGGACTAAAAGCTTTTTTTACCACCGAACAACTTACTTGGGTAGATAAGTTCAGAAATGCATTAGCTTTAGGGACAAGCCCAATAGTTAGAGGATTGATAGACTATGAAGGCGCAATGAAAATAATTAGAGATCTAGATAAAATTAGTTTTAAAGAATGGTTTTTAAACCATGGTGGAAGTGAAAAAAGCTTAGAAAGAATGTGGGATCCTATCGCATATGCTTTAGGCTTTATTAATTGCAAAGATATTTCAGCAAGATGCATGCTAACTATCTTCATGATGTTTGCTTCAAAAACAGAAGCCTCAAAACTAAATCTTTTAAAAGGTTCTCCACATAAGTGGTTAACTCAACCTATTGTCGACTACATCACAAACAAAGGAGCAAAAATACATCTTAACCATAAGGTAGAAGAAATCATTTATGAACAGGAATCTTCCTCTTATTCAGTTAACCAATTAAAAATATCTTCTCCTGAAGGAATTAAGGCAGTCTTTGCAGATAAATTTCTAGCTGCCTGTGATGTACCTGGAATAAAAAAAATAATTCCAAAAGAATGGTATAAATTTAAAGAGTTTGAAGGTTTAAAAAAACTTAGAGCTGTTGCTGTTGCCACAATCCAATTAAGATATGACGGTTGGGTTACTGAATTACAAAAAGACAATACAGGAAACGAACCAATTGGACTAGATAACCTTCTTTATTCTGCTGATGCCTCTTTCAGTTGTTTTGCTGATTTAGCACTAACAAGTCCAGCAGATTATAGAAAAAAAGATATGGGATCACTTCTCCAATGTGTTTTAACTCCTGGCGATAGATGGATAGGAAGATCTACAGAAAGAATTACAAAAGAAATAGATAAAGAGGTTCGCCGTCTATTCCCATCCTCAAAAAACCTTAAATTGCTTTGGAGTAATGTAGTACAAATTCCACAATCACTCTACAGAGAAGCTCCCGGTATGGAACCTTTCAGACCTAATCAAAAAACATCCATATCTAATTTTTTCATGGCTGGTAGTTATACAAAACAAGATTACATAGACTCTATGGAGGGAGCTACAATGAGTGGTCATTTGGCTGCTGCTGCAATTTTAGAGAAGAAAGCAGAATTAACAAAGAATCTTGCAGTCAGTTAATTTATGGGTACTTGGCTAAAACATGACGTAATAACAGTTGTTAATGCGCCTCTTGAAAATGTTTGGGATACATGGAGCGATCTAGACTCAATGGCACTTTGGATGAGCTGGATTGAATCTGTAAAAACAGTGGATGAAGAGACTAATACATTACCAGATTTAACAGAATGGACTTTGGCTGCAAATGGCTTTAGGTTTAAATGGAAAGCTCAAATTACAGAAAGGGTCGAAAAAAGCAAACTTAAATGGAAATCTATAGGAGGTTTACCAACTGAGGGATCAGTAATTTTCGAAAGTAAAACTGATCAAATCACAACGGTAAATTTAGCAATAACTTATGAGCTACCTAAAATGATCGCACGGTTTATGGAGGAAAATATCTTAGGCAAAATGGTTACAAACGAATTACAGGCCAATATTGATAGGTTCAAAGATTTAGTTGAAAAGAACTATTCAAAAAATTTTTCTAACTAAAAATATTAATTGTCAGATCTAGCAGTCCTTCAAAGGTATATTTTTTTGCCTGACTATCAACTCTTCCAAAAATCTTGTTACATATTTTTGTTGTCTGAGGTCCAATAGATAACAACTTAATCTGATCAAAATATTCTAACCATTGTTTACCAAGTTTTTTTTCTAGTAAAAAAGCAGCATTTACTACTGTTTTACCGCTTGAGAAAATAATTGCATCTACTCTTCTATTAGAAATAATATCAAGTGTTTCTTCCGGAATTGAGTCAGGACATCTAGTTTCATATGCAGCAACCTCAAATACACGGGCACCAGCCTTTCTAAATTGATCTGCAATTAGATCCCTACCACCTGTTTGAACTCTTGGTACAAAGACTCGAAGTCCATAACCAGATACTGGGAAATTATCAATTAAACTTTCAGCAACGAATTCTGGAGGTATGAAATCAGCCTTAATCCCAAAATAATCAAGAGTTTTTGAGGTTTTTTCTCCAACTACAGCGATTTTTGTTTTTTTAGAACATTCTTTTAATGAACTATTAAAGTATCTAAGTCTTTTATCCACAAATTTGATCCCATTACTACTGGAAAAAATAATCCAATGAAAATCATTAATTTGATTTAATGCTTCGTCAAGAGGATTCAAATCATCAGGATCACCAATACTTATTGCAGGCAAATAGAATACATTAGCGCCCTTGGTTGTGAATATCTTTTTTATATCCAATATCCCTTCTTTTGATCGAGTAATAATTATATTTCTTTGATCAAGGGGTAGATCAACTATTGGCATCCTTTTCCTCAAAATTATTATTTTGATTTTTATTTTTTAATTCATCGAGAAGTTTCAAAACTGATAATCCTTTATCAAGAACAACATCTTCTTTAAAAATTATCTCTGGAACTCTTCTCATCTCTATTCTTTTTCCTAAACTATGCCTTATAGAGCTTTTAGCATTATTCAAGTTTGCTACAATCTCTTTCCTCACTTTCTCTTGAGCAGTTGAAGTTATGTAAATTTTACAGTGTTGTAAATCACCTGATAAATCAATCTTAGAAATATTGACAAAATGATCTCTAATAAGATCATTTTCCAAATCATTCTGTAAAATAAGGGTTATTTCTTTCTTCAAAAGAGAAGAAACTTTTGCAAGACGGTAATTATTTGGCATTATGGTTGTAAATTTATTGGGTTTGTCATCGCTTGCAAGACAAAATAAACAGTTATGAAAGCACTTAAGACAGAAGATATCAAACCTATTATTGTGAGTGGATTTGATCTATTCTTGAATAAAGGTTCAAGCAAAGCAACAAGTCCCCCAACAATGATGGATATCAAATACTTTGGATATCTTGCAACATTAGAGAAAAATTCGCCCATCAGCTCCACAAATAGATTACTTTTTTAGCTAGGTTTTAACAAACATTAAACAGCATGATTACATTATATCAATTTAGGCATAGTGCTTTTTGTTTAAAAACAAGAATGGCTCTTCATGCAAAAAAACTACAATATCGAGTTGAAGAAGTAACGCCTGGAATTGGTCAATTTGAAATCTTCAAATTATCAGGTCAAAAGCAAGTACCTGTAATAGTTGATAGTAATGATCAAGTTATTAATGACTCTTCAACTATTTGCGAATATATAGATAAAAAAAATGATAACAATCCACTCTTTCCTGAGGACCCAATATTATTTGCACAATGCAAACTAATTGAAGACTGGGCAGATACTACAATGGCTACAACTTGTAGAAAAGCATTAATAAAATCTGCAATAGAAAATCCACAGCTAAGAACTGCATTACTTCCAGATGAAATACCTTCTTCAGTTAAAAGTATTGTTGATAGATTACCTTTTAAAAATCTTAGTAAAATTTCTAATGTAGTTTTGTCTTCTAAAGATAATTTAGAACTCCAAAAATTACTGGAAGCTTTATCAAAATCCTTGATCAACAAAAAATATTTAGTTGGAGAAAGCTTATCAATTGCAGATATTTCAATTGCTGCTCAATTATCCCTTCTTAAATTTCCAAAGTCTGCAGGACCAATTCTTTCAGGAGAGGGGAGCCAAGAATACATAAATAACCCTTATTTAGAAAATCTTTTTATGTGGAGGAACAACTTAGAAGAATATCTTTTTAGTGCTAACTCTCAATAAATTCAAAAGTCAATTTATATTTATTTGTTTTTATAGCATGAATAGATGGATCACCAACTTTTGAACCATAAGAAGCAACATATTGCACTCCACAAATTGATGGTTTGATTGAGTTATCAACTTCAAATATTTCTTCAGAACATTTTTGAAATTTACTAATGGTCTCTACCTGATTAATCCTTGAAGCCCCAGGCTTATGCGCTGTTTGTATAACTAGCTCATCTGCGAAAAAAATATCATCATCTTGGATCTGATTTCTCCCTGTAATTCTTGAATCGATGTAAAAATCATCTTTTAAATAAGTAATTTGATTATTAATAGATTGAGGATCATTTACAACCTTTATTAAGGTGTCACCAAATATTGCTTTTCCAATAGATTCAGAATTTTTTGCACGATTGCCAACAATTAAATCTAAATCATTCTTAAAGAAATTTACTTTATAAATAACTGGCTCTTCTGAATCATTAACAATATTTTGAGAAGTAACAAGCCAATTCCCCTCGAACCATTTAGGATAAATTAAATCTTTGGAGGTATCAGATAATTTAAAATTTGGCAAATATAATTCCGGCCATTGATTTTCACGATTTTCCAAAAACTCTCGTGCGTTAGAATCTACTAGAGCAAAAGAACTTTCTAAAAAAATTCCTTGAAAAATCAAGCAAAGAATTAATCCAAGAAGAATCTTCATTATGTCAAATCCACTAATAAGAGCATCAGATCATTATGTATTACTAGAGCCAGATTCAAAAGAAAAAATTGTATCAAAGCAAGAAGCGATTTTATGGTTGAAGAATTGGCTTAGTAAGACAGAAACACAAACAATATATCAAAATATAGAAGATCCTGATCAGGAATTTTTTGAAGAATTATTGGAAAGCACTTATGAATTAGAAATAAAATTAGGATACGTTATCAAATGGTTTGCAGTAAGAATTGAACCAGATTAACTAATTATTTCTTTATGAATTGCATTAATTATCTTCATAGCCACTTCTTCAATATTTTCCCTTTTTACTTGAATTCTTAAATCTGCTTGAGAATACAAATTTTCTCTAGATTGAAAAATGCTCATATATAAATCATTTAGATTCTTTCCATGAAGAAGTGGCCTATTTCCAATTTCATTTTTCAATCTTTCAATTGCTATATCTTTATCGAGATCTATCCAAGCAATTATTCCCTGTCTTAAGATTCCCCAGTTTTCCGATTTGGTAACTATTCCTCCCCCAGTTGAGATTACTAATGAAGGAATTTTGATAGTTTCTTTAAGGCAGTTTGCTTCAAATTCACGGAAATCATCTTCTCCTTCATCATTAAAAATTTGATTGATAGATTTTTTTGCCAACTTCTCTATTAATGAATCTAAATCAATGTATTTATACTTCAATAATTCAGCCAGCTTCAAACCAGTTTGTGACTTACCAGAACCCATCATTCCTATTAAAAATATGCTTCTGCCCTTTAAACTATGAACTGTTTTTTTGATAATGGATTGTTCCATAAAGACAAAAGCGTATTTAAAACCTTAAGATAGTATTATCGCAGACAGGTATGACTTCTACACAATCCAAACCATTACATGGAAAAGGACGTGAATGCGTCATAACTCGACGTGCCTGCTTTAGTTCTAGTCACCGTTATTGGCTCCCTGAAAAAAGCCCAGAAGAAAATTTATCTCTTTTTGGAAAGTGCAGTATTGCACCAGGTCATGGTCATAATTATGAACTTATTGTTTCAATGGGTGGAGAACTAGACTCTGATGGAATGGTACTTAATCTCTCTGATGTAAAACACTCTATTAAAGATAAGGTTACTGGACAATTAGATTTTCGTTTTTTAAATGATGTCTGGCCTGAATTTAATGTTAATAATCAAGAGGGTATACTTCCCACAACTGAAGCATTAGTAAAGGTCATTTGGAGTCGTCTAAAAGATGATTTACCTCTTACAAGTCTAAGGCTTTATGAAAACCCAAATTTATGGGCAGATTATTTTGGAAAAAACATGGAAGCATTTCTAACCGTACAAACTCATTTTGCAGCCGCTCATAGACTTGCAAAAGAAGAGATATCCTTTGATGAAAATAAAAAAATCTATGGGAAATGTGCCAGAGTTAATGGACATGGTCATAACTATCTTGTCGAAATAACTGTAAAAGGAGACATTGATAAAAGAACAGGAATGGTTTGCGACTTATCTGCCCTCCAAAAGATAATTAATGATTTGGTTGTTGAACAACTAGATCATACTTTTCTAAATAAAGACATCGAATTTTTCCATAATTGTGTTCCAACTGCTGAAAATATTGCTTTATATATTTCTGATATTCTTAAAAAACCAATACATAACCTTGGTGCAAAATTACACAAAATAAGACTCCAAGAGAGTCCAAATAATGCTGCAGAAATTTATGTTGATCAAAAGTTAACCAATTCATTGGAGTTGAAATTTGAAAATAGTTTAGTCTCACAAACTTGAGTATCCCAAGAGTAATAATTGTTATAGCATCTAGTCTTGATGGGAGAATTGCATTCCCTGAAGGTGGTGAATCGCATCTTGGAAGTGAAGAAGATAAAAAAATGTTAAATCAAAACTTATCAATGGTTGACGCCACCATTTTTGGTTTAGGTACTTTAATAGCTCATCAATCAACTTACTTAATTAAAAATCTCAATGATAATGACGAAGTAAATATATCAAAAAGCCAACCAATTTCTATAGTTGCTTCAAATAGCAAAAACTTTAACAATAATTGGAAATACTTTCGTCAACCAATTAGAAGATGGCTAATAAGCTCAAGTAG
Organism: Prochlorococcus sp. AG-418-O03; assembly: GCA_003213855.1. Taxonomy (GTDB): domain Bacteria; phylum Cyanobacteriota; class Cyanobacteriia; order PCC-6307; family Cyanobiaceae; genus Prochlorococcus_A. The sequence goes on from QCMJ01000001.1 coordinate 14,057, forward strand.
AGTTGATAATACGTCGAATAATGACTTCGAAAAACAACTCTTTTTCGAAGATTCATGGGGAAAAACTTTAATTTCACTAAAAAAACAAGGAATAAATAATCTAGCTCTTTTAGGAGGTGCAAAACTTATAAATTCATTTATAAAAGAGGATCTAATAACAGATATAAAAATTACAATAATACCACGAATTATTGGAGGTAGATATACATGGATCCCTCCAGAACAAACAAATGAGATTTTTAATCTCAAAAGACTATGGGAAATAAAATCAATTAAAAATTTAATGAATAATGAAATCCACGTTCATTACAAAAAAATTTGAAAAAGATTCAATAATAAATGAACCAAAAAATACATAAAGTTGAAGTCAAATTGTCAATTAAGGAAATCTCCAAGGAGATATGGAATGAATTAGCAAATGAAATCAATAATCCATTTTACGAATGGACTTGGCTTAAAAACCTTGAAATATCAAAAAGTGTTTCAAGAGAAACTGGTTGGCAGCCTCTATATTTTGTTGCTTATAAAAATGAAGAAATATTAGGAATCGCTCCACTTTTTTTAAAAAATCATAGCTATGGAGAATTCATTTTTGATCAATCATTTGCACGATTGGCTCAAGAGCTAAATTTAAATTATTACCCTAAATTAATTGGAATGAGTCCTTATAGTCCTGTAAATGGATATCAATTTCTTTATAAAAAAAATAAAGATAAGAAAGAAATTACAAATTTACTCATAAACAATATCGAAAGCTTTGCGATTACAAACAAAATTTTAAGTTGTAATTTTTTATATATTGATGAAAGCTGGGGCAAGCATCTTAAATCTTTGGGATACTATGAATGGATAAATTCCAGCAGTGAATGGAGGAGTAATGGAGAAAAAACGTTTGATGATTTTCTTTCTAGATTTAACTCTAATCAGAGAAAAAATATCAAAAAAGAGAGGAAATCAATTACTAAACAAGATATTAAAATAGAAATTTTTAATAAAGATGATATCAACAAAGAAATCCTTAAAAAAATGCATAATTTTTATGAACAGCATTGTTCGAGGTGGGGAGTTTGGGGTAGTAAATATCTAACATCTACATTTTTCGAAAAAATTGTTGATAATAAAAAAAATCTTTTACTTTTTAGCGCATCAAAAAATGATTCAAATGATATTTTTGCTATGTCGATGTGCGTTAAAAATAAAAACAACTTATGGGGTAGATATTGGGGTAGTAAAGAAGACATATCTAATTTACATTTTGAATTATGTTACTACCAGCCAATTGAATGGGCAATAAAAAATAGTATACATTTGTTTGATCCTGGAGCAGGTGGTAAACATAAAAGACGTAGGGGGTTTTTTGCAAAAAGCACCATTAGCTTGCATAAGTGGTTTGACAAAAATATGGAAAATATAATTTATCCTTGGCTAAATGAAGTTAATAAACAAACCGAGACGGGAATTGAATTTGAGAATAATTCTATACCCTTTAAATAAAAAATTATATGGCTTTACGAAATATTATATTAGTAATATAGTTTTTATTAAATTCTTAGGATGGATTCTAGTAAAAGTTTAGATGAAAAAATAAAGATGGATAATAATCTATCCAACCGATATATAGAATTAGATCCAAATGGTTATTTTATTATAAAAGTAGATTTAGAAGAAAATAAAATAATTTTAGAGCACTTTTTAAATAACATCGATGAGGAAGGCTATGCTCTTGACCCAGAAACAAATGAACCAATAAAATGCGACTCTCAAAATAAAAGAGTGAGTAATGAAGTTTTTCAAGGTATTAGTGCAAAACAACTTGGAATATTGATCACTGAAGAAAGAAATGACTTAATAACCAGATTCGACCATGCTCTATATTTAGGCCGGGAACTACAAAAAGCAGAAGAATGTTTATACAAAAAATTACCCTATATCCAAGATTAAGAAATTAAACGAAAAAATCTAATCTTTTCATCTAATGTTAAATTAAATAAAAGTAAAAAAATTAATGAACATCATTTTCTATTTTGCATTTATTGGTTTTGGTTTTGGAGCTGCTTTCGCATTAGATAAACTCTTAAGAGCAGTTAAATTAATTTAAAAAAACTACAAAATTTTAATAGTCTCTCCATATAAATCATATTCATCCGCAAAAGAAATATTTGCTTCAACAAATTTACCAATATAATTTTTCAAATCAATTTTATCTTTAACAGATAAAATTACAGTTCCGTCAATTTCAGGAGCGAAATTGTAGGACCGACCTAATAATTCGTTTTTGTCTGATATTTTTTCTACCAAAATCTTCATTTTTGAACCAACATATTTCTGATTTTTATTTTTAGAGATATTTTGTTGAAGTGAAATAACGTTATCTTTTCTTGCCTCTGCAACCTCTGGAGATACTTTATTTGGCAAATGAAAAGCTGCAGTTCCTTCCTCAGGAGAAAAAATAAACACTCCCACATGATCAAATTTCTGCCTATCCAAAAATTCAAGAAGATGTTCAAAATATTCTTTTTTTTCTCCTGGGAAACCAACAATGAGACTAGTTCTTAATACAGCAGATGGAATTTCTTCTCTAATTTTCTCCAAAATTGATTCATTCAAAGAAGCTTGCCAAGGTCTATTCATACTCTTCAACACATCTGGATGACTATGCTGAAGTGGTAAATCAAAGTAAGGCACTATATTCTTTGAATATTTGAAAGCTCTAATAACTTCATCAGTTAAACCTGTTGGATAAGCATAATGTATCCTTATCCAAGGAATTGGGACTTTAGAAAGCTCATTCAAAAGATTGGCTAATGATGGTTTTCCATAAATATCTTGACCATAATTAGTTGTTATTTGACTAATTAATATGATTTCTTGAATACCCTTTTTTGCAAGACTTTTGGCTTCTGAAACTATAGATTCTATTGTTCTACTTCTTTGAGGACCTCTCAACTTAGGAATAATACAAAAAGCGCAATTATAGTTGCAGCCTTCAGCAATGCGAAGATAAGCAACAAATTTATTTTTATCTACAAAACGAGGCATTTCCTCATCTGCAATAAATTCAGGAATTTTTGAAACTTCATTAACGATTTCCCCTTTTTCTACTCTGTCTAAAACCTTGGCTATCTTTTGATAATCTCCTGTTCCAACCAAACCTTTTATTTCAGGGATTTCTTTTATAAGCTCATCTTTAAAATGCTGAGCCATACAGCCTGCAACTATTACTTCCTTTCCTTGATTTGTATATTCTAGAATTTTTCTAATGGATTCTTCTCTAGCTGTTTGAATAAAACTGCAAGTATTTACAACAACAACATTTGCATCATTTATATTGCTGTCAACTTCATAACCCTCTTTATGTAATAAGCCTTGCATATGTTCAGTATCAACAAGATTTTTCTCACAACCAACATGACTGAATGCAATCTTAGATAGTTTTTTTTCTTTTAAATTGAGACTATTTTGTTTCACAACTTGAAAATAAGAATTAAAAGACTTAAACAGCATTTCGTATATAACTCTCATGCCAAGATAATATTAGGATAGATAATGTAAATAACAAACTTTCTTTTCTATGGCTCTTAAAACTTTAAAAAGAAGAAATAAAAAAGATTTGAAATGGCCAAAAATCATAATCGCAATTCTTAGCACTATAGGCATAGTTGATACAGGTTCGATTACTTTAAAAAATTGGGGATTATTTACTTCGCTTTCATGCCCAGGGTTACAAAATGGTTGTGAAACAGTTTTAAATAGTCCTTGGGGTACTTTATTTGAAAATAATAAAGTTAATATACCTCTCTCATTAGCTGGATTTATAACATATTTATCAATATTAGTTATCACAATAATACTCTCGCTTAATTTAATTTCCCCAAAAGAAAAACTTAATAAGTTTTTATGGTGGTTAGTATTTCTAATATCTTGTGCTTCATCAACATTTAGCTTTTTATTGATCAATATAATGTTTTTTAAGATTCAAGCATATTGCTTTTTTTGTATACTTTCAGCAATTTTATCGTTTTCTATCTTTATAATTTCTATGATTGGAGCAAAGTTCGAAAGTAGAGAACCTATGATTTTTAGAGGTTTCATTGTATCCATTAGTGTCCTGCTGGGGGGCCTAATTTGGTCAACAAACGTTGATCCCTCTAATGCTATAGATTTTGCAAACCCCACTGAAAATGTATCGCCAATAATTACCACTTCAAGCTCTCCCCAGAAGGTAAAGTTTGCAAAATTTTTAAGTGAAAACAATATTGTTATGTATAGTGCATACTGGTGCCCGCATTGCCACGATCAGAAGCAATTATTTGGTAAGGAAGCAGTTAAAGAATTAAAAGTAGTTGAGTGTGCTAAAGATGGTAAAGATAATGAGTATGAGCTATGCCAAACGAAAGGAATCAGTGGATTTCCTTCTTGGGAAATAAATGAAGAAATTATTAGTGGTACACGTGACTTAAATGAATTAGCAACAAAAACCAATTATCAGGGAGATCTTAATTTTTAATAAATCTTTTTTGAATTTTCAGATCTAACTGTTGTCTAGTATGGCATTCCCAATTTTTATCTTTATCTGGGAAATCATCTCTATAATGCCCTCCTCTACTTTCTTCTCTAAATAGACAAGCTTTTAATAAAGTTATGGTGGTTATTTGTCTATTCTTTAAATCAAGTAAGAGATTTAATGCTCTTCTATTGGGTTCACTAAGTTTTATTTTTTGATCAAATTTTATTTTTTCAAGACTATTTAGTAAATCATTTTTATTTAATTTATCTATATCATTTTGAATATAATTTAAAAATTCACTCATATTTACTTTATTTCGAGATACCCCTAAATTTAACCAACATAGTTTTCTTAGTTCATCAATTTTTTCGGCAATTATAGAAATTTGATCTTCTTTAGGATCTTCAATATCAAACTCTTGAAATGATCTATCAAATTTTTCAAATTTAGAAAGGTCATTCAAAACAATTGAAGACATTTTTCTTGCGAAAACAAGACACTCCATCAATGAATTACTTGCCAGTCTATTAGCCCCATGCACACCTGTAGAAGCAACTTCTCCAACGGCATATAATCCTTTTCTTGTTGAAGATGCATTTAGATCAGTTTTAACACCTCCCATCCAATAATGAGCTGCAGGAGCTACGGGAATAACCTCGTTTAAAGGGTTAACGCCATAATCCTGACATCGACTTAAGATCGTGGGGAAGCGCTCTACAATTTTTTCTGGGTCAATATACCGAAGATCTAAGCCAACATGGTCTACATTATTATCATGCATATTTTTCATAATTGCTCTGCTTACCTGATCTCTAGTGGCTAGATCACGATTTTCGAGATTTTTAACTGGACTTTCACCATTTTTATCAACTAAAATCGCTCCTTCCCCTCTAAGTGCCTCAGATATTAAGAAGCAAGGTGCACCGTAAAATTTTAAAGCTGTTGGATGAAATTGCACGAACTCTAAATCTTCGATAGCAGCTCCTGCTTTCCATGCAAGAGCAATCCCTTCACCAGAGGATTGAGCAGGATTTGTTGTATTCGTAAATAAGTGCCCACCCCCACCTGTAGCCAAAACAACAGCTCTAGATTTAATCCAATATAAATTTGCTCCATCAAGAACCTGAACTCCTCTACATTCTTTATTTTCAATGAGAAGTTCAGTTACTCTTACACCCCTGCAGTGAAGAATATTTTTTTGATTCTCAATATGATCTTCTAGAACTTCAACTAATGCTCGTCCAGTACGATCTTTAACATGTAAGACTCTTCTTCGTGAATGGGCTGCTTCCAAGGTAGTAGCTAGTTGATCAGAACTTTGATCAAAAATCATCCCTAAATTCTGCAACCTTTCTACACAACCTGGAGCTTCTTTAACTAGCATTTCTACAGCTTGAAAATCACATAGTCCATCACCTGCTTTTAAAGTATCCTCAGCATGAAGATCAAATGAATCATCTTGTCTAACAACAGATGCAATTCCGCCTTGAGCCCATCTACTGGAAGATATCTTACTAGTATTTCTATTTAAAAGAAGCACTTTTAAATTTGAGGGTAATTCAAGACAAGTCATAAGGCCAGCAGCTCCAGCGCCTATAACGATTACATCCCAATTATTTATTGGTATCGGTTCTTGCGAAAATGGAGGCCTTAACATTAAACCAATCCACTAAAAGTTGGTTGCAGAATTGCTAAAACAATAAAAATACCATCAACAATTAATGTCGTTTGAATTACGTAACCAGAAACTAGGAGTGCTTTACCACTAGTAGTATTAATTGTGCCAGAATCTAAAATTTCTTTTGAAATAAACCAAAGTATAAGAGCAACAAAAACAATAATAGATAATGATTTAATTTGAATAAGACTCTCTGAAGTTTTTTGAAGAATCATGGGTGCATTTTCAGAATCTGCTGTAATTACCTGCCTCCATTGATCCATGATTCCGATTAAAAATATTGTAATGTCGGTAACTGCGGTTCCAAATAAAGAAGAGATATAAAAACTTGAACCTATTTTCCAATTAGTACCAAATCCAATTAAAGCTAATGGGAGAACTACAGCTTCAACAGGTATGTGTAGGATAGGAAATGGGCTTAACCATCCCCAGAACAAACATCCGCCAAGCCAACTGCCTGATATACCAAGTAATAATGAACTGACAATAAACCACTTATTTGATCCTTTCTGATTCAAAACAGTTGCCACTAAGACAATAACAAAAGTAAAACAAAGAGCACTTATTGGTTCTAATCTAACCCAAGGGGCTTGAACAAAAATAGGTAAAATTACAAAAAAAGAAGACCACAATCTTAAAGATATGGGATTTGATAAAAAACTATTTTCGTATGAATCAACTGTCTTATGAGATTCATATTTGAATTTATCTTTTACTTCTAGATTTTTTGTAATTAATTCTTTCAATGAAAAAGGTTATTTTAATTAATCTAAATCGTGTTTTTAAAAACTGCGAATGCCATATTTTAATAAATAAAAGGCACATAATTTAACACCTATATTTAGTTTTTTAAAAGTATTTAATACACTTTGAGTCATATATAAGTTTAGAATAAATATAAATAAGAGTATTTGGCCTTAAATTGTGTGGCAAGAAATTAATTATACTGAAGATCCCATTGATCTTTTGGTTCCTAATATTACTTATAAATTAAACCCTGCAGAAATTGAAAGTATTGAAGCTAATTCTATTGCTGAAGAAATAGGATTTGAATCAGGTGATTCAATTATTAGTATTAATGGGAAAAAACCAAGAGATTTAATTGATTATCAGATTCTGATTAGTGAAGAAATTTTAGACATATCAGTTTTAGATAAAAATCATGAAATTCACAATGTAAATATTGAAAAAGATCAAGACGTTAATTTAGGTATAAATTTTAAAGATGCATTATTTGATTCAATCAAGCAATGCAATAATAGATGTCCATTTTGTTTTATTGATCAACAGCCAAGTGGTAAAAGAAAAAGTCTTTATATAAAAGATGATGATTATAGATTAAGTTTCCTATATGGCTCTTATTTAACTCTTACGAATTTAAAAAAAGAAGACTGGGAAAGAATTGCTATGCAAAAACTATCACCACTTTTTATTTCAGTTCATGCTACTGATCCCGCCACAAGAGAAAAATTATTAAAAAATAAAAAAGCAGGCGTGATACTTGATCAAATTTCGTGGTTTGAAAAAAACTCTATTCAAATACATGCTCAAATAGTTGTTTGTCCAGATATAAATGATGGGGATATTCTTGAGAAATCAATTTTTGAACTTGCTGAATTCTACAAAAAAACTTTTCAAACAGTACTTTCAGTCGCAATAGTTCCAGTAGGACTTACAAAATTTAGACCTGAAAATGATGGATTGAAACCAATAAGCCCAGAATACGCAAAAAAAACTATAAAACAAGTAGAGAGAATTCAAGCCTCTCTACAAATTACTCTTGGGACTCGTTTTTGTTGGCTAGCAGACGAATGGTATTTAATTGCTGGTACAAATTTACCTAGTTACAAAACCTACGAAAATATGCCACAAGAATCTAATGGAGTTGGGACTATTAGAAACTTTCTAGAAGCATTAAGAGAGAAGACTCAAAACCTACCCCAAAAAGTAAAAAAGCCAAAAAAAGTTAGTTGGATTGTTGGTAAATTAGTTTATGAAGCCCTAATTCCTACAGTTAAGAAATTAAACTTAATTAATGGATTAACAATTAATTTATATGGTTTGCCAAGCATTTATTGGGGTCAAGATCAAGTTGTAACAGGTCTTCTTACTGGAGAAGATCTAATTTACGGGCTGAAAAATAAGGATTTAGGAGAAGCTGTTTATATACCATCTATTATGTTAAAAATTAATACTGATTTATTTTTAGATGATAAAAATATTCAAGAAGTTGAGAATCAAATAAATACTAAAATTCACGTTCTTGATGATTCAAATGATATTATTAATACTTTGATTGGTTAATCGAATAATTTCGAAACTATAAAACATGCTTAGAAGAGTAATAAATCCTTTCTTATTATTGCCGCTTACTCTAAGTATGAATACCTTTAACGTTCTATCAACCGAAACAAAAAATTACATTGATAATGTTTTAGAAGAAAAATCAAATATTACCTTTGTTGATTATCAAGAAATAGAAAAACTTGTATTAAATAATCAAGAATTAAAATCATTACAAAACCAAGTAGCCTCTGCAAGCTTTAATCTTTCCAGTAAAATTGCCAAAAGATACCCATCCTTAGATTTTCAAGCCAATGGGTTGCCAAAATATGTCGCAGGTAAAAAGTACAATAGCAATTCACCTACTTTAAAAACATCACAGTTTACAGCTAATCCCTCCCTGAACATTAAATGGGATGTAATTGCCCCGCTAAGAGGATCTGAAATTAAAATTGCCAAAACAAATTACAAAATTGCAGAAAATAATTATGAGATTAAGAAAAAAGATTTAATTCAAGAAGCAAGAAGCAGATATCACAAATACAAAAAGTCATATCAAGATATTCAAAATAAAAAATTCACACTTGATTTATCAATTACAAGTTTCGAAAATGCTAAAGCGAAGCTAGACACTGGAATTGGTACAAAATTTGAAGTTCTTGAAGCAGAAGCTCAATTATCTCGAGATCAACAATCACTTAATGAAAAGAAAATAGAACATGAAATTAATAAAATTTCTCTTAAAGAGATTCTTAATGTTAAGGTAGATTTCGAAACTAATAAAGAGCAAAATCTTATAGGGTTTTGGAATCATAAATTGAATAAAAATATTAATGAGGGTTTGGATAAAAATCTTTCCTTAAAAAACCTTATTCTTCAAAAATCAATCAAAAAGAGCCAAGCAGAGAGCTTTTTAGCTCAAAATAAGCCAAATATCTATATCAGCAATTCATTATCTAGTACATTTTCAAAGGGTGACTCTCTAGCAACTAATATCGACTCTGAAAAATCTGGATCTAATTATACAAATACCGTAAGTCTAAATTTTGCATGGAATATTTTTGATGGCGGTCAAAATAAGAACTCTTACAAATCAAAAATAGCAGATGCAGAATCCGAAAAATATGCTTATGAAAATCTAAAAAATGTTTTAACCACAAGTATTAGTAAAGCATATTTAAATCTTAAATTAAATGAAGAAAAAATAATCTCTTCTCTTAAAGAAATTGAATCTAGCAAAGAGTCTGTAAGGCTTTCCAGACTTAGATATGATGTCGGAATATCAACTCTAAAAGATGTTCTTGTTAGGCAAAGTGAACTAAGTAATGCTAAATCAAAAAATATTAATGCAATATATAATTACAATCTGAATATAGATGAATTAGAAAGATTAACTTTCATTGAAAAAAGTAAAAATTGTTTGGGAAGTAATAATACTAAAATTAAGGATAAAGAGTCTATTTGCAATATTTAAAGATGAATCCACCAAATTTAACTAATAAGCAACTACGTGAATTAGATTCTTTATTTGAATTGGTTAGTCAACGTCAAACTAAAGATTTTGGAAATATTAGCGCCAGCAATAAAGCCGATGGATCGTTATTAACGAGTTGTGATTTATGGAGTGACAAAACAATCGTAGATGGCTTAGCTTCAATAGCTCCAGGTGAAGGAGTCCTTAGTGAAGAAGGGCAAAAGTTAATTCCAAATTCAAAAGCTTACTGGGTGGTCGATCCACTCGATGGGACAACAAATTTTGCTGCCGGTATTCCTTACTGGTCTATATCTGTAGCAAGGTTCTTTGATGGTAAACCACAATCTTCTTTTTTAATAATTCCTACATTGAAAAAAAAGTTCGTATCCATTAAAGGTAAAGGGGTTTGGTTAAATAACAAGAAAATTGATCCTAGCCAAAATAATAGTCAAAGTGAATGTATTTCTTTATGTAGTAGATCAATAAAAATTTTACAAAAAAAACCAAACTCAGTATTTCCTGGCAAAATCAGACTTTTAGGTGTATCGAGTTTAAATCTTACGAGTGTAGCGATGGGACAAACTTTCGGAGCAATAGAATCAACGCCTAAGATATGGGATATTGCAGCAGCCTGGCTGCTATTAGAAGAACTCAATTGTTCTATAGAGTGGTTAGAAACAGATCCTTTAAATTTAGTTTCAGGAGAAGACTTAAGCGATGTTAATTTTCCATTAATTGCTTGCAGATCTATTGAAAAATTTGAAATTTTAAAACCATGGGGCAATTTATTATTAGCAAAATAGTTGCATCATAAATAAAAAATTGCTTGAAAAATGTCTTAATCAGATACAATAAAAATTAAGTAAATAAATAAATATTTGAAGAAAATTAATATGCAGAGAAGTTCAACATGGATACTGAAAAGTTTATGGGGAGCTTGTGAGCGATGGAGCAAATCTGATTGTGTTGATTTAAGCGCTGCATTTGCATACTACACACTTCAATCATTTTTTCCCATCCTTCTAATTTCTCTTTCAATAGCTTCATGGTTCCTAGGAAAACAAGAAGGATTAGATCAACAAATAATTGCCATTGCTGCTCAGCTTTTACCTCCTTCAGTAGTTGAGTTAGTAGAGACAACATTATTTAATTTGATAGATCAAGGTTTTGGAGCAGGAATTCTTGGGGCTATGTTTTTACTTTTTACAGCAGGAAATGCATATCTATCTCTTCAAAGAGGTTCGGATAGGCTTTGGGAGGACGAAATTCCTTCTAAAAAAGTTAATGCTGCTTGGAGAGTGCAAGCTTCGAAGTTTCTCCGCAATAGAGTTGAAGCCTTTTTAATAGTATTCTTTATTGGTTTTTTAATGGTACTAGATCAAATTAGTGCAAATCTTAGGATGATCCCAAGTAACGTTTTAGAAAATCTTTCAAAATCTAATAATCTTATTTCTGATGTATTATTAAAGTTGCCTTTATTACAAGTTGGTCAGTTTGCAATACCACTAATTGGCTTTTCTTTAATGGCTCTTTTATTACAAGCACTTTTACCGAGTAGAAAAGTTCCATTGAAACCACTGTTACCTGGATCTTTTCTTATTGGAATTGGCCTAACCACTTTGAACCTAGCAGTAAGTAAAAGTATTCTCTCACTTGGAGTAAGATTTCAAGCATACGGTTTTATTGGAGGTTTTCTAGTACTTACTTTGTGGGTATGGCTATTAGGAGTGATTTTATATTTTGGACAGTGTTGGAGTGTAGTAATTGCTAGTATGACCTTAGTAAATAAAAAAAGAAATTATAGATAAGGATAACTAAGGTGAATTATTTTCTTAAAGCTAATAAAAATCTTCTTACCTACACATTAATAATACTTATAGTTATTCCAATTTTTGGATTTAACTTTTTCATTAGCTTTGTTGGAAATATTCTACTTCTTTTATTTTTAATTCCTCTTCTATTATTAGCTTTAGTGTTTATGGGTTTTAACTCTTACAAATCTAAAATTAATACTTGTAGTAATTGTGGGACAATATCATTAGGTTTTAGTGAAACCTGCATGAATTGCGGTGCAGATTTAGAGAATATAAATAAGAAAAATCAGTTAGATAATAAACCTAGTGAAAGCACCATTGACGTCAAAGCAGAAGAAATTAAGTGAAATACTAACCTATTCCAATTTGTCGAAGAATACTTTGTCCAGTAATTAATTCAGTACCAAGTCCAATCAAAATACCCATCATTGCCATACGGCCATTCCAAGTTTCTGCAAAATTTACAAAGCCAAATCTTGGTTGATTGTCTTTAATCATAATTAACTAAATTATATATCAGAATATTTTAACGTTTTAAGGAAGATTTTATGAAAAATAATAAATTATTTATTTAACATGTCTTACACCATCAACAGGTCGATACTCATCTCCAGTTAATTCCTCATATACAATGGCTGGCAATCCTGTATCAAACATTGTTTGTAATGCTTCTTTTAACATAGGATTCCAACCTCCAGTACTAACTTTTCCATGTCTTACAGTCCAGTCCCAAGTCCCTTGAAGATCTCTGGGGAGTCTACCTTCTCTATCTCTTCGCGCGACTAAGTCTAAAGATTCAACTATACCAACAATAACTGGATTTTTACCGTAAGAAGGAGTAAGGCTTAGTTCAAGTCTCACTGGATCTTCTTTAACCATTTTCAAACGAAACCTTGGTGGCAATTTGAGAGATCTTATTACCGCTGAAACGATTTTTGTTCTTAATTCCAATTTTTTACCTTAGATATATTTTGATTAATCAGTAGTTGAACCTTTTTCTTCTAATGTAGAGTCATTATCATTCGAAAATCTTACTGTTAATAGCTCCTCTTCTGTTATGTTACCTGATTTATCTAAAAGTTCTGGATGTATTGTGTACTTTTTTTGTTTAAAACTGGAAGTACTTAAACTTTTATTTTTATTATCGGATATACCCCAGCCATTAGACATTACTTTAAAAGCTTTCCACACTAAATAAGTTAAGGCCGCAGAATATATAATTGGAAATAGAATAGTCATTTAACTTATAAATTAATTGTATATGTTTAATATCATAGCCCGAAAAAAAGAAATTTAGCTATTTTCAGTCACTAAATTATTCTCTAGATTCAATTAATTAAATTACTAGTTATATTTAAATTACATTCATATGGTGAATTAAATCTCTCGAAGAACATAAGAAAATCAAAATTGAAAAGATACATCCAAAAGCTACTACTAATCGTCTCATTAATTCCAGTTGGCATTACATATCCTGCAAAAGTAATATCCCAACCATTAAGCAAACCAAAAATTAATGAAGTAAATTTATTTTCAAACAAATCTTTCATAACTAAAGCTGTAGAAAGAACTGGTGCAGCTGTGGTGACAATTGATACTCAAAGATATGTTAAAAAAAGAAATTTTCCAAGAAATTCTCAACTATTTTTAGACCCATATTTTGAAAGATTTTTTGGATTAGATTCGCCTAAAGAAAATCGACCAAGGATAGAGCAAAACCAAGGCAGTGGATTTATATTTGCAGATGGACTTGTAATGACCAATGCTCATGTAGTGAATGGATCAGATAAAGTAATTGTTGGTTTAACCAATGGCAAAAAATTAAACGCTAAACTGATTGGTCAAGACTATTTTACTGATTTAGCTGTGCTAAAGATTGAAGGGAAAGGGCCTTGGCCAAAAGCAAAATTGGGCGATTCTGCAAAGATTAAAGTTGGTGATTGGGCTATAGCAGTTGGAAATCCATTCGGACTGGAAAACACAGTTACGCTTGGTATTATTAGTAATCTAAATAGAAACGTAAATCAATTAGGAATATATGATAAAAAACTTGAACTGATACAAACAGACGCTGCTATTAATCCTGGCAATTCTGGCGGTCCACTGTTGAATAGCGATGGAGAAGTAATTGGTATTAATACATTGATAAGATCAGGCCCAGGAGCGGGCTTGAGTTTCGCAATCCCAATTAATAAAGCTAAGGAAATTGCCTATCAACTTTTAAAAAATGGGAAAGTAATACATCCTATGATTGGAATTAGCCTAGTAGAAGAAAGTATTTCTGGGAGAAAAAATAATCTCGTAAAAGTTGGATATGTAGTACCCAACAGTCCAGCTGAAAAAAGTGGAATCAAGATAGATGATATTTTAATTAAAATAGGCAATAAAGATATTGAAACCGCATCAGATGTAATAGAACTAATTAGTAAAAATGGTACCAAAAAACAAATAAATATATTATTGAATCGTAAAAATAAATTTATTAATTTAAAAGTAATACCAACTGATATTACTAATCTACAAAATAACTAAAAAATTTAATTGTCATTCCGTTTAAGTATTTCCACACATCTAGAAATACATCTACCATCCCTTATATCGCAGGAAGTAATGCATTCAAAATAACTTTCAATAGGATCAGAAATTTGAAAATTTTTTTCTTGAAAGTCGTAATTTTTCATTTAAATTATTAAAACCTATTTTTGTATTTTCAGATTAATCAAGGAAGGTAAACTATGTAAAGATAAATGAGTGATCTTACTTAGCCAATTGTAAATTTTATTAAAAGTAATCAAATTTTTTGGCTTTGAGTTTTTTCTAAAAAATATTCGTAATTACCATCATATGAAAATAACTTTGAATCTTTAATTTCAATAATTCTATTTGCAACCTTTGAAATAAAATAACGATCATGAGAAATGATTAATAATGAACCTTTATAATTTTTAATTGCTAATTCTAAGTTTTCCTTAGATTGCAGATCCAAATGATTAGTTGGTTCATCCAAAAGAAGGAAATTACTAGGATTAATAATCATGAGCGCCAATGCTAATCTTGCCTTTTCTCCCCCACTGAGTTGTTTAATATATTTAAAAACAGTTTCATTTTGAAAGCCAAAACCCCCTAAAAATGTTCTAACTTTTTTTTGGGACCATTCTGGAGACTTATTACATATTAAATCAATAACCCTTTCTTCAAGTGAAAGTGCTTCAGCCTGATTCTGTTCATAATAACTAGTAATTATATTATGTTTACCAAGATTAATTTCTCCAATTTCAGGAGATATTTTTTTCATAATTATTTTAAGCAATGTAGATTTGCCGCATCCATTAGGTCCCAATATCGCTATTTTCTCCCCAGAAGAAATCTTTAAATTAATATCTAAAAAAAGAATTTTATCCTCGAAACTATGAGACAAATTTTTGATATTTAGAACTAATTTTCCTGAGCGAGGGCACTCTGGAAAATTAAAAACAGGACTTTTTGATTTTGCTGTGGGAGCCTCAATTTTAGAAATCTTTTTTAATTGTTTTTCTCTACTCTTTGCTTGAGAACTTCTAGTTGCACTAGCTCTAAATCTATCTATATACCTCTTCTGTAACTCAATTTCTTTTTGTTGTATTTGATATGCTTTATTTTGCGATTCTTCATTCAAAGATTTCTGTTCGACAAAAAAAGAATAGTTCCCATTATATGTTTCAGATGTTCCTCTATCTACAAAAATTATTTTTTTACATAATTTATCTAAGAAATATCTATCATGGCTTATTATTATAACTGCAATTTTAAGAGATGATAGATATTCCTCCAACCAAAAAATAGTTTCTAAATCTAAATGATTGGTTGGTTCATCCAGTAAGAGTAAATCGGGTTTTTGTAAGATTATTTTTCCAAGTGCAACTTTCATCTGCCAACCACCTGAGAAATTGCCAACTAATTTATCAGCATCTTCTAAAGAAAAGCCTAATTTTGGTAATATTTTTTCAACATCAGATTGCATTTTATAGCCACCTAAAGCTTCAAATTTTGCTTGATATTTTGCGAGTTTATTTACAAAAATTTCAAGTTCATCGGAATTTTTTTTTATATCCAACGATTTCATTTTATTCTCAATTTCTAAAAGTTTAATGGCAACAATTTGTATATCTTTAAAAGAACTTTCTAATTCCTGTCTCACTGAAAAATTCAAATTACAATCAAACTCTTGCTGTAAATGGGCAATTTTAGGATTTCCCTCTTTGATGATCGTTCCACTTGTTTGCTCTTCCTCTCCAATTAAAATCTTAAATTGGGTTGATTTACCTGCACCATTAGAACCAACTAAGCCAACTTTTTCTCCTTTCTTAATCTCCCAACTAATATTTTTTAAAACAACATCTGTAGAATAAATTTTGCTTACACTTTCAAATCTAATCACTGTTTTAAAAATAGAATTTACAAAATCTGTGGCTTATTTACTAAAAAATATTTTGTGGAATAAAATTAAATCATGAAAAGAATAGAACAAATTGTAGTGATTTTCATAGCTGCAGCTCTTGCAATTCCAAGTTATTGGTTTTTTTGGACTTTAGCTGGTGGAGGTGGCTACAACAAAAGAATAAAACCTATTCCTAGTCCAGATAATAATTATTCAAAACCTTTTCCTAAAGACCTCCTCGTGCCTTGATTAACCACATTTTAGTTGCCTCATCATCAATAGTACTCAAATATTCAATAACCTCTTCTTTAGTCACAGAAATATTCAACTCGTTACCAATATCGCATATTTTATCTAAGGCTTTTTTGGGATTTGTTAAGGCTGTCATAAAAAGACTTTGTTTCTTTTTGGAATCGTTGGCTATTAACTTATAGAGCTTTTCAGCATTACTGGTCATGTTTTTAAAATCTATTTATTAATAGATTATTACTTCAAGCTACATTTTGTTCATTATATTTATTATTAGATAAATCATTATCCACATCTTTAATCTCTTTCGCAGAGGCATCTGCCATACTTCTTGCGTCTAAACATAAAACTTTTCTTAGTTTCGCAAAGTTAGCTGCGTGAGATTTTCTACCATCTTTTTGAGCATAATACTCAGACTGCTGAAGAATATGGTGTAGATGAGTTAACAAATATGGACTAATTACAGCTGATACCAAAACGTCACTATTTTCATTATCGTGAGAATCAGAATTGACTAATCTTTTTTTCGGTTTATCAATTACCGACCTTTTAGGAGAATCAATTTTTCTTGAATTTTTCATGGGACAATAAAACAATTAATTGATACGGACATAAATCCCTTACTAATAATATACACAAAGATACTATCCTTGACTAACTGTGTATACTAATAAGTAACAGTTATCAACTTTGACTCATGGCTACCCGCCAAAACTCAACTAATGGGAAGCCTAAATCCCCCAGAATTCAAGTAGTTCTTCCAGAATTAATATGTGAACAATTAACTATTTTGGCCGATAATGAATCTAGGACAATAAGTAATATGGCAAAGGTGTTAATACAAGAGGGTATAAAAAAATATTTCGAAAAAGAAAGTAAATCTCCTGTTTCAGAACATAATTTAAATACTGATAAATTTAGAGATGAACTTGAAAAACAAAGCGTCAGAAGATTAAAAAGAGCTCCTCAAAGGATTAGATACTATAAAAAAGCTGATTAAAAATAATTAATTTTGAGGCAATTTCTGTAAATCTACAGTTTTACCCATGACTACCAAAATATTTCCTCTTTCCAAAATATATTTTGCTGGAGGATTAACTGTTAACTCTTCAGCAGGTCCTGCAGCAAGAACATTTACTAAATAATTTTTCCTCAAATTTAAATCTCTTAAAGATCTTCCAATAAATTCCTCTGGAACAGTTATTTCATCTATACCAGTTTGATTATCTAGTTCCAATCTTTCGATTAGGTTTGGTCTTACTAGTTCTAACCCTAATCTTTCTCCTTGCATCCTAGATGGGAAAACAACTTTATCTGCACCTACTCTTTTTAACATTTTTTCGTGCAAGTCACTGGTAGCTCTCGCTATTACTCTTTTCACTTTGCTACCTTCACTATCCTTAGCAATAAGAGTTGTAGTTATACTTGCTTCAATAGGTTCACTAATACCGACTACAACAGTATTCATTTCAAGTATTCCCGATTCCTTCATAGACTCTTCATCAGTACAATCTACAACTCTCGCTTCTATCGAAGGTTCTAATTGCCTTAAATCATCAATAGCTTTTTCCGAATAATCTGCAGCCAAAACATCTGCACCATTACTAATAAGTTCTCTGCAAACTGCGGTTCCAAATCTTCCAACGCCGACAACTGCAAAAGTGAGTGCTTCATTTTCTCTCTTTTGAGACCACTGCCACCAATCAGCCATAATAAAACTCAGTCAATTCTAAACATATAGATCAGCCCTAGGATAGCCAATTCTCTTTTGTCTATCTATTCTACTCTTATACAGAGCCTGCCAAAGTGCACTTAAAAGCAAAAGGATCCCAAGTCTGCCCACAAACATACCCACAATAAGAATAAATTGACCAAAATGATTTAATTTTGCGGTTAAACCAATATCAAAACCAACTGTTGCAAATGCAGATATGCAAGTGAACAGAATTTCTAGGAATGTGAATGATTCTTTTTTAACAAAAGTATTTGTTGTACTAAGTAACATTGCCATTAAAAGAACAAATAGCAAAGATCCAACTGTGATTCCAACTGCCTTTAGAATAACTTTATCTGAAATTAATCTATTGCTAATAATTACATCTTTCTGACCTCTTAAAGTTGATCTAGTTGCAGCCATTAAAGCAATAAATGTAGTTGTTTTTATGCCTCCACCAGTACCTCCTGTACTTGCTCCAATAAACATAAGTGTCATTAATAATAAGAGGCCCGTATCTGAGATAGAGTTCAAAGAAATCGGAAAATTTGTAAAGCCTGCAGTTCTTGCACTAACTGTTTCGAAGATAGATGACATTAACCGTTCAAATAAATTTAAATCATTAAAAAATTGACTATTTAGCAATGATTCAGTGATAAAGAATCCTAATGATCCGAACAATATTAGAGACAAACTTGTCCTAATAACTAGTCTGGAATGAAGGCTTAATTTCTTATAAGAAAGATTTTTTTTATGACTCCAAATATCATCAATAACCCGCCAGCCCAATCCACCCATAACAATGAGAAAAACAAAAACACTATTCACCAAATAATTTGTTCTATAGTCTTGCAGACTATTTGACATTAACGAAAATCCTGCATTGTTATATGCAGAAATACTGTGAAAAATCGAGGACCATAGTCTTTCCCAATTATTTTGAATGTCTACAAATCCAAAAGAATATAAGACAATTGCGCCCAAGGATATGATACTAATCGCAGTAATAGCAATGCTTTGAAAAGTTCGACCAATTCCTCCAACTCCAAATTCATCTAAAGTCTTTCCTTTATCTAATCTAGTTCTTAGCTTTGTCCCCTTTACAACAAACCCTTGTAAAAATGTTGTAATGGCCATTAATCCTAGACCACCTGATAAAAGCATAAAAGCTAAGAAAACTTGGCCAAAGAAATTTAAATCAACACCAATATCTATTATGGTTAAGCCAGTAACGGTTATTGCAGAAGTAGATGTAAAAAATGCTTCCCACAAACCAACCTTTGAAGATGAACATAATGGAGAGCTCAAAATTAAAGTTCCAAGGCAAATAATAAATAAGCCTGTAACAATAGTAAATTGAGGTACAGATAGCTTTTTGTAAGCATCTTTTAACTTATAAACCTTACTTGTGAATTTCACGATATTACCCGTAATTTAAAATTATTAATGCTGGCACAGTAAATGACATTATAAGTGTTAATCCAGCTCCGTATTTTGCGATATCAAAAAATCTATATCTTCCAGGACCATAAACCATTAAATTTGTTTGATAACCCATTGGAGTCAAGAAAGATTGACTTGCACCGAATAAAACAAGCATTATTAAAGCGCTTGGTGAAATTTCTAAAACATTTGAGAATTCAATAGCAACAGGCAAAATCAAAGCAACCGAAGCAGCATTACTTATAAATTGCGTAAGAATAACTGTAGATACAAAAATTACGACTAGTGCAAAATAAAGAGGCATTCCGTTAAGGGCAAAGTTTAGATTAACTGCAATTACATCTGCTAATCCAGTTATCTGCATAGCTACACTAAAACACGATAAAGATCCCAGCAATAAAATGACGTCTAACCTAATTGATTTTTGTATCTCTGCAGGTCTTAAACATCCACAAGCAACCATTGCAATCACTGCCAAAAGAACTGAACCTACTAATGGAATATTAGAAACCGAAGGCAAAACCACCATTCCTATTGCAATTCCGATCGATATAGGTTTTTTTATCAAGAAAGGTAAATCGTCTTCGAATTGATCTAAAATCAGCAAATCATTACTAGCTTGCAAACCTCTTATCGAATCTAACGGTGCTTGCAATAATAAAACATCTCCAGCCCTTAAAACAGCTTGGCCTAATCTCTCCTGAACAGTTTGTTGACCTCTTCTTAGTGCCAAAACTGTTGCATTATGACGCTGCCTAAACCTTAATTCTCTCAAACTTGCACCAGCTAGAGTTGAGCCAGCTGGTAACAATGCTTCGAAGGTCTTAGTACCTTCATCATCTGAGAAAAAATGAGCTCCATCGAAAGATGTTTTGTTTTCGCCTAACAGAATTGTATGTTCCTGCTGCAGCCTAAATAAGTCTGCCCTAGTAACACGAATTATTAATCTATCATTCGGTTCAATCTTTCTATCAGCCAAAGGAGGAAGAATAACTTTTCCATTTCGTTGCAATTCCAGAACATCAACATCGAATCTTCTTTGCAATCTACTATTTCTGACAGATTGTCCAACTAATTCTGAAGTTAAGGGAATAGTAACTTCAGTAAAGTATATATTCATATCACCATTTTTAATAAATTTCTTATCTCTCCCTCTATCTGGCAAAAGCACGTCAGAAACAAGAATCATATAAGTTGTACCTATAAGCCATACAGGAATTCCGATAGAAGTCAAACTAAATAATTCCAAAGCTCCATAACCTAATTGTTGACTAATATCACTTACGAGAAGATTTACTGAACTACCTAATAATGTCAGAGTTCCACCTAGTAAAGTAGCAAAAGAAAGAGGTAATAAAACTTTTGATGGTGATATATTTCTCCGCTCGCACCAACCTTCAATTAAGGGTAACAAAGATGCTACTACTGGAGTATTAGGCACAATTCCAGATATTGGAGCAATCAAAAAAGCTATTAAAGAAATTAATTTCCTTGGCGTTCTAATACTTTCAGAAGAAATCAATTCTCTTACTCTATCTAAAGCTCCACTTTTAAATAATGCAGAAGAAACTGCAAATAAACCCATAAGGGTAATTAAGGATGGGCTACCAAATCCAGCTAAAGCTTTTTCAGGAGAAAGAACCCCTGTAGCTATAAATATTCCAACACATAACAAACCAGTCAATTCTGGAGCAATAGTATTTTTAATAAACAAAATTATTGACATTATTAAAACAACTACTGTTATAAACGCATCAAAATTATTACTAACTACTGCAATTAAATTCATACAAAACTTATTTAACTCAATATACCCAAAAAAAATATTTCAAAAAAGTTTAATTGGAATTATCTTTTTTAAGAAACTTTTTAAAAATTGATTTTTTTTGGAATATCCATGAAGATGCAGATTTTAAGCTTTCTGTAATATCAGGCAACTTAGAAGCGTATATAAGTCTTCTTGCCTCAAAAGCTAATTTCCCAGATAAAGTAACCCCAAGCCCAGAAATTGAAGCTTCGCCTATTCCTAAGCTAATCATTTCACCATTGTCTTTAAATTCAAAGGGTAAAGGATCCTTTCCTTGGATTAGAAGTGCTAAATTAATAGCTAAATGATTTCCTTCCTGCATAGCGACCTGAGCAGTTATGGGTAAATCTTCCATTCCTTCAATAACTGAAATATCGCCAATAGCAAAACAGTTTTTATGGTTTTCTATTTGCAAATTATGATTAACTAAAATTCTTCCAAATTTTTTTGTTATTTCATCAGTTCCTAAGTAAGACAAATTAGGTTTAACACCTGCAGTCCAAATAACAATATCTTTATCCAAAGAAGTTATTCCAACATCACTAGAAACACTAATTTTAGTTTCTGTGACTTCTTTAACTGTGGAATTCAAGAGAACGTTGATTTTTCTTTTTTCTAATGCCTTTTCTGCTTGTTCTCTATTAAAAATTTTGTTTTTATTCAGGATTTCATTTGATTTTTCTATTACATTAATTTCAAATAGATCTGTAAATATATCCTTAATTTTACATGCCAACTCGATGCCAGAGGGGCCACCTCCAACTATGAATAACTTTTTATGAAACGAAGTTTCTTGTGATTTTTTTAAAAAAGAATTTAATTTATTTAAATCGTTAAAATCATTAAAAAAATAACAATTTTCATCTACGCCTTTTATAAAAAAACTATTTGGAATAGATCCTGTACAGATAACAAGGTAATGATAACTTAATTTTAAATTGTCACTAAATTCAAGAATATTTTCTTTGAAGGAAATCTTGGTTAAACAATTTCTTAAAAAAGTTATACCCGCATCAGAAAAAATATTTGCAAATTCTGGAGTGGCTTCCCAACTCCTTATTTCTTTACTTAAAACTTCGTACATTAAAGGTTTAAATATAAAGTTAGTTTCAGAATCAACCACAAGAATCGGCAAAGAAGGATTAAGATTCTTTAAATTCAAAGCAAATGTCATACCTGCAAAACCTGCTCCAACTATTACTATTGGTTTTTGTATTGATTTCATCAGAGAAATATTGTTATGCGTAAATGTATTATTAAAATATACGAATAATTTTTAAATTGAGCGAAATAACATTAAACCCATAACCAAATTAAAGAATGATTGAAAACATCCACAAAGATATTCAAACTAACTTAAAGAATTATAATAATGAGCTAGTAAATATGAAGCCTCAAGAGATGCTCAAATGGGGTTATGAAAAGTTTGACAATCAATTTGCTATTACCACGAGTTTTGGCATACAATCATCAGTTCTTTTAAATATGATCAGTAAATTATATCTACAAAAAAAAATTAAAATATTTTGGATAGATACAGGTTACCTAGCTCAAGAAACATACCATTACGCTGAAAAGCTTATTGAAGATTTATCCTTGGAAGTAGAAGTTCTGCAAAGTGAATTATCTCCAGCAAGAATGGAGGCTAAATACGGAAAGCTTTGGGAAACAAATAAAGAGAGTGATTTAGATAAGTATCATGAGTTAAGAAAGATTAAACCTTTAGAAAATGGTCTAGAAAAATATAATATTTCCTGCTGGGCAAGCGGTGTAAGATCAAGTCAAACAAAAAATAGAAGCAAAATGAAATTTTTAGAAGTAATTCGTCAAAGACTTTCATTAAGACCTTTATTAAATTGGACAAATAAAGATATTTTTTATTACATGGAAGAGAATAATTTACCTGCCCATCCACTGTTTATCAAAGGTTATTCTTCCGTAGGCGATTGGCATTCAAGCAGTCCCGATGGTATTGAAAAAAAAGGCAGAGATACAAGATTTAGGGGGATTAAACAAGAATGTGGAATACACACTACTAATTAATTTGATCATAGAATAATGATCCTAGATACAAATTTTTTATTAGTAGGCAATAGTAGGCTTCATTGGGCAAAATATTCTAAAATTCAATCTAAGTTCTTCCATACCAAAAAAGAGCAAAGGGTTCCCGAAAATATTGATCTTGATCAATTAATTTGGGCTTCTGTAGGAAAACCACCAAATTTTTTGCTGAAAAAAGAAAATGAAATAAAAACTAAAGATATTCAGTTATCAAATCTGCCTGATTATTTTGGAGTTGATAGAGCTCTTGCTTGTATTGCAGCTTTAAAAATTATTGAAAATCCTTTCAAAAAAGATTTGCTTATTGCAGATTTTGGAACAATATTATCAATAACAAAATTGAATTCAAATGGATCTATTATTGGAGGTCAACTTATCCCAGGTTTTTTAACGCAATTAAAATCAATGGAACAAAATACAAAAAATCTTAAAGTTCCCCAAAAACACGATATTCCGATCAAAGATTTTTTAATTAATACAGAAGAAGCAATTTTAAAAGGAGTAATCAACTCTCTTACTGGCGTGATTAATAGTTTATTCAATCCCGCAAAAGATATTTTAATAACTTGTGGAGGAGACTCTGAATTCTTTACAAACTCTCTAAAGACTCAAAAAGAAAATATTATCAATGCTCCTAATTTAGTTATGGAGGGGATGATTATTCACCACCTGTCCGTAAAAAAATTAGCTTAACTCAAGGTCTGCAATTATGTGATCAGCCATTATTGCTGCTTTTACCTTTAAGTAAATTTTTTCAATATTACCATCAGCATCGATCAAAAAAGTATTTCTCATCATTCCCATATATTCTTTTCCCATGAATTTCTTAAGTCCATAACTATCGTAATCAGAAGAAACTTTAAAAGGTTCAGGATCAGTTAAAAGAATAAAAGGTAAATGAAATTTTTCTATAAACTTCTGATGAGAGGATGCATTATCTTTACTAATACCAAGCACAACAATATTATTTTTTTGGAGTAAATCCCAATTCTCTTTAAAATTACATGCTTCTTTAGTACATCCTGGAGTATTATCTTTTGGATAAAAATATAGTATTATTCTTTTACCTTTAAAATCACTAAGAGAAACTTCTTTCTCAAAAGAATCTTTTAATTTAAATTCTGGTGCTTTGTCGCCAACCTTAAGAGCCATTGAAATTATTAAATAAGTATAGATATAAAATACCAAAAATTTGGTTTTATGAGATTAAAGGTGTACAAGATGTCGCAACGGTAGAAGAAATTAAAACCGCAAAAAACCTAACAAGTTCAAGATCAAAGATTTTTTTAGAAACAAGAGCTTATTTGCGACAATCACTTTCAACACTTTTTGAATTAGACCCACTAGAAATTCCGATTAAAGCTCATCCTGGAGAACCTCCAAGTTTACCCTCAGGGATGGGAAATATCAGTTTAAGTCATTGTAAAGATGCCATTATTATAGTCTGGCATAAAAGCAAAATTGGGATTGATATTGAAAGAACAGATAGAGATTTTAACCATATAAAATTTGCAGAAAAATATTTTTTTCATACCAATAAATCAAACCATAATAATTATTTGACAAAAAATATGATATTAAATCAATGGTGTGCTGTTGAAGCGGCCATAAAATGGGATCATGGAAAATTAGCTAAAGACATTAATCATTGGCAATATTTTAAAAAGCCAAAAGAGTTAATTCATAAGAAGAAAAAAATACATTTAAATTATTCACAGATTAACTTCCATAATTGGACTATCGCTTTAGCCTACGATGAAAAAACTTCTTTTAATCCTGAGATTATTTGTTGTTCGAAAAATTTTTAGTTTTCTTTTCTTCTAAACAGTTCTTCATATTGAGTTTTTTCCCATCCATTACTATTTGGTTCCCATATTTTTAAACCTCTTAAAGATTTGGGAAGATATTCTTGTACGACCCAATTACCTGGATAATTATGAGGATTGACATAACTATTAGAATTATTTTTTAAATGAAGTGGAACATCAAAAGCATTGGTAGATTTTATTGTTTCAATTGCTTTAAAAATACTTTTCGTACTATTACTTTTTGGAGACAAAGCTAAATATAAAGAAGCCTGCGTTAAAAAATATAATCCTTCTGGAAAACCAACTCTATCAAAAGCATCACAACAGGATTGTACAACTACTATGGCATTAGGATCAGCTATTCCAATATCTTCACTAGCAGATATAAGTAATCTTCTAAAAATAAAATTAGGATCTTCGCCAGCCTCCAGCATATTTGCAAGCCAGAATAAAGTTGCATCTGGATCAGAACCTCTTATGGACTTGATAAAGGCACTTATTACATCGTAATGATTTTGACCATTTTTATCGTAAACAATATTTTTCTTTTGAAGTGCATCCTCTGCTATTGAGAGATTAATGTTGATTTCTTTAGCATCATTTTCAGCAGTTGTTTCTATGGCCATCTCTAGCGCATTGATTAATGTTCTTGCATCTCCGCCAGAAAATTTAATTAAATGACTTATAGCATCTTGAGTTAAATAAACTTTTCTTGAATCTTTTTTTTTAGAATAGTGAGTTATGACTTTTTGTATTATTTTCTGCAAATCATTTTCTGCCAAAGGAAGTAATGTAAAAATACGAGACCTGCTAACAAGCGCTTTATTAACAGCAAAGAAAGGGTTTTCAGTTGTAGCACCAATAAAAGTTATAGTTCCATTTTCTATTGAAGGTAATAAAGCATCTTGCTGAACTGCTGTAAATCTATGAACCTCATCGATAAATAAAATTGTTTTTCTTTTTGAATTTATTAATCTATCTTTTGCATTAGCGATTTCATTTCTTAATTCTTTAACACTTGATAATACTGCATTTAACTTAATTAATTTTGAACGCGTATTAAAAGAAATAATTTCAATTAGAGTAGTTTTTCCAACACCAGGAGGGCCAGAAAAAATAAAATTACTAATCTTATCGTTTAATATTGCACTTCTTAAAAGCGAATTCTCATTCAGGATTGGTTGTTGACCAAAGAAATCTTCCAAATTCTTTGGTCTTAATTTATCTGCCAAAGGTGCATTATTTTCTATTTGAGAATAATTTGTAAATAAATTTTCTGAATGCATATAAATAAAATCAAAAAATAATTACTTTCAATTCTAAGTAATTACTGTAGGAGTTTCCATTTGAGTAAGTTTTGAAATGTTCAATAAAGCATCTAAATCATTAATTAGAGGTTTCAAAGCGATCTGAGGATTTAACGAAAGATTCTGTTGAGGATCGAAAAATTTCTCAAAGTAAAGTCTTAATGTTGCACCCTTAGTTCCAGTTCCAGAAAGGCGTACAATTACTCGAGAATTATCATTAAGGACCAATCTTAAACCTTGATTTTCACTTATGGAATTATCAACGGGATCTAAATATGAAAAGTTATCTGCAACTTTAATTAAATGGCCAGCAAAACTATTTCCTTTTAAATTTTGGAGCATAGAAGTGAGATTACCAAAGATTTGATTAGCAATATTTGAGGGAATTGCCTCATAATCATGTCTTGAATAATAATTTCTACCAAATTGTTTCCAATGATTCTGCATCAAATCACTTACCGAACATTTTTTCTCAGCTAAAACTTGTAACCAATACAAAACTGCCCATAGTCCATCTTTCTCTCTCACATGATTACTACCTGTTCCGAAACTTTCTTCTCCACATAAAGTAATTAAATTAGAATCTAAAAGATTTCCAAAAAACTTCCAACCAGTAGGTGTTTCGAAACAAGGTATATTTAATGCTCGAGCAACATTATCAACCGCTGAGCTGGTTGGCATGGATCGTGCCACACCTGTAATACCATCTTTATAACCAGGAACACATTTTGTGTTAGCAGTGATAACTGCAAGGCTATCACTAGGATTCACAAAACACCCACTTCCTAAAATCATATTCCTATCACCATCCCCATCACATGCAGCACCAAAACTATAAGATTTTTTATTTAATAATAAATCAGCCAAGTGGGATGCATAAGTAAGATTAGGATCAGGATGTAAACCTCCAAAATCTTTTAGCGGGTTACCATTCATCACACAATCATGTGCAAGACCCATTTTTTCAACAAAAATATTTTTTGCATATGGGCCTGTAACCGCATTCATTGCATCAAAGATTAACGAGAAGTCTTTTTTTAAAAAATCACTAATTTGATCAAAATCAAAAATTTTCTCCATCAAATTAGAATAATCTTTTAATCCATCAATAATTTCTAAGGTAGTTTCACCGTAAGAATAAGTTCCATATTCACTAAAATCAGGTAATTGAATTTTGCAAATTTTATAACTAGTTAGTAATTGTGAAGCCTTGAAAATCTTGTTAGTAATTATCTCAGGAGCTGGGCCACCATTAGAGATATTCAATTTCACTCCAAAGTCGCCATCAATCCCTCCAGGATTATGGCTTGCAGAAAGAATAATTCCACCAATAGCGTTTTCTTTTCTAATTAAATGTGATGTCGCAGGAGTAGATAATAAACCGTATTTTGGAACAATAACCTTTTGAACTTTATGAGCAATGCATATTTGAACAATTTTTTCTATTGCTTCAATATTGCCATATCTGCCATCACCACCAACTACTAATGTTGAACCTTTTAAATCTTCCAATGATTGTAAGATTGCTTCAATAAAAATTTCTAAATAATGTTCTTCCTGAAATTTTAAAGTACTTTTTCTTAAACCAGAAGTGCCTGGTTTTTGATCTAGAAAAGGAGAATTGATATTTATTACATTAACTTGAGTCATATTTTTAAAAAACTTCCAAAAATCTAACTAAATTAATGAGGCATTTCGGATGTTCTTAACATAGCGATAAACCATAATGAAGAAATTAATAATGCACTAAGAATTCCATAGTTAACACCAAATTTAGAAATTGTAATGGGAACTATTAGTGGAAATGTTAATGCCCCAAACAATGGAGTAAAAGCCACAATTTTTTTCATCATTAATTTAATTTATTAAAACCATTCAGTCTCAGCATTATCTTTTTCATTAGTATCGTCAAGCGGTGTAGTTCTATCAAACTTCATTGATATACTTTTTTCTTGCTCACCAGATACATCAACAGCTTTAATATCATATTTTTGAGTCCCATCCCTAAATGGAACTTGAATTCTAAAAGTACCATCTGCAGCAAGGGGTACATCTTCTCCACCTATTGTCAGTGTTGCAGAGGGCTCTGTAGCTCCATAAACAATTAATTCAGCATCAGCAACGAGCCAGAAAGATCTATTTTTAACAATTCCACTTCCAGAATCATTTAAACCTGATGACCATATACCAGCACCTGAGTCTGTGAGTTTATCATTAAGGTTTGTTGAATTTACATTTTCCATGAATTCTTCAGAACCAACTTTTCTTCTGAGAGAAATATTAGTTGCTGCTTGATATAACCTTTCATGCATACCATTTTGTTCTGAAACAACAGGATTTGAAATATCTGGAATTGTTTCGGAAGTGGAATCCAAATTAAAAGGTACAAATTTATCAAGAATTTGCTCAGAGGGATGAGAGCCAGGAACGTGACTTACAGAAGAAAATGCCAATGACATCCAGTTAAAACCATATTTATAACCTAATTCAACTTTATAGTCTCTATCTGCAAGTGGGATTGGCAAGTACCACTCAGTACTGTAGCTATCAACTGCTATCTCCCTTAGTGTTCCTTGATTCAAATTGCTTCCTTCAGAACCAGATGCATCAAATAATCGTAAACATAATTTATTAGCTCCCAAAGATTGTGCTTTTTCTCGATCTGAATCAGAAATTTGCCAAAAAACGTAAGCCCAATCTGGATCTCGGGGTAAAAATACTACATTTGTTTTAACTTCTTCACTACTGTTGAAAACATTGGACTCAAAAGTTTCTTCAGATTTTGACTCAGGTGTAGTAACGTATGTTTTTTTTATAGATTTTTCTTGATATTGGAGTATTAAATCAACTAAAACAGCTTTCGTTTTGCGACTATATAGCGGAACTGATAATTTACTTGCTTCTTGACGTAATTGTCTGAGGGTAAGTGAGAGTAATTGATCTTTATTCATGATCCCATCAGCCACTTTAAATTCTCCGTTTTTGTTTGGGATCAGTATGTTCTTTTTTTTAGGGAATTGTGTGTCTTTTTCCCCTGTCGTCAGGATCCTCTGACTACTAAAAAATTCCCAAAATATATATTTATCTTCAAAACAGTTGGTATCAAAGCAATTAATTAATTTATAGGTCTTTTTTAAATGTAAATTAATTTTCTTTTTTTTTAAATTTTATTACCTGAATTTGTTAACGACTCAACAAAAATATATTTTTTCTTCGGGATCAATCAAAAAGGATTTCAGCGTTGTCTAACTAGAAGTACTAAATCATCTATATCTAAATCCTCAATATTTTTACCAATTTTTTTTGAAAAATTACTTAATTTGTTCGAAGTTGATTCTAACTGCTCATAAAAAAGATCACTAAATTTTTTATCATCAAATTTTTTGGATTGGTTATCACACCATTCTCTAAGGGGATTTTTATTTTGATATTCAAAACTATTCTCAACACTAATAATTTTAAAAATCTGGAGACAATGAGCGAGTATTCTTAGATGATGTTTCTGCTTTATAGGTAGATCAAGATTATCAATTTCTTGAATAATTTCTATGTTTAATGGGTTAGACAAGGGATCAAGAGGATTAGACATTAATTTTTAGTTTTAATAAAGGAAAAAAACTCAATATTGGGGGTATCTTTCGTTAAAGTATATAAAGCTAATTGTAATAAGTTATTTTTGATAACATGATCAAGGAAAATTTAGTTAAAGATGTAGTAAAAGAGCCTTATAAATATGGTTTCGTTACTGATATTGAAACTGAAAAAATAGCAAAGGGATTAAATGAAGATATCATAAGACTAATTTCTCAGAAAAAAGAAGAACCAAAATATCTTCTTGATTTTAGATTAAAAGCCTTTAAAAAATGGCAAAAAATGAAAGAGCCTGATTGGGCAGGATTAGGATATAAACAAATTGATTATCAAGATATAATTTATTACTCTGCTCCTAAGCAAAAAGAGAAAATTTCTAGTTTAGATGAAGTTGATCCCAAACTTCTTGAGACTTTTGACAAGTTGGGAATACCCCTTACGGAGCAAAAAAAACTCACAAATGTAGCAGTAGATGCTGTCTTTGATAGTGTTTCTATAGCCACAACTTTTAGAGAAGAACTTGCTGAACATGGAGTTATATTTTGCTCAATTAGTGAAGCAGTAAAAAATCACTCGGATTTGATTGAAAAATATTTAGGTACTGTAGTTCCAGCTAGTGATAATTATTTTGCAGCACTAAATTCTGCAGTTTTTAGTGATGGTTCTTTTGTTTATATCCCCAAAGGTGTTACCTGCCCAATGGATCTATCTTCCTACTTCAGAATTAATAGTGGAGATTCAGGACAATTCGAAAGAACACTAATCATTGCTGAAGAATCAAGTTCTGTAAGTTATCTAGAAGGTTGTACAGCTCCAATGTTTGATACAAATACCCTACATGCAGCAGTTGTAGAGCTTATAGCACTAGACGACGCCTCAATAAAATATTCAACAGTGCAAAATTGGTATGCTGGTGATGAAGAAGGTATTGGCGGAATTTTTAATTTTGTCACCAAGAGAGGAAAATGTTTAGGTAAGAGAAGTAAAATTAGCTGGTCTCAAGTTGAAACAGGGTCTGCAATTACATGGAAATATCCTAGCTGTCTTCTTTTAGGGGAAGAATCTGTAGGAGAATTTTATTCAGTGGCTCTCACCAATAATCTTCAGCAAGCAGATACCGGCACAAAAATGATCCATATTGGTCCTAAGACCAAATCAACTATTGTTAGCAAAGGTATTAGTGCAGGTAACTCAAAAAATAGCTACAGAGGTCTTGTCAAAATGGGAACAAAAGCGACAGGATCAAGAAATTACAGTCAATGTGATTCAATGTTAATAGGTGATCAAGCTTCTGCAAATACATTCCCTTACATCAAATCTCAACAACCCAATTCTGAAATTGAGCATGAAGCAAGCACTTGCAGAATCTCAGAAGACCAACTTTTTTATCTCCAAAGCAGAGGTATAGAATTTGAAGAGGCAGTATCTATGATGGTCAGTGGTTTTTGCAGAGATGTATTTAATCAATTACCTATGGAATTTGCTGCTGAGGCAGATAAGTTACTGGCACTTAAACTAGAGGGATCAGTAGGTTAATTAATCAATTTCTAAACTGATATGCAAAGTAAAATGAAAGAATCAGATCCAATTTTAGAAGTTGAAAATCTTTCTGCATCTACTGATAATCTTCCAATTTTAAAAGGGGTTTCACTTACTGTCTATCCAGGAGAAATCCATGCCATCATGGGAAGAAATGGATGTGGCAAAAGTACTCTTTCGAAAATCATTGCAGGACATCCCTCGTATAATATTACAAATGGCGACATAAAATTTTTAGGTGAAAACATCAACTCTCTAGAACCTGAAGAGAGATCTCAATCAGGAATTTTTCTTGGTTTCCAATATCCAATTGAGATTCCAGGTGTAAGTAACCTTGAGTTTCTTAGAGTTTCAACTAATGCTAGAAGGAAATTCCTCAACAAAGAAGAATTGGATACTTTTGATTTTGAAGAATTAGTTAAAGAAAAGTTAGAAATTGTGAAAATGGATCACGCATTCCTATCAAGGAGCGTAAATCAAGGTTTTTCTGGAGGTGAAAAAAAAAGAAATGAGATTCTGCAAATGGCTTTACTTGAGCCCAAGATAGCAATATTAGATGAGACCGATTCTGGTCTAGATATCGATGCTTTAAGAATAGTGGCATCAGGAATTAAAAAAATATCTAATGCACAAACAGGAATTATACTTATTACCCACTATCAAAGATTATTAGATGAAATTAAACCAAATTATGTCCATGTTATGTCAGACGGGCAAATCATAAAAACTGGTGAGAGTGATCTTGCTCTAGAGCTTGAGGAAAAAGGGTATGAATGGACTGATAACTTTATAAAAGAGACATAAACAAATGGAAATTATTGAAAAAATAAAAACTAATAAATCGGATGATAACCTAACAGAAATACAAAAAATCTGTCTTCATAGATTACAATCAAGCCCTCTCCCTAATCCTAAAAGTGAACTATGGAGACTTTCAAATAAATCAAAATTATCAAACTTTTTAGATTACTCAGTTAATGAAAAAGATTCAAAATTTGATATTCCATATCCGAAAAATTCTCAAAGCACTATTAGATTAATAATTGGTGATAATTGCCAAATTAAATTAATAGAGAAAAATTATTCAATACAGCAATTAAGTGAGGATGAATTACAAAAATATATCAAGGAACAGATATCTTTTTTTAAGCAAAACGAAAATTGGAGTGACCTACTAAATCTGTCTTTAAGTTGTCAAAATAATATTTTGGGATTAAAAATAAATGGATCAAAAATTCCTCCTATTGAAATTTTTAGTCACGCATCAAGTAATTCTTTAAAGGCAAAAACCCTCGTAATATTTTTAGAAAAGAATTGTGATATTGAATTATTACAAGTAAATCTTGGTAAAGAAAACTCTTCATTATCTCAATCAACTTTCTTTTGCTTGAAAGAAAATAGTTCCGTAAATCATGGTGTTGTTTCTTACGGTGAAAACAGATCCAATCTATTAAATTCTCTCAATGTAATTCAACAAAAAAATAGTACATACAACTTAGGATCTTTACATTTCAAATTCAATTACGCAAGATTTGAAATTAGTATTAATCAATCTGCGGGAAACGCTAAAACAAATATCAAAGGTATGCAAATAACAAAAAAAGATGAGCAGATTTCAACCTATACAAAAATAGAATTTAATGGCCCAAATGGGTTTCTAGATCAAATTAATAAATCACTTGCTGATGATAAATCGCATGCAATATTTGAAGGTTCAATAATAGTTCCGAAAATTGCCCAGAGAACTGATGCTTCGCAATTAAGCAGAAATTTACTTTTATCAAATCTCGCACAAATAGATACCAAACCTCAATTAGAAATAATTGCTGATGATGTCAAATGCAAACATGGGGCTACAATTTCGCAACTAAATGAAGAAGAACTTTTTTATATGCGAACAAGAGGGATCACATTAACAGAAGCAAGTAAACTACAATTAAGTTCTTACTTTCAAGAAATAATTTCATTTATTCCCATTTCAAAAGATAAATGGGATTTGCTTGATAAACTTTTAAACGAGAATTAATGGAAACGATTCAAAATTTTCCTGAAATAACGAAGAAAGACTTTCCTCTTTTAAATAAGAACTTAAAAAGTAATGAGAAAATTATTTATTTAGACCATGCTGCAACCACACAAAAACCAATACAAGTTTTAAAAAAAATTGATGAATATTACAAAAACTTTAATGCCAATGTACATAGAGGGGCACATCAATTAAGTGCTAAGGCGACAGAAGAATTTGAAAATGCACGATATTTAATTAGCCAATATATAAAAGCGAATTCATCAAAAGAAATTATTTTCACAAGAAATGCTACTGAGGCAATCAATCTAGTAGCTAGATCTTGGGGGGAATATTCATTAAAAGAAAACGATGAAATTCTCTTATCAATAATGGAGCATCATAGTAATCTTGTTCCATGGCAAATGGTTGCAGCAAGAAATAAATGCAAATTAAAATTTATAGGTATAGATAAAAATGGCAAATTAGATCTAGACGACTTTAAATCAAAACTAACATCTAGAACTAAACTTGTTAGCCTTGTTCATGTTAGTAATACTCTAGGTTGCTGTAATCCAATCAAAGAGATAACTAAATTAGCTAAACAAAAAGGTTCTTTAGTGTTAATAGATGCATGCCAAAGTTTGGCTCATCAAAAACTGGATGTGATTGATCTTAATATAGATTTTTTAGCTGGATCAGGACATAAATTATGCGGTCCTACAGGTATTGGTTTCCTCTGGTCAAGAAAAGAAATCCTAGAAAAAATTCCTCCTCTCTTTGGAGGTGGCGAAATGATTCAAGATGTTTTTGAAGAGACAAGTACTTGGGCAGAGCTACCACACAAATTTGAAGCTGGAACTCCAGCTATTGCAGAAGCAATAGGTCTTGCAGAAGCAATCAATTATATTAACAATATTGGTTTGAATGAAATTCATGAATATGAAAAGACTATTACTAAATATTTATTTGAAAAATTAAATCAAATAGAAAATATTGAAATCATAGGTCCATCGCCGGAGATAGATCCAGACAGAGCCTCCCTTGCCACCTTTTATATAAAAAATATACATTCAAATGATATTGCTGAAATTCTTGATTCAAAAGGAATTTGCATCAGAAGTGGACACCATTGCTGTCAACCTCTCCATAGATACATTGGAATTAAATCAACAGCTAGAATAAGCATGAATTTCACAACCAATAAGGAAGAAATTGATATGTTTATAGAAAAATTAAAAGATACTATTGATTTTCTAAAAATCAATTCTTAAATATTCAAAGCATTTTTTAAAAATTCCTGAGATTTTCGCATTACTACTTCTTTATTTTCAATATTTCTAAAACCATGCCCTTCATTATCAAAAAAAATAACTTCTGAATATTTATTATTCTGAATCAAAATTTCTTGAATTTTTAAAGTTTGTTTATAAGAAATAACTGTATCTTTTTTTCCATGAAACAATAAGATAGGTTTTTTTATTTTGTTAATATGATTTATCGGTGATCTATTTATATAATCATCATGGTCTTTTGCATAATTTCCTACCAAAGAATTTAAATAATCTTTTTCAAACCTATGAGTGTTGTAATGCATATCCTTCAAATCAATAACAGGATATTTACAAATTGCTGCCGTAAAAATAGAACCATATAATAAACAATTCAGGGCAGTTAACCCACCAGCACTATTCCCAAAGATTACTACTTTTTCACTATCAACTTGATTTGATTTAATCAATTCAAGAGCTAGTGCTTTGCAATCACAAGAATCAACAATACCCCATTTATAATTCAACCTCTCTCTATATGCTTTGCCAAAGCCTGATGATCCTCCATAATTGACTTCAGCAACAAAAAATCCCTTCGACGTCCAATATTGAACTTCAGAATTATATGATCCATCAAAACATGAAGTTGGTCCGCTATGTGCTCTAACAAGAAGCGGTGGCTTTCTAAAATTTTCAACTAGCGGTCTATAAAGAAAACAATGAGTTAATTCATCTTCAAAACCTTTAAACCAAAATGTTTCAGGTTTTGAACAATCTTTTATATGATCAAAAAATATCTGCTCAGAAAAATTTGATAAAACTTTTTTTGCAAAATCAATTTCAAATACAATTCCCAAAAAATCAGATCCATAACCCTTTAAAAGAACTTTTTTCCGAAAAACACTGAAATCACTAATTGAGGTAAAAGGAGTAGAAAATTCTTTAACAAATTCAAGATCTTTATATTGTTCCACTATTAAACTATTATCTTTTTTTGCTACACAAAATAAATTTTTTTTATTTCCTGAAAAAAATGTTATTCCAGTGACCCATTGTGGTGCTCCATATTCAATCAAATTTCTCTCAACTCTTTTCTTAATAAAAATATTCTCAATTTCACTAACATCTAAAAACAATAAGTTCCACCATCCAGAACTATCTTCAGAACATACCAAATGTGTTTCACTTATCCAATAGGGTTGAAAAAAAGAAACATTTTTTTTGGAATTTATCAGCTTATTTGAGAATTTTTTTATTTTTTGTATCTCACCATCTTGATTTATTTGAGCAAAAAACAGCTCATTTTTCTCCCAGGGCATATATGGAGAATCCCACTCTATCCAGGAAAGTAAGTTAGTAGATCTATTAGAAGATAATTCTCCAGCAAAATTTTTAAATTTTTTTATTCGATGAATATCTTGTTTAGTTTTTTTTAAATTTAAAGAAAATAAATAATCTCTATTATTTATTTCGCAAATTCCATACAATAAACTTTTTTCAGAAATGATAAATGAAGAATCAAAATTTCCATCAATTGATTTAGATAGTTGATTAGGTTCTTGAACTGAAACGAGATATTTATTTTGGCTTCTATCAGTTGATGCTGCCTCTTTAAAAATTTGAAACCATACTGCCTTGGTAATCTGATCTATCCATATCAGATAAAAATTATTTTTAAAATTTATACATTTATAAGATTTACCACCATATCCATGAAAATTATTTTTAATATTATATTTTTTACTTGTTAATTGCTGGGGAATAGCTTCTTTGACATTAAATGGTCTTGCAAAAATGGCATTTTCATTTTGACCTTCACCAACAACATCAATCCAAAAAATGGTATCCCTAATAATAGTTAATTCCTTGAAAGCATTTTTTTTAGATTCAGTTTGCCTAACTTTTAATTTCTCATCATTACTCATTTAAAAAAATATAAAGAAAGTAAATTAAAGTGCTAGTATTTTTATAGCTAAACTCTCATCTAAAAACTTTTTTAACGTGGCAAACCATTTTTCACAACTTGCAAAAAAGTCAAAAACAAATGGAAGTTCAGAAAAAATTGCAAAAGAACAAACAGGTAAGCCATCTCTAGATATTTATAAACTTGGTGATGATGTATTAAGACAAAATTCCAAAAGAATAACTAAGGTTGACGAATCGATTAGAAAACTTGCTAGAGAAATGCTTCAAAGCATGTATGCAGCTAAAGGAATCGGACTTGCAGCGCCTCAAATTGGTATTAACAAAGAGCTTCTTGTCATAGATGTAAATTTTGAAGATTCAGCAGCAGAACCTCTAATATTAATCAATCCAGAAATTACAGACTTTGGAACAACCCTTAATTCATACGAAGAAGGCTGCTTAAGTATACCTGGCATATATTTGAATGTAGTAAGACCATCAACTATAAAATTAAAATTTAGAGATGAAATGGGGAGACCTCGTAAAATGAAAGCAGATGGACTTCTGGCGAGGTGTATTCAACACGAAATGGATCACTTAAATGGCATATTATTTGTTGATAGAGTTACATCAAAAGATGACTTGAACAAAGAACTTATAAAAGAAGGGTTTAACGAAAAAGACGTAATTTCTATTAATTAATCTAATGACTGAAACTACAATATTTCAAAAAATAATTAATGAAGAAATAACCTGCGATAAGCTTTTTGAAGATGAGTTTTGTATTGCGTTTAATGATATCCAAGCACAAGCACCAGTACATTTTTTAGTGATTCCAAAAAA
The DNA here is from genome assembly GCA_003213855.1 of Prochlorococcus sp. AG-418-O03. Taxonomy (GTDB): domain Bacteria; phylum Cyanobacteriota; class Cyanobacteriia; order PCC-6307; family Cyanobiaceae; genus Prochlorococcus_A. Next base: position 51,773 of record QCMJ01000001.1, read on the forward strand.
ACCAATTATTAGTTTATTAGATTGTATGGAAGAAGATGCAAATTTATTAGGGCATTTACTTTTTGTTGGTAGCAAAATAGCTAAATCAAAAAATTTAACTAATTGGAGAACAGTAATTAATACTGGAGCAGAATCGGGACAAACAGTTTTTCATTTACATATTCATTTTTTATCTGGAAGAAAAATGAACTGGCCCCCAGGTTAAAACTCTCGAAAGAAATGTTTATGGGTTATAAATAAGTAAAAACAAAATGAATACACCAGATTCCTTTAATACAGAATCCAAAAATTTATTCAATTTAATATCAAAAAATTGGGAAGAGCTAGATGATTCATTCAAAACTAAGTTAATAAAAATTTGGAGAGTTCTAACTTATAAATGGCAATTACAAATTTTATTTAACCTACCTTTTCTTTTATGGTGGGTATTAGATAAATCTTTTCCAAAAGTTCATAAATTTGATACGACAATCTTGAATTACTTAAATTTACCTGACTGGGCCCTTTCATTTATTGGCTTTGGTCAATAGACTGCTAAAAGTTATAATTTACCTTATAAAACTTGTCGAGTGATGAATAAAGCAGTTAATAATAAATCCAAAATACTTTACCAATTGCAAAAATTAAGGAAGTTATCTCAGCCTTTTTTTCTTCCCATAGATCAATGTAATGGATTTCAATTCATATGGCTTTTGATTTCTCTTTTATTTTGTGTTGGTGGAGTAGTACTTGTCGGTCTTACAGGAATAATCAGTTTTTTTGAAAGCTTTCAACCAATTTTTCTTGAAAAGTATTTCGGAGGTGTAGTAAGTACCGTCAATTCGATATGGGCTGGTAGCTGGGGATTACTTTTCTCTGCCTTATTTTTAATTGGATCAGGGAGCTTTTTTAGCTTAAGACGTCAATTAAAAAACCGTAGATGGTTACATTGGTTATTCCTTGCGATAATCGTATTAATGCTTTTAGCTGTAAACGGAATAAACGCAGGTATTGGATTCATTGCGAGAGATTTAACGAATGCTTTGGTAGAAAAACAAGAAGATGGTTTTTATCGGATATTGGGTATTTACGCTTGTTGTTTCGCTGTGGCTCTACCAATACGCGTTTCCCAAATATTTTTTACATATAAGTTAGGAATAATTTGGAGAGAATGGCTTTCAAAAAGTTTAGTCAAAGATTATATGACTAATAAAGCTTATTACCAATTAAATCCTAATGATGAAGAACAAACTGATGTAGATAATCCTGATCAAAGAATAACAGATGATACCAGAGCTTTTACAGGGCAAAGTCTCTCTTTTACATTAGGTATTTTTGATGCCCTGCTAACATTTTCACTTAATATTCTTATTTTATGGAGTATTAGTACAACATTGACTTTTTCTTTATTTGGTTACGCTGCATTTGCAACTTCTATACTTTTAATTGCTGGAAAAAACCTTGTAAAAATTGACTTTGATCAACTCAGATATGAAGCAGATTTTCGATACGGCTTAGTACATATTAGAGATAATGCTGAATCAATAGCCTTTTACTCTGGGGAGAATCCTGAGCGAAGTGAAACTGAAAGACGCTTAGGAGAAGTGGTGAGAAACTTTAATTTACTGATTATATGGAGAGTAATAATAGACGTCATGAGAAGATCCATTAATTATGCTGGAAATTTCTTTCCATATTTAATTATGGCAATCCCTTACTTTAAAGGTGATATTGATTATGGACGCTTTATTCAGGCAAGCTTTGCATTTGGAATGGTTGAAGGTTCGTTATTTTTCATTGTTAATCAAATCGAAGAACTCGCAAAATTTACTGCTGGTATTGGCAGATTAGAAGGATTCCAATCAAAAGTTGAATCCATTAGTAAAACCAACCCAACAAGCAATCAAAACGTTATTTCAGATTACCCCTCAATTCTTATTAATAATGCTGATCTTTGCCCACCAGGATCAAATAAAACAATAATTAAAAATTTAAATTTAAGCATCGACAATAATCAATCTCTTTTGGTTGTAGGACCATCTGGATGCGGAAAAACATCTTTACTAAGAATGATTAGTGGTTTATGGGAACCCGATCAGGGAGTAATTAAAAAACCAAAAATTGGGGAATTATTATTCATACCTCAAAAACCATATATGTTACTTGGTTCTTTAAGGGAACAATTATGTTATCCCACAGAAGTAAAGAAATTTAGTGATGAACATCTTACTTCTGTACTACATGAAGTAAATTTAAAAACCTTAGTGGATCGGTATCCTAATCTTGATATCAAACAAGATTGGCCACGAATTCTTTCCCTAGGCGAGCAACAAAGATTGGCTTTTGCAAGACTCTTACTAAATTCTCCAAGATTTGCAGTACTTGATGAAGCTACAAGTGCTTTAGATATTAACACTGAGAAAAAACTATATCGTTTACTAAAGGAACGAGAACTTTCTCTTATTAGTGTTGGACATAGACCTAGCTTAAAAGATTTTCACGAGAATATTTTAGAATTAAATGGACAGGGAGACTGGAAATTATTGACTTCTGATAAGTATAATTTTAAGGATTAACAAAAAAAATGAATTCTAAAGAAGAACAAACTAACTCAGAAGTCACTAATGTAGAGAATGACAGTTTGATAGAACAGCAGAAAGATCCAAATTGCATCAATGAACAAATTGGAGAAAATAAATTAGATGAAAAATCTATAGAAATTAAAGATGAATATAAGTTTGGATGGAGTAGTTATTCTGAAGTAACTAATGGAAGATTTGCAATGATTGGCTTCCTAGCAATAATATTGATTGAATTATTTAGTAAACAATCGTTTTTAAAATGGGCAGGAATCTTATAATTAATCATCAAATCTAGAACTGTTATCTCTTGGTTTCTTCTTGTTTGTTCCAACGTTATATCTACTATTTTGATTTTTTGAACTTGATCTTGCTGAAGAGCTTACTCTACGGGTCTCACGTGGTTTTTTGGGTTGATTAGCATCCTTAAATGAAGCATCTTCTACTTGAGCTGTTGAAGTTTGCTGCCTAATAGGGGATCTAGCAGGTTTCTTTCCTAATGGAGAAGAATCAGTAGAAGCAGAGATATTATCTCGTCTAGAAACTGTACGATTCATTCTGGGTCTTGACCCTGTTTTAAATTCATCACGAGATAAATTTCTTCTTTCACCAAAGTTATTTGTTTCTGGTTGTTTACTATTTCGATCTTCAGAAGTCTTTCTTCTCCTTCTTATAGGTTCGTCATTTTCAAACTGACTTATTTCCCTCGTAGAAGGCCTACTTCTACTTGCTGCAGCAGAGGGTATAGCTCTTGAAACATTTCTTCTACGAGATCTCCCCTCCTTATAGTCTTCTTCAAATTCATCTTCTTGAGGTTTAAATCTTCTGGATATTCTTTCAGATTCTTCAAACCTATCATAGTCGTCATTAAATCGGTCTCTAGAATTTCTGGGAACATCAGAAATAGGATCATCATCAAAATAAGATGACCTTCTAGCTTGATCAGTAGCAACTCCCCTTAATCGCACACTTTCATATGCGAAAAAAACTGTAGTTCCTGCTAATAAAAACTGACCAAACTGAAGGATAGGATCTAACCTCCAGCCTTGAAAAAATAATATTCCTCCGCACAAAAGTCCAATTGCTGCGAAGAAAACATCATAATCCCTTGCCAAGGCAGGCTTAAAGGACCTCAAAAAATAAAGGCCTCCTCCACATACCGCGAGAACTATACCAACAATACTGGCCCAATTGAGACTAGCATTGACCACATTCTTTCTCCAAAAATTTATTTTTCAAAGGGTTAATTATATCCCCTATATATATAGTGTACTTAAAACTTCTACAAAAACTAGCGTCTTCCGGTAGAAGTACGTTCGAGGGAATCTTTCTGGCTGACAAAAATCAAAAATGCAGTGGCTGGAATAACGATAAGTAAGGCAGCGGCAATAAAACTACCTATCATTCCAACTGCGGAATTATTTGCAACTTCCGCAGAAAAATCTGCGGCTAGTAATAAATTTGAGATTTGAAACACTTTTTAAATATTAAATTCTCAATTTATAATAAGAATTAAATACGTTTCAATGGGTTATTTATTAAGATGAATTAAATAATTGTGATTTCCTTGCTTGTAAACTTTCTTCAAATTTTAGATATTAGTTTAGGAATTTCTCTTTCATATCTAACTATAGTTTTTCTAATAAGATTAATTCTTACTTGGTACCCAAAAATTGATTTAAGTAAAGGTTTATGGTTATTAATTTCAATACCATCAAGCTATATTCTTAATTTAACGAGAAAACTAATTCCTCCTATTGGAGGGGTTGATGTTGGACCCGTAATTTGGATCGGAGTTATAAGTTTTTTAAGAGAAATTTTAGTCGGGCAGCAAGGTCTTATAAAACTTGCTTTGTATACACATATTTCATAGAGATCATTTAATTATTTTTTAGTAATTTGGCAATAATTCTTCTTCTACATATTTAGTATGTATCTTACCCTGCTTAAATTTAGACTTATTCAATAAGGTTAGATGAAAGTTAATTGTTGTAGGAATACCAGTTACTGCACACTCATTTAAAGCCCTATTCATACGTTTAATTGCAGTATTACGATCTTTGCCCCAGACTATTAATTTACCAATTAATGAGTCATAGAAAGGAGGAATTTCATAGCCTGTGTAAACATGACTATCCACCCTTACACCAGGACCACCAGGAGGAAGCCACCCAGTTATTTTTCCAGGTGATGGTCGGAAATTGTGAGAAGGATCTTCAGCATTGATTCTACATTCAATAGCATGACCGTTTAAATGGATATCATCCTGATTAAATTCTAAGTTTGCTCCGCTTGCGATTTTAATTTGTTCAGCGATTAAATCGACTCCCGTAACCATTTCAGTAACAGGATGTTCAACTTGAATCCTGGTATTCATCTCCATGAAATAAAAATTATCATCATCAACTAAAAATTCAACTGTCCCCGCGCCTTCGTAGCCGATACTTTTTGCAGCAGCAATAGCTGCGTTCCCCATTTTTTTTCTCAGCTCAGTGTTAATTGCAGGACTAGGAGACTCTTCTAGTAACTTCTGATGTCTTCTTTGAACTGAACAATCTCTCTCTCCTAAATGAACAACATTACCCGACCTGTCGGCTAAAATTTGAATTTCTACATGTCTTGGCTTCTTTATAAATTTTTCCATATATAAACCATCATTACCAAAAGCTGCTTCTGCTTCGCCTTGAGCTGCTTTAAACATTTTTTCGAGATTATTAGAGTTTTCAACCAACCGCATACCTCTTCCACCTCCTCCAGCAGTCGCCTTAATAATTACCGGATAGCCAATATCTTCTGCCAATTTATAAGCTTCATCAACATTTGATAACAAGCCTTTACTACCAGGTACTGTTGGAACTCCAACTGCTTCCATAGTTTCTTTAGCTGTAGATTTATCTCCCATAGATCTAATAGCTTTAGGAGATGGTCCAATAAAAACTATGCCGTGATCGTTACACATCTCAGCAAATTTATCATTTTCCGCAAGAAATCCATAACCAGGATGAATAGCATCAACTCCTCTCGATGTAGCAGCAGCAAGTATATTTGGAATATTTAAATAACTCTTATTACTTAAAGAATCTCCTACGCAAACCGCCTCATCAGCAAGCTGAACATGCAATGCTTTTTTATCTACAGTGCTAAAAACTGCAACGGTTGCAATACCTAGCTCTCTACAACTTCTGACAATTCGTAAAGCTATTTCTCCACGATTAGCAATTAAAACTTTTTCAACCATTATGAAAATAAAATTGAAGAAATGAAATGACTTAAAATAAAAAATTATTTGCCAAAGTATTCAAAAAATTTTTTAGAGATCAGAGGACATTTTTTACAATACAACCTAAAACGTTACATATGTATAAATATTTGTTTTATGCAATAGAAAAATTATCCATCATATTCAAAAAAACTCTTTTCGAACTACATGCTGATTTCAGTCAATAATGTATGATATTTTTAAGGTTTAGGTATCCCCCGGTTGCTGAAAACCCTTTGCGGACGTGGCGGAATTGGTAGACGCGCACGTCTAAGGAGCGTGTGGCTTCGGCCTTGCGAGTTCAAGTCTCGCCGTCCGCATTTAATGTATTTTGGTTTAACTGCAATGAAAAAAAAATCAGTTGCAGTAGTTATAGTTTCCAATGGCCCTGGCGAATTAACTACATGGGTAAATCCTGTTGTGGATGAGCTTAACAAAATAAATAAATCACTAAGTGAGGACGATAAACACAATTTCACTCTTAGGTTAGTCCTTGTTCCTTGCCCAAATGCCACTGGCAAAGAATTTTTAGTTGCAAATTCATGGAATAAATTCGAATTAATTACAAAATCCAAAAGTTTTTGGAGATTATTAATAAAGCCACATTCTTTTGCTAATTGGCCAAAAAAAGGGGTGGTTATTTTCCTTGGTGGGGATCAATTTTGGAGCATTTTATTAGCTAAAAGATTAGGTTATTTAAATATCACATATGCTGAATGGGTTTCACGATGGCCTAAATGGACCAACAAAATTGCTGCTATGAATGTAAAAGTAAAAGAGTTAATACCTAAAAAATATAAATATAAATGTAAAGTCATTGGCGATTTGATGGCAGATGTCAAACTTAAAAACGAAATATCATTAAGAAATAAAGAAAAACACTACATTGCATTGTTGCCTGGCTCTAAAAAAGCAAAGCTTTCTGTTGGAATTCCTTTCTTCTTAGAAGTTGCAGACCATATCGCTGAAGAAAATCAAAATATAAATTTTATGATTCCCATTGCCCCAACTACTGATAAAAGTGAATATTTATTTTTTCAAAGCAACAAAAATCCAATTGCTAAACATTACTCATCAAAAATCAAAACAATTAAAAACTACAAAGGCTCTCTTTTTGATTATGTCATTGAAACATCTAAAAATACAAAGATTTATCTAATCAAGAAACATCCTTGCTATGAAATATTAAAAGAATGTGATCTTGCAATTACAACTGTAGGAGCAAATACTGCAGAATTAGCAGCAATTAGTCTTCCAATGTTAGTTGTTCTGCCAACTAAACATTTAAATATGATGAATGCCTGGGATGGTATTTTTGGAGTAATTGGGAAAATTTCATTCATAAATAGATTTCTAACTTTTATAATTAAAAATTTCTATTTTAAAAAAAAGAAGTTTTTTGCTTGGCCAAATATTAAAGCTAAAAGAATGATTGTCCCTGAAAGGATAGGCAATATTTCGCCAATAAAAGTTGCAAGCGAAGTATTATTTCTTATTAAAAATAGTGATCAATTAAAAAGTATTAGAGATAATCTTGAGAAAGAAAGAGGCAATAAGGGTGCTGCAAAAAAACTTGCATCTATAATTGTTAATTCAATAAAAAAACTTTAACAATTACCAGGGATCATCAATTTCAAACTTTTCTGATTTTTTATTTTCTTGAACTAAATTTTGTTCATCTAGTGGTTCAATATCTAAAGTTTCTGTTGCATTTTGAATTGGTCTTTTCGAAGCCAAATTAGTAGTTGATTGTCTTTTTTGCTTAAAATCAATATTGTTTGTTTCATCTATTTGATTAACACTATTTTGATTCTCGATCTGATCAGAATCATCATTATCCATATATAGCTTTTTTCTATTATTTATTTCCTCTGAAGAACTCTTTATTTCAATATATTCAAGTTCATCTTCATAATCATCTTCATAATCATCTTGTTCAACAACTTCTTCATATTCCTCGACCAAATTGTTTTGCTTTTCTGATTCAGAACCTGAAAGCAACTGATTCTCAACAGGTACAAGATTTGCTGCGTATCCATTTGCTTCCCTTTCATCCCATGAAGAACCCCCGACTCCAAGTTTCTCAAGTAGTCCACTACTAAGTTGCTTCAATTTCTCTTCTGCACCTTCATAAACAATAATCCTATCGGTACCACTACTTACAATTTCCTCAACTGGTATTTCCCAAGTACTTAAAACTCCCTCACCTAAAAGCGGAACACCAACAGCACCCATAACAAGGGATATCAGATCCCCAGTCTCAATATCAAAAGAAAAGCCAAGAACTCTTCCTAAAAGTTGTCCAGATTCTGTAATCACTTGACAATTAATTACCTGCCCATATCTTTCTGGAGAAAAACTCTCACTCAAAGAATCTAGGGAGTCAACTAATATGACATCTCCAACTTGCTTTATACTTTCTAAAGGCATCCATTTTGGTAAACCTGGTAAAAATCTTGTAAGTGGATTATCTCTTAGTCCCAAAGCAACCACCTCTCTTCTATCGATATCAACAACAACTTCGCCAACTACGCCTAGCCGCCTCCCAGTATCAGTCGTTATCACTTGTGTTCCCATTAATTCTGACCTTAACCATAACCGTTCGCTAGGAACCGAGTTAGGTAGATTCTTATTTGCAGATGTGTTAGACAAGCTCATAAATTTCTTTTTATCATTCTGACGTATAAATTTAAAAAAGTGTGTTTATGCAGCATTTGGTAACCCAAGAACTTGAGTATTAGCACCTCTTGCTTGCGCAACCCCAATTGTTCGTTCAGACGCACTAATCATAGGCCTTCTATGACTTACGACTATAAATTGAGCATTTGATGATTGATTCGATATTAATTTTGACAACCTTTCAACATTAATACCATCTAAAAAACTATCAACCTCATCTAATGCATAAAAAGGTGAAGGTTTATACTTTTGCAAAGCAAATAAAAAACTTAAAGCAGTTAACGATTTTTCACCACCTGACATAGAGGCTAATCTTCTGACATTTTTTCCCTTAGGATGAGCCACTAAAGTTAATCCTCCTTCTAAAGGAGAATTAGGATTTTCAAGTTGTAGAAATCCATCTCCATCAGATAAATTTGCAAAAATTTCTCTAAAATGTCTATCAACTTCTGTAAATGCTTGCATAAAAGCCTCCTGACGCATCGTAGATACAGTTTCTATTCTCAGCAATAATTCAGATCTTTCATTAGATAGAATTTCTAATTTTTCTCTCAAACCATTTAATCTTTCAATTAATTCTTCTAATTCATCTAGAGCCAACATATTAACAGGTTCTAAACTTTGTAGTTTTGTATTTATGATCGAAATTTCTGATTGCAAAGATTCAAGACTCTTCTCTTCATATTCTCCAAAATCTGGGGAAGGATTAGGTAGTTCTTTTTTAAAATTTTCTAATTTTATTTTCTCGCTCCTCATCTCTTCTTTAAGAGAATGCATATCCCTTTCAAGATATTCAAGCTTCAACAGATAGTTATTATATTCTTGCCTTTTATTTGAAATTGAAGAGTTCAATTCATCTCTTTTCCTTCTCAATAAACCTAAATCCTTCTCTAGAGAATTTTTTTGATTATTGAGATCTAAAAGCTCTTTTTTAAATTTATCTCTTTTTTCTATCCATTCACTATGAGAAATTGCGAGTTGTTTAATAGATTCCTGCAAGTTTTTTTCTTGTAGCAAAGTGATTTTTAATGAATTATTGATACGCTCCTTATTTAAAGCAAATTGATTCTTTTTATCTATTAATGTTTCTCTCTCCTTAATCAGTAATTCAAGTTTTTTATCAAGATTATTAAATTCTTTATTAAAAGCTATTAATGATGATTTTTGATTTTTTTCATAATTTGCCTTTTGAATGGTTTGTAATTGATCAAACTTATCATGATAAGGCTTCAATTCATTTTTTAAATGATCTAACTCGTTAACTAATAAATTATTATCAGTATCAAGTTTATTTAATCTCAATTTACAATCCTCAATTCTTTGCGAAAAAGCCCTAAGAGAATCTTGATTGACCTCAATTTCTTTATTAAATGAGGCACAATCCTCAATTATTTGATTGCGGTTAGAATTTAATTTACTAAGTCTATTGTTTTTTATTATCAAATCATTATTTGACTCTTTTAAAGCTTCTTCGATAACTAATAATCTTTCTTTTATGGGACTAGAATCATCAATATCATTGTTAATTCCAAACCTATAAGCCAAATCTTTATTTAACTTGCTGCCTCCTGTAATAGCACCACTTGCTTCTAATAATTCACCACTTAAGGTGACCAACCTATTTTTTTGTATAGATAACCTAGCTGAGGATAAGTCTGAAAAAACCAAAGTATCTCCAAAAACATATCGAAAAACATCTGAATAGACTTCATCAAAAGTAATTAGATTGATAGCCTTATCAATAAATCCATTCTCCCTATTATTTTCAAATCTTGAAATTGCATAATTCTTCTTTTGACTTTTAATTCTATTTAAAGGTAAAAAAGTTAATCTTCCCGCTTTCTTCTTTTTAAGAATTTCAATTGCTTTTGCAGCAATATGATCATTATCAACAACAATTTGTCCTAATCTATTTCCAGCAGCAATTTCTAATGCATATCTATTTTTCTCACTAACCTCTCCAAGTTGAGCTACATAACCATGTATACCCTCTAACCCTGCCTCTAAGAGAATTCTGAGAGCATATGAACCTCTAGATTCGTTTAAAGCTTCCTTCCTGCTTTCGAATCTAGATAAATCCTTTTCAAGCCTTAATTGCTCGTTATTTAGCCTTGATTTAGTTTTAATTAATAAATCAATTTCATTTTTTAAAGAATTAATTTCTGCGCTGTTACTTGCCAAGTTTTTATTCTTTGTATCGGATGTCTCTTTTTTGCCTAGATTTCCCTCCAAAAGTTTCTGCTTTTCTAAGTCTAAGGAGTCAATCTGAGACAATATCTCATCTTTTTGAATATTATTTTGAATAGTTTCTTCTTCAATTTTCCTTTTTTTTATTTCCAAAGGATTAATTTGATTTTTTATTTTTTCAAGCTCAGCATTTAATTGGATACTTTGTTTTGAGAATTCTCCAGATTCTCCAGCCGCATCAGAAAGTTTTTTTCTGGATAGTTTGTGTTTTAAAGTGAGATCATCAATTTGTAAATTCAATTGATTTAATAAATTATCATCGAAATTTTCTTGTCTTATTTTTTCTGACTCGATATGCCTCTTAGAAATTGAAATTTCATCTCTCTGCTTTTGCAAATTAATACCTTCTTCTTTATTCAGACTTGATATCCTATCAAGTTCTCTCAAGCTAGAATTAATACTTCCAATATCAGAATTCACTTTTATCAAAGTATCCTCTCCTTTCTCGTTAAGCTCATCAACAAGTATTTTCAAAGCATCCTCTAAGACTGATATTTCTTTACTAATAGATTCTTTTTGTTTATTAAATAAAATTTTATTTTTTTCAATTTCACTTTCTTTTTTTTCTATAGATTCAACATGCTTAACTTGTTTTTCAAAAATAAGAACTTTCTCTAATTCCGTTATTTTTAATAGTTTTGCCTTTAACTCTTTATATCGCTTTGCTTTTTCACATTCTTTTTCAAGCTTATTTTTACTAGATTGCAATTCATTTTCTAAAATTTCACATCTTTCTTGTCTTTCGAAAACGTCATTTAATTTCGCATTAGTTTGTTCTATTCTTGTATCAAAAAGTGCGACTCCTGCTAATTCATCAATAAGATTTCTCCTCTCCTTATTATTCATTGATACTATTCTTGTTACATCACCCTGCATAACAACATTGCTGCCCTCAGGATCAACACTAATATCTCTTAATATTCTCTGTATTTGTTGCAAGGTACATTGTTTTCCATCAGAAGTATAAGTAGATGCATAAGAACCACCTGGCATAAGCCTTAATTTTCTAGAAACTAACCATTCTTTTTGACCTTTATTAAGAGCAATTTCTTCTTCTTCTAGTTCCAAAGGAGGAAGGTCCTCGCTGGGAGACCAATCTTGAATATTAAATTTTACTGATACAGATGTTTCTGATGACTTACCCTCTTTAACTTTTGAGTTATTTATTAGATCTGGTAATCTTTCAGCCCTCATCCCTCTACTATTAGCTAGACCTAAACAGAACAAAATTCCATCTAAAATATTACTTTTCCCAGAACCGTTAGGGCCCGTAACCACTGTAAAACCTTCTTCAAGAGGAATTTTTACATTTCCCCCAAAAGATTTAAAATTTTCAAACTCGACCTGATTGATATGTACCAATCTCAAGTCTCAATAGCTAAATAAGAATAACTAATTTGCAAAAATTCTCAATAGAAATATTACGTTTATTTATAAATGAATATTAATAATTTTTGCTCAATCTACAAGAATTACCCGAAATTTCAAACAAACCAGAAAGAAGTTCACCATCCAAAATGAATCGATAATATTCAGAGTCCAATTTATCAGAAACGTTTTGAAATATTCCATGATCAATTCTTTTTACAAACCCTCTATTATCAGAAAGTTCATGTTCTATCCTAGATAGCCATAAAAGTCTATGATTTGGCTGCTTAGAAATTTCTATAGAAGCCTGATTTAATATAGGTAGTTTTAAAAATTTCCAAGTTAAACAATCTATCCCATTTTCAACAAGAAAATCATAATGAATATCTATAGCTTTAGCAGAATAAACTTTATGTTCAAGCAAAACCCATTTATTCATTATCTTGTTGATAAATAAATCGAATCTATTTTCAAAACAAAGTTGAGTAAGGATATATTTTCTAAGAGATGTTTCCTGTTATTTAATTACTTGCATCAGGAACAAATCTTAAAGCAATGAATAGCAAACTTCCAGCTCCAGCGATAGCTGCAGCTACTAATCCAAAATCTGTAGGGATTGTGCGAGATGCAAAAATTAATGATGCAAATGTAATATCCATGATGAAATTTAAACTCATTTAATAAATTCAGTAATAGCTTAACAAAACCTTCTTACAGAACAGGGTAGATAAATAAAATGTAAATAAACTTTTATATGTTTTTATTCTATATAAATCGCACAATTCTTTAGATAAGGGTTCCAAATTAAGAAAATAGGGTCTAATCTTAAAATAAATAAGTTTAAATAATGGAGACTTACCATCCTCCCAAAGAAGTAGAAGAAAAAGAAGATAAATCTGATCTTCCTGAAAAAGAAGTTATCTTGGAAAAATGGTTACTTGAAAAAATTGACAGTTTAATACCTTTAATAAAAGAAAAATGGCCTAACATTGCACAACAAACCCTTGAAGCCACAAAAGGGAGTATTGATGATTTAGTTGAAGTAATAGCTAGCCATAGTGGAACCTCATCAATTAGAATAAAAAGCCAACTATTTGAAATCATTGATTCAATAAGAGAAAACAATTGGGAAATATCAGAAAAAATTGAGCCTATTGAAAGTCAATTAGAAGAATTATTAGAAGAGCTTAACAATACACTTAGACCAAAAATAGAAAGTCCAATAAGAAAAAAACCACTATTATCTATTGCTATTGCAGCTGGTATTGGTTTACTAATAGGAAGTCTCCTAAACAGTGGCAGAAAATAATATGGAAAAACCAAAAAATAAAAACTTTGCAAATACAGCCTCTAGAATTTCTGCCATCGCAAGTTCAGTGATGGATTTGCATGTAAGAATAGCTCTTCAAGAAGTAGATAGAGAAAAAAGAAGATTAATTAGTGGTGGAATATTTTTGGCAATTGGCAGCACATTATTATTATTAGTACTAATTTTCATCCATATTATTTTTTATCTTTTTCTCGCGAAATACAATAACTGGAATATTGAATATAATTTATTTCTCATAATATTTATCGATTTATTTCTTGCAGGCTTAAGTTTGAAGCTTGGAGGGAAACTAGCCAAAGGACCTTATCTTCCTCAAACATTAGAGGGTTTAGGCAAGACAACAAAGGCCGTTTTAGGCAAAAAATAAATTACCTTATTAAATACTTTATCCATCTACAATCTATTCCCCCATTGCTAACGGGAATTTTCAATGAAGATTTCATTTTTAAATATTTTGTTAGTTTTGGATTTCCACTTAGCAGCCAAAATTCCCAACCTGAAAAATTGTTCTTTAGGAAGATTCCCATTTGTTCATATAAACAAATCAATTCATTTTCATCGCCTAATTTTTTGCCGTATGGAGGATTACACAGAATGATCCCAGGTGTACATTTTAATTGGAGTTCTAAAAAATCATTATTTATAAGTTCAATATAATTTTCGAGTCCAGCCAATGATATATTTACTTTCGCCTGTTCAAAAACCTTTTTATTAATTTCACAGCCTATTATTTTTGGTAATTTTTCATAATTTATAATTTTATTTTTTGCCTTATTTTTTTCATTAAAATAGATATCCCTCCTAAAGTCCAACCAATTCTCAAAAAGATATACTTGTTCAATATTTATGGGAACTTCAAGAAATTGGTTAACTGCCTCAATTAAAAAAGTTCCTGAGCCGCACATAAAATCAACTAAAGGGACTTTGCCATTCCATTGAGTCATATTTATTAATCCAGAAGCTAAATTTTCTTTTAATGGGGCATTTCCAACTGCGGGTCTATAGCCTCTTTTGTGTAAGCTTTCGACACTGCTTTGAAGACTTATAATTGCTTTATTATTATTTAAATGAAGATGAATTATAAAATCAGGATTTTCTAAAGAAATATTTGATCTTTTATTCCAAACTGCCTTTTGCAAATCAGTTATAGAATTTTTAACCTCAAGAGCAGTGAAATGTGTATGACTTAAGGAAGATGTTCTCCCAGTTACTTGAACATTAAACGTTTTTTCATAGTGCAACCAATTTAACCAATCAAATGAATCTCTAACCCCTTCATATAAAGATTGCTTGTCATAGCAATTAAAACTGGTAATTTCTCTATAAAAACGAAAAGCTAATCTGGAATAAAAATGAACTCTATAAAAAGTTTCAAAATCACATTCAAAATTAATAAATCTTTTATAAGTATTAATATTAAAGCCACCTAAATTTGAAATTTCTTTAGCTAAATATTTCTCTAGTCCCTCTGGAGCTGATGCCACTACATTCATATACAATAAAAACTTTAAAAAAACTATTCAATACTCATTTTGCCTGTCAGAATATAAATGTCCAATTGGACTAGGTGATCTCAACCGATGCTTCGGACAGCGGTTCGATTCCGCTCAACTCCACTATTTGGGGTTGTAATGGTTTCGACGGGGCATAAGGAAGGTGACTGAAGCCGGCTCGGTTAGAGCAAAAACACAAATGCTAACAAAATCGTTAGTTTCTCCCGTCAATCAGCACCAGTTGCTGCTTGATCCTTAAGGAGATGGGGTCATATCAGCCTTATCAACCAAATGATGCGCGGAGTCTGGAAGGACTCCACTTTTTTAAATAAGTAAAAAGTTGTATTAGATAATTTATTAATGTGTAAATATTGCTGCAGTTGATTGTATTAAAAAAAAATTTTTAATTTTATGAGTATAAATACTGAGAAGATTGATTATAAATTAATTTATCTTATTAGAAACCCAAATCCTGCACAATGGAACCTAATAAAAAACTAGATGACTTGATAATAAATCTGAAACCTAAAGTTATTAGATTCACTGGCGAAAAATTTCCCACTGAACTATGGAATAATAGTTATCAAATAAAAAAAAATAAAAAGATATCTAGCTAAAAATTTAATTAAATACTTGAAAAAGGATTTTTAGGCATTTTTTTTAAACATTTTTTTGAAAATTCCTGAAGCACTTCAAATTCACTTTTATTTAAATTCCACTTGAATACATTCGATATATCTATAACTTGAGATTTTTTTCGCATTCCAACGAGTGGAATAGCTCCTTGATAACAACACCAATTAATTGCTACTTGCGCTTGGGAAACTGATCTTTGATTTGCAATTCTTTTTAAACACCTCCGCAATTCATATGTTGGTTTTTTATAGTTTTCAAATAATGCATTGCGAATAAAACTTTTTTCTTTATTCTCTTCTTTATCTGGATCAATACAAAGTATTCCAAAGGACAAAGGACTATAAGCAAAGAAATCAATATTATTTTCTTCGCAAATTTTTTTTACCTGATATTGTTTTCCTAAGTCGGGAGCAAGCAAAGAAAACTGTATCTGAACACTCTTTAGGCTCTGATCTCTTTTTGCCAAGAAATTAATTAATTTCACCAATCTTTTAGGGCCTATATTTGATAAGCCTATTTGAAAATCAAAGCCTTCATCTTTTAAATTGCAAAGATTATTCAACAGCCCTAATTCCTGCCAAGGATTGTATTTTGCAGTTGACCAATGTAATTGCACTAAATCTAATTTGTTATTAAGTCTGTCTAAACTTTTCAAAAAAGGTTTATTAAAACCTCTGTTACCTATTCTCCAGGGATAAGGTGCAAGTTTGGTTGCTACTTGAATTCTTTTTTTCTTTGCTGAAGGAGTATTTAGTAAAAATTTGCCTATCAATAATTCACTTCTACCCTGAAGATCCCCAGTACCGTAAGAATCTGCAGTATCAATTAGATCGAAACCTCTTCGTAACGCTTCATTATATGTCTCAAGTAAATCATGGTCATTTATAGATTGGTAATTCCAAAAAAGCTTATTCCCCCAAGACCACGTACCTAATCCAATTCTTTTCTTCACTAGTCAATTTAAATAAGAGACTTTATAAGGTTATCTAAAATATTAACTACTTTAAAATATTTCAAAAAATAAGTTTTAAAGCATTAAAAACCAATTTCTCTTGACATTAAGAAATTATTCTCCAAAGTAAGAGAAATAAAAATAAAAAATTGTTCATTACCGTTTGCGGACAAAAAGGGGGTGTGGCCAAGACCTGCACAAGTATTCACCTTGCTAGTGTTTGGCATTCTGAAGGTAAAAAAGTTTGCATAGTCGATGCCGATAAGAATAGATCTGCTTTGGCATACGCATCAAGAGGCAATCTTCCATTTCCAGTTTTCCCAGTCAGTTCAGCTGCTAAAGCATCAAGATCATCAGAAATTGTAATAACTGATGGCCAAGCTAGCAGTGATCAAGAAGAACTTAAACACTTAGCGTATGGTTCAGATTTAGTTATTTTACCTACAACTGCAAAAGCAAGATCAGTAGAATTAACCGTTGAACTAACTAATTTATTAAGCAACTTAAAAGTTAATCATGCAGTTGTAATAGTAAAAGTTGATTTTAGACAGCAAAAAGCAGCGCAACAAGCCAAAGCAGCTCTAGAAAATTTTGGTTTGTATGTTTTTGATACATTTATACCCTTACTTTCAGCATTTGATAAAGCAGAAGCCTCGGGCAATGCTGTATTTGAAGCTGTAGACGATTTAGGTAGATCAGATCCTCGTCGAATGACGGGCTGGTCTGCTTATTGTTCAATTGCCTCACAAATTCCATGCCTGATTTCGAAGCCCTCATCCGACACCAACAACTTAAACAGCCAACAACCAATCAGCGCTTAAAAGTAGTTGATACTGCTAATTTTGAAGAAGAAAAAAACGAAGACACAATAATTAGACAATCTGGATTATTAGTTAATTTTTTTGGAGGTTTTATAGGCTCTGTAATTGGAACTTTAACAATACTGTTTCTTTATATGAACGAATATATACCATTAGATTTACTAAAACTTAAGTAGTATATTCACTATTTATTTCAACATACTTTTTAGAAAGATCGCACCCCCAAGCTGTGCCTTTCGATTCGCCAGAATTTAGATTAATTATAATTTTTACAATATCATCTACTAAATATCTACCGTTCATTCTAGACTTAATGTAGTCTTTGACTTTTTGTGGATCATATTTATTTAACTTGCCGTTTTCTAAAATCTGAGCGTTTCCTATATACAAGTCCAAGTCATTTAAGTTGAATTTAACTCCAGAATTACCTGCAGCAGAAATGATTCTTCCCCAATTAGGATCACAACCATGTATCGCAGTTTTTACCAAGGCAGAATTACAAATAGATTTCGCTAGCATAATTGCATCATCAGTATTTTTTGCGCCTTGAACCATAACTTCTAATAGACAATTTGCTCCCTCTCCATCCCTTGCAATATTTTTTGCCAAGTTTTGACACACAATATCAATCCCTTTTTGGATAATTGGAAAAAACCTTTTTTCAATTTTCTCTCCTGCATTTATTCCAACAAAAGAATCATTTGTGCTTGTCTCTCCATCAACTGATATTGCATTAAAAGATTTTTTAACCGCAATAGCAATCATTTTATCCCATTCTTCTTTTTGAATACCCGCATCACAGGTTAGAAAAGCGAGCATTGTAGCCATGTTGGGGTAAATCATTCCTGAACCTTTTGCAAATCCTGCTATTTTTATTTTTCTACCTCGAATAGTCGTCTCTATTAAAACTTTTTTCAAAGTCAAATCAGTAGTTAAAATTGCTTCTGCTGCATTTTGAAAATTATTACTCTTTAAATCACTAACTAAATTCGGTAAATTTTTTATTAAATCATTTATTTGAATTGGAACTCCAATTACACCAGTTGAGCACATTAAAACTTCATCTTCTTTTATTCCTAAAAGTTCGGCAATCTTTCCTGTAGCAATTTGAAAATGTTGAATTCCAAGATTCCCTGTACATGCATTTGCTTGACCAGAATTAATTAGTATTGCTCTTACAAAACCTGAAGTTGTTTTAATCCTTTCCTCACAAATATCCACACAAGAAGCGCGAACTATTGATTGGGTAAACATCCCACTAAAAATACTTCCTTCTGGAGCGAGTATTAGTGCTAAATCTTTTTTATTAGAAGCTTTTAATCCAGCAGAGATCCCAGCAAAAAGAAACCCATTGGGTGTTACCTTACTGTCATCAACAAACGACCAATTGGAATCTAACTGGCTCAAACTTTTTAGTATTTTAATCCATACTAACTACTCTTTAATACTAAAGAAACAAAGTAATTAGATTATTATTGATAATATGGATATTCTTCAAAAATCAAAAAACAACCAAAGAAGAATTGGTTTAACAGGTGGTATTGCAAGTGGGAAGACAACCATAACTAATTACATTAGAAAACATAAAAACATTCCAATATTAGATGCAGATCATTTATCAAGAGAATTAATCAAACCAAACACATATGGATATAAGAAAATTTTAGATTATTTTGGAAATAAAATTATTGATAATAAGAACAATTCAGAAAGGAAAATAAATAGAAAACTTTTAAGGAACATTATTTTTAAACATTCAGAAAGCAAAGAATGGATTGAAAAACTGCTTCATCCCTTAATTAAAGAAAAAATGATAGAAGAATGTCTTCAATACAAAAATAATCAAACTATAGTATTGGTTATTCCATTATTATTTGAAGCAAAATTTGAAGATATTTGCACTGAAATATGGTTAGTTAAATGTCCTAAAGAACTACAAAAAAAAAGACTTATCACAAGAGATAAAATTAGCGAAAAAGAAGCATATGAATTGATAAATTTTCAATTAAGTTTTGAAGAAAAAAGAAAATTTTCAGATATTATTTTAGATAATTCAGATGATCAAAATAAATGGATTAATACGATAAAAGAACTTCTTTAAGCATTAGCTATTCAATTTTTCCAGAAGAAGTTTATTTGCAAGTTTCGGGTCAGCTTTACCTTTAGTTCTTTTCATAAGTTGACCAACAAAAAAACCAAGTAACTTAGTTTTGCCATTCTTAAATGCTCGAACTTCATTTGAATGTTCATTTATAAGTTCATCAATTATTGGTAAAATACTTGAAGAATCAGATATCATTGCCAACCCTTTTTCTTCAACTAATTTTTTTGGAGAAATATTTTTTCGAATAAGTTCAGGTAAAATCTCTTTTGCAATTTTTCCACTAATTATATTTTTTGAAATCATGTTAATCATTTCAGCAAGATTTTCAGGACTAAGCTTTAATTCACTAAAACTTAGTTTGTTTGATTTTAAATAGCCCACAATATCACTTGTTACCCAATTTGAAGCTAGTTTGGCCTCGGCACCATTTGCTACTGTTTCTTCAAAAAAGTTTGCCATGCTTATTTCATCAGAAATTACCCTTGCATCATATGCAGACAACCCAAATTGACTTACATATTTATTTCTTTTCTTTGAAGGTAATTCTGGTAGTTCTTTAAACCATATTTCTTGTTGGGCTTTTGTTATTTCAATTGGACCTAAGTCAGGATCAGGAAAATATCTATAGTCACTGCTACCTTCTTTTAATCTCATACTTTTCGTTAATTGCTTAGCTTCATCCCATAACCTTGTTTCTTGGAAAATTTTTCCTCCATTTTCATAAACTTCTATTTGTCTGGCTATTTCATAATCACAAGCCTTTTGAATTGCAGAAAATGAATTCATATTTTTTATTTCAACTTTGGTACCAAAAGGAGCATTAGGTCCTTTTCTAACTGAAATATTGACATCACAGCGTAATGAACCCTCTTGCATATTTCCGTCTGATACCCCTAGATATCTCACTGTCCTTCTAATCTCTGAAGCATATTCAGATGCCTCTTTACCTGTTCTAATATCTGGTTTACTTACAATTTCACAAAGTGCTATTCCGGCACGATTGTAATCAACTAAAGAATACTTAGAGCCAGCTAATCTATCACTTCCTGAATGGACTAGTTTTCCTGCATCTTCTTCCATATGTAGCCTTTCTATACCAATTTTTTTAATATAAGGTTCTTTGTCCTTTTCAATTATTTCAACATCTAACCAACCATTTTCAGCTAGTGGCTCATCAAATTGTGAAATTTGATAATTTTTAGGCAGATCAGGATAAAAATATTGTTTTCTATCAAATTTACAATGTTCTGCAACGTTTAAATTTAATGCTAACGAAGTTTTTACAGCATACTCAAGAACAGTCTCATTCAGAACTGGAAGAGTTCCTGGTAACCCACAAACTACAGGATCTATATGCGTATTAGGTGCATCACCAAAAGCTGTTGACGCAGATGTGAATATTTTACTTTTCGTATTAAGCTGTACATGAGTTTCCAAACCAATCACAGCTTCCCAAGATTCCAAATTGTTCATTATTAAAAGTCTCTTTATTAATATTATTGGATATAAAGGAAAAGAGGACCAAAACATAAATAAAAATATTCATTTTTAAATGGCACAAGAAACCAAAAATTCAATATTAATCATTGGCGGTGGACTTTTAGGTTTATCTATTGCTTATGAATTTTCTAGAAATAACTTCAAAGTTTTAGTTTTAAGCAAAAACAGAAATGAATCAGCTGGATTTGTTGCTGCAGGAATGTTAGCTACTCACGCTGAAGGGCTCGAAGATGAATTACTAACATTTGGCCAAGAAAGTCAAAATCTAATTCCAAAGTGGATAAAAAGTATTGAACAAGATAGTAATATTAAATGCGGTTTAAAAAAATGTGGCATAGTAGTTCCTTTTAAAAACAAAGAAGATCTTGAAGAGTTCCCCACTTATGAATATGGAAAATATTTAAATCACAAAGATCTTCAAACAGAAATTAATGGAATGAATTCTATTTGGAAACATGGTTTACTTTTTGAACAAGATGGTCAAATAGATAACCGAAGAAGACTGATGCGTGCTCTTGAAAGAGCATGCTCCTTGCATGGAGTCGAATTTCAAGAGGGATCAGAAGTAGAGGATTTGACATTCGAAAAAAACAAAATTACAGGTGCAACAGTTTTATGTGCCACTGGGGAAATAAAAAAAATTAACTGCGAAAAAGCAATTATATGCAGCGGTGCTTGGAGTAAAAAAATTTTTAATAAGATACCAGTCTTTCCTGTAAAAGGACAAATGCTATCAATACAAGGTCCAACAAATTTTTTGAAAAGGGTTATTTTTGGTCCAAAAACTTATCTAGTTCCTCGTGATGATGGACTCATTATAGTTGGAGCGACAGTTGAAAAAGATTCAAAATTTAATCAAGGTAATACTCCTAATGGAATAAAACAACTGCAAGAAGGCATTCGCTCCTTATTGCCAGAAGCTATTAATTGGCCACAAATGGAACATTGGTGGGGATTTAGACCCTGCACACCAGATCTAAAACCAATAATTGGAAAATCAAAAATTGAAAATCTTTTTATAGCTACAGGACATTACAGAAATGGAGTTTTATTTTCTGCAATAACAAGTGATCTTCTTTTAAAAATAGTTCAAAATAAAAATCTCAAAGAAATAGAAAAAAGCTTTTTAGAAAGATTTAGTTTAGATAGATTTGCGACTTAATTTTTAATTTTCAGATCGCCATTTCGAATCAGAAGTTTCCCACTTACATAATTCCTCTTCGTTAAACCATAGATCAATTTCAAATTTTGCTGTATCTTCTCCATCAGAACCATGAATAATATTCCTCCCAATATCAATAGCTAAATCACCTCTAATTGTTCCAGGCTCTGCTTCCAGAGGTTTTGTTGCACCTATTAGTTTTCTAGCACTCAAAATAACTCCTTCGCCTTCCCAAACCATTGCTATAACAGGACCACTTGAAATAAAGTCTACTAAATCACCAAAAAAGGGTCTTTCTCTATGTACTCCATAATGATTTTGAGCAAGTTCTTTTGAAGGAATTAATTGCTTTAATCCAACCAATTTAAATCCTTTTTTTTCAAATCTGCCAATAATCTCTGAAACATATCCTCTTTGAACTCCATCTGGTTTAATTGCAATAAAGGTTCTCTCTTTGGTCATTTAGTTAATAATCACTCTATGTATATTCAACTTTTGGGTGGTAACTTGGCAAGTAATCATTAAAATAAAAGATATTGTTTTGAGTTATTTTCAAAAACATTTATTAATCACTAAGACATAAATTGACCAATTTTGAGCCGCAAAAATTAAAGAATATTTGGACGATTGAAGATAGTATTTCGACTTATAACATAGACAAATGGGGAGATAAATATTTTTCTATAAATTCCAAAGGAAATATATCAGTAAGTAAAGATATAAAATCTAAAAATAAGATTGATCTTTTTAAGCTTGTCAAAGAACTTAAGAGTCGAGAAATAAATCCTCCATTAATCATAAGATTTAATGATATCTTGAAAGATCGAATAAATGCATTACATGACTCTTTTTTAAAAGCAATAAAAAACTATAAATATAAAAACATTTATCAAGGCGTTTTTCCTGTCAAATGTAATCAACAGAAAAATGTCCTAGAAAAGATAATAGAGTTCGGTAGCCAATGGAATTTTGGTTTAGAAGTAGGAAGTAAATCAGAACTATTAATTGGCCTTGCACTTCTTGAAAACCAAAATTCATTATTGATATGCAACGGATATAAAGATAAAAAATATATTGAGATTGCTACTTTGGCCAGAAAACTCGGCAAAAATCCAATAATAGTTATTGAACAACGAGATGAGGTAAAAAGAATTATTCAAGCAGTTCAAGAACTTAACGCGACTCCATTGATAGGAATTAGAGCAAAGTTATCAAGCAAAAGTAGTGGTAGGTGGGGTAAATCTATTGGAGATAATTCCAAATTTGGATTATCAATCCCAGAAATTATGTTGACAATAAAAGAACTAAAAGAAGCAAATCTTATCAACGAAATGAAATTGCTCCATTTTCATATAGGCAGTCAAATAAGTGATATTGCTGTGATCAAAGACGCATTACAAGAAGCGAGTCAAATATATGTTGAACTATGCAAACTAGGAGCCCCAATGCAATATATCGACGTTGGGGGAGGATTAGGAATAGATTTTGATGGAACTAAAACCTCCTCCAACACCTCTACTAATTATTCTCTTCAAAATTATGCTAACGATGTAATTGCAACTATTAAGGATTCATGTGAATTAAATAATATCAAGCATCCAACCATAATCTCAGAAAGTGGAAGAGCAATAATTAGTCATTGTTCAGTTTTAATTTTTAATGTCTTAGGAACAAGTCATGTCAGTTCCAAACTACAAATTTTTAATAAAAAAAATCAACAATTAATAATTTCAAATTTACTTGAAACTTTCTATGAATTAAAAAAACTTAAAAATAAAAAAATAAATTTATCTCAAATAATTGAACTATGGAATGATGCAAAAAAGTTTAAAGAAGATTGCTTAGTAGCTTTTAGATTAGGATTTTTAAGTTTGGCAGAAAGAGCTTATGCCGAAGAACTTACTTGGGCTTGCGCAAAAGAAATTTCTAATAACCTCAATAATGATGAAATCAATCACCCTGATTTATCTGAAATTACAGAAACTCTTGCATCAACTTATTATGCAAATTTATCTATCTTTAAATCTATTCCCGATAGCTGGGCAATAAATCAGATTTTTCCAATAGTACCTATACATAGGCACTTAGAGGAGCCGTTCTGCAAAGGCAACTTTGCAGATTTAACTTGTGATTCAGATGGGAAACTAAATAATTTTATTGATGATGGAAAAATTAAATCATTACTAAATTTACATAAGCCAGAGGAAGATAAAGATTATCTAATTGGAATTTTTATGACTGGAGCCTATCAAGAAGCATTAGGAAACTTGCACAATTTATTTGGCAGTACAAACGTTGTTCATATAGACATAAATCAAGATAATTCATATAAGGTCAAAAATATTATTAAAGAGGACAGTAAATCTGAAATTTTACAATTATTAGATTACAGTTCAGCTTCTTTGGTTGAATCTATAAGGATTAATACTGAATCAGCAATTGATCAAAAACAATTAACTATTGAAGAAGCAAGGAAATTAATGGATCAAATCGAAATTAGTCTCAGAAAAAGTAGTTATTTATCAGAATGACTATCTAATGTTTTTTGCAAATAATTATTAGCGTAATCTAGAGCATCACTTAACTTATCAATATCCTTAGCACCTGCTTGAGCAAAGTTAGGCTTTCCTCCTCCACCTCCCGAACAAATTCTTGCGATCTCATTAATTAATTTACCTGCATGCAATCCTTTTTTTACTGCATCATCACCTAAAGAAACTACAAATAACAACTTTCTATTTTCTGAATTTGGTATTCCCCCAAGAATCACTATTGCTTTATTTCCCAAATGAGAAGTTAAATTAAGTGCTGCAGATTGCAAAGAATTCCCATCTAAGCCATCAATCTGATTTACTAAAATTGGAAAAGAATTTACTATTTGTGAGGATGATTTTATAGAAGAGTATTTAAAATATGCAATTTCATCTTTCATTTTTTGTATCTCTTTATTCTTATTAATAAGCTCTGCTTGCAAATTATTAACCCTTTCAAGAAGTTGATTAGGATTTGCTTTTAACAAATCACTTAGTTGGTTTACTAAAGCATTTCTATCACTGAAATAGTCTAATGCTGATTGGCCTGATAATGCTTCGATTCTTCTTACTCCGGCTGAGATTCCTTCCTCACTAATTATTTTGAAAGAACCTAATTCGGATGTAGTTTTAACATGTGTGCCACCACAAAGTTCCATTGAAACTCCTGGTACATTAACAACGCGCACCTCATCATCATATTTTTCTCCAAACATTGCGACTGCGCCCTTTTCAAGAGCCTCACTCTTGGACATATTTTTTATTTCTAAGGCATGATTTTCCATAATCCAAGAGTTAACTAAAGTCTCAATCTTAGAAATTTGATCTTTAGAAATAGGATTAGAGGAATTAAAGTCAAATCGTAATTTATTAAAGGCTACTAATGAACCTTTTTGTCCAACACTTTCATCAACAACTGATTTAAGTGCAGATTGTAATAAATGAGTAGCTGTATGATTTGCAGCAGCCTTAGCTCTATTAGAGGAGCTAACATTAGTATTAACTTTTTGTCCAATAGTTAATATTCCTTTTTTGATCGTTCCATAATGTAAAAAAACATTTTTCTTTCGCATAACATTATCAACCAAGACCTCTACATCTTTTGAAAATATCGTTCCAATATCACCAACTTGCCCCCCAGATTCTCCATAAAAAGTGGTCTGATCAAGAACAATTAAAACTTTCTGACCTTCACTCGCTTGCTTAACTAATGTTGAATCCAAGAATATACCCTTTATTTCAGCTTCGGACAGGAGTGAATCATAACCATTAAAAACAGTTTTGTTAAAAAGATCTATTTCTCGCTCTAATGATCCCTCTAATGTCAAATCAATATTACTTGAAGCAGCTTTAGCTCTCTCTTTTTGTGCATTCATTTCTTCTTCAAAACCCTTTACATCTACACTGATACTATTTTCTTCTGCAATTTCTACAGTAAGTTCTAAAGGAAATCCATAAGTATCATAAAGTTCAAAAGCTTTAAAACCAGAAATTAATTTCTGCCCTGAAGAAATTATCTCATCTAGCAATTTCTCTCCTCTTTCAAGAGTTTCCCTAAATCTTATTTCTTCAATTTTTATCTCATTCAAAATTAAATCATAATTATTTTTTAAATCAGGATAATTATTTTGCATTAAATTGATCCCGACAGTAGCAATATGAGGTAAAAATTCATTTGTTATACCTAATAATCTCCCATGTCTGACCATTCTTCTAATAAGCCTTCTTAATATATATCCTCTGCCTAGATTACTTGCTGCTACTCCATCAGAAATTAAATGAATAACAGCTCTTGTATGATCACCAATGATTTTTAAAGAAATTTTGCTTTTATTATCTGAAGAAAAATAATCAATATTTGCAATCTCACAAATTTTTTGAATGATAGGAAAAATTAAATCTGTCTCATAATTATTTTGCTTTTTTTGTAGTATTTGAGCCATCCTTTCAAGACCCATTCCTGTATCAATATTTTTAAATTTTAAATCTGTCAATTTACCATTAGGATCACGATTATATTGCATAAAAACAAGATTATAAAATTCAATAAAACGATCTCCATCTTCTAAATCAATATTCTGCAGACCCTTTTCAGGATGAAAATCATAATAAAGTTCTGAACAAGGTCCACATGGTCCTGTTTTGCCAGATGACCAAAAATTATCTTCCTCACCTAGTTTCACTATCCTATCTGGATGAATACCAATTTCATCTCTCCAAATTTTTGCAGACTCTTCGTCTTCGTGAAAAACACTCACAATTATATTGTCAACAGAAAGTTGATAAATATTAGTAACTAATTCCCAAGCCCATTGAATAGCCTCTCGTTTAAAATAATCGCCAAAAGAAAAATTACCAAGCATTTCAAAAAAAGTGTGATGTCTAGCTGTAACTCCAACGTTTTCTATATCGTTTGTTCTGATGCACTTTTGGCTAGATGTAGCCCTTTTTGATGGTCTTTCTTTTAAACCTAAAAAAACTGGTTTAAAAGGTAGCATTCCAGCAATTGTGAGCATAACCGTAGGGTCATCTGGAATCAAAGATGCACTTGGAATGATTTTATGTAATTTTTCACTGTAAAAATTTAAAAAAGCATTTCTTATCTCATCTCCAGTAACTATTTTTTTAATTAGTTGAGATGTCATTTATCCAGAATAAGAAGATTAAAAATTAAAGAAAAGCGTAATTTCGGTTATTTCGCAAAAATAATCACGCGAATTTATATTCTATATAACTAAAGTTAATTTATAAAGCTAATTATTCTATGATAGCCTCTGTCCAGAAAAGTAATTCTAAATTGGCACACACTAATAACAAGTTGACGGTTCAATCTCAAAACTTTGCTGATGATTCTTGTGCTATAAGATCTTTGGATTGGAATCGCAGTAGATTTGATATTGAATTTGGTTTAAGAAATGGAACTACTTACAATAGTTTTATTATTAAGGGCGAGAAACTAGCAATTATTGATACTAGTCACGCAAAGTTTGAAGAATTATGGTTTGAAGAATTACTGAAAAAGGTAAATCCGCAAGAAGTTGATTATCTAATTACAAGCCATACAGAACCTGATCATTCTGGTTTAATAGGTCATCTTTTAAAATTAAATCAAAATATCACAGTAGTTGGATCAAAATTAGCACTTAAATTTATTGAAGACCAAATACATATTCCCTTTAAACGTCTAGAAGTTAAGAGTGGAGAGTTTTTAAATCTCGGAACTAATCCTAATAGTGGTTTAGAACATAATATTGAATTTATAAGTGCACCAAATTTACACTGGCCAGATACGATATTTTCATATGATCACAGCACAAATGTTCTCTATACATGCGATGCATTTGGACTACATTATTGTTCTGACGAATTTTTTGACACTGATCAAAAAGAAATTTACGATGATTTCCGTTTTTATTACGATTGCCTTATGGGACCAAACGCTAGAAGCGTTATGCAGGCAATTAAAAGAATAGATAAGCTACCTGAATTAAAAACAATAGCTGTTGGTCATGGGCCTTTGCTCCATAATCAGGTCAATTTTTGGAAAGGAAAATATCTAGAATGGAGTAGTAACAAAAGCAAAGGCAATGATTTTGTATCAGTTTGCTACATAAGCGACTATGGTTATTGTGATCGACTAAGTCAAGCGATATCTCATGGAATAAGCAAAGCAGATGCACAGGTTCAATTAATTGATTTAAGATCTTCTGACCCGCAAGAATTAACAAGTTTAATTTCCGAATCAAAAGCAATAGTCATTCCCACGTGGCCAGTAGACTCAGATAATGAATTAAAAGAATCTCTCGGTACTTTATTTGCAGCACTAAAACCAAAACAATTTACTGCAGTTTATGATGCATTTGGTGGAAATGATGAACCAATAGATTCCTTAGCAAATAAATTAAGAGAACTTGGGCAAAAAGAAGCTTTCTCTCCCTTAAGAGTGAAAAATATTCCAGATCCCATTGTTTATCAACAATTTGAAGAAGCTGGAACTGACTTGGGTCAATTGATCAATAAAAAGAAAAATATTGCCTCCATGAAGAGCCTTGATTCAAATTTAGATAAAGCGTTAGGGAGATTAAGTGGAGGGTTATATGTAGTTACAGCGAGCCAAGGCGAAGGTTCTACATTTAGACAAAGTGCAATGGTCGCAAGTTGGGTTAGTCAAGCAAGCTTTTCTCCACCAGGTATTACAGTTGCAGTAGCAAAAGATAGAGCTATTGAATCATATATGCAAGTTGGAAAAGGTTTTGTTGTGAATATTCTGAGAGAAGATAATTATCAAAAAATGTTCAGACATTTTTTAAAAAGATTTGCCCCTGGAGCTGATAGATTTGCAGATGTAGATGTAATTAGCAACATCGCTAAAGGAGGACCAGTTCTTTCAGATTCACTCGCCTACTTAGATTGTAAAGTTAGTTCCAGGCTAGAGACTCCAGACCATTGGATAATTTACGGAATTGTTGAAAATGGTAATGTTTCTGACTTATCATGCAAGACAGCAGTTCATCACAGAAAAGTTGCTAATCACTATTAGAAAATAAGTCTTTAAATGTCAGATATTAATAAAGACTTACTTGCAGAAAATCAAATCTTATCAGAATTTGAAATTACTGACAATTTTTCTTGTGTAAGATTCTTAGACAAAAAAAAAGAAAGATTTGAACTTGAATTTAATCTTGAAAAAGGAACCTCTTTTAATACTTTTTTCATTAGAAGTCATGAAGAACTTTTTATTATTCATCCACCTGAAAAACAATATTTAAATTTATTTAATAAAGTACTTTCTAAGTTTTGTAATCAATTTAAATTAGATAAAATCAACTTAATTTCTGGTCATATTAATCCCCAAATTATTGAAACTATAAAAAATATAAGTACCCAATTTCAAAACACAACTATTACTTGCTCTAATCCAGGTTATAAACTGATAAGCGAACTTTGGAATCTAAGAAATCCTAACTTAGAGAACTTTATTGAAATTCAATTACCTGAAATAAACATAATAAAAAAAGAACTTAATTTAGAATTAGATAAAGTTTCACTAGAGTTAATTCCTATTCCAACAGCGCGTTGGCCTGGTGGCCTAATAATTTATGAACGTAACCAAGAAATACTTCTTAGTGAAAAAATTTTCTCTGCACACATTGCATCTAAATATTGGTCTGAAACAAATCGAATTAGTACAGAAATTGATAGAAAACATTTTTATGATTGCTTAATGGCTCCAATGTCTAATCAAGTAGTATCAATAACTGAAAAAATTGCAGATTATGACATTAAAACTATTGCACCATTACATGGTCCAGCGATCGAATATAGCTTAAAAAGCTTTTTAAATGACTACATTAGATGGGGAGAGAATCTCTCAACAAATAAGCCTAAAATCGCTCTGATATATGCAAGTGCATATGGAAATACAGCCTCAATAGGTGATGCATTGGCTAAAGGGATAAATAGAACCTCTGTAGAAGTTGAAAGTATTAATTGTGAATTTACACCTAATGATGTACTCGTAAAATCTATCCAAAATGCTGATGCATATTTAATAGGATCACCCACATTGGGTGGTCACGCCCCAACTCCAATAGTTAGTGCACTAGGAACATTGTTAGCAGAGGGGCATAGAGATAAGCCAGTGGGAATTTTTGGCAGTTTTGGCTGGAGTGGCGAAGCTATAGATTTACTTGAAACAAAATTAAAAGACGGTGGTTTTAAGTTTGGTTTTGATCCTATAAGGATTAAATTCAGTCCAAATAAACCAAAGATTAAAGAGTTAGAAGAAATAGGAACTCACTTTGGAAGAAAAATTATAAAAAAAGCAAAGATAAAACCCAGAAAATCAGATACTGGAATGATTACAAGCAAAACGGATCCAAAGCTACAAGCTCTTGGAAGAGTAATTGGGTCACTTTGTGTCCTAACAGCCTCTAAAGGCAAAGATGAGAATAATATTAAAGGAGCTATGCTTGCATCTTGGGTTAGTCAAGCAAGTTTTTCACCGCCCGGGTTAAGTATTGCAGTAGCAAAAGATAGATCGGTAGAGTCTCTTTTGCAAATAGGAGATTCATTCGCATTAAATATTCTTAGTGAAAAAGATTTTAAAGAACCTTTAAAAAGATTCACAAAGCCCTTTGCACCTGGAGAAGATAGATTTGAAGGAATAAATATTGAATTAACTCCTAATGAACAGATAATTATTCCGGAATCGCTAGCATGGTTAGATGCTTCTGTAAAAGAGAGAATGGAATGTGGAGATCATTGGGTAATTTACGCCGAAGTACTACACGGTAATATACTAAAATCCGATAGTCTAACAGCAGTTCATCACCGCAAAACAGGTGCTAACTATTAAATTTATTTATCTAATTTATGACTGAAACAAAAGATCTAATAATCATTGCGGCTAGTTGTGGTAAAAATCTAGAACTTTCTGAAAAATTTCTTGAAAAAAGTAATGAACTTAAAATAAGTTCTGAAATTTTAGATCTTACCACTCTTGATATTCCATTATTTAATCCAAGAATTCACAGTAAAGAAAATATTCCGAATGAAATAAAAGATTTAAAAAAAAAGCTTTTCAAGATTGAAAGGTGGGTGATTTGTGCGCCTGAATATAATGGTTCTATACCTCCTATTCTCTCCAACTTCATAGCATGGCTTTCTATTTCTGGAGATGACTTTAGGAATTTATTTAATGGTCAACCGATTGCGATTGCAACATTTTCTGGTGGCATAGGGTTAGAACTACTGACCTCATTACGCATTCAATTAGTGCATTTAGGAAGTCAAGTATTAGGAAGACAACTTTTGTCCTCATATAGTAAACCTATAGATACAAAAACTATTGAAGATATTATTCAAAGACTTTTACAAATGAAAAAATTAAAAACATAAGCATTTAAAACCTAATAAAATTTCATTCTTTTTCATTCCAAACTTTCAAAATTTCTCTAGCCATAGGAAGTGCATGAACAGATCCTCCGCCAGGAGTATTTTGTGCAAAAGCAACTATAAGTAATTCGCTTTTTTCAGAGGGAGTAAAGCAAACGAACCAAGCGTGATCTAATCCGCCTTCACCATCTTCAGCAGTTCCAGTTTTGCCTGAAACTGGAGGTAAATTTGAAACTCCATAATTAATTGATACTCCTGTGCCAGACTCAACTACTTTTCTGAGACCACTTTTTATCAACTGAATATTATTTGAATCAACATCAATTTTAATAAGTTTTTTATCTGAAAGATTTTCTTCATCTTTTTTAACTAAATAGGGAGTGACTAAGTAACCTCCATTTGCAATTGCAGCATATGCTCTAGCTATTTGAATAGGAGTAACTTGCACAACAAATTGTCCAATAGACATACTGGCAATATCTTCAGGAACCCAAGGGGTTCTTCCTGGTTGCCCCCATCCTCTGCCTTCTTTAGCCCATTCACTACTAGCTACTAATCCTATATTTTCTTGTTCAGAAATTTCAATTCCAGATAAAGAATTAAAACCAAGCTTTCGTGAGACCTTATGAATTTCATCAACTCCTACTCCATAACCTATTTGATAAAAAAATGTATTACTAGAAACTCTTAAAGCATCTTCATAGCCTATTACCCCAAAGCCTAAATCATTATGCTCTCTAAAACATTGGCTCCCATAAGTTATACATGGTTTCGTATTTAACATGGTTTCTCTAGGGAATTTTCCACTTTCCAAGCCAGCTAAAGCCGTTACAATTTTCCAAACGCTTCCTGGATCGTAGGCATTTAATGCTCTATTAAATAATGGTTTTTCAGGAGAATTAAAAAGTTTATTATATTCTTTCTCAGGTTTAAAATCCTTTGAAAAAAAATTTAAATCAAATGTAGGTTTACTTGTCATTGCTCTTATTGCACCATCTCTTGGATCCATAACTATTATGGCTCCAGCTTTTTTATCTTTAAGAACTTCCTCAGCAACTAATTGCAGATTAAGGTCTAGTGTTAGTTCAATATCATTACCTTGTACTGGAGGTCTTATACCCAATGATCTTTGAAATTTTCCTAATGAATTTACTTCAACCATTTCTCCACCCCATTCACCTCTTATAAAATCTTCGTAAACATATTCAATACCAGTTCTACCGATTAAGTCATTTAATTTATAACCATTCTTAGATAAGAATTTATATTCTAATTCAGTAATTGGCTGAGTATAACCAATAACATGTGCAGCAAGTGATTTATAAGGATAATTTCTAATTAATTTGGTAGCTATTTCAAAACTAATTAAAGTACTTTCATTCTCCTGAAATTTTATTATTTGATCTACATTTAAATCATCAAGAATAATTACTGAAAGTTTCTGATTTTTTAGACCATCAGAGTATTTTTTTTGAATTACATTACTATCAATATTTAACAAGTTAGAAATACTTGATTTATGTTTTTCCCAATTGCTTTTATTAACAGATTGAGGCTTTACTATTAAAGAATATTTAACTCTACTATCTGCTAAAACATAACCATTTTTATCTAGTATTCTTCCGCGTATTGGCTGTGAAGCAATAAGTCTGATTCTATTCTCATCTGACATCTTCTTAAAAGATTCATAATTTAAAAGTTGTAAAAAAATTAACCTACATAGAATCAATAAAAATGATAAAGAAGAAAAAATAAGTAATACTAAAGGTTGTCTCTTTAATGAAATAAGTTTTTTATTAGGACTTGTTTTTATCAAAAATATAAAATTTATTTAAATATGGTTTTTTCTAATGAGGCAATGGTTGATTTTATCTCATTAAGTCTAATGATTAGATCTGTATAATCACTGTCTTCATCGATGAGATTAAACTCATCATTTTCGATATTATTTGAATTTAAATTTTCACTCATAAACTTATACTTTTTAAGCAATTATTTTAATTAATCTAATTTTAAATAATAAATTTATTTTTTCAAAATTTTATTAACTTAGATACTTAAAAAAGATTAAAAAAAATTAATTTAATTGTTCTAGATTTTGTTCAAAATATGGATTACAACTATTCTTTGATATCCCTAAAGACCATCCAATAAATGAAGCAATAAATATCGTGACGATTAACGGCAAAATGGCTTGTTGAGTATTTACCAGACTGAACCATTCCCTCCAACTACTATAAAATCTTTCTCTTTGAAATTTTCTTTTTTCATTTTCTAGCAATCTTGCTTTTTTGGCGAAAGATTTTGTTACCCACTTTTCGAAAGGAATCTTTTTTATAATCGCCATTTTTCTCTCCACTTCTAATAATTGTCCAGAACTAAGATTAGGATGAAATGTACTTATCAATTCAAGAGTTTTTAAAAACATCTCAACAGTTGCATCTTTTATGAGCTTTTGCTCATGACTTAGATCAGCCCACTCTATTTCTGGATAAAAACGGTTCCTGTTTGGCGAGATTTGATCCTCTGACATTTGACCAGGTTCTCTAAGCCATCTATTAGTATTTTCGTCAAATCTGCGCCAATATAAAAAAGGATTAATAAAAATTGTTTTGCCAGATAACTTGACTACATCTTGTTGCAGATGATTAGTTATCTTTCGTTCAGAATTTTTTGATTTTATCAAAAGTCTAAATTAATAATATAATTAAAGATTATCTTTTATTCACTATTTTTCCAGAAATAAAAAAATTATCATATAAATTTTAAGTTTTCGACAACTGCCAACGCTTCTTTAAATAATTACAGTATTCACAATTTAAGGAAGGTTTGGGGAAATTATCGGATCGTAATAAATTTACCGTATCAATTATCTTATTTTCTACCCATGAAGTAGAACAATCTAATTTAATTAGATGAACGTCAAAATTTAATTGGTTATTAAAAAACTCTTCATTTTTCTTGCCGTTAAAATATAAAAGATAAGCTTCTTTAGCTACTTGAAAACCGTTTTTTTTAAACAACCACTGATACATTTCCAACTGTCTTTTATAAGCTTTTGCATATTCGTATTTATTAAAAGTCTCAAGCCAATCAAAATTATTTCTAGATGTTGCTTTTACGTCAACGATAATTAGATGACCATTTTTTTTCTGCCAAATATCATCTACAGCTCCACCAAAGTCATAGTTATGTTCAATTGACTTATATCTTATCCCTTGAAAATTACTTCTCCAACGTTCTAAATCTTTGTGCTTAAAAGGCACAGCATCAATTCCATATTTAATAAATAAAGGATGTGGCTCCTGAATTTTTCTATAATAATCGAATTCATTTTTACATAAATTATCTACAGCTATATTTAAGGTAAATGGTAATGATGGCGGTTTTATTTGATATTTTTTGTCCAGTACACAACATCTAGGACAACTAAGATATTTCTCAACTGTAGATCGACTTAATTTAATAAAATCGGGCATTACGTTTTAAATCTCATTTAAAAATTTCTTGCTAAATAAAAAAACTTTAAATTTTTTAAAAATTTGAAGACTTACTCCCACTCAATAGTTCCAGGAGGTTTGCTTGTTATGTCATAAACAACTCTATTAACTGAATCTACTTCGTTTACGATTCTATTTGCTATTCTCTCCAAAATCTTAAAAGGAATTTTTGACCAATCCGCTGTCATACCATCCTCACTTGATACACAACGTAAAACTATTGGCCATGCATAAGTCCTTTTATCTCCCATCACTCCTACAGTTTTAACAGGTAGCAATACTGCAAAAGCTTGCCAAATATCATTGTAAAGACCTGCTTTTTTAATTTCATCTCTTACTATCCAGTCTGCATCTCTTAAACAATCAAGTTTTTCGTTATTTACCTCTCCCAAAATTCTTATAGCTAATCCAGGGCCTGGAAATGGATGTCTTTTTACAATTTCATCCGGCAAACCTAAAGCAGCGCCTACTTTTCGGACTTCATCCTTAAAGAGTTTTCTTAATGGCTCAACTAATTTGAACTGTAAATCTTTTGGTAATCCACCTACGTTATGATGACTCTTTATTTTTACAGCTATTCTTTCGCCAGTCTTAGGATCAATATTAGTACCAGCACTTTCTATAACATCAGGATAAAGAGTACCTTGGGCTAAATACTGAAAAGGGCCCAATCTATTACTTTCTTGCTCAAATACTCTAATAAATTCTTCACCTATAATTTTTCTTTTTTGTTCTGGATCAGTAATATCTCTCAATTTGCCAATAAACCTTTCCCTTGCATTAATATATTCAACTTTTATATGAAATTTCTTATCAAAAAAATTCATTAAAAATTCTGGTTCGCCTTTTCTCATAAAACCTTGGTCTATAAACATGCATGTAAGCTGATTTCCAATTGCTTTATTGAGAAGAAAAGCAAGAGTGGAAGAATCAACTCCTCCAGACAAGGCAAGCAAAACTTTTTTATTACCAACTTGCTCTCTAATAATGGGAATAGTTTCCTCTATATAGGTTTGGGTTGTCCAATCAGCCGCACAACAAGAAATTTTGTAAACAAAATTTTTAATTACCGTCATCCCAAACTCTGAATGAATAACTTCAGGATGAAATTGTACGCCAAATAATTTCTTTACATCATTTGAAATTGCTGCATGAAGTGTGTTCTCGGTATGAGCAATTTTATTAAATCCATCAGGCAAACGATTAATAGAATCGCCATGACTCATCCACATAATAGATTTATCTTCTACATCAGAAAGAAGGTTAGATTCTTCGTCTATATTTATTGGTGCTCTACCATATTCAGCTCTTTTGGTTGCTGAAATAACAGATCCTCCAAGTTCTATGACCATCAATTGCATTCCGTAGCATATACCAAGAATAGGAATTCCTAAATTAAAAATTTTTTCATCACACTTAGGAGCATTTTTTTCATATACAGAATTTGGGCCTCCACTCAAAATAATCCCTTTAGGGTTAATATTTTTAATTTCTTCAATTGAAATGCAATTACTTACTACAAGAGAAAAAACATTAGTTTCTCTAATTCTTCTTGCAATCAATTCAGAATATTGAGATCCGAAATCCAAAATTAATATTGAAGGATCTCGTTCTTTTTTAAAAATTGTTTGACTCATGTATAAAAGTTAACTCAATTTATTTACAAAAGCATAATGAATAACAAATTAATCTCATTGAAAATAAGAAATATACTTATTGCCGTTAATTCCAGCCCACCTAATTTTCCTTTTTCTATCAAAAATGATTGATGCGATTTCCATATCGGTTTTTACATACCTATTTACATAAGTAAAAGAACGCTTTTCGATCATATTTGATAAATTCTTGAATAATTTATCCGCTAAAGATTTATTAAATCTTTCAAGAAGTAATAAAGCATCTTCAAGAGTTTTTAATTCAGATAATTTAACTACAATTTCAGATGGTACTTTTTCTTTTACGGCTAGATAAACAAGGATCTCTATTCTTCCATCAGCTAAATGATTATGTGTATGAAAAATACCCCCTGCTAATTTAATTAATTTTCCGTGATAGCCAAAAAGAATTACCGTTTTAACTTTTTTTATTGCAGCATCTACTATTAGAGGTCCTATCCAATTTCCAACTTTTATAATTGGAAACTCAACATTACAAGTTTCTGCCAAATTTAAACCATTTTCACCAATAACAAAAACAACTTTCCCTTTAAAATCATTTTTAGTCAATTTTGCTAGCTTTGTTCTAGCTTCCTTTAATTGATCAGGTGAAGCACTCGAATAAGTCTCTGCAGAAGTTCCAATAATAGATAATCCATCAACAATACCAAATGACTGATTACTAGTTCTTTCAGCTAAAAAATCACCATTTGGGAAAACAATTTCTAAATTCAAATTAAAGCCAGCAGGAATACTATCTAATAAATTTTCATATAAAACTTCTTTGGCAAAATTAGAAATGCATATCTCTGATGTATCTTCTTTTACGCCTACACCTGATCCTGCAATAATATTGATTGATTTTTTTTGAACAAAATTATTAAAAGAAATTTTTTCTAAAGAGACTATTGCCCATATTTCTAAGTTTTGAGTAATGTCAAGATCTAAGCCAGACTTTGCAAAAGAAATTCCTAATGCTTGCGAGTCATGTTTAAGTAAGCCAACAGAATGAATTTCAATTTTTATTTCTTTTTGTTCATTAGGGATTTTTATTAGTTCATAATTCTCAAATGGCAATCCTACAAGTTTTTTTAATGCTGACTTAGCGGCTCCAGCAACCCACAAAGGTAAAGAAAATCCTTTTTTCAAATCAAGTAATTGAAAAATATATAATGAGAACTAATCTAAGAATGACCTATTTAACAAAAAGTGGCCATACAACAAAAATTATCATTGATGATTCCTGGACCCACACCAGTTCCGGAAAAAGTTTTACAAGCATTAAGTAAGCATCCAATAGGCCATCGCAGTAAAGAATTTCAAGATCTCGTAGAAAGTACTACTAAAAATTTACAGTGGCTTCATCAAACACAAAATGATGTTCTAACAATTACTGGTAGTGGAACTGCCGCAATGGAAGCTGGAATAATAAATACCTTAAGTAAAGGAGATAAAGTAATTTGTGGGGAAAATGGAAAATTTGGCGAAAGATGGGTAAAAGTTGCTAAAGAATTTGGGCTGGAAGTAATAAAAATTAATTCCGAATGGGGTACTCCACTTGATCCAGAAGAATTCAAAAAGGTATTAGAGAAAGATGAACAAAAAGAAATAAAGGCGGTTATTTTGACTCATTCTGAAACTTCAACAGGTGTAATAAATGATCTAGAAACTATTAGTTCATATATTCGCTCGCACAACACAGCTTTATCAATTATAGACTGCGTTACAAGTCTTGGAGCTTGCAATGTACCAGTAGATGAATGGAAATTAGATATCGTTGCTTCAGGATCACAAAAGGGATATATGATACCTCCAGGGCTTAGTTTTATAGCGATGAGCCAAAAAGCATGGGAAGCTGCAGAAAAATCTAATTTACCAAAATTTTATTTAAATTTGAAATCCTACAGAAAAAGTCTTTTAAGTAACAGTAATCCATATACTCCAGCAGTTAATTTGGTTTTTGCTTTAGATGAAGCTTTAAAAATGATGAGAGAAGAGGGCTTAAATAACATTTTCCTCAGACACAATAAACACAAATTAGCGATGAGCAATGCAGTAAAGGCTTTAAATCTAAAATTATTTGCTGATGAAAAATATTTAAGTCCTTCTATTACTGCAATAAAAACAGAAGGAATAGATGCTGAAGAATTTAGAAAAAAAATAAAGAATAATTTCGATATCTTACTTGCTGGTGGTCAAGATCACCTGAAGGGGAAAATATTTAGAGTCGGACATTTAGGTTATGTTAATGACAGAGATATTATTACGGTAGTTTCTGCTATAAGTAATACACTTCTTGACCTCGATAAAATTACATCCCAACAAGCTGGTGAAGCATTAGTTGTGGTATCAAGGTATCTAGAGGGAAATTAAGTTAAGTGCCAGGCTCTTCAATATTTCCACCTAATTCAACAATCTTTTTTCTAAGAACGATTGATTTTTTTTCATCACCGTTGGTTTGAGCTATTGCAAGTGCAAACTCTAATTTTTCGAGCTGGTGGCCACCCTCAAAAAAAGATAATCTTTTCTTTATGCGGTTTTTATTATCTTTGTATGAAATTTGTGAAGACATAAAAATTCATGCTTTAGTTAACATTATGCCAACAAAAGGGGACATTACGAGAGGAAACTAAAAATATTATTTGACTATAAACTTAAATAAAAATAATTTTTTCTAATATTATGTTCAAACATCCTTGAAATTTATGCCTAACATAAATCTAATTTATTATATTGTTGCAGGTTGTATTTTTGGAGCATTAGCTCTAAAAACAGGTATTCCTGCAGCTCCTCTAGCAGGTGCTTTAATAGGCGCAAGCATACTTAGCATAAGTGGCAAAGTCGACATCGCAGATTGGCCAATCGGAACAAGAACAATTTTAGAAATCGGAATTGGAACAGTCATTGGTACATCATTAACAAAAGACTCATTAGTTGATATTCAAAATTTATGGAGACCAGCAATATTAATAACTTTTACTTTAGTTATTACTGGATTAGCAATTGGTTTATGGACAAGCAGATTACTTAATATAGATATTATTACAACAATTCTAGGAGCTGCACCAGGAGGAATTAGCGGAATGAGCCTTGTAGGGTCTGAATACGGAGTGGGGCCTGCGGTAGCAACTTTACACGCTGTCAGATTGATCACTGTACTCTTAATTCTTCCTTTAGTTGTGAAATGCTTGAATATATTTGGAGTGATTAAATCTTAAATTTCTATAGACATATTCACAATAAAAGATATTTTTAAATAGAAGAGGAAAGCCTAATGCAAAGATTAACGAAGAAAAAACTAATACCATTAGCACTGGGAATTTTCGCTCCTCTAACCCTTACTACGCCAAGAGTAAATGCAAGTGCATTTGGAGCGGAAATTTTTTGTACTATGAGAGACGGCGGAAATGACCATGAAAGTAGTTGGGATGCAGCTTATACGTATATAAAAAAACAAAAGGGAGGATTCTTCAAAGTTTCCCCTAAAAATGCAGCAGCGCAAATTACTGAAACAGTTATAAGGGAAAGAGAAAAATTTAGTTATTGCGTTGAATATTTAGATAATCTTCATCCAAATAGAAAACTAATACGAGATTTAGAAAAAGAAGAAAAAAGAAAAGAAAAAGAAGCAAAAGATAGAGAAAACAAAAGAAATAGATTAAAAAAGGAATTAGAAGAAGCTAATGAAGAAATTTCTGAAGAATTTACTGATGAAACACTCGATAGATATAGTTATTAATCAAGGTTTCAAAAGATAAAATTTTTTCTAAATTTTATAAATACTATTTTGTATCTAAACACACTAAATGATTTTTTTTATGGCAAATATAGGGTAAAAAATATAAATGAATGTTGACTTTTAATATATTCAAGCGATTATTTATTTAACTAATTATTCTGAATGCATATTAATGATGCGGTGTTTTTAGAGGATTTATGTCCTAAGTTCAGATTAAGACAATGGCGAAAATCTATTCATAAATTTACTGGAAAAAGTTGTATATATTGCGGAAAACCATCTGAATCTATTGACCATGTAATTCCACAAAGCCAAGGAGGATTAAGTACAACAGAAAACTGCGTTCCTGCATGTCTTTCATGTAATGGGGATAAATCAGATGAAAATGCATTGTATTGGTATAGAAGACAAAAATTTTATGATCCCCGAAGAGCAATGGCTATAAGAGCTTGGTTAGAAGGAGATTTAAGATTAGCTATTAGATTACTACAATGGGCCAATCCTAATTTTAAGGTAAAAAATAAAAATTATATAAAAGATGAATCAGAATATAAAGCAGCTTGACTACCAAACATTACATATTTTTTTAAAGTTATAAGTCTCACATATATTTTCCAATTCTTTTGGAGATTCTGGGAATATTAAAATTGTAGAAAATGAAATAAGAAAGACAAATAACTTTTGATAGAATTTAAAACTAACTAAACTTACTTTTTTCTCTACAAGAAGAGGGTAACTTTTGCTAATACAGAAAGTTTTTGATTTCAAATCGGGCTCAAAAGCTGTCTTCATTATCAATTAATACATATGTACTACTTTAACCCAGCATGAATAAACCTGCAAGTTTACTTGGAAGTAAAAATAAATTTTTAATCTTGGGATGTGGTTTCAGTGGTAGTTTTTTCGCAAAAACTATTAGAAAATTGGGTTGCACTGTTTTAACAAGCTCAAGATCTGCAAGCAAAGATCCAAATAGTTTTATTTTCAACAGTGAAAACGGTGTGGTTCCTGATGTAAAAATTTTTGATGGAGTCACGCATATTCTTAGTTGCATACCTCCTGACAAAAATGGCAATGATCCAGTATTGGAAAGCCTTCAAAGTAAACTACAAGATTTACCCCTTGAATGGGTTGGATATTTATCTACCACAGGAATATATGGAAACACCGATGGTGGTTGGGTTTCTGAGTTAGATCAGCCTAATCCTTTTCAAAAAAGAAGCCATAATAGATTAAATTGTGAAAAAAAATGGCTTGAATCTAGTTTGCCCGTGCAAATTTTTAGATTGCCTGGCATCTATGGACCTGGAAGATCCACGTTTGAAGCAATCAAAAATCAAAAAGTTCGAGTTATCTTAAAAAAAGCTCAAGTATTTTCAAGAGTTCATGTTGCTGATATTACACATGCGATTATTTTTTTATTACAAAATAAAGATTATTTAAAGTTTCACCAAATCATTAATATTGCAGATGATGAACCCTGTTCTCAGATAGAAGTTATTCAGTATTGCTACGATTTACTTGGTTTAACAATGCCAAAACCAATATTATTTGAGGATTTAAAAGATGAATTATCACCTATCGCTCAATCTTTTTGGATGGAAAATAGAAGAGTTTCAAACAAACTTTTATGCAAAACACTCGGATATAAACTAATTTATAAAAACTATAAATTAGGGTTAAAAAATTGCTATCTAAATAGTTAAAAAAATAATTTAAATTTTTTATGAATTTTCAAAATACAAATAAAATATTGAATATAGTACTAAGCGTCGGAGATGAGTCAGGTATTGGACCTGAAATAATCTTAAAAGCACTTTGTTCTAATGAGATACCAAAAAATATTGACTTTATATTAGTTGGATCCAAAAAAAAGCTACAAAATACATATAAATACCTTAGATCATTAGGATTGAAAAACCTTGCAAATCCTAAAAATTTCAAGATACATGATCTCGAAATTTCTTCATCAAATAATGACCCTAAATCAAGTTACGGCGATTCAAGTTTCCAATATTTAACAAAAGCAATAGAAATTGTAAAACAATATCCCAATTCAGCACTTGTAACTGGACCAATTTGCAAAAAATCATGGTCTCTAGCAGGTCATTACTTCTCTGGTCAAACTGAAGTACTAGCAAAGTCTTGTGGAGTAAAAAACGTTGGCATGTTATTCACAGCTAAATCACCAATTACAGGTTGGAGATTTAATACTTTATTAGCTACTACCCACATAGCCCTCTCAGAGGTTCCCAAGAAATTAACTAAAGAATTAATCCACTCTAAATTGGATCTTTTCAAAGATTTTTGTGATACCTATACTGATAAACCTACTTTAAAGGTAGCAGGATTAAACCCTCACGCCGGCGAAGAAGGGATTTTAGGTCATGAAGAGAAAGATTGGCTCAATGATGCATTAATTACTTGGAATGAAAAGAATAGAGGTATTGAATTATTAGGCCCTTTATCACCAGATAGTTGCTGGAATTCTTCTGTAAAAGCATGGAATGACAAAAATGCTGAAAAGCATGATGGCATTCTTGCTATGTATCATGATCAAGGTTTAATCCCAATGAAAGTGATAGCTCTTAATTATTCAGTCAATACCACAGTCGGTTTACCTTTTATAAGAACATCTCCTGATCATGGAACGGGATTTGATATTGCTGGCAAAGGAATTGCTCAATCTCAAAGCATGATTGAGGCTATTAAGTCTGCCGTAGAAATGACTAACAATTCAAGACTGCTTAACACGCATTAAAACTTGACCAAATTCAACTGGTGTTCCATTTTCAACGAGAATCTCTACTATTTCAGCATTAAATTCAGATTCAATTTCATTCATTAACTTCATTGCTTCCAAAATACAAATAGTTTGGCCGACCTTAACGTTATTCCCTACTTCGACGAAAGGTTCCTCATCAGGCGCTGCAGCTCTATAAAATGTCCCAACCATAGGAGAAGTAATTTCAGTTAGATCAGAACGTCCTGGAGGTGCCACCTGAGGGGCCTCAGGTTCATTAACAACTGGGATATTATCATTAATAGTTTTTTGATTAGCAATTGTTTGCTTATCAAATGAAGTATTAGAAACTAAATTATTAATAACTTGGTTCTGATCAAATACATTCCTTTTTATTTCGAGTTTAAAATCTTCTCCCTCTAGCGAGAACTCTTGTATATCACTTGTAGAGATTTTCTCTATTAAGCGATTTAAATCATCATGATCTAATTTCATAGCCATTAATTTTCACGTCCAAGATAACTGTCATTACGAGTATCAACTTTAATCATTTCTCCTACAGAAATAAATAAAGGAACCATAAC
This sequence comes from Prochlorococcus sp. AG-418-O03, assembly GCA_003213855.1. Lineage (GTDB taxonomy): Bacteria > Cyanobacteriota > Cyanobacteriia > PCC-6307 > Cyanobiaceae > Prochlorococcus_A. The sequence goes on from QCMJ01000001.1 coordinate 95,531, forward strand.
TTGAGCACCTGTTTCTAGAATAGCGGGTTTGGTGCCCCCACTAGCAGTATCTCCTTTAACTCCAGGATCAGTCTCTGTAACTTTCAAAGTAATAGATATTGGAAGTTCTACTTCTAGAACTTTACCATTATGAAAAATCACATTAACCTCCATTCCCTCTTTCAAATACTTTGCACCTTTACCGATTTGTTCAGAGGTTAGTCTTGTCTCTTCAAAACTTGTCATATCCATAAAAACATAATCACCAGACTCCACATAAGTATGCTGCAGGTTAGACTTCTCAAGGATAGCCTGCTGTACTGATTCTCCGGCTCGAAAAGTTTTTTCAACAACGTTGCCGCTTTGAACTGATTTTAATTTTGTTCGCACGAAAGCAGAACCCTTGCCAGGCTTGACATGTAGAAATTCTACAACACGCCAAACTTGTCCATCCAATTCGATGGTAGTACCTGTGCGAAAATCGTTACTGGAAATCATTCCTGTATTACATCCCCAAGGATCATAAACCTGCAAGAGTGCTATGCAAAAATTCTTATCAAATCAGAACAAACTTTTCTTAATTGTTTCGATTGTAATTTTACAGATTTTTCTTTTAAAACCGACTCAAGTACTAGCTGATTTACCTACTGGAAATGCAGTAAAAGATCCTAGTGCAATCCTCAGAAACGCCCTCCCTATCAAGCAAGTTGAATTGCAGGAACTTCAACACAAATTAGAAGAAACTAGTGACCTAGTAAGAGGAGGAAGATGGCCCGCTCTTACGAAAACTGTTACAAAATGTCAATCTTTACTAAAAAAATACCAGACTAAAATTATTCAAGAGTTACCAAACGATAAAAAGAAAATTGCTGAAAAAACATTTTTAGAGCTCAAAGAAAATTTTGATAGTCTTCAAGATTACTCTAAATCAAAGGATAAATACTCATTTATAGCGACCCGAAGAGATGCTTTAGATAAAATAGGTGGATTAGAAGAATATTTTCTACCAAATGAATTTCCATACTCTATTCCCAAGGAATTTGATAATTTACCAAGATTACTGGGCAGAGCAAAAGTCAATATAAAAACTTCCAAAGGAGATATGCAAGCTATTGTGGATGGATTTAACGCTCCACTTACTTCAGGAGCATTTATAGATTTATCTTCAAAAAACTTCTACAAAGATTTGCCTATCAACAGAGCAGAAGAATTTTTTGTACTGCAAACAGGTGATCCAATTGGTGAAGATATTGGTTTTATAGATCCTGAAACAAACGAAGAACGTCACGTCCCTTTAGAAATTAGAATTCCTGATGAAAAAGATACTTTTTATAATCAAACTTTTGAAGATTTAGGTCTTTATACAGAAACGCCAACATTACCTTTTGCAACACTTGGAACTCTAGGATGGTCCCATTCAAATACCGCAGTTGATGATGGGTCATCCCAATTTTTCTTCTTTTTATATGAAGCAGAATTAAATCCAGCAGGTCGTAATTTAATTGATGGGAGGAACGCTGCCTTTGGTTACGTTGTAGATGGATTTGATGTATTAGAAGAACTTACTAAAGATGACACAATTATTTCAATTGATGTTTTAGAAGGAATTGAAAACCTCAAATTAAATGCATAAAGAAATACTAAAAGATATAGGGGAAAAAGAATTAATAAATAGGCTAGGAAAATTTATGCCTAAAAACCAAATTTCAGATGATTGCGCTTTAATCAAAACTAAAAATGAAAATTTACTTATTAATACTGATTCTTTGGTAGAAAATATTCATTTTAATGACATTACTATTTGTCCTGAGGACCTTGGTTGGAAAGCAGTTGTAAGCAACATCTCTGACTTATTATCCAGTGGAAGTAAAAAAACTATAGGTATTACAATAAGCCTAGTACTACCTGCTAGAACTGAGTGGATTTGGGTTGAAGAACTATACACCGGAATAAATAAAGCATTAAAAGAATATGGCGGGGTGATTCTAGGAGGAGATTGCTCAAAGGGAAATGAAAAAATCATTTCAATTTCGGCATTCGGAATTCAAGGTGAACTTGAATTACGAAGAAACGCATGTAAACCAGGAGATAAAATCTTAACTACAGGAATTCATGGTCTTAGCAAACTGGGATTTTTGATACAAAATAAAATTAATTTCTATAATGAATTTTCACTTAATGAAAGATTAATCATTAAATCCATTGAACATTTCTGTCGCCCCAGAGTTTACCCAAATTTTCTAAATAATCTCCTCAAAACTCGCTCCAATAAAAAAATAAGCAGAATAGGATGCACTGATAGCAGTGATGGTCTATTTCAAGCCTTACAAGATTTAGCAATAGCTAGCAACTGTAAAGCGTTTTTAGATTATGAAAAAATACCTAAAGATAAAGATTGGCCTAAAGGAGATAAATGGGACGAATATTATTTTTTTGGAGGTGAAGACTATGAATTAGTTTTCTCATTGCCAAAAAAATGGGCAAAAAATTTATCAAAACTTGATAAAGATATTAAAGAAATTGGTTTTTTTACTGATGGTGAACCATCAATAGAATTTAAAGATTATAAAAAAAACAAATTATTTAATAACAAACCTTTCAAACACTTTTAACTATACCCAATTTTTAGCAACAATCTCTGCTAAATCTACAACTCTCTGACTATAACCCCACTCGTTGTCATACCAGGCAAGAACCTTTACGAGGTTATCTCCGATACACATAGTAAGGTCGCTATCTACAATTGATGACTCATTGGTGCCTGCATAATCGCTTGACACTAATGGTTCATCTCCATACTTAATAATGCCTTTCATTGAGCTTAAAGATGCTTCCTTGATAGCATTATTGACTTCTTGAGCTGTGACAGATTTAGAAGATTCAAAAACGAAATCTACTGCTGAAACATTAGGAGTTGGAACTCTCATTGCAATTCCTGTTAATTTCCCTTTCATTTCTGGATATACAAGTGCTACTGCTTTTGCAGCACCTGTAGAAGTAGGAACGATGTTTGTAGCTGCGGCTCTAGCCCTTCTTAGATCTCTATGACTATTATCTAAAATTCTTTGATCCCCTGTATAACTATGGATTGTAGTCATCAAACCTTTATTAATCCCAAAAGTTTGGTCTAGAACTTTCACTACTGGAGCTAAACAGTTCGTTGTACAACTAGCATTACTTAAAATATCATAATCTTTGTGTTTATATGTATCAGCATTAACTCCAACTACATAGGTACCAACTCCATCGCCTTTACCAGGAGCAGTTAAGATGACTTTTTTTGCTCCTACCTCTAAGTGCTTACTTGCACCTACGTCTGTATTAAAAACTCCAGTAGATTCAATAACCAAATCTACACCCCAGTCTTTCCAAGGAAGATTCATTGGGTTTCTATCAGAGAAACACTTAATTGTCTTGTTATTAATTACAAAAGTATCATCGGTATACTGAATATCAACACCATCAAGCTGACCAAGGACTGAGTCATACTTTAATAAATGAGCATTAGTCTTAGGATCTGAAGTCACGTTAATTCCAACTACTTCAATATTGGTGTAAGCCCCTCTACTAAGCCAACAACGCATAAAGTTTCGACCAATTCTGCCAAAGCCGTTAATTGCAACACGCAAAGTCATAACTAATAATTTCTAAAATGATTAACCTAAGTTGCTGATCATACTGAATTTTGTGCAATAACGTAAGTCTTTTTTGATTTATTAAGCAAATAAGTCTAGTTTTGTATTAATTCAAGAAAAAAAAACATTTTTTTTAAGAAAAAATAGCAAAATTCAACTTAGAAGTTATTTTGATTTAAGTAAAAGATAAACATTGGATAAAGAATTACTATTGAAAAGTCATTTTCATTTTATTGGAATTGGAGGCATTGGGATGTCAGCATTAGCAATGGGTTTACTTAAAAAAGGTTGTTCAGTTTCAGGATCTGATTTAGTTAAAAACGATGAAACAAATAAATTAGAAAAATTAGGTGCAGTAATCTTTACTTCTCAAGTTCGACAAAATATTGAATTTGTTATTTCAAAATTTTCCAACAAATTAATTAATTTTGTTGTAAGCTCCGCCATCAAGCCAGAAAATGAAGAATTTTCGTACTGTAGAGAAAAAAATTTATCAATAAAACATCGTTCAGAGATACTTGCAATGCTAATGAGCAATTACACTGTATTGGCAGTAGCAGGCAGCCACGGAAAAACATCAACCAGTACATTTCTTTCTACAATACTTGAATTATGTACACATAATTCTTCTTCAATAACTGGAGGAATAATTCCTATCTACAACTCTAATTGTCACTTAGAAAATACAAAATACTTGGTAGCTGAAGTTGATGAATCTGATGGCACAATTAACAAATATAAATCTGATATTGGAATAATCAATAACATTGATTTTGATCATTGCGATCATTTTTCAAATTTAAGTGAAGTAATATCTTCTTTTAAAAGTTTTGCTACACACTCGAAAAAATTATTACTTAATTTTGATTGTGAAACCTCAAGAAATAATTTTTATTCTAATTATAAGTGGTCAAACACTACGGCTAAAAACGTAGCTTATGCAATTATTCCGACTGAAATTAATTCAAGGTATACAATTGGAAAATATTATGAAAATGAAAAATTTATTAGTAGTTTAAATATTCCAATTCCAGGGTTACACAATCTATCTAATATCACCGCAGCAATTGCAGCTTCAAGAATGATAGGAGTAGATTTTATAGAAATTAAGAAAAATGTAAAATATCTGAAACTACCAAAAAAAAGATTTGAATTTAGAGGCCAAATAGATGAAAGAAGTTTATATGATGATTATGCACATCACCCAAACGAAATAAAAGAGACGATTAAATTAGGAAGATTATTGATTCAGCAAAAACATAATAATAAATGTCAAAAAAGTAGATTAATAGCTATATTTCAACCTCATAGATACTCTCGAGTAAAGCAATTTACTAAAGAATTCGCTGAAGAATTATCAAAAGCAGATGTTATTTATGTAACCAGTATTTATGGGGCAGGAGAAGAAAACGAAGATAAAATTACTTCGAAAATTATCACTGATTTAATTTATAAAAAAAATAAAAATGTTAATTACATAAATAATTATTATGCAGTTACAAAGAATTTTTACAAATTAACTCAAAAAGGGGATTTGATTTTGAATATGGGAGCTGGTGATTGTCATAATTTATGGTCAATTTTAAATGAAAAAAATAATTAAAATAAATAACTAATTTATGAATAAAAAAAAATTTTCTGAAAACTGTAATTTAAGTAGTTATACAACTATAAAAGTGGGAGGAGTGGCTGAATATTTTGCTGAGCCAAGAAGCATTGAAGAACTTTCATATCTAATAAAATGGGCTAATTTAAACAAACAAAGATGTCAAATAATTGGCGCAGGTTCAAATCTTTTAATAAATAATATTTTCATAAAAGGCTTAGTTATTTGTACAAAAAAATTGAAATTACTAAAGATAGAGCCATATTCAGGAATTGTTGAAGCGGAAGCAGGTGTAATGCTCCCAACATTATCTAATTCTCTTGCTAAAAATGGATTACAAGGAGGAGAATGGGCTGTTGGAATTCCAGGAACATTAGGAGGAGCAATTTATATGAATGCTGGCACAGGTAATTTATCGCTAGCAAAAAATCTTATTTCCGTAAAAGTTATTAATAATAAAACTCATGAAAAAATTGAAATTAAGAAAAAAGATATCAATTTTGAGTATAGATTTAGCTCTTTTCAAAGAAATGATTTAACAATTATTAGTGCAAGATTACATTTTGAACCTTATGGAAATCAAGAAAAATTGATTAAAACAACCAAACATAACCTTAAATTAAAAACAGAAACACAACCATATCATCTACCAAGTTTTGGTAGTGTTTTTAAAAATCCTGAAAATAATTATGCAGCAAAATTAATTGATGATATGGGTTTAAAGGGATTTAAAATTGGCGGTGCTGAAATTTCTACAATGCATTCAAATTTTATAATTAACACTTCTTCGGCAAGTTCAAAAGATATTTATGAATTAATAACAGTAATTCAACAAAAAGTACTACAAAACAAAGGGATTTATTTGCAACCGGAAGTAAGAATGATTGGTTTTGACTATCCTAATTAAAGAAACGTTTTTACAAAATGGCGGGTTTTGGACTTCCTAACTTTGGACAACTTACGGAAGCTTTTAAAAAAGCTAAACAAATTCAGCAAGATGCTCAAAAATTACAAGATGAACTTGAAAATATGGAGATTGAAGGCAAAAGTGATGATGAGATGATAAAAGTTTGGATAAGTGGAAACCAACTTCCTTTAAAGGTAGAAGTACAAGAAAATATCTTAAATGCAAATAAAGAACAAATAGAGCAAAACATCCTACAAGCTATTCAAAAAGCTCATGAATTATCAACTACAACTATGAAAGAAAGGATGAATGATTTGACTGGTGGATTAAATCTTAATCTTCCTGGTTTTGATAATAGTGACTCTTAGAAGACTCAACCATTTCTTTATAAAAAGAATATCTTTCGAAGGATTTATTTAAATTACATCCCTCATCGTTTAAATGTAAGCAGTTACGAAATTTACACTTAATTCCTTCTTCGATTACCTGTTTATATATTTCTGAATAAAGATTTGGTAACAACTTAATATCAACCTCTAGAGGTTGCATATTAAAACCAGGAGTATCCACAATGTAACTTTGATTCGACATAGAAAATAACTCAACATTTCGAGTAGTATTTTTTCCTCTCTTAATTTTATTGGAAACTGGAGAAGTACTATTTTGAAGACCTGGAATAATCATATTTAGCAAAGTAGTTTTGCCAACTCCTGATGGACCCATAAAAATTGAACATTCTTTTTCCTTTAACTCGGCTAATAAATTTTTAAAGCAATCTGATTTCTGTAAATTTAAAGTTATTACTTGGTAACCCCATTCCTCAAATTTATCAAGTAGATATGATCTTCTTTTATCAGAAATTAAATCACACTTTGTCAAAACTAATGAGACTTCAACTCCAATTGATTCTGCTGATATCAAAAACCTATTAACTTGAGATAAATTTAACTCTGGTTCTTCAACGGAAAAAGTAACGTATATGTTAGAAATATTTGCAACTGAGGGTCTAACTAAAAGATTTTTTCTTTTTTTTAGACTTGTTATTACTGCGCGTTTACTTTTAAAATCAATTTTTTCAATTGCTACTTCGTCTCCAACATAAATTAATTGATCCTTGAAATTTATTGATTTCTTAACCTTACATAAAAATTTCTCGCAATTTCCAGAGTTTTCTTGATTTTTTAAATCAACTAAAAAAAAATCATTAAATTTTTTCGTAACTAAACCTAAATATTTACTATTAGTTTTCATAAAATATTTTTATTTTTATAAATTTTTCATTTTCTTTGATTTGTTTAAACAAACATCCCATCTCTTTTAAATTGCTTAATACCATTTCTTCTGGTTCGCCTTTATCTAGTTCAATAATAAGTTGTTCATTTTTAGATAACTTCTCCAAAGCCAATTTAATTTTGACGACATTTAAAGGACAGGGAACAGATTTAAGATCCAAATGCTTTAAGGAAGTCATTAAGATTCTTTACCAAATAATTTACTAAAAAGTCCACTACTGGAGTTAATATTTTTATCTGAATATTGAGAAGCTAAACCCTCTAAAAGCTCTCGTTCTGCGTCGGTTATACGAGTTGGTAATTTTACTTTTATTGAGACTTCATGATTTCCTCTCGCAACCGGATTACCAAGTCTAGGTACCCCTTTATTCTCAAGTGAAAGAGTTGTATTTGGCTGCGTGCCACTTGGAATTTTTAAATTAACATCTCCATCAACTGTAGTGATTTTTACAGTGTCACCTAAAATAGCCTGTAAATAACTCACTGCTATTTCTGAGTAAATAGTTACACCATCTCTTTTAAGTTTTGAATCATTCTTAACCTTTATAAAAACATAAAGATCTCCAGGTGGACCCCCTTTCAAACCAACATTTCCCTCACCGGAAACTCTTAATTTAGTGCCAGTATCAACTCCTGCAGGAATATTAATTCGTAATTTTTTTCTGACTTGCTTTACTCCGTTACCACCGCAACTTGTACATGGATCTGAGATTATTTGACCAGTTCCATTACATGAAGGACATTCAGCTACTTGTGTGAAATTGCCAAAAGGTGTTCTAGTAGCTCTTCTAACTTGTCCACTTCCTCCACAAGTTGTGCAAGTTTTTGGACCGGTTCCTGGTTTGGCACCTGTTCCCCTACAGACTTCACATGTCTCAAGATGAGGAATTGTGATTTCTCTTTGTTGGCCAAATATTGCATCTTTAAAATCAACAGTAAGGTCATATCTTAAATCATCTCCTTGTTGAGGACCTCTTCTTTGAGTTCTTCCTCCCTGTGGAGTTTGCCCACCAAAGCCATTAAAAAAGGTTTCAAATAAATCTGCAAACCCACCCATATCGCCCATATCAGGCATTCCAGCTGCACCTCCGAGACCAGCCTCTCCAAACTGATCATATCTAGCTCTAGTTTCAGGATCAGCTAATGCTTCGTAAGCCTTGCCAATTTCTTTAAATTTATCTTCAGCACCAGGTTCTTTATTAACGTCAGGATGATATTGTCTTGCTAATTTTCTATAAGCCCTTTTTAAGGTATCAGCGTCAGCATCTCGTGAAACTCCAAGTATTTGATAAAAATCAGCCATTAAAAAACGCTCAAGTAAAAATTTGGAATTTATACATCTTCAGAAGTATTTTCCTCTGAATCAATACTCTCTTCAACTTTATCCTTTTCTACTTCCTCTTGTGAATTTTGTTTACCAGGTCCCATAGAAACCTTAACCAATGCATGTCTCAAAACCTTACCTTCTAGATGATATCCTCGCTGCAATTCTTCAATAATAAAATCCTCTTCAAACTCATCACTAGGTTCTCTTAATACCGCTTCATGCAAGCTTGGATCAAATTGCTGACCGACAACTCTCATGGGTGACACTCCCTGTTGTTTTAGAACTTCTACCAATTGTTTATACAATCCTTGATAACTTCTATGAAGAGCTTGAGCTTCCTCATTTTCTGGTTTAAGTTGTTGTCTTGCTCTCTCGAAATTATCAACAATAGGAAGAATTGCAGTTAAAGTCTTTGAAACGAGTTGGATTTTTAAATCGTCCTGATCCCTAGACTGCCTTTTTCTGAAATTATCAAAATCGGCTGAAATCCTTACATATTGATTTTTTAATGTTTCATGCTCTTTTTCTAATTGTTCTAATCTTGCATCATTATTTGAAATAGTATTTTTTAATTCTTCAGTATTTATTTCTTCTGTTTTTTGAGAAGGTAATTCATCATTTTCGGTAGTTGAATTTTTGGTAGATGATGTATCTCCAGGGGCATTATCCTGATTAGAATCATCATTTTCTTTATCATCAATATTGTCTGATTGATTTTCAATCATTTTTTTAAAATTTAATAAAACTATTTTCCAATAAAGTGATGCACAAAACAAGTTGCGGAAGGCCGCACAAATATTTAGTCAGGAACAAACCTTAATGCTAATCCGTTATTACAGTATCTTTTCCCTGTAGGAAGCGGCCCATCATTAAAAACATGTCCCTGATGACCTCCGCATCTAGAGCAGTGATATTCGGTTCTTGGGACAATGAGTTTAAAATCAACCTTTGTTGCAACTGATCCTTGAATTGGATCCCAAAAACTTGGCCATCCAGTGCCGCTATCAAACTTTTTATCTGAGAGAAAAAGTGGTAAATCACATCCTGCGCAGTGAAAAACCCCTTTTCTTTTCTCATTATTTAATTCGCTACTGAAAGCTCTTTCAGTGCCTTCCTCCCTCAAAATATAATAGGATTCTGGACTTAGTCTAGATTTCCATTCTTCTTTTGATAAATTCCACTCCTCTTTAGAAGCAAGCGAAGAAGCTAAAACTTGCATAGGCTTAAAAAATGTTTTTAGTATTGACATAGTAGGAATTAGAATAAAAGTTCTTCTTGATAAAAATTGATTCATATATTTACTCACATAAAAAGTAATGAGTTCCATATATCCTGATTCTATTAAAAATATTCATAAATTAAGTATTGCTCCAATGATGGATTGTACTGATAAACATTTCAGAATGATAATGAGAAAAATAAGTTCTGAAGCTCTTTTGTATACGGAAATGATTGTGGCCCAAAGTTTAGTTTATACGAGTAAAAAAGAAAATTTTCTAGATTTTAATGATGAAGAACACCCTATATCGATTCAGTTTGGTGGGGACGATCCTAAAATCCTTAAAGAGGCAGCACAAATGGCACAGGATTGGGGTTATGACGAAATAAACTTTAATGTTGGTTGTCCGAGTCCAAGGGTCTGTTCTGGAAATTTTGGCGCTTCACTTATGAAAGATCCTGAAAAAGTAGCAAAATGTATAGAGTCCTTAAAAAATAATTGCAACTTACCGATTACGATCAAACACAGAATCGGTGTAGATAATGATGATAGTTTCGCTAACTTGAATAATTTCGTAAGAATTATCGCAAGTGCTGGTGCAGACAGATTTACAGTTCATGCAAGAAAAGCAATATTAAAAGGTCTAAATCCAAAACAAAACAGGACCATACCTCCACTAAATTATGATGTAGTAAAAAAATTGAAAAAATCAAATCCAGAATTATTAATAGAAATCAATGGGGGTTTAACAAATATCGATCAATCATTAAAAGCCTTGAATGATTTTGATGGAGTCATGATTGGTAGGTCAATATATAAACATCCGTTGAGATGGTCTGAAATTGATGAGAAGATTTATGGAATTCATAAAAAACCCAAATCTGCATCCAATATTATATTTTCCTTAATTCCATACATAGAAGCACATTTAATTAATGGAGGAAAATCTTGGGATATTTGTAAACATCTTATAAATTTAGTTGAAGGTATACCAAAAGCAAAAATTTGGAGAAATCAAATTTCAAATAAATCTTTAAAAAAAGAATTAAATATTGAATATCTATTTAAATTAACTACCGCGCTTGAAGAAATGGGTTACTAATTTGTCTCGTTTGAAGCATTGCTCTCATTGGACACTCCCCTTTTTCTTCTGCTTCTCCCATTTTCATATTCAGAGTTATCAGAAGAATTTCCATAACTTCTGTCTTCCCAACCTTCTGCTCCAGAGGATTTATTAGCGTTAGAGCTATTAGATCCATTGCCGCCGTAGCCGCCACCTCCGCCTCTTCCTCCTCTACGAGATCCACCAGAACCTCTAGGCTCAGCTTTATTAATTCTTAATGGCCTACCCATAAGTTCCGTTCCTTGCAAACCGTCAATAGCTTTTGACTCAATCGCTTCATCTGCCATTTCAATAAATGCGAATCCTCTTTTCCTTCCAGTATCCCTCTCCAAGGGAAGAGAACAATTTAAGACTTCACCAAAAGGGGCAAACAACTGTAAAACATCTTCACGCTCTGCGCGGAACGGCAAATTGCCAACAAAAATACTCACTTTAAACTCAAAAAAATTTAACTTATAAAAAAACTACAATGAGTAGTCTCATAACGTTGCTTTACTATTCTACTTCAAAGCATACCCTTGTTGTAGAAAAATAATTGATATTCAAAGTAACAATCTTTTTTGCCAATTATTTACTTCTTTTTCTACTTGAACAAAACCTGTACCACCTTCGCTATTTCTTGATTTAACGACATTAAGAGGTTTAAGATCTACAAAAACATCCTCATCAAATTCGGGATGAAATTTTTTAAATTCTTCAATTTTAAGATTTTTAAATAACATTTTTCTCTTCAGGCAATATTTAACCATTTGACCAACAACTTGATAAGCGGTCCTGAAAGGAACATCTTTATCAACTAAGTAATCTGCCAAATCAGTAGCATTAGAAAAGTCGTTTTCTACAGAATCAGATAGATTTTGAATATTAAATTCAATGCCCTCATTAATTAAAATAGTCATTGCTTTAATACAAGAAGATATTGTTTCTGCAGTATCAAAAATCGGCTCTTTATCCTCTTGAAAATCCTTATTATAAGAAAGTGGTACCCCTTTGACCATCGTTAACAATGCCTGGAGATGTCCATAAACTCTGCCTGTCTTACCTCTTATCAATTCTGGAACGTCAGGATTTTTTTTCTGCGGCATTAGGCTACTTCCTGTGGCACATTTATCTGTTAATTTTGCAAAAGAAAATTCATCAGTTACCCATAAAATTATTTCCTCTGAAATTTTACTTAAATGAGACATCAATATAGCAGATGCAGAAACAAACTCTATACAAAAATCTCTATCACTTACTGCATCAATACTGTTTTTATAAATCTTTTTAAAACCCAATTCTGAAGCTGTAAAGTGTCTATCTATTTTTATTTTTGTTCCAGCTAATGCTGCAGCTCCTAAGGGAGAAATATTAACTCTTGAGCGTACTTCTTTATACCTTTCACGGTCTCTTTGGAGCATTTCTATGTAAGCCAATAAATGATGAGCCAAAGATAATGGTTGCGCTCTTTGCATGTGGGTATATCCAGGAATTAAGGTATAAATATTGGATTTCGCAAGATTTAAGAAGGATTTTTGCAAATCGGTTATTAAAATTTCAATATTGTCAATCTCTTTTCTTAGCCACAATCTTATATCTGTTCCAACTTGATCATTTCTACTTCTACCTGTGTGTAATTTTTTTCCAGTTTCACCAATTAAACTTATCAGCTTTTCTTCTATGCAATAGTGAATATCTTCAGAAGGTGGACTAGGAGAAAATTTACCCTCCAAATACTCAACTTTTATTAATTCTAAACCATTAATAATTTGGTAAGCCTCAGAAGAGGATAAAACTTTTGTTTTGCCAAGCATTTTTGCATGAGCAATCGAACAATCTAAATCTTCCAAAATAAGCTTTCTATCAAAACCAATTGAGGCATTAAACTTTTCAATAAAAGGGTCAAGTGCATTATCAAACCTTTTACTCCAAACTTTTGCCATATCATTTAGTAACTTTAAGTATCTCTAATAAAGCATTTTTTTATATAAGTGACAAAAAATATCTATTTCAATTGAAAAATAACCATCGAGGCATCATCTTCAAGATGTCTATTTTGCCCTGTAAAATCATCTAACTTTTTAAATATTTTATTTAAGATTTCTTGGGATGTATAAGATTGCTTGCATAATTTTGTGAGGGTTTTAATTAATCTTTCCTCATCAAATCTTTGTCCTAAAGAGTTAGAAGTATCAATTACTCCATCTGTGTAATAAAGAACTAAATCATTTTGATTAAGCTTGATTTCACCACAGTGATATTCAGCATCTGTTTGTAGCCCAAGTACAAATCCTTTTGCATCTAATTTAATAATTTTCTGATCTGAATTTTTCCAAAGCAGAGGAGGGTTATGTGCTGCATTAGCGAATCTCAATTTTCTAGTTCTAGGATCATAATCTGAGTAAAATAATGTCACAAATCTATGAGATTGATCTAAATCATTGATTGCTAGTTGATTCAAATCATGCAAAATTCTATCTGGAGGCAGACCTGTAAGAACCTCTGCACGAAGCATTCCTCTTAACATAGTCATTAAAAGACCGGCTGGAATCCCTTTGCCCATGACATCACCTATTACAAAAGCCCATCTTGATTTTTCTTTCCTTTTTTCAGAGATATTCGTCTTTAAGCACATAAAATCATAGTAATCTCCACCGAGCTGAAGAGCTGGTCTACAATGTGCGGCCAAGTCTATACCATGGATGATTGGGCAATAATCCGGGAGTAGTTGAGATTGAATTTCTGCACCAGTAGAAATTTCTCTATCTACATTTTCATGCTTTTTCTTTGTTTTTATTAAGTAGTGATTTTCTAATCCAACAGCTAGACAATTTTCAATAAAATTAAAATTACTATCTTCAGTAATCGACTGTCTAGAAATAGCTTCGCTAAAAATATAAATAAATCCTCTACATTTGCCTCTAGATATTATTTTTTTTGTTTCAATTTTATATTCTTTAAATTTATTTTTTAAAGCATTTTCAAAAGTTAGAATTTCTTTTATTTTAAAATTTTTTGAGAAATGAAATTGGTCCAAAAAACTATTAATTTCTTCTTCAATCGTTAAATATTCGTAATTAACTGAAATTTTTATATTTTCATTCCATATCTCCCCCTCGTAATTCAAAGGAATAATTACAATTATATTCTCAGAAAAAATATGTTTAAAAATTAAGCATACATAATCCAGTAATTTATTTATGTTGGAAAAAGATTTTAAATAATATGCTAAGGAGGATGCAATTTCAGCAAATTTATATTTATTTTTTAGAGTTACTTTAGAATCATTTTCTAAAAAATTTTGGATAAATTTATTCGAAAATATTTTTTCTTTTTGATTATTTGTCAAAGCAAATCTAATAGATAAGTATGTTTTAACATTAAATTTAAGTTTTTAAAAAAAATTAATTAAATATTTATTTATCTGCAAGCATAGCCTCTACAAATTCATAACTATTAAATGGTCTCAAATCTTTTATACCTTCTCCAGCCCCAATAAACCTTATTGGCAAATTTACTTCTTCAGATACAGCTAAAGAGACACCTCCTCTAGAAGTGCCATCTAATTTAGTAATAATTGCCCCACTTAAGTCTGCTGATTTAGCGAAGCTTTTTGCTTGTTTTAAGCCATTTTGTCCCTGACTTGCATCTAAAACTAATAATGATTCAACAATTGCATCTGGGACCTTTTTATCAATAATTTTTTTTATTTTTGCTAATTCATCCATTAAATTATTTTTTGTTTGCAATCTACCTGCTGTATCAACAAGTAATAACTCAACATTTCTTTTTTTTGCAGAATTAATTGCATCAAAAACCACAGCAGCTGGATCAGCATTTTTTGATTGATTAGATATAACGTCAACATTACTTCTATCTCCCCACACTTTAAGTTGTTCTACTGCAGCAGCTCTAAAAGTATCAGCAGCAGCAATCAAAGTATTATAATTACTTTTTGATGACAGATATGCTAATTTTCCCAATGTAGTAGTTTTACCAACACCATTAACTCCTACTAATAACCAGACATTTAACTTACCCTTTTGGGGAACTAAAAGATCAGAGCCCGAATTTTTTATTGGTTTATCGATAATTAATTTTAATTCCTTCTTCAAAAATTTTATTCCTGCTTCTCCACCCACGACTTCCTCGTTTAATTTTGTTCTAAGAGAACTTATAACTTTATCGGTTGAATTAATCCCAACATCAGCTCTTATTAATAAAGTCTCTAAATCATCAAGAGATTCAGGAGTAAGAGGATCATCTCCCAATTTATCCAATAATTCAGTAACAAATCCTTTACGGGTTTCTTCTAATCCTCTGCGTAATTTAGTTAACCAATCAATTTCATCAATCGATATTTGATTTATTTTTTTTCCTTGAGCAGCTAATACCATTGCCGACCAAGTAAAATTATCATCAAATTCTCCTAATTCAGTTTCAGCAATAGTTTTAAACTCTCCAACAATATTTTCTTTATTAGGTTTATCAATCAATTCTTGCTTTTGTTCTTGCTGTTTCTCTAATTCTTGCTTTTGTTCTTCCTGTTTCTCTAATTCTTGCTTTTGTTCTTCCTGTCGTTTTTTTAAAAGTGCATAAGCTTGTGCAGCCCATTCACGAGAATTATCAGAATCAGTATTAGTCATTATTATCTATAGTTCGTAATTAAAATTTTCTAAACACTATTTATTTATATCAAATAATTATGAGAATTAAATTGTTTGTAATCTCCTTAAAACTCCATTAATAAATTTTCTTCCTTGCAAATCACTATATTTATTAGCTAAATTAACAGCCTCATCACAAGCAACAGCGACAGGCGTGTCCAAAAAATTGATATCCACGTAAGCTAAACGCAGAATATCCCTATCAATTCTTGGTAATCTTTTTAATCTCCAACCATCCATTACTTGATCGATATCAGAATCAATACTTTTAAGATTATTAATAATATTACAAATCCTTTGATTTACATCCTCTCTAATATCTATTTGACCGCTAGAAACAATTAATTTAGGAAAATCTAAAGTGATTGAGAGTGTATTCATTACAGTTTCAATTTTTGTCAGAGATTTTTTTAACTCATCTCGAACATTTGAATAAGAGGAATCAATACCTTCTTGCAATTCACTATCTAATATTTTTTGTGAAGCATTTTCTAACTCTGACTCGCAATTATCTAATTCCTCTCTGCAATGATTTATTAGAGAATCCAAAGCAGATTCAAAAATTTCTTCTATCTGAAATTTATTTAGTTTAAAATCACCTTTATCTTTTATAAGGCCAAGAGAAATTAAAGATAATTCTCTAGAAAGGGATCTATTATGCATCAATTAAGAAGAAGTATTAGTGGAAGCACGTAATTGAGAAAACAATTTTGAAAATGTTGGATTTGTGGTGTTATTTTTCTCATCTGGATTGACTATCCCAGCAGAAATTATTGTTCTAAAAGCATCTTCAACAGAAATATCCAAATCCTTAACAGAAGACTCAGGAACGAGTGTGTACCAACCAGTAGTAGGGTTTGGTGCTGTAGGGATGAAAACACTAAGTAACTTTTCTTCCAAATCTGGCTGTAGAGAAGGACCTACGTCTCCAGTAACAAAACCTACACTATATAGTCCTTCACGAGGATATTCAACTAAAACAACTCGTCTAAATCTATTAGATTTATTACTTAAGAAAGTTTCTAGCAATTGTTTAAGAGTTTTATAAACAGCTCCAGCTACTGGGATTTTTGATAAAGTACCCTCTCCGAATTCTAATAACCATCTTCCTACAAAATTTCTCGCCATCAAGCCTATTAGCAAAATAGCTAATAAAGGAACTGTTAAACCTAGGGTGAGATTAATTAAATCTTGTAATAAAGGATTTAAAGTAATAAAAGGATTTAGTTGCTTTGGTACTGAAGTAACTAACGTTAAAACAAATTTACTAACTAATGATGAAAGCCAGATTGTTGTTGCTAAGGGTATTACAACTAACAACCCAGCAATAAGATCATTTTTGAGATCTTGTTGAAGCCTAGATCCTAAATTCGAATCTTGATTTTGATTAGATTCAACCAAAATAACGTATTAACTAAATTAACTTTACTAATAATTTAACTGTTTTTACTAAGTTAGGATATATTTTTCTTAAAATATATCTATTTTATTTATAAGTTTATTCTCCAAATATAACTTTTAAAAGAAATGCTATAAAGAAAAAGAAATGATTGATACGATTCAAGACAAAAAAGAAATAAGTAAAAAATTAAAAGAAAAAGCTATTATTGAAGGTTTTGCAGTTGCAGGCATAGCTTCAATAACAGGTAGTTCGCGCATAAAATTAAGAACTAATGCATTAGAAAGATGGTTATCAAATAACTATCATGCTGAAATGAAATGGATGGAATCAGAAAAAAGAAAAAATATTGGCTCACTGTTTGAAGATGCAAAAAGTGTTTTATGTGTTGGATTTACTTACATTAATTCACAAAACAACAACAATAATTTCCTCAAGGTAGCTAAATTTAGCCAAGGTGAGGATTATCATAAAGTGATTCACAAAAAATTGAAGAATATTGGTAAATGGATCAACCTAGAAATACCAGATTGCAAATGGAAAATATGTGTTGATACCTCTCCACTTCTTGAAAAAGCATGGGCAGAGGAGGCAGGTATTGGTTGGATAGGTAAAAATAGTAATTTAATCAGCAAAAAAAATGGTTCTTGGTTTACTTTGGGTTTTATGATTCTCACAAAAGATTTAATGCCAGATAAACCTCATCAATCACTTTGTGGAAAATGTGATATTTGTATGAGACATTGTCCCACAAATGCAATCGTAGAACCCTTTGTAATACAATCAGATCTATGCATTGCGTATCACACAATAGAGAGCAGAAATAAAACTATTCCAAAGAAAATAGAAAAAAATTTAGGTGGATGGGTTGCAGGATGTGATATTTGTCAAGATGTTTGTCCCTGGAATAAATCAGTGCCATACAACAATAATTATGAAACTACACAGAAAGAATGGATTAAAAATCTTAATATTGAGTCCCTTAATTGGGACGATAAAACGTGGCAAGAAAATCTTAAAGGAACTACATTAAAAAGAATTAAACCATGGATGTGGAGAAGAAACATACGAGCAAATATAAAGAATAAAAAAATCAAAATATGAAGAAGTTTTTAAAAAAAATAATCTGGATCTCCTTGATCTGTTTTTACTTTTTTCAAATAAAAATTGTTCAAGCAATAGTTCCATATTATTATTTCCCAACAATAAAAAATATAAGAAAGCAAAGTTTATATATTGGCAAAAATGCATATCAACTACTTTATTTTGGTCAATATGAAGACAGTCTTAACTTAGCCAAATTAGCTGTAAAAATAAATCCAAAGGATGAAAAACTATGGTTGATTTTGGCTGAAGCACAAATAGCTAACAAAAAATACAAAAACGCATTAAATTCGCTAAACGAAGCAAAACAAATCAATTCAAATAATAGCGAAGTATATTTTGCTCAAAGTAATGTTTACTTAAAAATTTCCCAACAAGCAAAAGCAAAGAGTTCTTTAGAAAAAGGAATAAAGATTGAGCCTAATAACCACAAAGCTATTTTTCAATTAGGAAATATTTTTTTAATGGAAAAAAATTATTTGGGAGCTATCAAATTATTTGATAAATCTATAAAAATCAAGCCTGATTTCTGGCAAGCAATCAATAATCAAGGTTTAGCTTATTTTGAGAGAAACAATATAAATCTCTCAATCAGACTTTTTGAAAGTGCAATCGCAATTGAGGAAAATGCTGAACCATTACTAGGCCTAGCCACATGTATCAATAACCATGATACTAAATTAGCAATTCAGTTAGCAAAAAAAGCTTTGGCTAAAGATCCCAAATATGTTAATTATGATTATAGAAAAGAACAGTTATGGGGAGAAAAATTACAAGCCTCTACAGAAATTCTTCTAAAAAATGAACTACTAAAAAAAGATGTAATATTGGCAAAATCCAAAATAAATGAATCATCTTAATGTTCAATACTGGTAAATAATTTTTTACCTATTAGTCTTAATTTAGTTAATTAATAATTATTCAATTTTGCGCTGTAATGGATAAGAAAAACTTCACTTCCATCTCACTTCAAGAAGAAATGCAACGTTCTTATTTGGAGTATGCTATGAGCGTAATAGTTGGACGTGCGTTGCCTGATGCAAGAGACGGTCTTAAGCCTGTCCAAAGAAGAATCATATTTGCGATGTACGAATTAGGCTTAACACCTGATAAACCATTTAGGAAATGCGCAAGAGTTGTTGGAGATGTGCTTGGAAAGTATCATCCTCACGGAGATCAAGCAGTATATGATGCATTAGTAAAGCTAGTACAAAATTTCTCAACTAAATATCCTACTCTTGACGGCCATGGAAATTTTGGATCTGTAGATAATGACCCGCCAGCAGCAATGAGATATACTGAAACCAGATTATCATCAATAGCTCATAAAGGTTTTCTTGAAGAAATTGGATCAGAAACAGTAAACTTTTCAAATAACTTTGACGGTTCTCAAAAAGAACCAGATGTTCTTCCAGCCCAACTTCCATTTTTATTGTTGAACGGCTCATCAGGTATTGCTGTTGGAATGGCAACAAATATTCCACCTCACAACCTAGGCGAAATTGTTGATGGCTTAGTTACTTTAGTAAAAAATAAAGATATAAGTAATAAAAAACTTTCTAACATTATCAAAGGACCTGATTTTCCTACAGGCGGAGAATTAATATATAGTCCTGCAATAGAGGAACTTTATGAAACTGGAAAAGGATCCATAACAATAAGAGGAGTTATAAATACGGAAGAGGTAAATTTAGGCAAAGGTAAACATAAAAAGAATGCACTAATCATTACGGAACTTCCTTACCAAATTAATAAAGCAGGTTGGATTGAAAAACTCGCAGAACTTGTTAATTCGGGAAAGATTATAGGGATTTCTGATATTAGGGATGAGAGCGACAGAGATGGAATGAGAATTGTAATAGAACTAAAAAAAGATTCTAATTCTGAACTTGTTATTTCTAATTTATATAAAAAAACAACTCTCCAAACAAACTTTGGCGCAATATTCTTAGCTTTAATTAAAGGCAAGCCTGTACAACTAAACCTAAAAAAATATCTCAACTATTTTCTTGAATTTAGAGAAGAAACAATTAGAAAAAGAACAAACTATTTTCTAAAAAACACACTGGAAAAACTTGAAATATCAGAAGGTTTGAGTAAAGCCACAAAAAATATAAAAAAGGTTGTAGAAATTATTGAAGAATCAGAAAATTCCTCGGAAGCTAAATCAAAATTAATTGAAAATTTTTTCTTGAATGATAAACAAGCAAATTCAGTCTTGGATATGCCACTAAGAAAATTAACAAATCTAGAAAAGAAACAAATTGATGATGAAATAAAAAATTTGGAAGAAAAAAAGAATTATTTTCAAAAATTATTGAACGAAAGAGAATTATTACTTAAATTACTTATAGAAGAATTATTAATATTAAAGAAAAAATATAATGTATTACGAAAAACAAAAGTAATTAAAAATATAAATCAAAATGAAGAATTTGAAGCGCTTAATAATCAGATATTAGAAGAATTTATAAATAAAAAAACTAAATTATACATAGACAATAGACTTTATTTAAAAAGAATGATTTTAGGGAATTACAAAAAATCATTTGAAGTTGTAAACAAAGTTATAGACAATAAAAATATTCAAAAATTTATATGCAATATTGAAAAAAATATAAAATTAATTGGAATCACAAATACAGGAAAAGTTTTTAACATTGATTGGGAGTCAAATGTAAATAAAGATTATAAATTAGATAATAAAATTCTTGGAAATATACATCCTAGTGAAATAATAAATTTTCATTCAATTAAAAAAGAATTTAAAAATTATTTATGCATCTTGAATTCAGATGGAAGATTTAAAAAAGTTTTATTTGATGAAGATATGATTAAAAGTAATAGGTCTTTCACGATTACAAAATTAAAAAATAATTTAAACACAATCGATTCATTTATTTCAAATGAAAACAAAGATTTAATGATATTAACCTCAATAGGAAGAATTTTTAGGTTTAATTTATCAAATAAATTTATAACGCCAACTTCTAGACAATCACAAGGATTAATACTTGCAAAACTTTTACCAACTGAAAAAATCGTTTCTTGTTGTACATATGGTAATGAAGAAAATATTTTTTTAATATCGAAACAAGGAAAAATCTTTTGTATAAATAGTAAAGAAATTTATTACTCAAATGAATACAGTTTGGGATACTTGAATGAAAAAACCCAACTTAAAAACGATTACTTCTTCAAAATAATGACAAGTAACTATTACCTTGATATTGAAACTAATAAAAATAAATCTGCAAGATTGGACCTAAATAAATTAAATTTCAAATCTAATAAATCAAATTTTTTAATTGATTTTTTAAAATTAGATAAAGATGAATTTCTTGAAAATTGTTTCCGACTTGAAAGTTTTCTCAACTAAGATTTATATTCATTTTCAACCCAATTTAAGTATTCCTGGTTTACTGTACCTGTTACATAAGAACCAGTAAAACAACTCATTTCCAAATCCTTAATAGGCGTATTACTTATTATAGATTTACGCAAACTTTCAACACTTTGATAAACAAGATCATCAATATCAAGATGATCAGCAATTTCACTTATTGTTCTATCGTGAGCTATTAATTCATCTCTATTAGGCATATTAATTCCATAAACGTGAGGATAACGGACAGGAGGAGCTGCTGATGTAAAAAAAACTTTATTTGCTCCTGCATCTTTAGCCATCTGAACAATTTCTTTTGAAGTAGTACCTCTTACTATCGAGTCATCAACAATTAATACATTTTTATTTTTAAACTCTGCACTCATAGCATTTAATTTTTGTCTTACAGATTTCTTACGTTTCTGCTGACCAGGCATTATGAATGTTCGGCCAACATATCTGTTTTTAAAAAAACCTTCCCTATATTCTATCCCTAACTGTCTTGCAACTTGCATTGCCGCAGGACGAGAAGAATCAGGAATAGGCATAACTACATCTACCTCTCCAGAATTAATTGTCTCTTTTATTGTTTCTGCCAAATAATCTCCCATCTTTAAACGAGCTTTATAAACTGAAATTCCATTCATAATTGAATCTGGCCTAGCTAAATAAACATATTCAAAAGCACAAGGAAATAACATTGGATTTTCAGAACATTGCTTAGAAAAAAACTCCCCATTAAGATTTATAAAAACAGCTTCTCCAGGATCTACATCTCTCACTACTTGATAATCGTTATTCTCAAGCACTAGAGATTCACTAGCAACCATCCACTCTTCTTTTTTTGTAGTTAATGAAAGTCTTTTCCCTATGACTAAAGGCCTTATGCCGAAAGGATCTCTGAATGCTAATAAACCATGTCCTGATATTAATGCAATTGAAGCATATGATCCCTGAATTCTTTTATGTAAAGATTTAACCGCATTAAAAATAATATCAGGTTCTAATTCTTGATTATTAATTTGTTCTTGTAATTCTGTAGCAAATACATTTAACAACATTTCAGTATCACTTGAGGAATTTGTATGTCGCTTGTCAATATTAAATAATTGTTTTTCTAAATCTCTTGTATTCGTTAAGTTTCCATTATGTATCAAAACAATTCCATAAGGAGCATTAACGTAAAAAGGCTGCGCTTCTTCTACACTTTCTGCTGATCCCTTTGTTGCATACCTAACATGACCCAATCCAATTTTGCCGATTAAATTCCTCATATCTCTCGTTCTATAAGCAGTATTAACCTGACCCTTAGCCTTATGTATATGAAAAACAGTATTTTCCATTGTGGCTATTCCTGTTGAGTCTTGACCTCTATGCTGCAAAAGCAAAAGACTATCGTAAATTTGTTGATTTACATCATCAGAAGAAACGATTCCAACTATTCCGCACATAACTTAATTTATTAAAAAGATTAATAGCTGAGAAATGTTTTTCATATTTAAAAATAACCTGAAATACTATTATTAAATTTTTCGGATAATTCCTCAACCCTAATATTGCAGATATTTTTATCTTGAATTTTTATCTTAAGCGTTTCACTAGATACATATCCTATTTTTTTTACATAAACACTTGATGGCCAATTTTTTTGATTTTGTTTTAAATAATTAAGCCATTCATTTTGTTTTATTTTGCTAATTGAAAAAATTATTCTAGAACCTCCTTCTCCAAACAATAAATTATCATCTCTATTTAAATCATTCTTTAATTCTATCGTTGCACCTTTTCCTGACAAAATACACGACTCTGCTAAAGCTATAGCTATACCGCCATCACTGATATCATGAGAAGAAACTACATAACTATTCGAAATAGCATTTCTTAAAAAACTCTGGCAAAACTTTTCATCCAGCAAATCTATTTTTGGAGGCCGACCTGTGATTTCTCCATGAAAATATTCCAAATAAGAACTAGCTGCAATTGTTGTTTCTGATTTATAAGAACCGATTAACCAGATTTGATCATCAATATTTTTCCATTCACTACTTATAGCTTTTTCGACATTATCAATCTTTCCAACCATTCCAATAACTGGAGTAGGATTGATAGGAGTTATTACATTATCTTTATTTTTAGATTCATTGTATAAAGAAACATTACCTCCTGTAACAGGAGTTTCCAATGCTTTACAGGCTTCAGCAATTGCATTACATGAAGATGAAAGTTGCCAATATCCTATTTTATTCTCCGGAGAAGAAAAATTTAAATTATTTGTAATTGCTACTGGTTCAGCGCCAACACAACTAACATTTCTAGCAGATTCTGCGACAGCAGCGATAGTTCCTCTAAAAGGATCAAGAGCAACCCATCTACTATTACAATCAACTGAAGCCGCGACACCAGAAAACATTTTACTTTTATTTTTTTTATTTTGTTCCCTTAGTCTTATTACAGCTGCATCTGATTTTCCAGGTTTAAAAACTGTATTTGTCTGCACTTGAGAATCATATTGTCTATAAATCCATCTTTTAGAAGCTATTGAGGGATTAGAGAGTAGTTTTAAAATGATTTCTGAATAAGAAAAATTCTTATTTTCCTTCAATGAAAATATTTTTTGCTTATAAATTTCTGGTAAATCATTTTCTTTCCATTCCCATTTCTTTAAAAAATAATCAGGTGGCTTATTAATCACTTTGTGAAAATTGACGGGGGTATCATCAGACAAAGCAGAAGTAGGTATTTGGGCAACAATTTTACCTTTATGAGAAATAATTACCTCATTAGTTCCTATAACTTGACCAATAACATTGGCATATAATCCCCACTTATTAAATTTTTCAATAAGTTCATTAATTTTTTCTTCTTTAACGACAAACAACATTCTCTCTTGCGATTCTGATAATAAATATTGGTATGGAGACATATCATCTTCTCTAGAAGGAACCAAATCTAAATCAATAGATATACCTAATTTTCCATTTGCAGCCATTTCTGCACTACTGCACGTTAAACCTGCAGCACCCATATCTTGAGCTGCAATTACATCTCCTGTTTTGAAAGCATCCAAACAGGCTTCAATAAGACTTTTTTCAATAAATGGATCACCTACCTGAACTGCTGGTCTATCATCTAAAGAATTTGTAGTTAATTCTGAGCTAGCAAAACTAGCACCACCAACTCCATCTCTGCCAGTAGTATTACCAACATATAAAACTGGTGATCCTATATTTTTAGCTCCAGAACAAACGATTTCATTAGTCTCTAAAAGTCCTAAAGCCATAACATTCACTAAAGGATTTCCTGAATAACTGTCATCGAAGTCAATTTCACCTCCAACAGTCGGCACACCGACACAATTACCGTAATGGGCAATACCGGAGACAACACCGCGCAGTAAATCAACATTTGAAGATCTATCAAGGTTTCCGAATCTCAATGAATTCAATACTGCAATTGGCCTTGCACCCATGGTAAATATATCTCTTAATATCCCTCCTACGCCTGTTGCAGCACCTTGAAAAGGTTCAATAGCGGACGGATGATTATGACTTTCTATTTTAAAAACAAGTTTTTGATTATTACCAACATCAATAACGCCAGCATTCTCTCCAGGTCCAACTAAAACATTTTTACCCTTAGTGGGAAATTTAGATAGTAAAGGTTTAGAATTTCTATAACAACAATGTTCAGACCACATAACACCAAACATGCCTAATTCTGTTCTATTAGGTTTTCTCTTTAATCTTTTGCAAATTTCTTCGTAATCATTAAGTGTTAAATTTTCAACTTTTAGGGCCTCATTAAGATCATAAAGATCATGATTTTCTTGATTTATCATTCTTTAGATCCAAGGGTCATCTTCTTTTTTTTCACTGAACGGTATGGATGTTCTATCATCATTATAAAAACTTTTTTGTTTATAATCTAAGTTTTGGCTTATATCTTCATCTTCTTCAAGCCATTCCTCTAATCTATTAGAAGCAATATTTTTCATATCATCAAATCTATCAATAATTTTTTTTCCTTTTTGCATAAATTCATTTTTAATACTTGATTTAAATAAAGATAAATTATCTAAAGAATTACTTTCACAAAAGACCAATCCAGGTTGTTGATCATTGATATTTTCAATATTTAATTTCCATCTACTAGAACCTGGAATCTTAGGATTAGATCTAGAAACTAAGTAAAATTTAATTTTACCGGTTTTAATTTCAAATAGAAAATCTGCAATAACTCCTATTTTTGAACCATTTACATTTATCAAATTAGCTTCTATTAAAGTTGGAAACCTATTTAAAGTTGCTAAATCGGAAATAGCCGGATCACCTTTGACATAGATTTCATTGTCTATTATTTGAGAAATTTGATTTAATCGCCAAACATTTCTCTTTAAATCAAAATTTGAGGGACGAGAGTACCATCCTAAAATTCTATGGACAGGAGGATGCATCCAAACATTTTCTCCATTTCCATAATTAAGGGCCATATTACCCTTAACACTATAATTTAATAATTCACTTAATAAAATTTCTTTAGGTAATTTCAAGTTAAGAACGAACCTGCACTGGCATAACTAAATAAGTAAAAGAATTGAGATTATCTTCTGGCACAAAAACAGCAGGAGTAGTAGCAATATTACACTTTAAAAGTACATTTTCAGAAGAAATAACTTTTAAACCTTCTAACAGATATCTAACATTAAATGCAATATCAAAATTTTCTCCTGAATAAGAAACAGGTATTGCTTCATTTGCATATCCAATATCTTGAGCATCTGCACTAATAGAAGCTAAATCTGTATTATCTAATTTAATCTTTACAACACTACTTTGCTGATCAGCTAAAACAGCAATTCTTTCTAATGCTTCAATTAATTTTTTTGTATTAAAATTCAGAATTTTAGAAAAAGAATCAGGAATTAATTGTGAATAATTAGGATAAATACCTTCGAGGGTTCTTGTAGTAATTATTTGATTAGAAGAAATAAATACTACTTGACCTTTGTCATAAAAAAGCTTTATTGAATTTTCTGAACTTCTCAAAGATACTAGTTTTTCAATTTCTCTTAATGATCTAGTTGGAATAGTAACTGACAAATCCCCATCGTTTGTAGATAAGTTTTCTTTATTTTTGATATGTTTTTCATTGCCAATTAAAGCAACAGCCAATCTATGACCATCTGTTGAAGCGGACTCTAAATAATTTGGTTTGAATGTAAAATTAACACCTGTGAGTAATTGTTTTGAATCATCGTTACTACTAGCAAAAATAGTAGATTTTAAAGCCTTTAAAAAAGAACTAGGATCGATATTTAAAGAAGTACCACTTTCAACAAATGGTAAATTAGGATATTCATCTGAGGGGATTCCTTTAAGATTAAAAGAACCTCTATCACTTTTTATTAGAATATTATCTAAATTATCTTCAACTTTTAAAGAGACAGGAGTTTCATTAGGTAGTTTGTTCACTATTTCGGATAAAAGTTTTGAAGGTATAGTAATAGCTCCACTATTTTTCACAGTTCCATCAAAAGAAGTTTGAATTCCTAAATTAAGGTCAAATCCTGTCATGCTAATTTTATTAGTTACTTCATCAGCTGTTAAAAGTATATTTGCAAGAATTGGATGCGTTGGTCTTGAAGCAACTGCTTTGCTTACTAGTTGTATAGCATTATTTAATTCATTTTGATTACAAATAATTTCCATCGGAATTTGGATTTTTTACAAATACAATATACTTTTTTCGTAAATTAAATTCAATAAATTAATTTTTTACTCTTTTCTAATATAAATATAAATAATAAAATAAAAAGTTTAGTAGTAGTAGTTTTTGTGGGAACTGTGGAATTCTTCAATTTAATAGCTTGCCAACAAAGTTTAAGTACACAAAAAAATGTGAAAAAAATTTTTTATTTGTTGAGTAGTTTTTTCTTTTTCTAAAAAATTTAAGTTTATTCAACAAATAGGAATACTTTTTATTTATTTTTCAACAAATTGATGTTTATTTTTAATTGATTTCCACAGACACTATTTGTTTTGGATTTTAATATCCTAATATTTTAGTTATATTTTTTAATGAAGGTTCAATATTTTTTCTGAAAACAGCATCATTGTTTTTTATTGCGCAATCAGGATCTTTCAATCCATTTCCAGTAAGAACACAAACAATAGTAGATTCTTTCTGAATTCTATTTTTATTTTTTATCAGCCCAGCAACTGATGCTGCACTAGCAGGTTCACAAAATACTCCCTCTTTGGCAAGAATTTTATAAGCATTGATTATTTCTTTATCTGTAACTGACTGAAAGTCTCCTTTACTTTCCTTCCTTACTTTTTTTGCTTTTTCTCTATTTACAGGATTTCCAATTCTTATTGCAGTTGCAATTGTTTCAGGATCCTTAACTATTATATTTTTTACTAATGGGGCAGATCCTTCGGACTGAAAACCCATCATCAATGGTAATTCTAAATTTCTTTTTATTTTTAAATATTCTTTAAATCCCATCCAGTAAGCAGTTATGTTTCCTGCATTACCCATTGGGATACAAAGCCAATCAGGAGCATAACCTAAGTCATCAACTATTTCAAAAGCAGCAGTCTTTTGTCCTTGTATTCGATATGGATTAACAGAATTAACAAGCTCTACAGGATGTTCTGATGATAAATCTCTAACAATTTCAAGAGCTTTATCAAAGTTTCCATTAATAGATATTATCTCAGCGCCATACATTAATGCTTGCGCAAGTTTTCCTTGTGCAACAAATCCTTCTGGGATTAAGACATAAGGTTTTAATCCTCCTCTCGAAGCATATGCAGCAGCAGCAGCAGAGGTGTTTCCAGTACTTGCACAAATTACTGCTTCACGGCCTTCTTCTTTTGCTTTGCTAATTGCCATAGTCATACCACGATCTTTAAAAGATCCTGTTGGATTAAGGCCGTCATATTTTAAAAAAACTTTTGTTCCATTTCCAATTAAGTTGCTAATTGACTCGCTTAGAATTAGTGGTGTATTTCCTTCATTGAGGGAAATAATAGGAGTTTTCTTTGTAACTGGGAGATATTGTTTATAAGCTTCTATTAGACCTGGCCATCTTTGTTTTCTGTAATTAATACGCAGTTTATTTTTGATTTTATTTAATAACACCATGGTTGTTTAATTTGTTTTGATTTTTTCTAGAGGGGAATTGGTGAAAAAGGTTAATAATTCTGAAATCGATTCTACTTTATTCATAACTTTGCTCAAAGCGCTGACATCTAAAATTACAGTTTTAGTTGGATATCCTTCAAAAAAATTTATTAGATTTATTTTTCCATCTCCTATCTTAATTCCTTGAATTACGCTTGCTCTAAGAGCCAGCATGCCTGTTCTTTCATCAGTTGCTCTTGGTGGGTGGATAACAGATGAAAGTCTTGTTAAAAAAACATTTCCTATTTCAGAATATACTAGTTTGCTTGCAATAGTAATTGGAACTTCAAAATCTTTGTTTAAAACCATTCTAATTTCTTTATCTGGAGACCCGGTTGCTTTAAAAATTCTT
Source organism: Prochlorococcus sp. AG-418-O03 (assembly GCA_003213855.1). GTDB lineage: Bacteria > Cyanobacteriota > Cyanobacteriia > PCC-6307 > Cyanobiaceae > Prochlorococcus_A. The sequence goes on from QCMJ01000001.1 coordinate 124,693, forward strand.
TTTAATTGTCTTGTAGATTTACCTTTTTTAGCAAAAGTTTTCAAAGACTTTACTTTAATTGTTCTAGAAAATATACTGTATGTGATTTTAATTTCTTCAGCAGTATTAGCTTTTGGAATATTAAAGAATAATTGAGAAATTACTAAAACAAAAAATATTTTAAATATTAAAAATTTATTAGACTTCATTTATATATTTGCACCAGCGGCAATTTTAACAAGTCTTACTACTCCTTTTTCAGTGACTTTTTTTGCAATTTTTATACCCATTTCTTTTGTATAGGGCTCATTTATAAGTCTTGGAACCCTTTTTAGAAAAATGTCAATCGAATACCCGGGTACTTTTTGTAAAATCTCTAAAAAGTTTCTCAATGGTTCTACATACATTATAAGGTCACTCAAGTTATTGTTTTCGTTAATAGTGTTTAATTTAATTGATCTTGGAAGATAATTATTCAAATTTTTCAATATTTTTAGACTAAGTAAATCTATTTGATTTGTTAAACCTTCAACAATCTCATTTCTAAGAAATCCTCCATTTGGAGAAAAGAGAAGATTTATAACTTCGTCTAAAAGTTTTTCTAAATCGAGATTTGTTTGCTTTGCAGCGTTAGATAGCAGATCTTCTAAACGATCCCATTTAAATTTTTTATTATCAAAAAGCATTTCTTTAAGGCTTTCCCTCAATTGTGGGTCAGGGTCTTCCATTAATCTTCTTGCAAAATATGGATAAGCTGCGCCTAATATTTTGAAGTTTGGATCTACGCTTAAAGCTATTCCTTCTAATGTAAGTAAAGACCTAATTATAAGTGCATAATATGGGGGAAGTCTGAAAGGAAATTTATACATAACACCAGACATATCGTCTGTAACACTCTTAAAATCCATCTTCGAAACTCCTTGTTCAACGGCGTTAATGAAAACATCTTGAAATGCTGGAACAATGGGTTCTAGATTAACTTCCTCTGATAAAAATCCTAATTTTACGAAATCTTGAGACAATTTATCGAAATTTTTATTTACCAAATGTACTACTGCTTGAATTAATCCTGATCTTGAGTCTCTAGAAACCTCGCTCATCATTCCAAAATCTAAATAACACAATCTTCCATCTTCTAAGGCTAATAAATTACCAGGATGTGGGTCTGCATGAAAAAAACCATGTTCTAAAAGTTGTTCTAAACTGCATTGCACCCCTATATCAATCATTTCATCAGGATTAATTCCTAATTTTTTTACGTCTTCTAAATTTGTTAATTTTGTACCTTCTATCCATTCCATTGCTAAAACTCTTCTTGAAGTTATTTCTTTATAAATTTTTGGTACGGCAATCATTTTGTTATGTTTATGCATATCTCTAAATTTTTCTGCATTTGCAGCTTCGTTTAGATAATCCATCTCTTCAAAAACTCTTTTGCCTAATTCATCAATCAAAGCAACTAAATCACTTCTTATTAAACCGATATTGTTTTTTAGCCAATAAGCAATATTTCGCACTATGTAAAGATCTAAGGTTATTTGTTCTCTTAAACCTGGTCGTTGTACTTTTATTGCAACAATCTCTTCATTTTTTAATTTAGCTTTATGTACTTGCCCTAGAGAAGCAGCGGAAATTGGCTTTTTATCAATTTCTAAAAAAATCTCATTAATTTTGTTTCCTAAATCTTCTTCTATTAATTCCATTGCTTTATCGCCATCAAATCCAGGGAGTTGATCTTGCAATTCAGATAATTCTTCTAGAAGAATTCCCGGAATTATATCTGGTCTTGTTGATAAAGCTTGGCCTGCCTTAACAAATGCAGGTCCAAGTTCTACCAATAAATTTGTTAATTCTCTTGCTCTAAATCTTGCTTGCTGTTGATTTTTTAATCTTCCAGTTAATTTATCCCATCCAACTGAGAAGATGTAAGCAAAAATAGGTATGAGTGTCTGCCAAAGTCTTTTTAAAAGTCTTTTAGGATTTTTTTTGTAAATTTTAGAAATCGTTTCTGGATCATAATTTAAGAGTCCAGATACCTCAATAAAATCAGTAAAATCTTCTTTCATAAATTTATATATTTAAAACCTTTATTTTTTTAAAAAAGAAGTTAATTTTTTTATATGGCAGATTTATCATGTTAATAAAGCTCAAAATTGAAAATATTGCCTTAATAGAGATTATAGAAATTAATTTCGAAAAAGGTTTAAATATCATCACTGGGGATTCAGGTTCAGGAAAATCATTAATTTTGGACTCTCTAAATGCTTTATTTGGTGGAACTAATCTACCACTAAAAAATTTAATACGCTCAGGAAAAGATTTTTGCGTTATTGAGGCGATATTTTCTTCTTCTTCTCAAATAAATAATTGGTTAATTAGTAATGGTTTTGAAATAGCTTCTTCAGAACTAAAAATTAAAAGAAAATCTTATAAAAAAAATAATAAAATCTTAACCAAATATAGCCTTAATGATTTACCAATTAATAGACAATTATTAGAAAAACTTGGAGGATTTTTAATAGATTTTGCAGGTCAATCTGACACCTTTATTTTTGATACTTTAGATAAGAGGAGATTTATTATTGATGACTTATGTTCCCAAGAATCAAGAGATACTGGCGAAAGGATTAAAAATATTTGGGGAGAAATTAAAGTCTTAAAAGGATTAATGGATGAAAAAATAGAATTTTCTAGGAATCAAGAAGAAAAAAACTTGGCAATTAAACACATGTTGAAGAGTTTAGAAGAAGCTGATTTAAATTCCAGTGAAGAAATTTTAGAATTAGAGTTATTAGAAAATAAACTTGTAAATAATCTAGAAATTAATAATTCAATTAAATCATCATTGGAAAACTTAAATAATTTCAGTTATGATGAACCCTCAGTGATTTCTTTGATAAATCAATCATTAAAGATTTTAAATAAAACGGCAGATTTCGACTTAAAGATTCAAAAATTTAGAGAGAAGTTATTAAATATTTATTCTGATGTTGAAGATTTAGTTTTTGATCTAAATTCATATTTGCAAGAAATAGAAAATTATGAATCTAATCTTCCAGACATACAAAAAAGATTATTCTTTTTAAAAAACTTAGAGAGAACTTTTTCATTGGATTTACCTCAATTAATTGAAAAGCGCGATCAATTAAAAAAGTATTTTCATAAAAATGAACAATGTAATGAGATTGGCAGGATTAAAGCTCAAATTGAAAATTTAAAAAGTAATTTAAATTCTTTATATGTTATTCAATCAAACGAAAGAAAAAAAATTGCTAAACAGTTGCAAAATTCAGTAATTTCGATTTTAAGAAATTTAGGTTTAAAAAATGCAAGTTTTTTAATTCAATTTTCTGAATGCAAGCCTTCTAGCGATGGAATTGACGATATAAATTTTATGTTTTCGGCTAATCCTGATCAGAAGCTTGCTCCATTATCAAATGTTATTTCCGGCGGAGAAATGTCAAGATTTTTATTAGCTATTAAATCTAGTATTTCTAAAAAACCTAATACTTTCTTTTTAGATGAAATTGATAGTGGTTTAAGTGGCAAATCTCTATTTTCTTTAGTTGAGCTGATAAAAGAAATTTCTAAAAATCAACAAGTTTTATGTATTACACATCAGCCATTCTTAGCTGCTAGGGGATTAGCTCATTTCAAAGTTAATAAAAATGTAATTAATGGAATAACTTATACTTCAATTGCAAAACTAATTACAAAAAATCAAAGAAAAAATGAACTTATTGAACTTATAGGTGGAGGTTCCTGCGAAGTAAACGAATACGCCTCTAGACTTCTTGACCGCTCAGCTGCGTAAAGTAGAAAAAATTCTACTATAATAATTTTTTTAATCATAATTTAGATTTAAACATGGTTAATAAAGTTGATAGTAGTTTTAGAGAAGATAACTCAATTAATATTAGGGGTGCTCGTCAGCATAATTTAAAAAATATTGATCTTTCTCTACCTAGGAATAAATTTATAGTTTTTACAGGTGTGAGTGGAAGCGGTAAAAGTTCACTAGCTTTTGATACTATTTTTGCTGAAGGTCAAAGAAGATATGTTGAGAGTCTTTCTGCATACGCAAGGCAATTTTTAGGTCAAGTAGATAAACCAGATGTTGATAATATTGAAGGTTTATCACCTGCTATTTCAATTGATCAAAAATCTACAAGTCATAATCCTCGATCAACAGTTGGAACAGTAACAGAGATACAAGATTATTTAAGATTATTGTTTGGTCGTGCTGGAGAGCCTCACTGTCACCACTGCGGGATTCCAATTGCGCCTCAAACAATTGATGAAATGGTTGATCAAATTCTTCTTTTACCAGAAGGAACAAGGTACCAATTGTTGGCTCCTGTCGTAAGAGGTAAGAAAGGAACACATACAAAATTAATAAGTGGGCTAGCTGCTGAAGGATTTGCTAGGGTAAGAATCAATGGAGAGGTAAGAGAACTTGCTGATAGTATTGAATTAGATAAAAATCAAATTCATAATATTGAGGTAGTAGTTGATAGATTAATTGCAAGGGAAGGAATACAGGAAAGATTAAATGATTCTCTACAAACTTGTCTCAAAAGAGGCGATGGCTTAGCAATAGTAGAAGTTGTTCCAAAAAAAGGAGAAAATTTACCTTCTAACTTAGAGAGAGAAAAACTTTACTCTGAAAATTATGCATGTCCAGAACATGGCTCTATTGTTGAAGAACTTTCTCCTAGATTATTTTCTTTTAATAGCCCATATGGTGCCTGTCCAGATTGTCATGGGATTGGTTATTTAAAAAAATTTACTGCGGATAGAGTTATACCTGATAAGACATTACCTGTTTATGCTGCAATAGCTCCTTGGAGTGAGAAAGATAATACTTATTACTTTTCTTTACTTTATTCTGTAGGACAAGCTTATGGTTTTGAATTAAAAACTCCTTGGAAAGATTTAAGTGATTTGCAAAAACAAGTTTTACTTTTGGGATCAGATAAACCAATTTTAATTCAAGCTGATAGTCGTTTTAAAACTTCTAGTGGTTTTGAAAGACCTTTTGAGGGGATTTTGCCAATATTAGAAAGGCAATTAAATGAAGCCAATGGAGAATCAGTTAAACAAAAATTAGAAAAGTACTTAGAATTAGTCCCTTGTAAAACATGTTCTGGAAAAAGATTAAGACCTGAGGCTTTGGCTGTTAAACTTGGTCCATACAACATTACAGATTTAACTTCTATAAGCGTTTCTGAAACCCTAAATCATGTTGAGCGCATAATGGGTTTAGGTAAGACAAAGAAAGAAAATATATCTTTATCAGAAAAACAAAAGCAGATAGGTGAATTGGTTTTAAAAGAAATTCGTTTACGTTTGAAGTTTTTAATTAATGTAGGTTTAGATTATTTGACATTAGATAGACCAGCTATGACTTTGTCTGGTGGTGAGGCTCAACGTATTAGATTGGCTACACAAATAGGTGCAGGTCTTACTGGCGTTTTATATGTATTAGATGAACCAAGTATTGGTTTGCATCAGAGAGATAATGACAGATTATTAGAAACATTAAAAAGCTTAAGAGACTTGGGAAATACTTTGGTTGTAGTTGAACATGATGAAGATACTATGAAATCCGCAGATTATTTAGTAGATATTGGTCCAGGGGCAGGTGTTTATGGTGGGGAAATTATTGCCAAAGGATCTTATCAAGATGTCTTAAATTCAGAAAAGTCATTAACTGGAGCTTATCTCAGTGGTAGGAAGTCGATTCCTACTCCAAAAGAACGTAGATCATCTGTAAAAAAAAGTTTAATTTTAAATAATTGCTCTAAAAATAATTTAAAAAATATTTCTGTTGAATTTCCTTTAGGAAGATTAGTTTCTGTAACTGGTGTAAGTGGAAGCGGGAAGAGCACTTTGATAAATGAATTACTTCATCCTGCATTATGTCATTCTCTAGGATTAAAAGTACCTTTTCCTCAAGGTGTAAAAGAGTTAAAGGGTATTAAGGCTATAGATAAAGTTATCGTTATTGATCAATCTCCAATAGGAAGAACTCCAAGATCCAATCCTGCTACATATACCGGTGCTTTTGATCCTATTAGGCAGATATTTACTGCAACAGTAGAAGCAAAAGCAAGAGGTTATCAGGCTGGTCAATTTAGCTTTAACGTGAAAGGAGGAAGATGCGAAGCTTGTAAAGGTCAGGGAGTCAATGTTATTGAAATGAATTTTTTACCTGATGTTTATGTTCAATGTGAAGTATGTAAAGGAGCTCGTTTTAATAGGGAAACTCTTCAAGTGAAATATAAAGGTTTTAATATATCTGATGTTTTAGAGATGACTGTTGAACAAGCTGCAGAAACTTTTTCTGCAATACCTCAAGCTGCTGATAGATTATCTACATTGGTAGATGTAGGTTTAGGATATGTCAAATTAGGTCAACCAGCTCCTACATTATCTGGTGGAGAGGCTCAAAGAGTTAAATTAGCTACGGAATTGTCAAAAAGGGCTACTGGAAAAACCTTATATTTGATTGATGAACCAACTACAGGGTTAAGTTTTTATGATGTTCATAAATTAATGGATGTGATACAACGTTTGGTCGATAAAGGTAATTCAGTAATTGTTATTGAACATAATTTAGATGTTATTAGATGTTCAGATTGGATTATCGATTTAGGACCTGATGGAGGGGATAAAGGAGGAGAAATCATTGCAGAAGGTATTCCTGAGGATGTAGCCAAAAATCCTACAAGTCATACAGCAAAATATCTTAAAAAGGTTTTAAAATAAAAAACTCTTGTTGTATTTCTTTGTATACTAATTATTTCGTTTAATCCAAATTCTTTTTTAAAGGGGCATAAAATTAGTCTATAACTGCTTTTTTAAAACTTTTATATAAAAAAAATTTCAAATCATAATGCTTTCTTAATATTTCCTTAGAAAATTCATCTTATTTGTATTAAAGACCGTTAATCGGAGGATTTGCTGAATGAGGTTGAAATTTTTACATTTACATTTACATGGTCTTATACGTTCTAAAAATCTTGAGTTAGGCAGGGATGCAGATACAGGAGGGCAAACACAGTACGTTTTAGAGTTAATTAAAAGTTTGGCTAATACTTCAGAAGTTGATCAAGTCGATTTAGTTACTCGTTTAATAAAAGACCCTAGAGTAGATGATGAATATTCTCAAGAAGAAGAATTTGTAGAACCTGGAGTTAGAATTTTAAGATTCAAATTTGGACCTGATAAATATTTAAGAAAGGAATTGCTTTGGCCTTATTTAGATCATTTAACTGAAAGACTAATTTTTTACTATAAAAAAAACAAAAAGCCTAATTTCATTCATGCACATTATGCAGATGCTGGATATGTAGGAGTTAAACTAAGTAAATCCTTAAACGTTCCTCTTATTTTTACTGGTCATTCTTTAGGAAGAGAGAAAAAAAGGAAATTGCTTGATACTGGCTTAAAAACTAATCAAATAGAAGAACTTTATTCTATAAGTAAAAGAATTGAGGCTGAAGAAAAAGCATTGAATTCTGCAGATATTGTTGTTACAAGCACTAAACAAGAGTCAGTGTATCAATATTCCCAATATTCTTCTTTTTCACCTCAAAAAGCTAAAGTTATTCCTCCTGGGGTTGATCATAATAAATTTCACCATATTCACTCCACAAGCGAGACAGCCGAAATTGATAACATGATGAAACCTTTTCTAAAGGATTCTACTAAACCTCCATTTTTGAGTATTTCTAGAGCTGTACGAAGAAAAAATATTCCATCTTTGATTGAGGCATATGGAAGATCTGAAAAATTAAAAAGAAAAACTAATTTAATTTTGATTTTGGGATGTAGAGATAGTACTTCAAAACTTGACCCTCAACAAAAAGATGTTTTCAATAAAATTTTTGAAACAATTGATAAATATAATTTGTATGGAAAGGTAGCTTATCCAAAAAAGCATCTTCAAAGTCAGATTCCTGCTTTATATAGGTGGGCTGCTAGCAGAGGTGGTGTATTTGTAAATCCAGCTTTAACAGAGCCTTTTGGTTTAACTCTTCTTGAAGCCTCTTCATGTGGATTACCAATAATATCAACAAATGATGGAGGACCAAAAGAAATTCGTTCTAAATGTGAAAATGGACTTTTAGTAGATGTTACTGATATTAATAAGTTGAAAGTTATTCTTGAAAAAGGAATTGCAAATAATGATCAGTGGAAATTATGGAGCAGAAATGGAATTGAGGGTGTTAACAGACATTTTAGTTGGAACACTCATGTACGAAATTATTTGTCTGTACTTACTGAAGAGTTTTCAAGTTCAAATAGTTATTCTTCATCAGACATTAAACAAAGTTGTTTAAAAGGAACTTCCTCACTTATAAAGCCCCATTGATTAAATACCTCAGGATCAGGGTGAAGAATTAGTTGATTATTTTGAGCCTTCTTAAGTTTGAAGCCTTTCTTAGATAGTTTTTTCATTAAGTTAGCAGTTTCTTCAAATCTTGATGCCATTGCATCAAGACTTGAGCAGTCACTTGTTAATCCATTATCTTTCCATGTAAAAAAATTCATAGCAAATTTTTCAAAGATTGATTTTTAAAACTATACCTAAAATTACAAGTAAAATGTTGATTTTCCAAAAATTTTCAACTATTTTTTGTTCCTTAATTCCTTTAAGTTCAAAATGGTGGTGTAGTGGAGCCATTAAAAATATGCGTTTACCTCTATGAAATAATTTTTTTGTAATTTTAAAATACCCTACTTGAATCATTACAGATAATGATTCAATAATAAATATTCCTGAGAAAATAGATAAGGTAAAAACGCTATTGGTTAATAACGCTATAGAACCCAGAATTGCTCCAATACTTAGAGATCCTGTGTCACCCATAAATATTTTTGCAGGATAACTATTATAATTGAGAAATCCTAAGCATATGCCGGACATTGAAAAACATAAGATGCTAAAAACAAAAAGTTCTTGCTGTCCTTTCATTAATATTTCTGTTCCTAATCCATAAAAGACAATCCCACTGCATCCAGCTGCTAGTCCATCCAATCCATCAGTCAAATTTACTGAATTACTTATGCCCACAAGTACTAAAAAAGAAACTGGTAATATGAAAATATTCATATTTATTCCCCAGGAGTCAGAAATTGTTATTAATGGACTGATTAAATTTTTTTCATAGGCTAAAAAGATAAAAATTATTGAGATGACACTTTGTAAGATAAATTTTTCTTTTGTTTTTAACCCTGTATTTTCTTTGTTTCTAATACTTAAATAATCATCTAAAAAACCTGTAATAAAGAAACCAAAAACAGTCATTAATAAAAGAAATAATTCTAGGGAACCTAATTTTATAGTTATTATCAGAAGAAAAATTAAAAAAGGGATGATCAAAATAATCCCACCCATTGTTGGAGTATCACTTTTTTTATAGTGATTAGAAGGACCTTCAGTTCTTATATTTTGAAGTAAATTTAATTTTCTTATTATTTTTAGACCATTCTTGGTTGCGAATAAAGATACAAAAAAGAATAATGTGAAAACTCCTATAAAAATAAAATTATTAAAAAAATATGAGGTAGCTATTAAAGCTAAAGTATTTAATATCAATAATGATTTAAAGTTAAACTTTTTAATCTTCCCAATCATCTTCTGAAGAATCTTCTTCAGTTTTATAATCTTCTTTTTCTCCCATAAGCGCTGACAGTTCTTCTTCTTCTATAGTACTAATCTCTTGTGAATCTCCCTCTTTTTCTGCTACAAGTCTTCCTGTATTCTCTAGCCAAGATAGGAGATCAGGTTCATCTCTTAATGGCAAGACAGGAGCTGGATCATCTCTGTGGTAGCAAGTTAAAGCTGGGTTGACTTCAGAAATATCCTCTAATCTAAGTTTTAGTTTATTTGAGTCCATTAAAGATTATGTTCTATATATAAGATAATACATAATGATGCCCACGAAAAACTTTGTTTGATAAAGCAAATTTAAAATATTTTTTTATCTGGCTAATTTCATTGTTGTTGTCAGGATTATTAAAACTTATTGGATACTTGAATTCCAATGTTTTAATAATTAATAACTTTCTTCTCGTGTTACTAGTTTTTGGTCCAGCTCTTTTAGTTACAATAATATTAGTTTTTAATAAGTTTTCAAATTCTTAATTACGTCAAAAATTTAAATTTATGGAGCAAATGCAGATGCAGCAGGTAAAAAAAGTTGTACTAGCTTATTCTGGCGGGGTAGATACGAGCGTTTGTATTCCATATTTAAAGAATGAATATGGAATCTCAGAAGTGGTTACTTTTGTAGCAGATCTTGGACAAGGCGAGGATTTAGAACTTATTAGGCAAAAAGCTTTAAATTCAGGTGCATCTAAGTCAATTGTTGGCAATTTAGTTAATAGTTTTGTTGAGAGGTACGCTTTTCCAGCTATTAGAGCAAATGCATTATATTTAGATAAATATCCTTTATCTACTGCTCTTGCTAGGCCTTTAATTGCTGAAAATCTCGTAAATATTGCTAGAGAGATTAATGCTGATGCCGTAGCTCATGGATGCACTGGTAAAGGGAATGATCAAGTTCGGTTTGATTTAGCAATAAATGCTTTAGGCCCTGATTTAAAAATAATTACTCCTGCAAGGGAGTGGAATATGAGTAGAGAAGAGGCAATAGTGTATGGAGAAAAATTTGGTATTCCTGCACCAGTATCAAAAAAATCACCATATTCAATAGACGTTAACTTACTTGGTAGGAGTATTGAAGCAGGCATATTAGAAGACCCAATGCAAGAAGCACCTGAAGATATATTTTCGATGACATTATCAATTGATAATTCACCTGATTCCTATCAAGATATAGAAATTATTTTTAAAAATGGGTTTCCAGTTGGAATTAATGATGAATTTTTAACTCCAGTAGAGATTATTCAAAAAACTAATCATCTTGCAGGCAATCACGGTTTTGGAAGAATAGATATGATTGAAGATCGAGTAGTAGGAATCAAAAGTAGAGAGATTTATGAAACACCTGGCCTCTTACTTTTAATCAAAGCTCACAAAGAATTAGAGAGCATAACATTAAGCCCCGATGTTGTCGATTTTAAAGGAATAGTGGAAAAAAAATGGGGTCAACTAGTCTATCAAGGTTTTTGGTTTGGACCTCTTAAAGAAAGTTTAGATGCATTTATATCATCGACTCAAACTTCAGTTAATGGAAGAGTAAAGATTAGACTCCATAAGGGAAATGCAATAGTAATTGGGAGAATGTCCGAAAATAATTCACTTTACAGGGAAGATTTAGCAACTTACAGCAAAGATGATGTCTTTAATCATTCTCTAGCAGAGGGTTTTATTTATATGTGGGGTATGTCTAATAAAATATGGGCTGAGTTAAATTCAAAAACAAAAGATTAACATTTATGATTCTGTATTTTCTTTAGTTTCAGTATCATTTTTTCCTGAAGTTGAAGTATCCTCACTAGCTACTGGTTGTTTTTCTTTAGAATCAACTTCAGCATCTGGACTATCTTTTTTCTCTGATTGAGATGCGTTCTTGTTCGAAGGTCTTGGGGTTGGTAAAGGGCCTTCTTGTTTAACGGTCATGTATCTAATAACATCTTCACTAAGTCTCATTGCTTTTTCAATTTTGAAAATATGTTGCCCATCACCTTGATGACTTAGTTGCACGTAAATGCCTTCTCTATGTTTTGCTATTTGATAGGCTAATCTTCTTTTGCCTCTCATTTGACTATCAAGAATCGTACCGCCAAATTCTTCTAATAGCTTATTGTATTTATCAATGTGATTAGTAACTTCATCTTCCGCAATGTCTGGGCGGAGGATATACATGGTTTCGTAATAAGATTGTTGATCGTTCATAGTTTCAGACAAGGTCTTTGGCTCATAAATTGGTGTAATGAGCGTCTGTTCATTATTTACGATACATTACCATAGGCAATTTCTTAAAAAATAGGATTATTTTTTTAAAGATATTTTTTTAGTGCGTCATTCATTATATGAAAAGGTACTTCTAAACCATCAGTCCAAAATGATATTGATTTCATTCCTTGAGCAATAAGCATTTCCAAACCATTTATAGTCATGCATCCTTTTTTGGCGCTAAATTTTAATAAAGGAGTTTGGGCAGGATTGTAGATTAAATCATAAACAATTGTTTTTGAATTAAGAGATTTCCAGAAAGCTTCGCCATATGGTAATTCATTATTTTCATATTTAGTTGTTTTCATCCCTACTGGTGTTGTATTTACAATTAAATCTGCTTCCTGAATTAAAATTTGAGCTTGATCATCATTATTTAAATAACCCTGCAGTTGAATTTGATTATCAAAGTTTTTTATTAGTTCATCTAGAGATGATTTGTTACGTGATATTACTGAAATTGTTGAAAGATTTAAATTTATTAAACCTTGAATAACAGATCTTGTTGCACCCCCTGAGCCAAGAATTATTGATTTTTTCTTTGCTAAGTTTAAATTTTTTAATGGATAAATAAATCCCTCTACATCAGTATTAGTTGCACTCCATTCTTTTTGGGAATTTAATTTCAGGGTATTTATTGCTTTAAGTTTGTGAGCAATAGGTGAGATTTCACTACAAAGATTAAATACTTTTTCTTTGTGTGGAATTGTGATGTTTAAACCTTTGCAATTAATCTTCTTAAAAGAATTCAGAACTAATTCTAGATCTTCATTTTTACAGGGTATAGCAATATAGATCAAATCTAACCCTAAATATTGAAAGGCTGCATTTTGCATAATTGGTGACAAAGAATGGCTTACTGGATTACCAATTAATGCTATAAAAGATGTCTTACTTGAAATCATGTTTAGAATTTTTTTCTTAAAAAAACTGATCTGTTCGGGAACCACACCCCGTCTTTGAGTAACAATAATGACGACGATGACCGATTATGGAGAATAACAAATATTAAGAATTTACCCATGGGTAAGGTTGTAGGAATTGATTTAGGAACAACAAATAGTTGTGTCGCTGTAATGGAAGGTGGTAAACCTACTGTAATAGCAAATGCTGAGGGTTTCAGAACTACTCCATCAGTTGTTGCATATACAAAAAATCAAGATCAGCTTGTTGGACAAATAGCAAAAAGACAAGCTGTGATGAATCCTGAAAATACTTTTTATTCTGCAAAACGTTTTGTTGGTAGAAGAGTTGATGAAGTTAATGAAGAATCTAAAGAAGTTAGTTATTCTGTTGAAAAATCTGGTTCTAGTGTCAAATTAAAATGTCCTATTTTGGATAAACAGTTTTCTCCTGAAGAGGTGAGTTCTCAAGTTTTAAGAAAGTTAGCAGATGATGCGGGTAAATACCTTGGAGACAAAGTTACACAGGCTGTAATTACTGTTCCAGCTTACTTTAATGATTCTCAGAGACAGGCTACGAAAGATGCTGGAAAGATTGCAGGTTTAGAAGTTCTGAGAATTGTTAATGAACCAACTGCTGCGGCTTTAGCATATGGATTGGATAAAGAAAATGAAAAAATTCTTGTTTTTGATTTAGGGGGAGGCACATTTGATGTTTCAGTTATTGAAGCTGGTGATGGAGTAACTGAAGTTCTTTCTACATCTGGAGATACACATTTAGGTGGTGATGATTTTGATAGATGCATCGTAGACCACTTAGCTAATACTTTTAAATCAAATGAGGGAATTGACCTTAGACAAGATAAGCAAGCTTTGCAAAGATTGACTGAAGCTGCAGAAAAAGCAAAAATAGAGCTCTCAAATGCTACGCAAAGTGAAATAAATCTACCTTTCATTACAGCGACTCCCGAAGGACCAAAACATTTGGATTTGAACCTCACTAGAGCAAAGTTCGAGGAATTAGCTGCTTCTTTAATTGATAGGTGTAAGACCCCAGTTGAGAGAGCTATCAGTGATGCAAAAATTTCTACTAGTGAAATTGATGAAGTTGTTATGGTGGGAGGCTCATCTAGAATTCCTGCTGTTTTAGATTTAGTAAAAAAAATAATTGGTAAAGAACCAAATCAAACTGTCAATCCTGATGAGGTTGTAGCTGTTGGAGCTGCTATTCAGGGAGGAGTTTTAGCAGGAGAGGTTAAAGATATATTGTTACTTGACGTTACTCCACTTTCTTTAGGTGTAGAGACTTTAGGGGGAGTAATGACAAAAATGATAAATCGAAATACTACAGTACCTACGAAGAAATCTGAAACATATTCAACTGCTGTGGATGGACAAACAAATGTAGAAATTCACGTATTGCAGGGTGAAAGAGAAATGGCTTCTGATAACAAAAGCTTAGGAACTTTCAGATTGGATGGTATACCTTCAGCACCAAGAGGCGTTCCGCAAATTGAAGTTACATTTGATATCGATGCAAACGGTATTCTTAGTGTTACTGCTAAAGACAAAGGAAGCGGTAAAGAACAAAGTATTTCTATTACTGGTGCTTCAACTCTATCTGATAATGAGGTAGAAAAAATGGTAAAAGATGCTGAATCAAATGCATCTGCAGATAAAGAAAAAAGAGAAAAAATCGATTTAAAAAATCAAGCTGAAACACTTGTCTACCAGACAGAAAAGCAACTTGGTGAATTAGGAGACAAAATTGATGCTGCAGCAAAGTCTAAAGTCGAAGAAAAAAGTAATGCTTTAAAAGAAGCAACTTCAAAAGAAGATTATGAATCAATGAAAAAACTTCTTGAAGAACTTCAGCAAGAACTTTATGCAGTTGGTTCATCTGTTTATCAGCAACCAGGTAATCAGCCACCATCACCTGGCGCTGCCGGCGGTCCTGATCAGAGTGATTCAAGCGAAAAAGGTGGAGATGATGTAATTGATGCAGACTTTACTGAAACAAAAGATTAATAAAGGTAATTTTTAACTTCATTAGCAACCCATTTAGAACAAGCCGGAGCAAGTAAAATTCCATTTTTATAAAAACCTGTACATATAATTAGCCCATCTTCAAGATTTTTCATTATTGGTGAAGGTTCACCATCTGGCCTTGACCTTATTCCAAACCATTTTTTAGAAATTTTTCCTTTCATCAGCCAATTTGGTTTTTTATCGAGAAAATTTGTAAGTTTTTCGAAAGTATTTTCTTCTGGCTTAGTACTATATTCATCAGTTGATCCAATAATTAGCTTATTGTTTGATTTTGGAATTATATTTTTACCATTTATGTTGAATTGTTTTGGCAGCGATAATAAATCAACTTCTGCATCATTTATCTCAATTTCCATAGCTTGACCTAAAACAGGTTTTAATTTGATGTTGTGAGATAGGCTACCTATTAAATCAATTGCTTTTAGTGAATTACACAAAATAACCATATCAGATTTGATGTTTTCATTATTTCTTGTTGTAGAAATCCATTGATTGTTTGATTTTCTGATTTTTATTATTTCTTCTTCTGAAAAATTGATTTTTTTATGTTTTAGATATTTATCTAATGTTTGAAGTAAAGAAAAAGGATCTATTCTTCCATCTTTGAAGGAAATCATTCCTTTTATATTTTTTGTTTGGAAGGCTTTATTTATATTCTTGATAAATATTGAGTCTTTTTCTAAAATTTGTAAGTTTTGATCATTATTTTCATAAATAAATTTCTTTAATTTTTTAAACTTTTCTTCATTAGTAGTTAGTTGTATTAATGGTTTTTCGATAATTAATTCACTATTAAATTTTTGCAGGAATGTAATCCATTGTGGCCATAATTCAATGCTTTGTTTCCTGAGATCCCAGCTTCTGCCTCTTCTTTTTTGATACATATTACCCATTAGTAAGCCTAAGGCTGCATAGCTACTATTTTGTAGTTCAGTTGGATCTATTATTGTTACCTGGAAACCTAATTCAGATAATTCTAAGGCGTTAAATTTTCCAATAATCCCTGATCCAATAATAACTATGTGTGCTTTTTGAAAATTTTCTTTTAAGCTTTTCATTGATATATTAGATATATTGCTTATTTGACTTAATAGTTAAAGATTTTTTGGAACATCCTTCAATTATATTCAAAATTGTTTGTCCCGATCGTCCTGGCCTTGTAAGTTTACTTACAAGCTGGATTTCAAATTACGGTGGAAACATAAAACATTCTGATCATCATACAGATCAAGATGCCGGTTTGTTTCTTAGTCGAATTGAATGGAATAGTAACAATGCCTTTTTTAATAGAGATGAAATTTATAAAGAATTTGAAAAAATTGCAGATGAAGTAAATGGAAAATTTAACGTAAATTATTCTGATGAAATTCCAAATGTTGCTATTTTCGTGAGTAAACAAAATCATTGTTTGATTGATTTACTTTGGCGAGTAAGAAATGGAGAACTCAAAATGAAAGTCCCTTTAATAATTTCAAATCATTCTGATCTTGAAAATATTGCAAATGACTTTAATGCAAAATTTGTTCATATTGATACCTTTAAAACTGATAAATCTATTGTTGAAGATCAATTTTTACATTTACTAAAAGAATATCAAATTGATCTTGTTGTATTAGCCAAATATATGCAAATTTTAAGTGACTCTTTTTTAAAAAAGTTTTCTTCAATAATAAATATTCATCATTCTTTCTTACCTGCATTTAAGGGCGGGCAACCATATCATCGAGCTTGGAAGAGAGGCGTTAAATTAATCGGTGCTACTGCTCACTATGTTACTGAAGATCTTGATGAAGGCCCGATAATTGAGCAATGCACAGTTGATGTAAGTCATAGGGATGAAGTTGATGATTTGATTAGAAAAGGAAGAGATATTGAAAGAATAGCTTTAGCAAGAGCAGTTAGATTACATCTGAATCATCAAGTATTTGTTTATAACAGCAAAACTGCTGTTTTTGATTGAAGATAGTTTTTAGTCTTCTAATTCTATTTGTATTTGTCTTTCATAAATTGATTCTTCATTAAAAACTCTTGCTATCAAGAAACTGGCAATGCAGCTGATTAACACAGGTTTCATTATTAATAAATTTTTTGTTAAAGCGAAAGCTAAAAACATTGCGGTAATTGGTGTTCGCGAACATCCTGCTACGAAAGCTCCCATTCCCGCAAAAATGTATGTACTTGGTGCATGTCCTGTCGCAATTTCCACCCAGCTCCCCATTATTAGTCCAATTGACCCACCTAAAGTAAGCATTGGATAGAACAATCCTCCAGGAGCTCCAGATGCTGCAGCTAAGCCTGTCGTGATAAATAATACTAAAACTGCTAATAAAGCAATTCCAATACTTGTATTTTGTTCAGCTATTATTTTCTGTAATTCATCTAAATTATGAAATGTACTGGGTAAACAAGAGTAGATGCTTCCTAAAATAAATCCACAAATACTCATTTTTAAAACAAATTTATTTTTATACCACTTTTTCCCAAGATTTTGCATCAACAAAACATATCTGCTGTACAATTCTGCAAATATTCCAATAATTATTCCTAGCAAAACTAAGTAAATAAAATCTACAGGTAAGAAAAAAACTGATGGGTCATATTCTTTTTGAATCAAAAATCCGAGGTTAAAATCAAACCCTCCTGCTTTAGGATCTAAGCCTAAGGCTTGAATAATATCAGCAGATGAATCTGCAATGAAAGTTGTAATTACTACTAATAGCAAAATTACTGGTCTTGCAGAGTTTAATAACTCTTCTATTGCATAGACAAACCCTCCTAATGGAGCGCTAAATACTGCAGCTATTCCAGCACCACCCCCTGCTGCTACTATTACTCTTCTAAAAGCTGTGGGAGCTTTGAGCCACTTGGCCATTTGCCAAGCTACTGATCCTCCCATTTGAACGGATGGACCTTCTGGACCCAAAGGGAATCCACTACCAATCGCAATAATTCCTGATATTAGCTTTACTAAGCCTACTTTTAAATTCATTGGAACTTTTTTATGTCTTAAGAAACCCATGATTTGACTAACTCCTGAACCTTTTGCAGCAGGTGCTATATTTTTGATCAAATATCCTGCAATAGCTCCTCCTAGAGCTCCAAAAATAGGTAAGACCGCAATAGATGGGAATTGGTCTAATAATGCTAATCTCCAATTATTAATAAAATAGATTCCAGTTTTAAAAGATATGCTTGTAATTGAGGCTCCTAAACCTGTTAATAAGAGCGAAAATGCAACGACTAGAGATCTTTGTTTTAATAATTTTTTGATGCTACGAGACGAATTATTACTTGTTTTTTGAATATTATCTTTTATAAAGTTTGGCATAGTCCATGATTACTTTGTCAAGCTGAAATCGTTTATTTCATCAAATTGAAGATAGCGATAAAGTTCATCTGAATATGGATTAATTTTATTTTTAGTAATATCCTGATATTCCTCAACTTCAGGTATTTTGCCAAGCAGTGCGCAAACTGCTGCTAATTCAGCGCTACCTAAAAAGACTTGTGCATTCTTGCCAAGTCTATTGTCAAAATTTCTTGTACTAGTAGAAAATACTACGGAACCTTCATCTACTCTGGCTTGATTTCCCATACATAAAGAACAGCCCGGTAACTCTAACCTTGCACCACAATCTTCAAAAATTTTATAGTAACCTTCAGCTTTTAGAGTTTCTTCATCCATCTTTGTTGGTGGACAAATCCATAATTTAGCTTTTAAATTTTGTACTCCTTCAAGAACTTTTGCAGCTGCTCTGTAATGACCAATATTTGTCATGCAAGAACCTATAAAAACCTCGTCAATATTTGTATTTGCAACATCAGTGATTTCTTTTACATTATCTGGATCATTAGGGCAAGCAACTATAGGTTGTGTTACTTTTGCTAAATCAATTTCAATGATTTCTTCATACTGAGCGTTTGAATCTGGTTGAATTAATGATGGTTTTTTTAACCAATTTTTCATATCATTTATTCTTCTTGAAATCGATTTTGAATCTTCATAATTACTCTCGATCATTTTTTCTAGCAGGCAAATATTGCTTTTTAAATATTCTTGAACAGTTTCTTGGGATAAAAGTATTGTGCTACCAGCGCATGAGCGTTCTGCAGTAGCATCAGTAAGTTCAAAAGCCTGTTCAAGTTTTAGGTTTGGTAATCCTTCAATTTCCATAATTTTCCCGTTGAATATATTTTTCTTATTTGCTTTCTCAACAGTTAAGAGTCCTTTTTTAATTGCGAAGAGAGGGATTGCATTTACTAAATCTCTAAGAGTGATTCCTGGTAATAATTCTCCCTTAAATTTAATCAGCACAGATTCTGGCATATTTAATGGCATTGATCCTATTGCAGCGGCAAAGGCAACAATGCCCGAGCCTCCAGGAAATGAAATGCCAAGAGGAAATCTAGTATGACTATCTCCGCCAGTGCCAACAGTATCTGGGAGAAGCATTCTATTAAGCCAGCTATGAATTATGCCGTCTCCAGGCTTAAGAGCTACTCCACCTCTTTGAGATATAAAATCAGGTAATTCTTTATGGGTAACTAGATCTACTGGTTTAGGATACGCAGCTGTATGACAAAAACTTTGCATCACTAAATCTGCAGTAAATCCTAAACAAGCTAGTTCTTTTAGTTCATCTCTAGTCATTGGCCCAGTAGTATCTTGACTACCAACTGTGGTCATAATTGGCTCACAGGTCATTCCTGGCCTTACTCCCTCTAAACCACATGCCTTGCCCACTATTTTTTGAGCTTGAGTAAAGCCGGCATTACTTTCGGTTGGATTTTGTGGTCTAGTAAATATTTCATTTGGTTGATAATCTAATTTGTTTCTAATTTTGTCCGTAAGAGATCTTCCAATCATAAGATTTATTCTTCCTCCAGCTTGAATTTCATCAGTAAGAGTTGATGGATACAACTCGAATTTGCTTATAAATTCTTCAGAATTTGAATCTTTTTCAATTTTTTTAATAATGCCTTTATAAGGGTATATTTTAATAACATCTCCTGTTTTCATTTGAGATACATCAGCTTCTATAGGTAAAGCTCCTGAATCTTGTGCAGTATTGAAGAAAATTGGGGCTATTTTGCTGCCAATTATTATTCCACCTGTTTTTTTGTTGGGAACAAAAGCGATATCTTCTCCTATATGCCAAATGAGTGAATTAATAGCAGATTTTCTAGAACTCCCTGTTCCAACAACATCTCCAACATAAGCTATTGGTAAATTTTGTTTTTTTAAATTATCAAGAATCTTTAGTCCATCAGGTTTTTTAAATTCCAACATAGCTAATGCATGCATTGGAATATCCGGGCGTGTTGTTGCATGTACAGCTGGAGATAAGTCGTCTGTGTTTGTCTCACCGTCAACTTTAAATACTAAACAAGTAATCTCTTTCTCCAGAACTTTTTTATTTATGAACCATTCTGCATTTGCCCAACTATTTACAACTTCTTTTGCATAAATATTACTGTGAGATAATTCATAAATTTCATTAGCCGAGTCGTAAACAAGAATAATATTTTTTAAAACTTCTGCCGCTTTTTTTGCGAGTAAACTATTTTCTCCTTTAAGGATTTCAACCAGAGAATTTACATTGTATCCGCCTATCATTGTTCCTAGTATTTCAATTGCTTTTTCGGGATTAATTGATTTGCAATATTTTTCGGAATTAACAATAGCTGTAAGCCAGCTTGCTTTTACGTAAGCAGCCTCATCAACTCCTGGGGGTACTCTATTTATTAGTAAATCAAGTAAATAAGATGAATCGTAAGTACTATCTTGTTCTAATAATTTTGTAATACAATTTGTTTGTTCAGCATTTAAAGGTAAGGGTGGTATACCTTTGGCAGCTCTTTCAGCTACATGATCTGCATAATCTTTTAGCAATGTTTCCAAATTCTTCATTAGTAAGGTTTAATGCCTAATCTATTGTTATTTTTAATATTGAAAAGGAGAGTATTCATAAATGCTTTTTTAAATATTCAAACTTCTTAATTAATCAATGACGACATCATCAAATAATTCAGCTTTAGAAAAGACATCAGATTTACATGTTCTTGAAACACGTCCATTAATACCTCCAAGCAGATTACATAATGATATACCTTTAGATCACGACTCTGCTAATACAGTATCTAAAACAAGAAGATCGATACAAAATATTTTGCATCATAATGATCAGAAGCTTTTAGTCATTGTGGGTCCATGTTCAATTCATGATCTTGAGGCGGCAAAGGAATATTCAAAATATATTCAAAAATTCCGAGAAATGTATAACGATAAATTAGAAATAATTATGAGAGTATATTTTGAAAAACCAAGAACAACTATTGGTTGGAAGGGATTGATAAATGATCCTCATCTAGATGATTCTTATGATATTAATACTGGTTTAAGAAGGGCAAGAAGTTTGCTTTCATATTTAGCAACTCGAGGCATACCTTCTGCTACAGAATTACTAGATCCAATAGTTCCTCAATACATTGCCGATTTAATAAGTTGGACAGCCATAGGTGCGCGGACCACAGAAAGTCAAACTCATAGAGAAATGGCATCAGGATTATCAATGCCTATAGGCTTTAAAAATGGAACGGATGGTTCTTTTACTACTGCAATTAATGCAATGCAGTCAGCTTCAAAATCCCATCACTTCTTAGGTGTAAATGAAAATGGAATGGCTTCTATAGTGAATACTACAGGAAATCCAGATGGACATATAGTTTTAAGGGGCGGTTCAAAAGGCCCAAATTTTGAAAGTGATCATGTACAAAGAATTTCAGCAGAATTGAGGCAGTGTAATCTTCCCCATAAAGTGATGATTGATTGTAGTCATGGAAATTCCAATAAAGATTTCCGAAAACAGTCAGAAGTGCTAAAAAATGTAGCTTCTCAAATTAGTAATGGTGAAAAAAATATTTTAGGAGTTATGCTTGAAAGTCATTTGAAGGAAGGAAATCAAAAACTTTTAAAAAAAGAAGATCTCCAGTTTGGCAGAAGCATTACAGATGCATGTATAGATATAGAAACAACAAAAGAATTAATCGCTATTTTATACGATTCACTTAGCTAGTTATTAAAAAATTAAAAAATAATGCTGAAGAGATTGGAACAATGAAATTATCTATTCCTAGAATACTAAATTGTTCGAGCAAAGTCGCAATAAAAGCTATTGTAAAATAATTTAAATTTAGACTATTTTGTTGAGAATATCCTATTGAGCAAACTACTATCAAACTTGTTAAAAACATTGTTATGGTTCCATATAAAGATTTTTTTTGTTCAAAAAAAATCCAACTCTTTGAGTTAAAGCTTTTTCCTATTAATCCAGCTAATCCATCACCAAAAGTCATTATGAAAAATCCACTAATTAGTGCATATGGATCTTTATCCCAGAAAAGATAAATCAAAATAAATAAACTTAGACAATAAAATAATGTCCCATAACTTTTTCTCTCAACATCCTCAATTGTTGGAAATAATTTATAGTTGTAATTGGTGAAAACCATTAATGAAACAATTCCCGTAAAAATTAGAGCAGAGTTTTGACTAATTTTTAAAAATTGAGCAATTGGTATTAAAGGACCTATTCCAATATGTATTATTTTTCTGACTATTTCTTTGTTATCCTCATTATATTTTTTAAAAACTATTGAAATTAAAAAAATTAAAAATAAATATAATAAAATTACAGCAAATTTTATCAATTTGGTTAAGCTGCTTTTTGATGAGTTGTCATTACTCGAAGCTTTAATATTGCTTTAGCTTCTAGTTGCCTTACTCTTTCTCGCGAAACATTAATTTGTCTTCCTATTTCTGCGAGTGTTAATGGTTCTTCACCATCTAGCCCAAATCTGAGCTTCATGATTTTTTGCTCTCTTTCATTTAATTGAGAAAGCCAAGTTCCTAAATGCTCTTTTTGAATAGTTCTATCCATACCTTCCATAGGCTCTTCACAGTTTGGATCAGGTATGAGTTCACCAAGTGTACTTCTGTCTTCTTCCCCTCTTGCATGTGCATCTAGGGAGGCGCAAGGAGCACTTTGAGAAATTAAATCTTCTAAATCTTTTTGATCAATTCCCATCTCAGTTGCCATTTCCAATCTTGTAGGTTGTCTGCCAAATTTGTGTGATAATTCTCTGGAGACTTTTCTCATTTTGGATAGTTTTTCACTTATGTGAATAGGCAAACGAATGGTTCTAGCACTGTTATCAATTGCCCTCGTCATTCCTTGTCTAATCCACCAGTAAGCATAAGTTGAGAATTTATATCCCATAGCAGGATCAAATTTATCTACGGCTCTTTCAAGTCCAATAGCTCCTTCCTGGACAAGATCTAATAATTCAAGCCCTTGGTTTTGGTATTTTTTTGCAACTGAGACAACGAGCCTTAGATTAGCTGCCATCATTCTATCTCTTGCTCTTTTGCCAATCTTAATTTGATAAAGATTTCGTTGGGTTCTATCAGTTTCAGGAATTTGTAGCAACTTTTTCATGTTCTGAACATGATGAGCTAACTCTATTTCCTCGGCTGGAGTCAAAAGAGGTACTCTTCCAATGCTACTTAAGTAATAGCCAATAGAATCTGAAGCGAGTCTGCCAGATTTTTTTTGGCTTTGTTTTGCAGTAAGACTGGATTTCGATTTGCGAGATTTGCCCGCAGTGTTTGGTAATCTTGGCTCATCAAAATTATTATCTGAAGAGCTTTTCGCAGATTCCAGAGGGATCCCCATCACCCTGGCCTCCTAAATAATGGATTTTTTAAAAAGCTAGCACTGAAATTGAAATAAAAACTACTTTTACGTTGAAATTTAAAAGACAAAAATTTTTTTTTTAAAGCTTATTTCTTGAAATCCATTGATATGAGATGATTTTATAAAAAATAAAAAAAATTTAAAATATTAAGTATTTTTATAAATGTTGTAAAAATCAATATTAATTTTATTTTTCTATGAGGTCAATTTGCGAACGATTATGCGATGAATCTAATTCATATTTCAAATATGAACCATCATCTTTCATTATCCAAGAAAAGTAATTATCTTTAATGTAAGTTTGCAAAAGCGTGTATATTTTAGATTTCAATTCATAATCCTCTATAGGAGTAACAGCTTCTATTCTTCTATCAAGATTTCTTCTCATCCAATCTGCACTCCCTATAAAAACCTCATTATCCCCGTTATTACAAAACCAAAAAATTCTTGAGTGTTCAAGAAAATGGCCAATAATGCTTATAACTTTAATATTTTCACTTAAATTTTTTCTTTGGGGATATAGGCAACAAATACCTCTTATGATGAGGCTTATTTTTACACCTGAGTCTGAAGCTAAATAAAGCAGTTTAATTATTTCTGGGTCTACTAAAGAATTCATTTTTGCGATTATTTCGGCTTTTTTGCCTTCCTCTGCATTTTTAATTTCTCTCTTTATTAGAAATATAAATTTCTCTCGCATCGATGAGGGAGAAACTAATAACTTTTGATAACTTTTTTGTTTAGAGAAACCAGATAAGTAGTTAAATAACTCAAGTAAATCAGATGCAATATCAGGATCCGTTGAAAGTAATCCTAAATCTGTATAAAACTTTGAAGTATTAGAGTTATAATTTCCTGTTCCAATATGGAAATAATTCCTTAATCGTCCTTTCTCTTTTCTTACTGTTAAGGCAATTTTTGTATGTGTTTTGAATCCGATGATTCCATATACAACATGAATGCCAGCTTGTTCAAGTTGTTTGGCCCATTGAATATTATTGTCTTCATCAAATCTTGCTTTTAGTTCAACAAGAGTCATTACTTCTTTACCATTCTCTGCAGCTCTCATTAAAGCTGCAATTATAGGGGAATCTTGGGAAACTCGATATAAAGTAATTTTTATAGCCATTACAAGTGGATCATCAGCTGCTCTGTTTATAAATTCTTCAACTGAAGTTTTAAATAGGTCATAGGGATGATGAAGCAGAATATTTTTTTTCCTAAGTATCTTGAAAATAGAATTAGGGTTTTTGTTTGAAGGCAAATCTAGATGTTTTAATTCTGGGTGAGTTTTTCCAATTAGTAGATTTTCTTTTAAATCATCTCTATCAATTTTTGTAAGCTGATTTAAATCGTCTAGGCCTAATAAACTTTTGCAAAAGTATATATATTCTTTCTGTATTGCGATACTTTCAATAAGTAACTTTAGAATATTTTCTGGCATATCTGACTCCACTTCTAATCTAACTACGTCTCCACCTAATCTTCTTTTTTGCAAACTTTGTTCAACAGCTAAAAGTAGATCATCAGCTTCAAGTTCTTTTAATTCTAAATCTGCATCTCTTGTCACTCTAAAAAAAGAGTAATTTATACATTCCATTCCGTTAAATAAAGTATTTATATTATTCCCAATTAAATCTTCAACACTTATGAAATAGTGAGAACTTTCATCACTAAGTTGAGTAATTTCATTGGGAATTCTTATAAATCGGGGTATATTTTTTGTTGGTATTTTTACTCTGACAAACTGATTTTTAGAATTCTCCTCATCCTTTATTAAAGCTGCTAAATTTAGACTTAAATTACTTATAAAAGGAAATGGATGTGCCGGATCAACAACTAATGGAGTTAATAAAGGGAAAATAGATGTTGTAAAGAAGTTATTACACCAATTTCTTTGATTATCACTTAGGTCCTTATATTTTTTTAAAATTACACCTTTTTCTTTTAATTCATTTTTTAATTCATTATTTACATAGTTTTCTTGGAGAATAGTTAACTTCTTTATTTCATTATTGATTTTTTTTAATTGCTCTTTAGGGGTAAGTCCGTCAATACTTTTTTTAGTAATTTCTGCTTCAACTTGAGCCTTTAATGAAGCTACTCTTACCATAAAAAATTCATCTAGGTTATTACTAAAAATTGAACAAAATTTTACTTTGTCTAGGATTTTGTACTCCTTTTCCATTCCAGTAAGGAGAACTCTTTTATTAAATTCAATCCAACTTAATTCTCTATTAATAAAAACATCAGCCTGGCGTTTCATTTCAATACTTTTGATTTTTGATTATTAAAAGAATTATTACTTTTACCCTCTGCAATAAGGTATATCATGAAAAGCAAGATAACGGAACCAGCTATAAAAGGAGATTTAGGACCAAAACTATCATAAACCCTTCCTGCCATTGCAATTCCTAAAACCCCCCCAAGACTCTGTAGACCTTGAAGATTACTTAAAATTGATCCTTGTTTATCAGTGTCTAATTTCTTTGATATTAGTGCTCTTAAGGTGGGCGTAATTAATCCTGCCCCAACGGCTAAAAATGATACAGCTGAATAAATATTAATTGTCGCATTTTCTTTTGGAGCAGTTATTAAAAGAGCACATGCTACAAGAATGAAGCCTGATCCGATAAGAGTTAATCGCATTTCTCCAAATTGTTTTACAAGAGGCCCAATTAGTCCTCCCTGAACGATAATTGCAATTATTCCTACTACAACAAGAGTTCCACTTGATGCTTTTGTCGTCCAGTTTAAAGATTCTTGAAGGAAGAATATAAGTATATTGGTCAATCCAGTAAAAGCAATAAAGTAAATAAAAAAAGCTAATGATAATTTTTTAATCTTTTCTTCTTTGAAAACTGTAAATAGGTTTTTTAAAGGGTTTTTTATAAAAGGTTTTGTTTTATTTGAGTCACTATTAGGCTTGGTTTCCGGTAAGTAAAAAAATACAAGGAGGAAATTTATTATTGGAATGATTGAGGCTATCAAAACTGGAATAATAAAATTATTATTTGTATTTTTGGCAAAAATAACAACAAAAATATTACCTAAGAAAAAACTTAAACCAAAAGCTACACCAATAAGTCCAAATGTTTTTGCTCTTTTTTCAGGGCTTGAAATATCTGCAAGAATTGTTGTTGCAGTAGCTGCAGTTCCTCCACTTAAACCGTCAATTAGTCTTGCTAAAAATAATAAAAATAAAGGGATAGAGGCTATTGAATTTGACCAATTAAATAGAACCGTAAAAGATAATATTGATATTCCTATGACTGAACCAGTAATACAAAAAAGAGTGACAGGTCTTCTTCCATATCTATCGCTCATAAGTCCTATAAAAGGAGAAGCTGTAAATTGAGCTAATTGGTAAGTGCATGATAATAAACCATATGTACTTGCTTTAGAATCAAAAAGTAAAACAAAGGAGGGTAATATAGGTAGTAGTATGCTTTCACTTAAACGATCATTTAAAAGAGTGATAAAGGCACTAAGGAGAGTAAATTTTTTATTTGGTTTTAATAAACTTTCTTTCACAATATTTACCTTCATTACCATTAACTTCTACTACCATACTTGTTAATGGAGATTATTGTGCCCGGCATTGTTTATTTAGTTGGAGCAGGTCCTGGTGACCCTGAGCTTCTAACTTTAAAAGCTTTACGCCTAATAAAAAATTGTGATGCATTAGTACATGATGCTTTGATCCCGGATGAAATAACAAAAGAGGCAGGAAAACATACAGAAATTTTCCATGTAGGTAAAAGAGCTGGAAAGTGTTCTGTACCTCAGAATGAAACTAATGCTCTTATTTTGAAATTGGCAAAAGAAGGCAAAAATGTTGTAAGGCTTAAAGGGGGAGACCCATTCGTTTTTTCTAGAGGTGGTGAAGAGGTATCGATTTTAGAAAAAAATGGAATTTCAGTTGAAATAGTTCCTGGTATTACTTCTGGAATAGCTGCCCCTACATATTTTGGTATTCCACTAACCCATAGAGATGCTGCGAGTTCCGTAACTTTCGTCACTGGACATGAGCGTGTAGATAAGGAAAAAAAGACAGTGAATTGGAGAGATTTAGCTAAATCATCAGATAGCTTAGTAATTTTTATGGGTATAAAAAATATTAAATTTATTGTGGAAGAATTAATTCTAGGTGGTTTAGATAAGAGTACTAAATGCGCTGTTATTCAAGAAGCTACTTTAAAAAATCAAAAATGTTTGATAGAGAAATTAGATAATCTTCCAGATAAAATCAAAGATAAAGAATTTTTAGCTCCATCAATTATCATTATTGGAAAAATTGTTGAATTTAAGGTTAATAACAATATAACTAAAGTATCTGATGTCTATTTACCAGATATTAATAAAGTTCAACTATATAATAAATCCCAAAAGTAAATTGGATCGAATTTAGGTTTAAGCTTTAAATCATCAACTTGATAAATTTGTCTGCAAGATAAGCTATTAATTGCAACTATTATGTCATCATTTTGAAATTCTGGAAGAATTAATTCTTCTTTTACAATTTTCAATTTTAAAGCTTGAGAAACCATAATCCCCTCTAAACAGCCGCTCTCTTTTCTAGGAGTTATCCATTGATTATTTCTTTTAATTAGAAGATTAAATGTACTTCCACAACTAAGTTCACCTGAGGTATTCAAAAGGATAGAATCATCAAATGATTTTTCATTAGCTTCTGTCAAAACTTGTATTGCCTGATTATATGAAAATGTTTTGCATTTACTTATAAGACTGAATTCATTTATTTTTTCCGTTTGACTAATGCAAACGTTTATCGGATTAAAATTTGGTTTGATTCTATAAAACTCAAGCCATAAATTGTCCAAATTTTTTGTCTCTAAAGTGCTATTAATTCTTAGTGTTCGACCTTCATTAGTTCCTCGACTATAGTTTATTCTTACTGAAGCAAATTGATCATTTTTAAGCGATAACTTTTTAATTCCATCGTGAATAAGTTGTCTCAAAGTTAATTTATTTATTTTGAGGTTAATATTTAAAATCTTGCTACTTTTTTCTAATCTTTTCAGATGTTCATCAAAAAGAATAGGTTTGTTTTCTTTTATCAAAATGGTTTCAAATATACCATCAGCAAATTTTAATCCTCTATTATTAGCAGCAATAAATATTCTATCAATATCCAACCATTGATCCTTGTGCCAGCCTAATGTTTCAATCATTTGAGTGAATCAATTAATGGTAAAAGTTTCCACTTTAGTTCATCAGTTTCCTCCTCCGGGTCTGAGTCAATAACTATTCCGCAACCAGCATATATATTGATTTTTTTGTCTTTAATTAAAAATGATCTTATTAGTATATTGCTGTCAAACTCTCCATTCCAGTCAAGCTTCAAAAATGAGCCACAGTATGGTCCGCGTTCACATTCTTCTAATTCAAAAAGTCTCTGGCATGATCTTAATTTAGGTGCTCCAGTTATAGAGCCCCCAGGCCAACAAGCTTTTAGTAAATCAATCCAGTTCGTGTCTTTTTTTAATTTGCCTCTGATTACTGAAGTTAGATGATGAACTTTTAAGAAACTTTCAAGTTTTAATATTTCTGGCACCATAATACTTCCTGTTTCGCAAACTTTACTTAAATCATTTCTTATTAGGTCAACAATCATAATGTTTTCGGCTCTATCTTTCTCGTTAGTTATTAAATCGATAGCATTAAGTGCGTCTTGATTTAAATCTTTATCTCTGGATCTAGTACCTTTGATAGGTCTTGATTCTACAAAATTTTTATTATCTATTTTTAAAAATCTTTCTGGCGAGGTAGATAATACAGCCTCTTTATAATTATTATTTATTATTATTCCTCCAAAGGGAGCTCTTAATTTCCTTCTTATTTTCAAATAAATATCTAGAGGATTATAGTTTTTGGAAGATTCAATTTCGCATTTAGTTGTTAGGTTTGCTTGAAATATATCTCCTAAGGAAATTAATTTTTTCAATTTTAAAATATTTTTCTGAAATTTTTCAGCCATTTCGTCCAAATTTATTTTTGAAAAATCAAAATTCAACTTTGTTTTAATAATATTTTCTTCTTCGATATTTTTTATATTGTTGATTATGTTTTTATAATTCATCAGTTCAGATGAGTTTGTGCCTTCGATAATTATTTCTTTTTTTATTAGATTACATTTAATGATTGGATCATATGATGCAATCCATAAAGTTGCCATATTAGATTTTTTCCATGGGTTTTTTGGTTCTATGTAAACTCCAGCTTCATAACTTAACCATCCGATCCAAAATCCTTTTTCAATATTTCTTAAATTGTTAAATGGATTATTAGTTTTGTCTAAGTTATTGATATCTCTTGATTGGATTATTTTTTTAGGTTTAATTCCTATTATTGACCATTCCCCATTTTCTTTGCCATCGCTGTCTAGCCAAGCTAATCCTTTATCTCCAAATTTTTGTGTTAGATGATGCGTAATCAGTGCTGGATCTATCCATTTTTCTAGAATTATTTTTTTTATTTTCATTTTTTATTATTGTTATTAAGCCATTTTTCATAAGCAGCATTTCTAATTCTGCAGCTATCACACTTACCGCATGGTTTTGAATTACCCGAATAACAACTCCATGTTTTATCTAAAGGTACATGATTATCAAAAGCTAATTTAATAATTTCCTCTTTATTTAAATCTAATAGTGGTGTCCAAAGTTTTATTGGATTATTTTCTCTTCCTCTTTTATTGGCTAAATCTGCTAACTCTTGAAATTTTTTAATGTAGTCAGGTCTGCAATCTGGATAACCAGAATAATCTAGTGCATTAACTCCTAATCCTATAAAATCAGCATCTATTGCTTCTGCGTAACTTAGTGCCACGGAAATAAATATAGTATTTCTCCCAGGAACATAAGTATTAGGAATTTTATTAGTTTGTACTCCTTCTATTGGAATATTTTTTTGAGTATCAGTTAATGACGAGCCTCCCCATAAAGATAAGTCAAGCTTGATGATTTTAAATTCGTCGATATCAAAGTGTTTTGCAATTATTGATGCAGAATTTAATTCTTTTTTATGACGTTGACCGTAGTCAAATGAAAGGCCAAAAATTTTAGCTTCGGATTTTTTGGCGATACCAGTAACTGTAGAAGAATCTAAACCTCCAGATAATAAAACTACTATCGATTTATTTTTAAGAGTCATATGATTTCAATTAATTTTTAAGTATTTGTGAGTTTGAAGGCTCAATTTCCAATCGGGGTTATTTTTTACGAAATCAATAGCAAGAGAAAAACCATTCGCATTGTTCCATGCTGGCTGTAAATAAAAAATTTTATCTTCTTTTTTTAAGCCATCTTCGCTTTTAGAGAGTTGATATTGTTTTAAAGTTTCTTTTTTTATTTGAATAGCAAATTCAATATCTTCTATTTCATTTATGATTATTTTGATCTCATTACAGTTTTTTAAAAAATAATTTTTTGGAGGTGAGTGTCTTTTAGGAGATAAAGTAATCCAGTCATAGCTTCCTGATATCGAATTAACTCCACTTGTCTCAATATGAATCTTCATTGGCTTTTGTTCTTCTCCCATTGTCATTTTTTTTATAGCTTTGCAAAAATTATCCAAGTTATGTTGTAAAGGTTCTCCACCTGTAATAACGCAAAAAGATGCTCCTTTTTTTCTGGCAATTTTTATGCGATCTATTATTTTTTCAATTGATATAGAAGGGTGTTTTTTCTCGTCCCATGAATTCTTGGTATCGCACCACGAACATCCAACTTTGCATCCGGCTAATCTTACAAAAAAAGCACTTTTTCCAGCGTGATAACCTTCACCTTGTAATGAATGAAATTGTTCGACTAAGGGTAAAAAATTTGTCATTTTCATTCAAAAAAATAAAGAATATTAATTTGATTGAGTTAACTTATCTTGAGAGGCTTTTATTAATCCTTTAAATAAAGGATGAGGTTTGCCAGGTCTTGATAAAAACTCAGGATGATATTGACAGGCTAAGAAGTATGGATGATTTTCTAACTCAATTAACTCAACTAATCTGCCATCTGGTGATGTACCACTAATTTTGTATCCAGAATCTAAAAAACTTTGTTTGTAGTAATTATTAAATTCGTATCTATGCCGATGTCTCTCATAAATAACATCCTCATCATATAAGTTTTTTCCAGTTGTATTTTTTGTCAGTCTACATGGATAAACTCCAAGTCTCATTGTCCCACCTAAATCAACTACATCTTGCTGTTCTGGTAATAAATGTATCACTGGATTTGGAGTATCTGGGTCTAGTTCAGAACTAGATGCATCTGGAAGATTAGCTACATTCCTGGCCCACTCTATAACTGCACATTGCATACCAAGGCACAAACCTAAAAAGGGAATTTTATTTTCTCTTGCGAATTTTATAGCCGAAATTTTTCCATTTACTCCTCTATTGCCAAATCCCCCGGGTACGACAATTGCATCAACTTCATTTAAGTAAGTTTCTGCTGAATTTTTTTCTATCATTTCAGCACTTACCCAATGTAAATCTAATAAAGCCCTTTGTTCAATGCATGCATGTCTTAAAGCTTCAACAACGGATAAATATGCATCTCCAAGTTCAATATATTTGCCTACAAGTGCAACTTTTATTGGATCTCCAGGATTTCTTAGGTTGTGTATTAGTTGCTCCCAATTTTTCAAATCACATTTTTTATCTTCAAGGTCTAAATACTTCAAGGTTTCTTTGCATAAACCTTCTTTTTTTAAAGAAAGAGGTACAGAATATATACTGTCTGCGTCTAAAGCTTCAATTACAGAGTTGATATTGACACCGCAAAAACCACTAAGCTTTTTTTTAAGAGCTTCATTGATAGATTTATCACTTCGGCATACAAGTAAATCTGGCTGAATTCCAATTGATCTTAATTCTTTCACTGAATGTTGTGTTGGTTTAGTTTTTATTTCGCCAGAGGTTTTGATGTAAGGAAGTAATGTTACGTGTATGTATGCAACATCGTTCCTATTGACATCATTTCTGAATTCTCTTATTGCCTCTAAAAAAGGTAGAGATTCAATATCACCAACTGTTCCACCAATTTCAGTAATAATAATATCTGCATTGCTGTTAGCGGCTACTCTATGAATCCTTTCTCTAATTTCTCCCGTTATGTGAGGTATTACTTGCACAGTTCCACCGTTATAATTACCTCTTCTTTCTTTATTAATAACTGCTTGATAAATAGATCCCGTAGTCACACTATTTAACCTAGTCATTGCAGTATCAGTAAATCTTTCATAGTGACCTAAATCTAGATCGGTTTCAGCCCCATCTTCGGTTACAAATACTTCTCCATGTTGAAAAGGGCTCATTGTTCCTGGATCAACATTTAGATATGGATCTAGTTTTAATATTGAAACACTATATCCTCTAGATTTTAATAATCTTCCTAAGCTTGCAGCTACAATCCCTTTACCAATGCTAGAAACTACTCCTCCGGTGACAAATACAAATTTTGACATTAAATATTTTTAATTAAGCACAGCCTCCTTATATTTTATTTAAACAAAAAACTTTTAGAACATCCATATATATTCTTATTCATCAATTGTTATTTCAATATCTAATTCTTTTAATTGTGATTCAGAGACATTGGAAGGTGCATTTGTGAGAAGACATTTTGCTTGTTGATTTTTTGGAAACGCAATGGTTTCTCTGATTGAATCTGCACCAATGATCAGCATGGTAATACGATCCAATCCAAACGCTATTCCACCATGAGGAGGAGCTCCCATTTCTAAGGCTTCTATTAAAAATCCAAATTTTTCATTAATCTCTTTATCAGTAAGTCCTACCGTTTTCAAAACTTCTCTTTGCAAGTTCGCTTCATGAATACGTAAAGAGCCACCTCCTAATTCCAAGCCATTAAGAACTAAGTCATAAGCATTTGCTATGGAGTTCTCGATTTCTTTTTGGAAGTTTTCAGGATCTTTAGATTTTATATTTTTTGGAGAACAAAAAGGATGATGTAAAGCTTCATATCTATTTTCCTCTTCATTTCTCTCAAACATCGGGAAATCAGTTACCCATAAGAAATTCCATTTACTTTTATCTATAAGATTTAAGTCTTTTGCGATGTATTGTCTCACTCTATCTAATGATTGGTTGACAATTTGTTTATCTCCAGCACCCAAAAGGATTAAGTCTCCATCTTGAGCTTCGGTGATTTTTAAAATATCAGCTATATGTTCTTCATTTAGATTATTTTTAATTGCTCCAATAGTCTCAAGCTCATCTCCTTTGACCCTTATAAAGGCCAAACCACCAGCTCCTGCATCTTGAGCTACTTGGAAGATATCACCTCCGGGTTTAATTCTTACGTTGCTAATACTTAAATTACCTCCTTTGACTGTCATGGATTTTATAGAACCTCCAGACTTAATTGCTTTGGTGAAAATATTAAAGCCAATATCACCTAATACTTCTCCTAAATCTTTTAATAACATTTGATATCTAGTGTCTGGTCTATCAGTGCCGTAATTATCCATTGCTGCTTGCCATGACATTCTTGGAAAACCATTATCAAAATCAATATTTAACACTTCTTTCCATATTTGCTTAATAAGACTTTCATTAAAAGAGATTATTTCTTCTTCACTAATAAAGCTCATCTCAATATCTAATTGCGTAAACTCTGGCTGTCTATCAGCCCTTAAGTCTTCATCACGGAAACATTTTGCGATTTGATAATACTTATCTAAGCCTCCAACCATTAAAAGTTGTTTAAATAGTTGTGGGGATTGAGGTAGAGCAAAAAATTCTCCATTCGAAAGACGAGCAGGTACAAGAAAATCGCGAGCGCCTTCGGGAGTTGATTTTGTAAGTAATGGAGTCTCTACTTCTGTAAATCCAAAATTATCAAGAAATTCTCTAGCAACTTTAATAATTTTATGTCTTGTTTTTAAATTTTCTAGTAATTTGCCCCTTCTTAAATCAAGGTATCTATATTTTAATCTGAGTTCCTCTTTTGTATTTTCATAATCATGTATAGATACTGGAAAAGGTAGGTTTTTTTTAATTTGGTTGAGAATTTGCAAATCTTTAACCTTAAGCTCTAACTCTCCAGTACTTAAATTTTTATTTATTGAATCTTTTGGCCTTTCGTTAATAATTCCGCTAACCATTATTACCGTCTCATTTCTTAGGGTTTCTGCTTGTTTAAATAGATTTGCTCCATCATCGGGGTTAATAGTTATTTGCAAGAATCCACTATGGTCTCTTAAATCAATAAAAATTACACCACCATGATCTCTTCTTCTATCTACCCATCCGCATAGATTTACTAATTTACCAATATCTGTATTATTGAGTTCTTCACAAATTTTGTTTCTCATCTAAGTATGATTTTATTTATCAATAACTTATAATAATTCTTTAAGGGTAAATTTAGTTAATAATTCTTTTTATAAAAAGCTCTTTTTGTTATAACCCCTTTGAATTTTTTGCCTCTTATTTGTATTTGAACTTCATTATTTATTAAGGCATGCGAAGTATTGATGTATGCAAAAGCTATAGCTTGTTGTTTAGTTGGAGACCAACTGCCACTAGTGATAATTCCAATATTCTCATCACCTTTTAGTACTGCGCAACCTTTTCTTCCTATTGCTTTACCTTCTATAGAGAGTCCAACTAACTTTTTTTGAATACCTAATCTTGACTGCTCTTCAAGAAATCTTCTTCCAAAGAATTCGTGATTATTTTCTAGATGTACTAGCCATCCTAACCCTGCTTCATATGGAGAAGTTTCTTCATTTATATCTTGGCCATAAAGATGCATGCCCGCTTCAAGTCTAAGAGTATCTCTAGCTCCTAAACCACAAGGTGCAACATTATTGGAAATTGAGAAATCCCATAAATTAATTGCCGTTTTTTTAGATAAAAGTATTTCTAGACCATTTTCCCCTGTATATCCTGTCTTCGAAATGAAGATTTTTTCTTTAGGCGAAATATGTTCAAAAATTTTATATTCGCATCCAAAGTTAGGGATATGTGATATCGATGATTTAATCCATTCTTCAAATAAATCGAATGAGTTTTTCCCTTGCAGTGCTAAAAGTACTTTGTCTTTTTTAAAGTTTGTTATCGAAATTTCATAATTATTTAAATTATTTTTTATCCACTGAAAATCTACGTCATATCTACTTGCATTTACTATTAACAATAATTCTGATATATCATTTTCTTGTATACCAAGGTCATAAATTATTAAATCATCTATTATTCCTCCTTTTTCATTGAGCATTACTGTATAAAGTCCCTGACCTTCAGAAAAGGAGTATAAATTTGTAGGAAAAAATTTTTGAATATAATCCTTTGGATTGATTCCCTTGATAGAAATTACACCCATATGAGAAATATCAAACAATCCCGCTGAAGATCTAACTGTTTCATGCTCTTTGAGTAATCCTGAAAATGATATTGGCATTTCCCAACCTGCAAAATTCACTAATTTTGCATTGGATTGAACATATTTTGAATACAGAGGACTTTTAAGCAAATCCATGAAATATTAAATTTTAAATTACTATTTTTACACTTTAGTTTAGAAATTTTTTATTGCATATTTTCTAATGACAAAATTAAGCTTCTAAGTACTTTGGCTGCAACTATGCTGCTAACTCCGCTTTTATCAATTTCTGGAGATAATTCCACAATGTCTGAAGCCACAATTCTAAAGTCTCTTAAAGTTTTTAGGATTTCTTCAAAATCATTCCAAAAAAATCCTCCAGGTTCTGGAGTTCCCGTCCCTGCTAATAAACTGGGATCAAACCAATCTAAGTCTATTGTTAAATAAATTGGATGCTTTGAGTAGGGTAGAAGAGCTTGTCTTAACTTTTGTGCACTTCCGCTTGGGCAAAAGTTAACTAATTGATTGTTATTATGCATAATTTGAAATTCTTCTTTAGTCCCACTTCTTATTCCTACTTGCAAAATTTTCTTTTCAGGTAGCACCTCTAAGCATCTTTTCATTGTACAAGCATGACTATGTTTATTTCCTATATATGATTCTCTTAAATCTGCATGAGCATCTAGTTGAACCAATATCAAATCTGGATATTTTTTAACTAATGCTTCAATAGCACCTGTGGTAATAGAGTGTTCACCTCCAAGCATAATAGGACTCAGGCGTTTATTAATTAAAAAATTTGTTGCTGATTTGACCGATTCAATAACTGACTTTGAGTCATTTTTATCAATTATTATTGACCCAAAATCAATATACAAAATATCCTCTAAGTCTTTATTTAGATTTGGACAATATGTTTCTAAACAAGAACTGACTTGTCTTATTGCTTCTGGACCAAATCTAGCGCCTGGTTTGAACGAACATGTTCCATCATAATTAACTCCAAATATACCAATTGAGCAATCGTCAGGGTTTCTTTTTGCTCCCATAAAAATCGCATTTTCGTTATCAAATAAATTTTTTATCATTCTATGAATTTAGTTCTTTCACAATTTTATTTGGCATCATTTTGAATGCAGCATTTTGAAAATTTAAATTCCAAATTTCACAACCTTTTTCTATTCTCAGGGCTTCATTGCAATTTTGCTTTGATAGATTTAGAACTACTTCAGAGGCGAATGTCCAACTCCAAATACCACTAGGATATATAGGGACAAAAGAATACATAGTTTCAGATACTCTAAATATTTTTTTCAGGGTTTTCAAAATACTTATGTGAATATTTTTGAAGGATTCAGGTGATTCGCTTTGCGTTGCTAAGATACCATTTTTTTTAAGAATTCTTTTGCATTCTCTATAAAACGAATCTGAAAATAATAAATCTGAAAATTCTGAGGGATCTGAACAATCTATAAATATAACGTCGTAAAAATTATCTCTTGTTTTTTTTACCCATTGAACACCATCATCAATATGAATCTTTAATCTTTTGTCATTCCATGCTTCGCCACCAATTTCTTTTAAAAATTTTTTAGATATTTTGATTACTTCCTCGTCAATCTCTACCAGATCAATTTTTGATATTTGAGAGTATTTAACGCATTCTCTTGCTGTTCCGCCGTCTCCTCCACCAATAATTAGTACATTAGATTTTTCGTCAATGCTACTTAATGCTGGATGCACAAGACACTCATGATAATATTTCTCGTCTTTTAATGATGTCATCCAACAACCATCTAGCATTAGAGCTCTGCCATAATATTCATTTTCAATAACTATGATTTCTTGATATTTTGAGTTTTGTTTAATTAAGATTTCTCCATTTAGGCCGAATCTTGAGCCTTTATGATATTCATCTATCCATTTTGAAATATGAGTCATTTGTTTTTTAAGAATTCTTTCTTTTAAGTTTTTGCTTGGCTATTTGCCAAAGCCGTTGAAAATCTCTAGGGGTTTGTTTTTTAATATTATCTCCTGCATGATGTTCAATGATTGAAAATCTGTCTAAAAATTTTTTATTAGTTTTTTGAAGAGCTGATTCAGGATTTATTTTTAAAAAGTTTGAGAGATTCAGAAGGGTAAAGTAAATATCCCCATATTCATCTTTTATGTCTGAATCATTTTTACTTTTTATTGCTTCCTTTAATTCATTAATCTCTTCTTCTAACTTTTCAAAAATCTGATCGGTACTCTCCCATTTAAAACCATATTCTTTAACAACATTTGTGATTTTATCTGTTCCAACCGTTGGCGGTAAATTTTTGATTTTCAAATTTAAATTTTTACTAATCGATGATTCAATATGAGTTAATTCTTTTTCTGAGTTTTTAATATTTTCCCAAATCTGTTGCGATTTTTCTAGAGATACTTTTTCTTTTTTTTTAAAAATATATGGATGTCTATTAATAATTTTCTTGTTTAGATTTTTTATAACATCATTTAGTTCAAATTCTTTGTTTTCGTAACCGATTTCAGAATGCAGCATTACTTGTAACAAAAGATCGCCTAACTCTTCACAGATGTTATCCGCATTTTTTTCATATATCGCATCTATAAATTCACTACTTTCTTCATTTAAAAATGGGATCAATGATTTATGAGACTGTATTTTCTGCCATGGGCATCCCCAAGTTTTATCTTTCAATGATTTAACATTAGATATTAAAATTTTAAAGCTCTCTAAAGTCTTTAAATAGGAATTTTTTTGCAAGTTATATCTATCGTTTGAGGACATAGGATATATTTTATTAATTTAATTTTGCCTTAATCATGAAATATTTAAATACTTAGTATAAATATTTCAACTTCATCCATTAGAATGGTTTATTATAAGGGCGATTAGCTCAGCGGTAGAGCGCCTGCCTTACAAGCAGGATGTCCCTGGTTCGAACCCTGGATCGCCCACTTATTCTTTTTCTAATGACTGAGGTCGTCAATCTTTCAATCAGTCAAAGCGCTGCTTCAGAATTATCTAGGCAATCTTCTTTTGGAGGTTCTCCTGGAGAAATGTCAATTGATTTGGTTGAGGATAAAAATTGTTCCGAAGGATGGATGCATATCAAATTAAGGCCAGGTACATGTAATGGATCCCCTATTTCACGAACTGAAGGAGTCACTTTATACGCGGATGTAAAAAAGTTTAATTTACTGAAAGATTTAAAATTAGATTATTACGGTGATTTAAGCGGTGGTGGATTTCTTATTTCAACACCAAAAAATGCAAAACGTTGTTCCTGCGGTTCTGGCTTCAAACTTTTGTAGAATGAAAGTGCCTTTTTTTGCAAACTAATATTATTTTCATTAATTGGCTGCTATCAAGATAAAATAAATAAAAAGTTTATTGAAATAAAATTTGCATATGACAGAGATGAATGATCAATTATCTTTAGAGAATTATTCACCTTTTGAAGTAGAGAAAAAGTGGCAAGAAAAATGGGCAAGTTTAAAGGCGTTTAGTCCTAACCCTGATGATGAAGGGGAACCTTTTTGTATTGTTATACCCCCACCAAATGTAACTGGATCTTTGCATATGGGTCATGCATTTAATACAGCTTTGATAGATGTTGTAGTTCGTTTTCAAAGACTTTTAGGTAAGAATGTTTTGTGTTTACCAGGTACTGATCATGCTTCAATAGCTGTTCAAACTATTCTCGAAAAACAATTAAAAAGCGAGGGTAAAACAAGCGAGGATGTTGGAAGAGATGAATTTCTTAAAAGAGCATGGAACTGGAAAGAACAAAGTGGCGGAAGAATAGTTTCTCAATTAAAAAGGATAGGATATTCAGTAGACTGGACTCGAGAAAGATTTACTCTGGATCAAAAATTAAATGAAGCAGTTGTTGAGGCTTTTAATATTCTTTATAAAAAGAATTTGATTTATAGAGGTGAATATTTAGTTAATTGGTGTCCTGAATCTCAATCTGCCGTAAGTGATCTTGAAGTTGAAATGCAAGAAGTAAATGGTCATTTATGGCATTTTAAATACCCTTTAATTTCTGAAAGTGGCGAACAGTTAGATAAGTACTTAGAGGTTGCAACAACAAGGCCAGAAACTCTTTTGGGCGATACTGCTGTGGCAGTTAATCCTGATGATAATAGATATAAAGAATTTATTGGTGTCAAAGTAAAAGTCCCTTTCGTTGATAGAGAAATACCTATTATTGCTGATTCACATGTTGATAAAGATTTTGGTACTGGATGTGTCAAGGTTACTCCAGCCCACGATCCAAATGATTTTGCAATAGGAAAAAGGCATAACTTAAAACAGATTAATGTAATGAACAAGGATGGAACTTTAAATATTAATGCAGGCAAATTTCAAAATTTAGATAGATATGAGGCTAGAAAGAAAATCATCAAAGAATTGGATAACTTAGGCCTTTTGACAAAGATAGAGGACTATAAACATACTGTTCCTTTTTCTGATAGAGGTAAGGTGCCAATTGAACCTTTATTGTCAACACAATGGTTTTTGAAAATGGATGAAATATCTCAAGGATGTCTTCATGAAATTGATTCTAAAAAACCATCGTTTATTCCCTCACGCTGGGAGAAAGTTTATAAGGATTGGTTAGATAATATTAATGATTGGTGTATCAGTAGGCAATTATGGTGGGGGCACCAAATACCAGCATGGTACGTTTTGGATGAATCTCAAGACACAATAGAACAAAATACTCCATATGTCGTTGCAAGAAATGAAGAGGATGCCTTAATCAAAGCTCATAAACAATTTGGATTAAATATTAAATTGGTTCGTGATAAAGATGTTTTGGATACTTGGTTTTCAAGTGGTTTATGGCCTTTCTCAACCCTTGGTTGGCCAAATACAAATGATCCCGATTTTAAAAAATGGTATCCAAATAGTGTTCTTGTAACGGGTTTCGATATTATTTTTTTCTGGGTGGCCAGAATGACAATGATGGGGAATACTTTTACGAATAATATTCCTTTTAATGATGTTTATATTCATGGTCTAGTTCGAGATGAAAATAATAAAAAAATGAGTAAAAGTTCAGGAAATGGTATTGATCCAATATTATTAATTGATAAATATGGTTCTGATGCTTTGCGATTTGCTTTGATTCGAGAAGTTGCAGGTGCTGGACAAGATATTCGGCTTGATTTTGATCGAAAAAAATATACATCTTCAACTGTTGAATCTTCAAGAAATTTTGCGAATAAATTATGGAATGCAACTAAATTTGTATTAATTAATAAAACTTCTAATAATAATTATTTGCTTAATGACAGTGATGAAACTTCTTTAGAGTTATGTGATAAGTGGATTTTATCTAAACTGAATAAGGTAAATACAAAGGTCACTGCTTTGTTGAAAGAATATAAATTGGGAGAATCTGCGAAACTACTATATGAATTTACGTGGAATGATTTTTGTGACTGGTATGTAGAATTTGCTAAACAAAGGTTTAATAATAAAGATAATAATAATAGACAAATATCTGAAAAGGTTTTAATAAAAGTGCTCAATGATATTTTGGTGATGATTCATCCTTTTATGCCGCACATTACTGAAGAACTTTGGCATGTACTGCAACTTCAACCAGATAAAGAATTATTATCTCTTCAAAAATGGCCAACCCAAGAAAATAAATTTGTTGATAATAAGCTTGATAATTCCTTTCAGCAACTCTTTGAAATTATTAGATTGATTAGAAATTTGAGAGCTGAATTAGGCCTCAAGCCATCAGAAAAAGTTCCTGTTTATTTAATTTCAGCTAATGATCAATTGATTGATTTTTTAAACATTTTAGTTGATGATATTCAAACTTTAACTAAATCTTCTGAAGTATTTATTTTTAAACCTGATGCTGTTGATAAAAAAGAGTTTGCTAAATCTTTTTCTGGGATAATTAGTGATTTAGAGGTTTACTTACCTTTTCAGGATTTTGTAAATATAGATGCGTTAAAAGAAAGGTTAAACAAGGATTTAAAAAAGGTGACTATTGAGTTAGATAATTTAAATAAGAGATTATCTAATAAAAATTTCGTGGATAAGGCTCCAAAAGATATTGTTGATGAATGTAGATTTAAATTAAATGAGGGTTCGGTACAAATGGAAAGAATTACTAAAAAACTCCAACTTTTGAATTGAGAATGAATATATTTCTTGAAAATATTTATAATTTGTCTTTTTTTTTTAATTCTGGAATTGGGATATTTTCGTTTGTTTGCATTTATATTTTAATTGTTTTATTAATACTTCCAGCTTCTTGGTTATCTTTACTATCAGGTTTTTTATATGGCTCATATTTAGGATCAATTATCGTATTTTTTTCCGCTTCCATAGGAGCATCAGTAGCTTTTTTTGTATCAAAAAGTTTTTTTGCAAAAAAGTTAAAAAATCTTTTTAGCCGTTATCCAAAATTAAGTGTTATGGAGAAAGTAGTAGAAAAAGGAGGACTTAAATTAATTTTTTTAGCTAGATTATCGCCGCTATTTCCCTTCAGTATCCTTAATTATTTTTATGGTATTAATAATGTTAAATTTCGAGATTTCGCTCTTGGTCTTCTTGGAATAATTCCAGGAACTTTTCTTTATTGCTCAATAGGTAGTTTGGCAAAAAATATTCAGGAGCTAAAAAATGTGCAATCACCAAATAATTTATATATGACTATCGTTGGAATTATTTCAACTTCTTTAGCTGTATATTTCTCAGCTAAATACTCCAGGGAATATTTTGATAACTCCTAAGAATTTACTTTTTAATATTCCAATCTCTAATAGATGCAATTAAGATAAACCACAAAAGCCTAAATTTACCTAGTAAAGTTTTGTTTGCTTCTAATTCGATATATTTTGCTTGTCCACAAGGTGTTTTTATAAAGTTGAAAACTGTTTTCTTAGTCATAAGTCTCTCAAAAAGTCCTGATAATTATTCTGACATTTTATAGCCAAGATTTTTAGTTTTTTTACTTAAAAACCACATTTTTCATTGACTACTTTGTTGAATATTTTTTTTAAAAATTTAAACTTTTTCTCCAGCTATAAATCCTCTAAAGCATTTGAATCTAGGAAACCTCAGACTAAAAGCCACCGCATCCTTAGATTTAGTTTTAGCATCAGCTCTGATTTCTACGAGTTGACCAATAAGTTGATTCCGTTTTGACCAATATTCTTTACGTTGGATATCACTAAATCCGCTTCCACAACTAAGACTGTATTCATGCCCATCATCTTCCCCTTCTACTAGGACAGCACCTAGTCTACCTTTATTGCGACCTGTGCCTTCCTCAACCGATACAACCTTTAAAGTGACTTCAATAAAAGGTTTTGCTTTTAACCAACTGTGTGTTCTTTTACATTCATAAATAGCATCAGGATCTTTAATCATTACTCCTTCATATCCACCTTCCACGGCAGATTTATTTAGCTCTATAAATCTTTTCTGTCCCTCAATGGTGTCCAGATCTACATTTTCCCATTCAAGTGTTTTTATATGTCTTAGAAGCATAGAATGTTTTGCTACCCATTCTTTTACTAGTAAACTTCTTGCTGTTTGACTAGTGTTCCATCTCCCTTTTTGGAAGTTTTCAAGAGGACAT
Organism: Prochlorococcus sp. AG-418-O03; assembly: GCA_003213855.1. Lineage (GTDB taxonomy): Bacteria > Cyanobacteriota > Cyanobacteriia > PCC-6307 > Cyanobiaceae > Prochlorococcus_A. The sequence continues at coordinate 168,310 of QCMJ01000001.1, forward strand.
AAGTCAAATAGGTGAAGAACTGCGTCTTTTGTTTGTTTGCCATCCTTTCTATGAACCTGTTTCATTAAATCTTGAAAGTTAGCACTCATTACTTCGCCATCTAGGACTAAGTCATGAGGTGCAGGATCTTTTTTTAGGACGTTTTCTATTTCTGAGATAATATGACCAAAATTATGGAATTGTTTTCCATTACGAGAAAACATTTCTACTTTATTGTGTCTAATTATTGTTAAGACGCGCACACCATCTAATTTGATTTCAATTTGCTTTTTCCCTATCATTTTTTTTTCATGATTTGCACTGTCATGAGCTAAAGGACAAGAAAAAATAGGAATCGCATATTTGGGAAATTTCTTGGCTATCTTGTTGATTGTTTTTTCAGATACACCACATCTAAGATCTTTAATTAAAACTCGTCTATAAAATCCATTCCACTCTTCTTTTGTGGCAGATTCCATAGCTGTAATAATTGCATCGCGAGCAGCGTGACCAGTAAGTTCTCTTTGAATAAGCTTGTTTGCTAATTTTCTAAAATCTTTCCATAAAAAATTTTGACTTTCTTCATTCTTTTTTTCAGGAATAATTTTTACACCAAAAGTTACCAATGGATCAAGTGCCATACGGATTCCCTCAAAAAAATCATCTAGACCTTGTTCCATGGCTTCTGAGATGATTTTTTCTTTATCTAATCTACTTGAGTGTAATTCTAATTGATGTATTATCTCTTCTTTAAACAATTCTTTTTGCCTCACAAGAAATTATTAATTCACTTTTGCTATTCTGTCTATTTTCCAATCATTGTCAGTTTTTGCGAATGTAAAATCTAATGGGAGCTCATCTTGTTTATCTTCTGATTTTAAATTCAAAGTTATTATGATTTGATCTTCTTGGACTCTAGGTCTTCCTGATTTTAAATTTCTGTATTTATTGAGATTTAAACTAGCTAAAAATTTAAGAAAGTCTTGGCGCTTTACATGAGTTTTATAAGTTTTTGTAGTCAAACCATACGCTGCATCAATTCTGCCAGCAGCTATCTGATCAAAAAACTTTCTTACTAATGGATTAATACCTCTGGCGCTTATAACTAATTTGACTGCATTAAAAGTCCAAAAAGAAACTAGTACAGCTCCGCCAACTAATAATGCTTTAATTCCGATATCTTTGACTAGTGTTGCATCCATGTTGATTTGAGTTTTTATTACTTTAAGAAAATAAATCGTTTTTGATGGTTTTTTTTGTCAAAATAATATTAATTTTAATCCATAATGCCTGTAATTCCTCTTTTACCTTTATTTCATAAATTTAATAGCCAATATTTTGAAAATTCTCTAGCGGTTAATAATCAACCTTTAGTAAAGGTTAGATGGAGTGATAATAGATTAAAAACCACTGCTGGTTTTTATAAAAGAAAACGAATTAATGGTCTTGTCGATTCTGAAATTATCTTATCGAAACCTATTTTGAGTAAATTATCTGCTAGTGAAATAAACAGTACTTTATGTCACGAAATGATTCACGCATGGGTAGATAGGATATTAAAAAAAAATGAAATACATGGTCCAAATTTCTTAGAAAAGATGAATGAAATTAATGAGAAAGAGAAGAATTTTCAAATTTCTGTGAGGCACTCATTTCCTATTGAAAGAAGAGAATTAAAATATATAGGAATTTGCCAAAATTGTGGTGAGAAATTTTTCTACAGGAAAAGGATAAAGAATATTGCCTGTAAAAAAT
>QCMJ01000002.1 GCA_003213855.1 Prochlorococcus sp. AG-418-O03
TGTATAGGAATTCCAATTTTCAGAAATAACTGTTCCTGAACTATTATCGTTAGTTCCAAGAATGTTACTAAATTCTTTAATACTAATAAAATTAGGATGTACCCATTGTTCAAGTAATTGTTTAAGAACTAACTTTTCAAAAAATGATGGGGGGTATGTCCCGAGGTCTCTTGAGTTCCAATCAGCCAACGCAAAATAGCCTCCAGGTCTTAATGTTCTCAGCATTTCATCTGCAAACCTATTTTTATCATTCATGTGTGCACCAGCCTCAACACTCCAGACGGCATCAAATGATCCATCTTCAAATTTCAAATCCAAAGCATCCATAACTTGGAAATTGCAATTTAGCCCATGAGGAGTAAGTTGTCTTGCTCTTATAACTTGAGCCTGACTAATTGTAATGCCAGTGACATTAAACCCATAATATTCTGCGAGAATCCTAGAACTTCCCCCTATTCCACAACCTACATCAAGTATTCTGGATCCTTGTGGTAATTTATCTAAACCACTCCATTTGACTAATTCATGAACAAACTGAACCTTAGCCTTTCTAAAATCAATATTTTTTCCCCCTGAGGGATAAAAACCCAAATGTATATGTTCTCCCCATAATCTCTCAAGTAATTTATCCTGGGTCCAAGCATCATATGCAGAAGCTACTGTACCGGAAGAGATATATTTTCTAGCATTTTTTCTCCATATTATCGCTAGGACTAGAAAGAATAAAACTATTAAAAAAAAAGGGAATAATAATTCAAACATTTAATTCTCTTTTATATCAGGAAAACTCTCTTTCAATGCTGTTCTTGCTGCGAGTTGTTTTCTTGTATGATCAAGCATGTCATATTCCCTTTGCAAGCGGGTATAAGTATTTCTCTCTTCAAGAAGTCTTTGCTGTTCTTCCGCAACAGGACCGCCCAAATGAGCTCCTATCCAAAATGATAAATCCATTGGGTTGTCAGGTAATTTATCAGGTAGATTTTTCTTTGTATTAGTCAATTTACTCGTTAAATTAATAACATCACTAAGTGCTTCTTTTACTGTATCTTTTAGAGAATCTAATTTTTGAAAGTCATCAATATTATCATCACTAATCCAACTAACCATAGCAGAACAAAATGGCGTCGAACGGATAATTTCTAAGACTTGAAATCTTTGTTGGCCGAGAGTGATAATATTACTTCTCCCATCCTCTGCAGTTTGATGTTTTAAAATTTGTGCACAACATCCAACGTTAGCCATACTTTTAGTAGTTGGATCCCACTTAATAACTCCAAACATAGAATCAGTTTCAAGAACAGATTGGAGCATAATCCTATATCTCGATTCAAAAATATGTAAAGGCAATACTTCTTGAGGAAAAAGGACTACCTCTGGCAAAGGAAATAATGGTAATTCCCTCACTGAGAGTTCTCCCATTTAAACCTCATTTCAATTCATTTATATTAATCAATTTAGGGCGGTTTCGGGATTTATTAAAGTTTAACTTCTATATCTACACCACTAGGGAGATCTAGTTTCATTAAAGCATCAATAGTTTTTGCAGAAGGACTGTAGATATCTATTATTCTTCGATGTGTTCTTGTTTCAAAATGCTCTCTAGAATCTTTATCAACATGTGGTGATCTTAGAACACAATAAATCTTCCTTTTTGTAGGTAAAGGTATTGGACCTATTGCGGAAGCAGAAGTATTATCTGCAGTTTGGATAATTTTGTCGCAAGATAAATCAAGCATTCTCCTATCGAATGCTTTGAGCCTTATTCTAATTTTTTGTTGTGCAATTGATGCAGTCATGGTTTCAAATAACTTCTAGTGAAGGGTCATTGATTAAAATGACCCTTATCCATAAACCTATATTAGATGATTGAGGTTAAATTTTTAAAATTCAAATTTATTATTTGAGAATTTTAGAAACAACTCCAGCACCGATAGTACGTCCACCTTCACGTATGGCGAATCGCATACCTTGTTCAATAGCTACTGGACAAATTAATTCTCCAGTCATCTTAATTCTGTCTCCGGGCATAACCATTTCAACATTAGAGCCGTCATCTGAAGTAAATGCTGTTATTTGACCTGTCACATCAGTTGTTCTGATATAGAACTGAGGCCTATATCCTGCAAAGAAAGGAGTATGTCTTCCGCCCTCTTCTTTTTTAAGGACATAAACTTCTCCTTCAAACTGAGTATGAGGGGTAATAGATCCTTTCTTCACAAGAACCATTCCTCTCTCTATATCTTCTTTCTGGACACCCCTTAAAAGTAAACCAACATTATCACCAGCCATACCTTCGTCAAGAAGTTTTCGGAACATCTCAACTCCAGTAACAGTTGTTAATCTTGTATCTCTTATTCCAACTATTTCTACCTCTTCTCCAACCTTAACTTTACCTCTCTCGATTCTTCCAGTAGCAACAGTTCCTCTACCAGTAATCGAGAAAACATCTTCAACTGCCATTAAGAACGGTTTATCAACTTCTCTTTCTGGTTCCGGAATGTTAGCATCGACTGCTTTCATTAATTCTTCAATCTTTGATTCCCAAGTAGAATCACCTTCGAGAGCTTTTAAACCTGAAACTTGAACTATAGGAATGTCATCTCCTGGGAAGTCATAACTATCTAACAATTCCCTAATTTCCATTTCGACAAGTTCAATAATTTCTTCATCATCGACCATATCGCACTTATTTAGAGCAACTACAAGAGCAGGAACTCCAACCTGTTTAGCTAATAGAATATGCTCTTTTGTTTGAGCCATGGGACCATCTGTAGCTGCGCAAACTAGAATAGCTCCATCCATCTGGGCAGCCCCTGTGATCATGTTTTTAACATAATCAGCATGTCCTGGGCAATCGACATGTGCATAATGTCTGCCTTCAGTTTCGTATTCAACATGAGCTGTATTAATGGTAATACCACGTTCTCTTTCTTCAGGAGCACCATCAATGTCTCCATAGTCTTGAGCTTGGGCTTGACCTTTTTTAGCTAATACATTTGTAATAGCAGCTGTTAGTGTTGTTTTTCCATGATCAACATGGCCAATAGTACCTATGTTGACATGTGGTTTGTTTCTTTCGAACTTCTCGCGAGCCATTTTGAATTAAAGAATCGAGGGTTTAAGAGTGTTTTAGTTTAGAGATCAGGAGTTGCCCTGATTCTTGGAAATGATAGCTTCAGCAACATTACGAGGGACTTCCTCATAGTTTGCGAACTCCATTGAAAATATACCCCGACCTTGAGTCATTGATCGGAGTTGAGTGGCATAACCGAACATTTCGGCTAAGGGCACTTTGGCCTGTACCTTAGACAATCCATCATCAACAGATTGTCCTTCTACTTGACCTCTTCTAGAAGAGAGATCACCAATTACAGATCCAAGAAAGTCGTCAGGACTTTCGACCTCAACTTTCATCATAGGCTCTAAAAGGACAGGATTGCATTTTTTAACCCCGTCTTTAAAAGCCATGGAACCTGCAATTTTGAAGGCCATTTCAGATGAGTCTACATCGTGGAATGAACCATCGACTAGTGTTACTTTTACATCAATGAGTGGATAACCGGCAAGAACACCAGATTCACAGGTCTCTTTCATTCCATTAGATGCAGGACCAATATACTCTTTTGGTACAGCCCCACCAACAATTTTGTTTACAAATTCAAAACCTTTACCAACTTCAGCAGGTTCCATTTCAATAATTACATGACCATATTGACCTTTACCTCCGGTCTGTCTTGCATATTTACCTTCACCTTTAGAACTAGACCTAATAGTTTCTCTATATGAAACCTGTGGAGCTCCTATATTTGCTTCAACTTTAAATTCCCTTAACATTCTGTCAACAAGGATTTCTAAATGCAACTCACCCATACCTGCAATAACAGTTTGATTTGTTTCAGGATCTGTACTTACCCTAAAGGTTGGGTCCTCTTCAGACAAAGCAGTTAAAGCTTTTGATAATTTTTCCATATCGCCTTTAGTTTTTGGCTCAACAGCTACTGATATAACTGGTTCAGGGATAAACAATGTCTCCAAAACTATTGGATCTTCTGTGTTACACAAAGTGTCACCAGTTGTTGTGTTCTTAAGACCTAATACAGCTCCTAAATCCCCAGCCCTCAATTCATCAACCTCCTCTCTTTCATCAGCCTTAAGAATCACTAATCTAGAAATTCTCTCTTTAGAATCCTTAGTAGAATTCATTACATAACTTCCCTTTGAAAGAACACCTGAATACATTCTTACAAAAGTTAATTTTCCGTAGGGATCTGACATCACTTTGAATGCTAATGCACTGAAAGGAGCATTATCATCTGAAGGCCTAACATCCTCTTTGCCACTTGGCAAAACACCTTGTATTGGTTTCACATCAACTGGAGCTGGCAAGTAATCAACTACAGCGTCTAGTACAAGTTGTACTCCTTTATTCTTAAAAGCTGAACCACATAAAACTGGAACTAATCCGTGTTTTAAAACCCCTTCCCTAATACCTTTTTTAAGTTGTTCTTCAGATAATTCTCCAGTTTCGAGAAATATTTCTATTAACTCTTCATCATTTTCTGCAACACTTTCCATTAACTTTAATCTCCAATCAGCAGCTTCTTCCTGCATTTCAGATGGAATTGGTGCCTCTTCAATATCAGTACCTAAATCGTTTTTGTAAAGGTAAGCTTTATTGCCTACTAGATCAATAATGCCTGTGAGATCACCTTCAGCCCCAATTGGTAACTGAATTGGAAGTGCATTTGCCTTTAGTCGATCTTTAATTTGCTTATTAACCTTTAAAAAATCCGCACCGGTTCTGTCCATTTTATTAACAAATACCATTCTTGGGACAGAGTATCTATCTGCTTGACGCCAAACCGTTTCGGATTGAGGCTGAACTCCACCAACTGCGCAAAATACGGCTATGACTCCATCCAACACACGCATTGATCTTTCAACTTCAATAGTAAAGTCAACGTGTCCAGGAGTATCAATAATATTGATCCTATGATCTTGCCAACTAGTAGATATTGCAGCAGCAGTAATAGTTATTCCTCTTTCTCTTTCTTGAGCCATCCAATCTGTTACGGCAGCACCATCATGAACCTCTCCTATTTTATGGACTACACCTGAATAAAACAGAATTCTTTCAGTTGTTGTTGTCTTTCCTGCATCAATATGAGCGGCTATACCTATATTTCTTACTCGTTGCAGGGGAAAGTCGCGTGCCAATTTTAAAGCTCCAAATAAAATAACTTTTGATAAGTATAGTTCACCCTAAAAGCAAACTTTAATAATAATAAACTACTTAAGTACCTTTTGATGAAATTAATATCTGTAATGTGCAAAAGCTTTATTAGCTTCTGCCATTTTATGAGTATCTTCTCTTTTTTTAACAGCACTACCAGTTTCATTTGCTGCATCCATTAGCTCTCCAGCAAGTTTTTGGGACATGCTTTTGCCATTTCTTGCACGTGAAAATGTAACAAGCCATCTTAATGCCATAGCCGTACCCCTCTCTTGGCGAACTTCCATAGGTACTTGATATGTTGCACCACCAACTCTTCTAGCTCGCACCTCAACAAGAGGAGTAGCATTTTTAACAGCTGTTTCAAATAATTCCACTGCATTCGAACCAGTTCTCTCGCTTATTAAAGAAAACGCATCAGATAATATTCTTTGAGCAGTAGATTTTTTACCATGTTTCATCAATCGAGAAATCATCATTGAAGCAAGACGACTATTAAATTGAGGATCAGGAAGAACTGGTCTTTTTACTGCTGCATTACGACGTGACATATTTTTAAAAAAGTGATGTTTACAAATTAATTTTTTGGAGCTTTTGCACCATACTTAGATCTGGATTGACGTCTATCTTTGACTCCAGCCGTATCTAAAGTTCCCCTTATTATATGATATCTAACTCCTGGCAAATCCTTTACTCTTCCACCCCTAAGTAGAACTACAGAATGTTCTTGCAAATTATGTCCAATCCCAGGAATATAAGCCGTTACTTCGAAACCAGAAGTTAATCTAACCCTAGCAACTTTTCTCAAAGCTGAATTAGGCTTCTTTGGTGTTGATGTATAAACTCTCGTACATACCCCTCTTCTCTCAGGGCAAGCTTTTAATGCAGGAGATTTTGTTTTCTTTGTCAGACGTTTTCTTTCTGAACCTACTAATTGTGAGATGGTGGGCATCTATTAAACTTAGATAAAAATAAACATTTAACTATCATAACCTTTTAAGAGCACCAACTAAAAGTTTTTAATTATATTTTTTTTAAATTTGTCAAATTAAAATTATTTGGTAAATATTCATTATCTTTAGATTTATTTTCATATTTATTTTTATAATAGAAATACATAAATTACTAAATAGAATTAAATAATCTATGGGAGAGAGTATAAAAAGGATCGTTGGCCCATATCAAGATAGTTATTCCCCAAATGGAATAATTGGGGAAAAAGATTCCTGTGGAGTGGGTTTCGTAGCACATGTCAAAGGTATAGAAAGCAACTGGATCCTTAAACAATCACTAAAGGGTCTTAACTGTATGGAGCATAGAGGAGGTTGTGGAGGAGATAGTGACTCAGGTGATGGAGCAGGGATTTTATGTTCGATTCCATGGGAATACCTAGAAGAGGAAATGGATCTAAAAAATACACAAAAATTGCATAGAGGTTTAGGCATGGTTTTTATGCCTAATAAAAAAGAGAAAATTGAAAAATGTAAATCAATATGTGATCAAGAGGCAGAAAAATTAAAAATTAACAAAACATCTTGGAGAACAGTACCTGTTAATCATGAAATCTTAGGTCCTTTAGCTAAATCAAATGCTCCTTTCATCTGTCAGTGGTTTTTATATATAGATAAAAAAGATCATCAGGATATTGAGAGGCTTTTATTTCAATTAAGAAAAAGAATTGAAAAAAAAATAAGAGAAACTTTTAAAAACCATGTTGGGGATTGTGAATTTTATTTTGCCTCACTAAGTTCTCAAACAGTTGTTTATAAAGGCATGGTACGTTCTGCAATATTATCTGAGTTTTATCAAGATCTAAAAGAAGAGAGTTTTAAAGTATCATTTTCTGTTTATCATCGTAGATTTAGCACCAATACACTTCCAAAATGGCCACTAGCTCAGCCCATGAGATTTTTAGGTCATAATGGCGAAATAAATACTCTCTTAGGCAATATCAATTGGGCCAAAGCTTCAGAAACACATATAGATGATTTTTGGGGAGAGTTATCTAATGAAATCAAGCCCATTGTAGATGTAAACAAAAGTGATTCATCAAATCTTGATGCAACCCTCGAAATTAATATTCGCTCAGGCCAACCAATAACTGATTCATTATTAAAACTTGTTCCTGAAGCATTTAGAGATCAACCAGAACTTGAACAAAGAGAAGACATTAAATCTTTTTATGAGTATTCTGCGAGCCTACAAGAAGCTTGGGATGGACCTGCTCTGCTTGTATTTGCAGATGGAAATTTTGTAGGAGCAACGCTTGATAGAAATGGCCTAAGACCAGCAAGATATTCAATCACAAATGATGGTTTCGTAATAATGGGTTCCGAAACAGGAGTCGTAGATCTTGAAGAGGAGAGAGTGATAGAAAAAGGTAGATTAGGACCGGGACAAATGTTGGCAGTTGATTTTCATCAGAATAGAATCCTAAGAAATTGGGAAGTAAAATCTGAAGCAGCTAAAAGGCATGATTATAAACATCTGCTCAGTCATAGAACTATAAAAATTGAAAATAACCAATGGGTTAAAGACTGCAAACTAAAAGACCTTGAGTTGTTGCAACAACAAACTGCATACGGCTTTTCAGCGGAAGATAATGATCTTATCTTAGATTCAATAGCTTCATTAGCTAAAGAGCCTACTTATTGCATGGGCGACGACATCCCATTAGCAGTTCTTTCATCTAAGCCACACATTTTATACGACTACTTTAAGCAAAGATTTGCGCAAGTTACTAATCCTCCTATTGACCCTCTGAGAGAAAAACTTGTCATGAGTTTAGAGATGCATCTAGGAGAAAGATGTACACCATTTGCAATTAAAGATCCTAAACCTTTTATTCATTTACAAAGTCCGATTCTTAATGAGGAAGAACTCGTTTCCATCAAAAAATCAAAAATTAAATCTCAGACAATTTCAAGTTTGTTTGATATAGAGGAAGGTATTCAAGGCTTAGAGAACCAATTAAAAGCAATTTGTAAACAGAGTGAGCTGTCTATAAAGGAAGGTTGCTCTTTAATTATCATTTCTGATAAGGGAATTAATCCTAAAAAGACTTTTATACCTCCTTTACTTGCTGTTGGGGCAATTCATCATTATCTTCTTAAGAAAGAAATCAGGCTAAAAGCTTCTCTAATAATTGAGACCGGTCAATGTTGGAGCACACATCACTTAGCTTGTTTAATTGGATATGGTGCAAGTGCAGTTTGCCCTTGGTTGACCTTCGAAGCAGGTAGACACTGGTTAAAACATCCAAAAACACAAAAACTCATTGATAGCAAAAAAATAAATCCATTATCAATAATTGATGTTCAAGTAAATATTAAAAAAGCTCTAGAAGACGGTCTAAGAAAAATTCTCTCAAAAATAGGCATCTCACTTTTATCTAGTTACCATGGTTCACAAATTTTTGAAGCTGTAGGCCTTGGATCTGACTTAATAAAAATTGCTTTTGATGGTACAACAAGCCGTATCGCTGGCATAACATTAAAAGAATTAACTAATGAAACACTTTCAATACATACAAAAGCCTATCCAGAGATCGATTTAAAGAAATTAGAATTTTTAGGATTTGTACAATTTAGAAATAATGGAGAATATCATTCCAATAACCCAGAGATGTCCAAAGTTTTACATTCAGCGGTAAAACAAGGACCAGGAAACGATCATTTTGAAACTTACAAAAAACTTATTAGTAATAGACCGACAACATCTCTAAGAGATTTACTAACAATTAATTCAAAAAGAAAAAGTATTCCATTAGAGGAAGTTGAAAGTATTGAATCAATTTGCAAAAGGTTCTGTACTGGAGGAATGAGTTTAGGTGCTTTATCCAGAGAAGCGCATGAAGTTTTAGCAGTTGCAATGAATAGAATTGGTGGCAAAAGTAATAGTGGAGAAGGGGGAGAAGATCCAGCTCGTTTTAATGTTTTAAATGATATCGATGAAAATACTCAATCAGCAACCTTGCCATTTATTAAAGGTTTAGAGAATGGAGACACCGCATGCTCAGCTATTAAACAAATAGCATCAGGAAGATTTGGAGTTACTCCTGAATATCTAAGAAGTGGTAAACAACTCGAAATAAAAATGGCCCAAGGTGCAAAACCTGGAGAAGGTGGACAATTGCCTGGTCCAAAAGTTGATTCTTACATAGCAAAACTAAGAAATAGTAAACCTGGAGTAGCTTTAATATCTCCTCCCCCACATCATGATATTTATTCAATTGAAGATTTAGCTCAACTTATCCACGACTTACACCAAGTTCATCCAAAAGCGAAAGTAAGCGTTAAACTTGTTTCTGAAATTGGTATAGGTACTATTGCTGCTGGAGTAAGCAAAGCTAATGCAGATGTAATTCAAATATCAGGACATGACGGAGGTACAGGTGCTTCACCGCTGAGTTCTATTAAACATGCAGGTTTACCATGGGAACTAGGTGTTGCTGAGGTTCATAAATCTCTCTTAGAGAATAACTTACGAGAAAGAGTAATTTTGAGAACTGATGGAGGTCTTAAAACAGGCTGGGATGTAGTTATTGCAGCTTTACTAGGTGCTGAAGAATACGGTTTTGGTTCTGTTGCGATGATTGCTGAAGGATGCATAATGGCTCGGGTTTGTCATACAAACAAGTGTCCTGTTGGAGTTGCCACTCAAAAAGAAGAATTAAGAAAAAGATTTAAAGGTATTCCAGAAAATGTTGTCAATTTTTTCTTGTATGTTGCTGAAGAAGTAAGACAGATAATGAGTAGTATCGGTGTTTCTAATATGGAAGAACTAATTGGTAATCAAGAATTTCTTTCTGCAAGAAATATCGATCTTCCAAAAACTTCTAATATTGATCTTTCTTCTTTAGTAAATAAACACTCAACCACTGATAGATCATGGTTAAAACATTCAAATACTGCCCATAGTAATGGTTCTGTATTAGAAGACGAGTTTTTGTCTGATACTGAATTTATAGATTCAATTAAAAATCACAAAATATTAATCAAAGAAATTGAGATAAAAAATACAGATAGAAGTGTTTGTGCAAAAATATCAGGCGAAATCGCAGAGCTTCACGGCAATACTGGCTTCAATGGTGAACTCAACTTAAATTTCAAAGGATATGCAGGACAAAGCTTTGGTGCCTTTTTATTGAAGGGAATGAATGTTCAATTAATCGGAGAAGCTAATGATTATGTTTGTAAAGGAATGAATGGAGGAATACTCACAATAATTCCACCAAAAATAGATGAAACTTCCTCCGATCAGGTTATTTTAGGAAACACCTGTCTTTATGGAGCAACAGGTGGGAAATTATTTGCATTAGGAAAATCGGGGGAAAGATTTGCAGTAAGAAATAGTGGGGCTACAGCAGTAACAGAAGGAGCAGGAGATCATTGTTGTGAATACATGACTGGTGGGAAAGTAGTTATTCTTGGTTCCACGGGGAGAAATATTGGGGCGGGCATGACTGGTGGAATAGCTTTTATAATCGATGAGAAGAACGATTTAAGTAATAAAGTTAACAAGGAAATAGTTAGCATTCATAAAATAACTTCATCAAAGCAGGAAGATATCTTATTGGAAATTATTAGACAATATCGAGCAAAAACAAATAGCTTAAAGGCTGCCAAAATAATTGAAAACTGGTCTTATTATAAGAGTACTTTTAAATTAATAGTTCCCCCAAGCGAAGAAGAAATGCTTGGCATAAAGAAAATGTAAATGCCTTTCTTTATAAAAACTGAAATTATAAAAAAAGAATACTTAATTAATCATTATTTAAAACAAAAAATAATTAACGAACATATTGATTGGATAAAAAAATTAAAAAAAAAGGGTATCAATATAAAAAGTGGTTTTTTAGTAGATGAATTAAAGAAGCCAGGTGACGGCGGATTACTAATCCTTGAGATGAATAATTATAAAAATGCACTAAAAATCATTAAGAATGATCCAATGATTAAAAATGATCTAGTTGAATGGAAATTAAATGAGTGGATAGATTCAAATAAATAAAAATGACTATCTTGGATACTTTTTCATAAGTTTTTGAATTTCTTCAGCATGGTAACTGCTACGAGTTAAAGGAGAACTAACTACTTGCATAAAGTCCAAATCTTTTTCCCCGAAAATTTTATAATAATTAAATTTTGAGGGACTCACAAATCTTTGAACAGGTAAATGATTAGGGCCAGGAGATAAGTATTGGCCAATAGTAACAATATCAACACTATTACTTTTTAAATCCTTAAGAAGACTTAAGACCTCTTCATCTTTTTCCCCTAAACCAAGCATAAAACCGGACTTTGTATAAACTTTGGGAGAATATTCTCTGGTTCTTTTAAGCAACTCAAGAGTTCTCTCATATTTACCCTGAGGTCTTACTTTTTTATATAGCGAAGACACAGTCTCAATATTATGGTTTAAAACGTTTGGATTTGAATCAAGAACTTTTTCAAGCGCTTTCCAGTTGCCACAAAGATCAGGTATTAAAAGCTCAATAGTAGTTTCAGGAGATTTTTTTCTTACTTGATAAACACATTCAAAAAATTGAGATGCTCCCCCATCCTCAAGATCGTCTCTATTAACTGATGTGATTACAACATGTTTAAGTTGCATTCTATAAACAGCTTCGGCTAAGCGATATGGTTCTGTTGGATCTAATTCTCTTTTAGATCTATCAAAATCAATATCGCAATATGGACATGCCCTAGTACAGCCAGGACCCATTATGAGGAAAGTGGCAGTTCCACTTGCAAAACATTCACCAATATTTGGACAACTTGCTTCTTGACATACAGTATTGAGATTTAAATCATTTAACAAATTTGCAGTATTCCCTATTCTTTCAACTTGCGGAGCTTTTACTCTTAACCAATCAGGTTTTGAAATTAAACTATTGTAATTATTAGTCAAATTAATTTTTCTAGCCTATATTCTTATTTTACTAAAAACATTTTGAATTAACTATTAATAATTTCAAAAATGAAGCCTACTCAATAGAGGTCAAAAAATAAATGAATTTAATTAATCCGTCGACAGTTTGAAAGATCCTTATTCAAATTAATACTAACACTGTATTTTTGTTTCATAAACTAAAACTAGAACAAAATCTAGAACGTTATTTTTAATACAGATATCAAAACATTTTTATTTTACATTTTGTTAATAAGAAGAGGATTTTAATTATGTTTTTTGTACTAAAAAGTGTTTTTTTATTTATTTATTGGTACAGTAAAAAATATATGTAATAAAACATTGACTTTTAAATTTAAAAGAAAGCGTTTTTTATTATCTGAAAAAAATAAAAACTCTAAAGCAATAGGTTATGCTAGAGCTACTCATGATGAATATGAATATTTAGAAGAGCAAATAAAAATTTTAAAGGAAGAGGGTTGCGGTTTAGTTTTCTCTGAATTGATAAGTTTAGATGAAGAAATCAAACCCCAACTCATTAAAGCTATAAATTGCTTATCTAAAGGCGATCAATTAATAATAACTCGTCTTGATCGAGCATTTAAAAATAAAAAAGAATGTTTGAAGACAATAAATAAACTTATTAATAGGGATATTACATTGCGAACTTTGACTGGTTTTTTTGCAGCTAATGAATCAACTAAAGCAAATTCTTCAATTTTTAAGATTTTATATGAATTAGATAATTTAGAAGACAAAAGTTTAGCTGAACGAAAAAAAGAAAAACTATTACGCAGAAAATTATCTGGAAATAATCTGGGAGGAAGGCCCAAAATAAGTCCTTTAAAAGAATCTTTAGTTATCAGATTACGTAATGAGGGATATTCATATCGATCAATCAGATCACAAACGGGAATTGCATTGTCAACAATAAGGAGAGTTATTTTGGAAGGAGAATTAATATAAAATGCGTAATAAAGAAATTGAAAATTTAATTAAAGAAAATTTTAAAGATACAGCATTGCGTATTTATGAATTAGATAATGAAGATAGAAAAAGTTTGTTAGCAGAATATAGAGAATGGATAATGAATGATTTGGATTCTGAAGAGGTAATGATGTTACCTTATGAAGCATATACTGATAAATTAGACACTAATTACTTAGACGATTTACTTTAGTCCTTAGTAGTATATCTCTTATTAAATTCGTATACTTCTTTGGCTATTAATGGTAAGAAGGAAGTATCTTTAGAATATTTTTCTCCATTACAAAAAACAACTAATAAAGTTTGTAAAGATTGACTATTAGTCCACCAAGCTGAATCGTGTCTAACTTCAGACATTAAGCCTGCTTTACTCCAAAGATTAATGCTTTCTGGTAATCCTTCACCCAAAAAACCATCTATTTGATTAAGAGAATCGTTTTTAAGAACAACTTTATTTAAATTTCTTTTTAAAAAACTTCGTAAATTTAAGTCATTTTTTTGATAATCAATATGAATCATAATTTCCTCCAAAACCCTTGCAGCTGAATCAGAATTCAAGGAGTTTCTATTTTTATTATCATGTCCATAAAATTCTTTTTCACGACCAAATGGTCCATCATCCCAGGTCTTCTGACAGCAATTTATACCACTCAATTCCTCCCAATGTAAATCATGTAGCCAATCATTTATGATACTTCTTTGATATTTCCAATTTTCCCACAATTCTCCTTCAATACAAGGTCCACTTGTAGTTCCGGTAAGTAAATCAATTAAGAAGCTTGTTGCATTATTACTTGAGAAAGACAACATTTTCCGTACAGCATCAATAAGTTCATCAGATAATAATAAACTTCCTTTTTTAATCCAATGAAATGCAGCAAGGCCATAAACCAACTTGACTATGCTGGCAGGATAAACCATTTTTTTATTATTAATACCAGTTCCAGATCCTTTACTTACACGATTATTTTCACTTTTATAATTAATCCAAGTTATAGCAATATCGTCTCTTGAAAAATCTTTATTATGAGAACATACTCTCCCTAAAATATCATTTAGGGCTAGACCCATCTCTTTACTAAAATAGTAAAAGGACATTGTATGGCAAGTTATGAAAATCCTATCTCACTATTTAAACAAACTAATTTTTCAAAAACTATTTGGTGGAAATTAAAAGTTAATATTTCTGGATATCAAAATAAAACAGAAAATAAATTAGTTACTGAAATATTTAAAAATAGAATTTTTAGGCTTATTTATCCAAATATTTATCAAAACAACCATAAATTTTCAAGAATACTAATTCAACTATATGAAGATGGTTACATCTGTTGGATAAATTTAGATGGATTGATTATTGAAAAATATGAATTAAATAAAAGTGAGATTTTAAAAAATGAGCACTTCCTTATAAAAGATGAAATTACCTCAATTTTAAAATGGATCAAGGATCAAGCTGAATTAACTAATGAATACCTTTGGGGAGGTACATTAGGACCCAATTTTGATTGTTCCGGTTTAATTCAGACTGCTTTTTTAAAGCATCGCATTCATATACCTCGAGACTCTTATCAAATAAAAAGTTTTTGTAAACATCTTTTTTATTTCAAAGAGTCTTATGCAGCTCTAAGACCTGGCGATCTTTTATTTTTTGGAAATATAGAAAAATGTGATCATATTGGTATCTACAAAGGAGACGGTTTGTATTACCATAGCTCTGGAAAGGATTTTGGTAGAAATGGAATAGGATTAGATACCCTAAAACAGTCTAATGATAAAATCTCATTGCATTATAAATCAAAGTTTTTTTCGGCAGGAAGAGTTGTTAGAAATTACAGATGGGACAGAACAATACGTTAATAAGTAGAGCTCACCTTTTAATTTAAAATTAAATTTAAATATTACTTATTCTTTTATTTAGGAATTACCCAGCAGTCCAAATATTTTTAATAATTGGCATTATGGTATCTAAGTGTAATGTCCCAACAAGTAGCCAAGCAAAAACAGCTCCTCCACAACCTCCTAACCAAAATCCACTTGTAAAATCAGCCCAACCAGCTCTTGTAAATAAATCCTTTGGCGGATTATTAACAGTAGCATCTGGAGGTTGAACATTAGGTGCTTTACCGGGTGCATTATAAAGAACTAATAGTGCTGTCAAAATATGAACAGCTCCAATAGCCGCAAGAAGGCCAGCAGTTAGAGCAAATTCAGAATTTCTTAGTGGGCCAGTCATAGTGAAAGGACCGTATAGGAGATATCCAAAAGCTGCTCCAGTTTCTAAGCCTCTAAAATTAGGAGAAATACCTTCTCTATAAAAAGGTAAATTATTTATAAAAGCTTTTGTAAAATAGCCACTATTAACTGGTGTAGCTAAATTACCAACACATGGATCAGCAACTGTTTTTACTGCCCATTGTTCTGCAACACCAATATCATTTGGTTGTACAGAATTATCTATGTATTTCTCATCAAACTTAATTGAACTTGTTGATTCTGAGAATGATTTTTGAAAGTCGCTCATTTTTTTAATAGTTTAGTGTTTAATAATTTATTCAGTTGCTGTAATAAATCTTCCAATTAATACGATAAAAACAGCAGGCATTGCTATACCAATTAATGGAACAAAAATTGAGGGTAATAGACTTGGTAAATCAGATGGCATAGTTCTTTAAACATCTTTAAACACTTTAGTATTTATCTGCGAAATAGTGTTAATTTTATTGCTGGATGATATAAAAATTATTAACTTTTTACATGTTAAATTTTTTCGCAATTGTACTTATTATTTTTATAGGAATATTATTTCTAGTTTTAAAAAAAAGAAGCTTTAGAAAGTTAATAAATAAAGGCAAATCGCATTCTGTTAAATTAAAAAAAATTAGAAAAAATAATAATAAATTTCTATCTAATAAAAAAAGTTTTTTATACGATCACGAAGCAAAAAAGTACTCATTATTTTATAAAAATTCTCAAAGAAATAAAATGTTTAATCTTTTTCAGGGAAATACAGAAGAAAAATTAAAAGCATTAAAAATTGCGGAAGAATTGTCTGACAAATCAACATTATCAATTTTACGACAAGGCTTAAGAGATATGTCTCCTGAAGTGGTTAAAATTTCAGCTTTATTAATAAGAAAATTTAAGTAAAAATTTAATTTTGATTGGCACTACTTATTGACCTTATTCTATAAATTGGACGACTTTGACTTTCATGATATGTCCTAATTAAAAGTTCGCTCAATAATCCAAAGCTAAATAATTGAACCCCAGCAATTCCCAATATTAATGCAAACATTAACAACGGACGATTTCCAATATCCTCACCCATTATTTTTAAAACTATCAAATAGGAACTCATTGCAAGGCTAATCAATATACTTATGATTCCAACAAAACCAAATCCATACATCGGTCTTGTTAAAAATTTTGTCATAAACCAAACAGTTAGTAAATCCATCAAAACTCTAAAAGTTCTATCTATTCCATATTTGCTAGATCCATATTGCCTGCTTCTATGATTGACTTTAATTTCTTTGATTCTTGCGCCTTCAATATTTGCTAATACGGGCAAAAACCTGTGAAGTTCTCCATACAATTTAATATCATCAATTATTTCTTTCTTAAAAGCTTTTAATGAACATCCATAGTCATGCAACTTCAAACCTGTTACGAGACCTATTAATTTATTCGCTATTTTTGATGGTATCTTTCTATTAATTAATTTATCTTTTCTATCAAACCTCCATCCGCAAATCAAATCGTAGCCATTATTAATTTCTGAAATTAATATCGGAATATCATTTGGATCATTCTGTAAATCACCATCCAAAGTAATAACAATATCGCCTTTAGAGTTATCAAAGCCAGCTGACATTGCTGCAGTTTGCCCATAATTTTTGCGAAGGGAAATCACTGACAATTCTTTAATTTTGAGAGTTAATTGTTTTAATACTTGTTGAGTATTATCTTTAGAACCATCATTTACAACAATTAATTCAAAATTATATTTATGAAATGACATTACATTTATAACTTCATCTAATAAAAAACCAATACTTTCACTTTCATTGAAAACAGGGACGATAATAGAAATTAATTGTTTAATATCTGACATTTATATTTAATAATAATTATATAATTTTAACTTAATTTAGAACACTAAAATTAAACAAAAAAAATCACCACAAACGTGGTGATTTAAATTATTTATGGAAAATTTAACCAAACGTACCTGAAGTTGATGCGATAACAAATGCACCAAATGTAAGTATGTTCCCAATCGTGAAATGTGCAAGTCCAACTAATCTAGCTTGAACAATTGAAAGTGCAACTGGCTTATCTCTCCAGCCAACAAGGTTAGCTATTGGAGTACGCTGATGTGCCCAAACTAATGTTTCAATTAATTCTTGCCAGTAACCACGCCATGATATTAAGAACATAAAACCAGTAGCCCAAACTAAGTGACCGAATAGGAACATCCAGGCCCAAGGAGATAAAGAGTTAACTCCGAATGGATTATATCCGTTAATAAGTTGAGCTGAATTTAACCAGAGATAATCTCTGAACCAACCCATTAGATAAGTTCCTGATTCATTAAATTGCGCAACATTACCCTGCCATATTGCTAAATGTTTCCAATGCCAGTAGAAAGTGACCCATGCTATTAAATTTAATGCCCAGAACATAGCTAAGTACATGGCGTCCCAAGATGAACTATCACAAGTACCTCCACGTCCAGGACCATCGCAAGGGAATGCATATCCTAAATCTTTCTTATCAGGAATTAACTTAGTTCCTCTAGCATCAAGCGCACCTTTGATAAGGATTAAAGCAGTTGTATGAAGACCTAAAGCGATAGCATGGTGGACTAAGAAATCTGCAGGACCGATAGGTAAGAAAGCACTTAATGCATCTTGTCTATTAATAAGATCCATCCAGTAATGATTACCTGGTAATGAATTAGCAGCGAGACTTGCTGAACTTGTGGGATCAGATAATAAAGCATTAAAGCCGTACATCATCTTACCTTGAGCGGCTTGAACGAATTGAGCAAATACTGGCTCAATTAGAATTTGCTTTTCAGGGTTACCAAAAGCTACAACAACGTCGTTATGAACATAAATTCCAAGAGTGTGGAATCCTAGCAACATTGTTACCCAGCTAAGGTGACTTATCAAAGCTTCCTTTGTTCCAAGAACTCTTGCTAATACATTATCTTTATTTAATTCAGGATCATAATCTCTTACAAAGAAAATAGCTCCGTGTGCAAATGCACCAACCATCAAGAACATTGCTATGTACTGATGATGACTATATAAAGCAGATTGTGTAGTGTAGTCCCTGGCAATAAAAGCGTAAGAAGGAAGTGCACCCATATGTTGCGCTACAAGAGAAGTTGCTACACCAAGTGATGCTAATGCTAGTCCAAGTTGGAAATGTAGTGAATTATTTACAGTTTCGTAAATTCCATCATGATTAATTCCGAAACTACCTTTATGAGGATCATTAGGGTGTCTTGTATTATGAGCTTCTGTAATTTCTTTGAGGCTATGACCAATACCAAAAGTATTTCTATACATATGACCAGCAATTACAAAAACTGTTCCAATCGCAATATGATGATGCGCAATATCAGTAAGCCATAATGCTTCACTTTGAGGATGTAGACCACCTAAGAAAGTAAAGATTGCTGTGCCAGCTCCCTCAGCTGTTCCAAATACTTGGTCCAGAGAATCAGGATTTTGAGCATATGCTCCCCAGTTTAAAGTAAAGAAAGGAGCTAATCCTGCAGGGTGTGGAAGGACTGTTAACCAATTATCCCAACCTACATGCTGTCCTCTTGATTCAGGTATAGCAACATGAACTAAATGACCTGTCCAAGCAATACTACTAAAACCAAATAAGACTGCTAAATGATGATTTAATCTTGACTCTGCATTTTTAAACCAAGCTAAAGAAGGTCTGAATTTTGGTTGTAAATGTAACCAACCTGCAAATAGAGTCCAACAAGCCAAAATACTCATGAATATTGAAGCTTGGAAGAGTTGCTCATTAGTTCTCATTCCAATTGTGTACCACCAATGATAGAGACCTGAGTAAGCTATGTTTACTGGCCCACTAGCTCCAGCTTGTGTCATTGCTTCTGTGATACCAGATCCGAAATGAGGATCCCAAATAGCATGGGCTATAGGGCGAACATGAGTTGGATCAAGTACAAATTGCTCGAAGTTACCTTGCCAAGCAATATGAAATAAGTTACCAGCCACCCAGAGGGCGATTATTGCTAGATGACCAAAATGTGTAGAGAAAAGCTTCTGATAAAGCTTTTCTTCGGTCATACCGTCATGACTTTCAAAGTCGTGAGCAGTAGCTATTCCGTACCATATTCGTCGGGTTGTAGGGTCCTGAGCTAGACCCTGGTTAAATGATGGAAATTTTGTTGCCATTGAATTAAAAAGGTGAAGTTCAGGTAATTAGCCCAAGCCGAAAAGGCGAGCGTGGAAGAAGGCCCAAGTAGTCGCGATACCGCCAACTAAGAAGTGAGTAACGCCGACCGCACGACCTTGAGTAATTGATAGTGCTCTTGGTTGAATTGTTGGAGCAACTTTAAGTTTGTTATGAGCCCAAACAATTGACTCAAACAGCTCTTGCCAGTAACCTCTTCCGCTGAATAAGAACATTAAGCTAAATGCCCAGATAAAGTGTGCTCCTAAGAACATCAAACCATACATACTTATAGCTGAACCATAACTGGTCAAAACCTGAGAAGCTTGCGCCCACAAAAAGTCTCTAAGCCAACCATTAATAGTAATGGCACTTTGAGCGAAGTTACCTCCAGTTAGTCCCCAAACATCACTTTGCATCTTCCAAGAAAAATGGAAAATAACAATTGATAAGCAGTTATACATCCAGAAGAGTGCTAAGAAAACATGATCCCAAGAAGAAACTTGACATGTACCTCCTCTACCAGGACCATCACATGGAAATCTAAATCCTAATGATGCTTTATCAGGTATCAATCTTGAGCTTCTTGCATAAAGAACACCTTTAAGAAGAATTAAAACTGTTACGTGTATTTGGAATGCATGGATATGATGAATCATCAAGTCAGCAGTTCCTAATGGTATTGGAGCGATAGCAACCTTTCCACCTACTTCAACTAAACTTCCATTAAATACTTCACTTATAGCTTTATGAGGTAAAGCTTCTGCCGTACCAGCCAATATAGAAGTACCAACAGCAGATGCTTGAATACTCTGTACCCATTGAGCAAATATTGGTTGAAGTTGGATTGCAGAATCACTAAACATATCTTGGGGTCTACCCAAAGCTCTCATAGTATCGTTGTGAATATATAGTCCGAAACTATGGAATCCTAACCACATACATACCCAGTTCAAGTGACTGATTAAGGCGTCTCTTGCTTTAAGGATTCTGTCTAATACGTTATCAATATGTTTTGCTGGATCATAATCTCTAACCATTGCAATTCCAGCATGCGCGCCTGCACCTACTATGAATAATCCACCTATCCACATGTGATGGGTAAATAATCCAAGAACTGTCATGTAATCAGTAGCTATATATGGATATGGAGGCATCGCATACATATGATGAGATACAAGTATGCTTATTGATCCAAGCATTGCTAGGTTTACTGCTAGCTGAGCATGTCTACTTTCTGCCATGAACTCAAAAAGACCTTGATGACCTTTAGGAGCAGGGAATAATATTGGGTCTCCTTGCTGTGAATCTAATATTTCTTTCATGCTATGACCAATACCATAATTGGTTCTATACATATGACCACCAATAATTGCTATTACACCAAAAGCTAAATGATGATGTGATACATCAGTCATCCATAAGCTTCCTGTAACAGGGTTAAGACCACCTTTGAAAGTAAGGAAGTCAGAGAAAGCTAACCAGTTTAAACTAAAGAAATTACCTGTACCACTTGCTAATCCTGGAAATATCTGACCGATAATTTGTGGATCACAAAGTTGATGCGGCATAGGCATATCTGCAATAGTTGCTATTTCTTTACCATTGATGACTAAAGGAGAGCCTGCATCAATTGCATCTAATAGAGCTGCAGTAGGAGCTCCTATATGAATACAATGGCCAGCCCATGCTAAAGATCCTAGTCCTACTAAACCAGCTATGTGGTGGTTAAGCATAGACTCAATATCTTGGAACCACTCCATTTTTGGAGCTGCTTTATGATAATGAAAAATTCCTGCATGAAGCATAAGTGCAGCCATTACTACAGCACCTATTGCCAAAGCCATAAGTTCACTTTCATTGGTTATTCCCCATGCTCGCCACATGTGGAATATTCCTGAACTGATTTGAATACCATTGTAGTTAGCACCAAGATCAGCATTAAGCATTTCTTGACCAACAACTGCCCATACTTGCTGAGCTCCGGGTTTGACATGAGTTGGATCAGCTAACCAACCTGAATAATTAGAAAATCTTGCTCCATGGAAAAATGCAGCACTCATCCATATGAAAATGACTGCAAGATGTCCAAAATGAGCTGAAAAGATTTTTCTTGTTGCTTCTTCAGCATCGCCTGTATGCACATCAAAATCATGTGCGTCAGCATGCAAATTCCAGATCCAAGTTGTAGTTTTTGGACCTTTAGATAATTTAGTTGACCAGAAACCTGGCTTATCTAATTTGGCAAAATCAATGGGTCTTGGATCGGCCTTAACAGGCTCCTCCAAAACTTTTTTGTTTTTTTCTCCACTTTCTGGTGGGCTGATGGTCATCTAGCACCTCGAAAATAATTGACATTAAAGCCGATTGATCGGATCTTGAACCTATTTTTAATGATAATGTTCAAGAAAACGAATCCCTCGGAACTTTAGATATTCGTTTCAAAAATAATAAGTCAAAGATTCTTTCGTTATGCATTAACGTAACAAATGTTCTAATGATTGTTACTATATGAATATTTTGTTAAATTCTAGTCTATGACTAAATTATGAGTATTTTTACCCAAAATTTATATAAATTTCTTAAATTTTTTTTTATATTTCAAAGAAAAATTTTTAAATCCAGCGACAGGATATAATTTCAAAGTTACTATCAATAGTTTCTAATTTGAAAGGCATTGCGATAGGTCTATCTAATAATTCAAAAGAAATTTTAAAAAGGCTTAAAAAAACAGAATTTGTCAAAGACATATATATTGCAGGTTCATCAAAAGAGGATGGGAGGGAAAATGAACTTATTCAAGTACAAAAACCTAGAGAAATCTTACTAAAAAAATGGCCGGAGATAGATTTAATAATTTTTATAGGCTCAATTGCTGCATCAATACGCATAATAAATTCATTTTTAACCTCTAAAGATAAAGATCCAGGAGTAATAGTTATAGATAACAAATGTTCCAAGATAGTTCCTTTAATTGGCTTACATCAGTCAAATACACAAAATATTGCATTTCAAATTGCTAATTTACTTGGTGGCGAAATTATAGAAACTAATAATTCCAATGATCAAAGCCTCTTAAATCTTGATGCATTTGGGAATCAATGGGGTTGGAAAAGATCTGGCAAAATAAACGATTGGTCAAAACTAGTAATTAAACAAGCTAAGAACGAAGAAATATTTTGCAAACAATTATCTGGTAATAACTTATGGAAAACTTCAGAATCAGCTGAGATTATTAATCAAATTGACAAAAAACAAACCGAAAAACCAGATTCAACATTTTATGTGAGTATATTCGAAAATCATGAAACAACTTGGCACCCGTCCGTATTATGGGTTGGTATTGGATGTGAAAGGAACACAAGCAAAGAATTAATAATAAATTCTTTAAATAATTTTTTTGAGTCAGGAAATTTATCACAGCAATCAATTGCGGGATTTGCAACTATTGATATTAAAAAAAATGAGAAAGGAATTTTAGAACTTGCTACAGAAAAAAACTTGCCTATAAAATTTTTTAGTAAAGAAGATCTTTCAAAAATAATTGTTCCAAATCCATCAAATGTTGTGCAAAATGAAATTGGCACCCCTTCCGTAGCAGAAGCCTCTTGCTTACTCGCAGCAGGAGAAGAATCAAAATTATTAGAAGAAAAAAGAATTTTTAAAAATCAATCTGGGGCAGTAACTATCGCTGTAGCAGAATCAAAAAATCAATATAATCCAACCCATGGAGAAATCCATATTATTGGAAGTGGGCCTGGTGATATCTCCTTCCTAACCAATAATGCAAGAAAAGCACTTTCAAGATGTACTGTTTGGATTGGATACAAAATGTATTTAGATTTAATAAAACCCTTAAAAAGGAATGATCAGATTTTAATTGAAAGTAAACTTACTGAAGAAAAAGAGAGATGCAGTAAAGCAATTAAACTAGCTGAGGAAGGAATAAAAGTGGCTTTAATTTCTTCAGGTGAATCTGGTTTTTATGGAATGGCAGGTTTACTTTTAGAATTACTTCAAAAAATCAAAAAAGAATATAGACCTTACTTTGAAGTACATCCAGGTATAAGTAGTGTTCAATTAGCTGCTGCTATTAGTGGGGCACCACTAATGAATGACTTTTGTTCAGTAAGCTTAAGCGATAAATTAACTCCATGGTCTTTAATAGAAAAAAGAATTGAAGGAGCTCTTGTGGGTGACTTTGTAATAGCTTTATTTAATCCTCAATCCATTGAAAGAAACTGGCAGCTAAAAAGTGTAATAGATATATGTTTACAATCTAGGCGTGGTGATACTCCAGTTTTAATAGCTAGACAAGTAGGGAGAGAAAATCAAACCAAAAAATTTTTCACTTTAAAAACCATTCCTTTTAAAGAGATTGATATGTTATCAATTATTATTATTGGCAATTCTCAAACAACCTTAGTTGACGAAATATTTCTCACTCCCAGAGGATATTTACAAAATTAAGCTTAGTTAATCCATAATTTTTAAATAGAATGTTTTTCTTTGCTTTTTCTTTATAAGAAGACTAATCTTTTATAATAACGATTTAAGAAAGTTAATTGAAAAATATTGGTTTAATTTTGTTTGACATTGATGGGGTAATCCGCAGCGTAGAAAATAGTTACAGACTTTCATTAAAAAAAACAGTTTACAAATTTTCTAGATGGGAACCAAGTTATATAGATATTGATAATGCAAAAAATGAAGGGATCTGGAATAATGACTGGGATTTAAGTTTAGAACTTATAAAAAGATGTATAAAAAAAAATAACTTAAACCTTAAAATTCCTTCAAGAGAGGAGATAGTAAAATGTTTTGAAGAGTTTTACTTTGGTGGAGATCCAAATAAAGATAGTAAATACTGGTCTGGTTACATAACAAATGAGGAGTTATTAGTTGATAAAAAGTTTTTTGATTTAATTCAAGGTAATGGAATAATCTGGGGTTTTGTTAGTGGTGCAGAGTCTGCTTCTGCAAAATTTGTTTTAGAAAAAAGACTTGGACTAAAATCACCACCATTAATATCTATGGGAGATGCCCCTGACAAGCCTGATCCTAAAGGTTTTATTAACTTATCAAAAAAGCTTATTGGAGATAAACTTGGCGAATCAAATATTCCCATTGCATATGTAGGAGATACTATTGCTGATATAAATACAGTTATAAACGCTAGAAAGGAAATACCCTCTCAGAAATTCATAAGTATAGGAATAGCTCCCCCTCATTTACATTTAAATTCTCGATTAAAAGAACGTAATTCTTACGAAACAAATCTTAGAGATGCAGGCGCTGACTTGATTTTAAATTCTATTTATGACCTTAAAGATATTAATCTTGACTTGTTTTGAAACACATATTAATTAAAAATTTTCTAAATAAATCACGGAGAGGGAGTAGTTCAGAGCGAATTCATATGGAAGCATATGGAACTATATGAAAGTATGAAAAATAAGAAATGAGGATTTCCTACCCTAAATCCTACCCCTTATGTTTTTAATGCAATAAACCCTTAATTACAATGATTTGGGGATGTATTTGGATAATGGAGATTGTGTGGAATCAGGAGTGAGTTAACCAAGGATTAAAAATTTAATGCTATTGGTCAACTCCTGACTGACTATAAAAAAAATCGTTAACGAAAGGCAAAATTATAGATTTATTACCTATCAATATTCCTACTAGGAAAGAAATCGAAAATTAATTTTTCTTATGATTCCTCTAATTTAGATATTCTACTTTTCATTTCATCTAATTCACTTAAAACATTTCTATCTATTGCATCTGGAATATTAAATTTTATTTTTTCAGATAATATTTCCTTGACCAAAGCATTTAATTTAATATTCTTCGAAAGCGCCATAAATTTAAGATTTTTAAGTAAATCCTCGTCAATGTTTATATTTAATTGCGTTCTTTTTTTCATAATTTAATTTTAGTTATCTATAAACCCCCATACAATCGTTTTTAATTATTTCTTTAGTTGATCAATAGTATCAAAAGTTATTGAATATTTCTAGGTTTCTAGTTTTACATTAAAATTATAATTGAAAATTATTTTTATTTAATTAGTTTATTTGGAAACTTTTTCTCTCAATGAATAAACAAGTTTTAAGCATAATTTTGGAAGAAAAAGTTTTAAAAAACTTAAGAAAATGTGCTGATAGAGAGGGAATATCTATTGAAGAATATGTAATAAAAGTCTTAGAGGAATTTAATAATGTTAAGTGACGAAGAAAAAATTATTCAATTAATAGATAACTTTACAGCGAATGATTATGGTGAGTTTTTGCGTAATAATGCAACGAAAGATTTTTTATTTATTCGCCCAAGTGGTAATCCAATAGATGCTTCAGGTTTTATAAAAATGAGAACTTCTGGTGACTTATCTTACGATGGATATACGGATATTAAAAAAATTCATAAATTAGAGTTTATTTCAGATGATGTTTCTATGTGTGTTTTCACTTTGAGGACTAGTTTCGTTTACAAAGACATTCAAAATAATGATTTAGCTACTGTTACCTCGATAATAAAAAAAATTAATGATCAATGGAAATTCTCATGGATACATAGATCATCTGGAGATTCAGACCTTTCACTATGGGACTTATACTTGTGATGGTAATAAAAGGATTAACTTAATTCAAAATGTTCTTTGATCAGTTTCAGCTTGTATCCATATCTGTCGGATGGTTTTGTCGTGATGCAGGTATACCCTGCTACGACTGCTATTTCCTACCCTCTACCAAATAATTTCCTACCCTATTTCCTACCCCCAAAACATTAAATTCCGTGATACTCTGTGAATGTCTCTGATTTTCCTTTTTCTGCAAAAGTATTAGTATCACTAGCTTCAGGAACATTATGAACTTCCATACTCTTCCAAAAGAGCGGAGAGGGAGGGATTCGAACCCTCGACAAAAGTTACCTCCTGTAACTCCTTAGCAGGGAGCCGCTTTCAACCACTCAGCCACCTCTCCAGTTCTTATACATTATCAATTTTTATGCAAACATTCAAAATTTTTTATTTAATCGAAATGTCTAATCTACTTGAACTTTCGGTAATCTATTTTTAAAAGAACAGAGAATTTCCCAAGGGATAGTATTAGATTTTCTTGCCCATTCAAGAGGAGAAATAGTTTTATCTCCATCAGATCCTAGTAATACCATGGTACTACCAACTTTAATATCATTAGAATCTGTTATGTCTACCATCATTTGGTCCATAGTTATAGATCCAACTTGAGGATAAAATTTATTATTATGGATAACGTTAATTTTGCCTGAAAGATTTCTTGGTAAACCATCTGCATAACCAATACTTAATACAGCTAACTTAGTTTTTCTATGACTTACAAATTTGCCTCCATAACTTACACTTACACCTTTATCAATAGTTCTTATAAAAGCTACTTTGACCTTCAAAGATAAAACTGGTTTAAGCAATAATTTTTTATTTAATTTTGAAAAAGGTTTATATCCATACATAGATAATCCGACGCGTACCATATGAAAATGGAAATTTTTATCAAGAAGCATTCCTGCTGAATTAGCCAAATGAATGTTGATATTTTTATTTCTATCAACATTAATTTGCTTTAATAATTCCTGAAACTTCTGCCTTTGTAATTGTGTAATACTTTTTGGATCTAATGCGTTGAGTTCATCTGCAGATGATAAATGACTATATATTCCCTGAATAGAAATGTTGTCAAAAGATTTGATTTTTTCAAATTGCTGAACAAATTTATTGTATTCAAATCCTAATCTTGACATCCCCGTATCAACTTTAAGATGTAAAAAAAATTTCAATCCAAAGTGCTTACCAATGTTATTGCAAATTAAACATTCTCTTATACTACTGATAGTTGGCATAAGATCATTTTTAAAACATATAATAAGATCCCTTTTCGTATAAAGATTTCCGAGGATAAGTATTGGTTTTTTAACTCCAGAATAACGAAGCTTAATGCCTTCATTTAATGTGGCAACACCCAATTGAGATGCTCCACCTTTGATAGCATACTCTGATACTAATTTCGCATCATGTCCATATCCATCAGCTTTAACGACTGCCATAAATTGACAATTTTTACTTAATTTTGATCTTAACTGTCTAACATTTGTTTCTATTGCTTTACCTTTAACTTCAATCCATGCTCTTTGTTTTAGATCAATATCTTTTTCAACATTTGGAAATTTGTCAAAATTAAATACCTGATTTGTTTGACTATTTTGCATTAACTTTGCACAAATATATGCGCTTATTGAAATATACAGTTAGCATGACATGTAAATTGTATTTTGGCATGGGCCAGACTCTAGTTTTAAATGCATCTTATGAACCTTTAAACATCACTTCTTGGCGAAGAGCAGTAATTTTGATGATTAAAGGTAAAGCAGAAAGCTTAGAGGAAGATAAAACATATTCAATACATAGCGGGAAAAAGTTGCCGACAGTTATAAGACTTCGTTACTACGTCAAAGTTCCTTTTAGAGAGGTTTCTTTAACAAGAAAAAATATTCTTCTGAGAGATAATAATGCTTGCCAATACTGTAACTATAGGGGTAATGACCTTTCAATAGATCATGTTTTACCGAGAAGCAGAGGTGGAACAGATAACTGGGAAAATGTTACTACAGCATGTCTCAGATGTAATGTACAAAAAGGTAATCGAACCCCCGAAGAGGCGAATATGCCCTTAAAACGTAAGCCTTATCGTCCATTAAGTAATCTAAATTTTGAAGCTACAAGACAAATTGACTCTGGCAGACATAAAGAATGGAGTAAATACGTAATAGGGGTTGCAATCTAATAAAAAAATCTTAATTTACTTCTTTATTAAAATCTTCCATCATTCTTTTTTGTTCTTGCGCTATGCATGCATTAATGACTTCTTCTAATTGACCAGCAAGAATTGGCTCAAGAGAAAAATTGGAACCTAATCTATGATCAGTTGTCCTATTATCTTTAAAATTGTAAGTTCTGATTTTTTCACTTCTATCGCCTGTTCCAACCTGGGAAAGCCTTTGTGATCTCTCTTTTGCATTAGCTTCTTTTAATTGAATTTCATACAATTTAGCTCTTAAAATTTCCATTGCTCGTTCGCGATTTTGCAATTGTGATCTCTCTTGAGTACAAAAAACTCTTATTCCTGTAGGCTTGTGGAGAAGATCAATAGCTGTCTCTACCTTATTAACATTTTGTCCCCCTGCACCTCCTGATCTTGCTGTTCCAACCTCTAGATCTGTTGGATCAATTTTAACCTCAACAGGATCAGCCTCAGGCATAACGGCTACTGTAGCAGTAGAGGTGTGAACTCTACCTTGAGATTCAGTAGCTGGAACTCTTTGGACTCTATGTACACCAGCCTCAAATTTAAGTTGACTATATACAGAATCTCCCTTTACGGAGATAACTAACTCCTTAAATCCACCCATATCTGACTCGGAAGCACTAACAGGTTTTACAAACCATCCAATTTTTTGTCCATATCTTTCATACATTCTTGCTAAATCACCTGCCCAGATACAAGCCTCGTTACCTCCAGCTCCGGCTCTGATTTCTAACATTACACTTCTTTCATCTCTTGGGTCTTTTGGCAATAAGGCGATTGTCGTTTTTTGAATAAGTTCACTCTTAGATTCCTCTAGAGTTATTAACTCCTCATTTATCAAAGATTCCATTTCTTTATCATTTCTGTTCTCTTTAAGTAGATTTTTTGAATCTTCGATTTCTTTATCAGTATCAAGCAACTTATTAAAATCAATCACCAAAGGTTCCAATTTTGACCTTTCTCTTGCTATTGATTCTAATTTTTTTGGATCATTAGCTATATCAGGATCTGCAAGTTGCACTTCCAAATTTTCAAAACTCTCTGAAGCAGTTTTCAACCTTGCAATTAATGTTGAGTATTCCAATTGAAATTATGCTTAATTTTTGAAAATTCTATTTTTTAGAATCTTTTTCTTCTTTTTGCTCTTTTGATGTAGCTGAATTAGCTGAACCCATTCCATATTTTTTCATAAACCTATCAACCCTACCTTCTGTATCAAGAATCTTCTGAGTTCCAGTGAAGAAGGGATGATTACCACTCCATACATCAACATGTAATTCAGGCTGCGTTGAGCCAGTTGTCATTACAACTTCTCCATTACAAATAACTTTTGCATCTGGAAACCATTTTGGGTGTATTTCTGATTTTGGCATGATTTAAATTCCTTTAACGTTTGGAGAATTGAGGAGCTTTTCTTGCTTTTTTAAGCCCATATTTTCTTCTTTCCTTAGCTCTAGGATCTCTACTGAGATGACCTTCAGTTTTTAGAGGTTTCCTATTGTCGGGAGATAATTCGCAAAGTGCTCTTGCTGCTCCTTGCTTGATAGCATCTGCTTGACCGGTCAATCCACCACCAAAAACATTTACAAGAATATCATAAGAATTTTCAAGGCCTAATGTTTGCAAAGGTGCTTTTACTGAATTTAAGTGAAGAGGGTTAAAGTTTAAATAATCATCTCCAGAACGACCATTAATTTTTATTAGTCCATTTCCTGGAATCAAGCGCACTCTAGCTACTGAAGTTTTTCTTCTTCCAGTTCCCCAATACACAGCTTTGTTTTTTATTTGACTGTTCATTTTTATTAATTAACTATTTAATAATACAGGATTCTGAGCAGCATGAGGATGATCAGCACCTTTATAAACTTTTAGTTTTTTAAATTGCTGTCTTCCTAAAGAGTTATGTGGGAGCATACCCTTTACAGCTTGCTCGATGATTCTTTCAGGAATTCTTTCTTGTAGAGACTCAAATTTTTCAATTTTCATTCCTCCGGGTCTTCCAGAATGTCTTCTATACAACTTTTGTGATGCTTTTTTACCTGTGACCTCAACTTTTTCAGCATTAACTACAATGACGAAATCTCCAGTATCTAGATGAGGTGTAAATGTTGGTTTGTTCTTACCTCTTAAAACAGTTGCGATTTCTGTAGCAAGTCTCCCAAGTGTCTTATCTTTTGCGTCAACTAAAAACCAATTTCTTTCAATGGTTTCTAAAGATGGAGTAATTGTTTTATTCATTTACCAAATTTATGCAAATAAATTTAAAGTTAGTTTTAAATTCTACCTTATTGGAGGAATATTAAACAACAGTTTTGAATGATTTAAACAAAAAATTTGCTTAATTACACTTTACTTAAGAAAAACCCTTAATTAAAAATAAAGGAAAAAAATCATTGTTATTAATCTTTTTAAAAACATTTTCTTCATAAACAGCATTTACAAAACATAACCCCTTAGCTGGAGCAGATTCTTTAACGTCATTTTTCTTTTTGTTAACCCATCTATCTGTAAAAATTTCTGGGGATATTTTTTTTTCTCCAACTAAAACTAGTTGACCAACCATTAAACGGACCATTCCATATAGAAAACCAGTAGCTTTAATATCAATTAAAATTAAATCTTCTACTCTTTTAATATTTATATTTTTTATTTTTGTAATAGAGTTTGTTCTATTACTTCCACTTTTTTGAAAAGCAAAAAAATCGTGTTCTCCTTCCATTGTCTTAGATGCATTAAACATTAAAACTTCATCTAATGATTTTTGATATCTATGCCATGACCAATTATTGATAAACAAGTTAGGAAATTTACTGTTGTTAATGACATATCGATAATGTCTATATATTGCTGAATAGCATGCATGCCAACTATCTTTAACCTCAACTGATTCCAAGATCCTAATTGTTGAGGGTAAAAGACCATTTAAAACATCAGAATAACTATTCCCTGGTATTACACAATCAATATCAAAGTGTACTACTTGCCCTGATGCATGAACCCCAGCATCAGTCCTTCCTGCCGCAAAAGTCTTTACTTGATGATTTGTAATCTTTAAAAGAGCTCTGTCTATAATTTCTTGGACTGTAGTTGCATTTTTTTGTTTTTGCCAACCTGAATAATGCGATCCATCATATTGGACTAGTAAAGCTACCCTTTTCAAAAGTTATTATCTAGTAAAAGCCCCTATTTTAACTAGCTTAAACAAGCTCGATTATGGCCATCTGAGCGTTATCACCTTTTCTAGATACGGTTCTGACTATACGTGTATAACCACCATTTCTGTCTCCATATCTTTCCTTTGCTTTTTCAAATAGTGAATGAACTAATTTCTTATCATAGATATATCCAATAGCCCTTCTCCTGGAAGCCAAACTTCCCTCTTTTGCTAGTGAAATCATTCTTTCAGCTTCATTTCTTAAAGCTTTTGCACGGGCTTTTGTTGTCGTTACTCTACCTTCCCTAATTAATTGTGTAGTTAAACCTCTTAGAAGTGCTTTCCTCTGGTCAGCAGGTTTACTTAATAATGGAATTCTAAGTTGGTGTCTCATAATCTTGAAAATGGTTAAACAGATGTTCTGCTTTGTGGGATAGAAATGCCGATGCGCTCAAGAGCCTCAATAACCTCATCTGCAGATTTAGAGCCAAAGTTCTTAATTTCAAGAAGATCTTCATAGCTGAAGCCCATTAAATCCGAAACTGAGTTGACTTGCGCTCTTTTCAAACAATTATATGCTCTAACGGACAAGTTTAGTTCCTCCAGAGGAATTTGAGCTTCAGGAGATGGTTCAGGTTCTTCAGGAATTTCCTCAACCATTGTGACAGTAGCAAGGGGTTGAAAAAGTTCTATTAACTGATTTGCCGCTTCAGCAATAGCATCGTCAGGACTTGTTGAACCATCTGTTACGACTTCCATTTTTAATCTTTCTCTTCCCGTTCCACCTTCTGCTACAGCAGTTTCATCAATCGTAAAATTCACTCTCTTCACTGGCATAAATACAGCATCTATTTGAAGTAGATCAATAGCAGTTGTCTCTTCACTCTTGCGGTCAACGGGTCTATATCCAACACCTCTTTCAACATGGATTTCTAACTCTAAGTTATGACCCTCCTGAATAGTCGCGATCGGTTTTTCGCCATCAACAATTTCAACTTGAGAAGAGAATTGGATGTCATTCGCCTTCACATCCATTGGACCACTCGCTACTAACCTGCCGATTTCGAGCTCTGGATTAGAACTATTTATAGATAGTTGCTTGCAATTAAGAAGAATATCTAAAACGTCTTCTCTAACTCCAGGAATAGTGGCATATTCATGATTAATTCCTGATATTCTTACTGCAGTAACTGCACTTCCTTCAAGTCCTCCCATAAGGACTCTTCTAAGGGAATTACCCAAAGTTGTAGCTTGTCCCCTTTCTAGAGGGCCAATTAAAAAAGTTCCTGTTTGGGAGCGATCATCTGCTATTTGATGGTCGATTCTGTCAATCTGGTATTGCAACACGGAAAATAATGAGGTTAAGAATTTTTTGGGGGGGGGGTTGAGAATGGTTAAGACCTAAACGCGTCTCCGTTTAGGTCTTCTACATCCATTATGAGGTAATGGAGTTACATCTCTTATTAGAGTTATTTCTAATCCGGCCACTTGTAAAGCTCTTATGGCCGTTTCCCTACCTGCGCCAGGCCCTCTAACTAGTACCTCTATTTGTCTCATACCTTGATCAAGCGCTCTTCTGGCTGCAGCTTCAGCAGCTGTTTGAGCAGCAAATGGCGTACCTTTCCGAGCGCCTTTAAATCCACTTGCGCCTGCAGAAGACCAAGAAATTACATGGCCAGAAGTGTCCGTAATTGAGACAATAGTATTATTAAATGTGCTTTGGATATGTACCACACCATTGGGTACATTACGTTTAGTTTTCTTTGAACCTGTTTTTTTTACTGTAGCTGCCATGATGTTTTAATTTAATACTTCAATTTGTAAATAGATTTAGTTATTTATTTTTTTCTTCCAGCAACTGTTTTCCTAGAACCCCGTCTTGTTCTTGCATTTGTTCTAGTTCTTTGACCTCTTACTGGAAGACTCATTCTATGTCTTCTTCCTCTTACACACCCTATATCTTGTAGACGTTTTAAGGCCATTCCCTCTTTTCTTCTCAAATCCCCTTCTAAAGTGAATTCTTCTGTAGCACCTCTGAGTTTTTGAACATCAGAATCTGAAAGGTCTTTGACACGAGTATCAGGGTTTACACCCGTATTAGCAAGAATTAGCTTTGATCTCGTTAAACCAATTCCATAGACGTATGTAAGTGCAATTTCAACTCGCTTTTCGCGAGGTATGTCAATTCCTGCAATCCTAGCCACGTGTTTTGAATAAGTAAAAGTTTGAATTTAAGGGTTGAAATTTAACCCTGACGCTGTTTATTGCGAGGTCTTTTCTTGTTAATAACATAGATTTTACCTCTTCTCCTCACGATCTGATCGTCAGGACTAATTTTTTTTACTGAAGATCTGACCTTCATAGGGGTTTAACAAATAAAACGTTAATACTGTATTCTACATCATCATCAAGCCATTTTTTGGTTGATATCAGAGGAAATGGTTTTTAAATCTCTATCAGCATCAATATATTCTAATAATGAGAGATTCTTAAAATATTGAATTAATGGTTCTGTAGTTTTTTTATAAATGTCAACTCTTGTTCTAATTGTATCTTCCGTATCATCTTTTCTTCCTCTTAAAAGCAAACGCTTAATTAGTACTTCTTCTGGAATATCTAAATAAAAAACTAATTCCAAAGGTTGATTTATTTCATTCAATACTTGATTCAATGAATTTGCTTGAGACAAATTTCTTGGGTAACCATCTAAAATCCAACCTTTATTATCCTTGAGTAAATTTTGTCTTACTATCTTTAATACGAGTTCATCACTTACAAGTTCCCCTCGATTCATAACATCCTTTACCTGAATACCAAGGGTAGTATTCATTTCAATTTCTTTTCTTAATAATTCACCAGTAGAAAGGTGTAAGTAAGAATAAGTTTGACTAAGCAGTTCCGCTTGAGTACCTTTTCCTGCTCCAGGAGCTCCTAAAAATAGTAAATGTTTCTTCATTAATTATTAATTAGTCCCTCATATCTTTGTGAAATAACATAAGTTTGAATTTGCTTAGCAGTATCTATAGCAACGCCCACAAGAATAAGTAATGAAGTTGCTCCTAAACCTTGAAAGGTCTGAACATTTGTAGCTCTCTCTACTGCAGCTGGGATTATAGCCACTGAACCCAGAAATAATCCTCCCAATAAAGTTAACCTATTTTGTATACCTGATAGGTAGTTTGCTGTATTAGTTCCTGGTCTAACACCTGGTATAGCTACGCCTCCTTTCTTTAAATTTGAAGCTACATCAACTGGATTGATAGTAAGAGATGCATAAAAATAAGAGAACCCCAAAATCAAGGAAAAGAATGTCAGAGCATATGGCCATGGATTAGAAGATCCTGGATTTAAACTACTGGCTAACTTGATTAAGACTGGATTACCCGTAACATTCGCAATAGTTATAGGTAAAAAAATTAAAGCAGATGCAAATATGATAGGCATGACTCCTCCTGCATTTAATTTTAAAGGTAAATAACTTTGCCTTGTAGGAAGTAGTTTTGAATTTCCTATCTGCCTTTTTGCACTAACTATAGGAATGCGTCTAGCTCCCTCTTGTACAAAAATGATCCCAACAATAGTCAGTAAAAATACTCCAAGTAAAACTGCTATGCCTAAAACATCTCCTCTATCGCCAGTTTGAGCTTTTTCAATGGTTGAACTTAGAGCCTTAGGTAAAGTTGAAACAATATTCAAAAAAATTACCAGTGAAGCTCCTTGACCTATTCCTTTCTCCGTAATAATTTCACTAAACCACATTACTAACATTGAGCCAGTAACCAAGGCAATGGAGGTTTGCAAGACAAATGTAGTTTCACTTATACCTTGGATAGCATATTGTCTGAGAATTAAGGAAAAAATTATACTTTGCAAAAAACCCCATCCTAATGAAACATATCTAGTTATTTGAGCAATTTTTCTTCTGCCCGCTTCTCCTTCATTTTTTTGTAAATCTTCAAGCACAGGAAGTGAAGCTGTGAGAAGCTGAATAATAATTGATGCGTTTATAAAGGGAAGTATACCTAATGCGAATATTCCTAAGGTTGAAATTCCTCCTCCAGTAAAAATATCTAAAAAGCCTATTAATTGCCCCCCTTGATCTATAAAACTTTTAAAAGCAACCCTATCAATACCAGGTATAGGGATATATATACCAAGTCTTACTAAAAGGAGAAGACCTAAAGTAGTTAAAACTCTGCTCCTTAGCTCTTTATTTAAAAATAATTGGGAAAGTATTTCAGAAGCGCTAGGATTTCTACTTTTGTTGACAAACATTTTGAAGCTTACCTAAATTTTTAGTAAATTTATTTATTATTTAAAAGCTCGCAGGATCCACCTGCCTCCTCAATTTTTTGTTTTGCAACTTTTGTAAATGCATGAGCTTGGACTTTTAACTTTACATTAAGTTTACCGTTACCAAGGATTTTTAAAGGAAATTTGGGCTTGAAGATCAATCCTTTATTAACTAGTGAGTCTAGGTTAACAGTATCGTTATCTTTGAAATCATTTAATTTCACTAAATTAATTATGGAAAAGTTCTTTTGATTAATTATTTCAAAGTGCTTTAATTTTGGAACTCTTCTATATAGAGGCATTTGGCCACCTTCAAAACCTGGACGTGTCGGTCTTCCAGAACGTGACTTTTGTCCTCTCATTCCAAAACCACATGATGCACCCTGACCGGCTGCTATACCTCTTCCCTTTCTTAACTTTTTCTTTCTCGAGCCAGAGTTTGATTTAAGTGTATTTAATGTTGAAGTCATAATTTTCAAGAATAGAGCTGTTCAAGTGAGATGCCTCTCTCCCTTGAGGCAGATTTGTGTGTTCTTAATTGAGAGA
The DNA here is from genome assembly GCA_003213855.1 of Prochlorococcus sp. AG-418-O03. Lineage (GTDB taxonomy): Bacteria > Cyanobacteriota > Cyanobacteriia > PCC-6307 > Cyanobiaceae > Prochlorococcus_A. The sequence continues at coordinate 36,416 of QCMJ01000002.1, forward strand.
GAGCTACCATAGCAGCTCTTGCATTATTCAAAGGTGTTTTACTACCCAATCTTTTTGCTAAGACATTTTTTATGCCAGCTAATTCTAAAACTGTTCTTATTGAACCACCAGCAATTACACCTGTACCTGGGGCAGCTGGCCTAATTAGTACATTAGCAGCACCATCTCGACCTTTAGATAAAGTCGGTATTGAATTATTTGGGGTTAAGGGAACCCTTACAAGATTCTTTTTACCATCTGAAACTCCCTTTCTCACCGCACCAATGACATCACCTGCTTTACCAACTCCAACTCCAACTTGACCTTTTTCATTACCTACAACAACAATTGCTCTAAAACTCATTTTTTTCCCACCCTTAACAGTCTTAGAAACGCGTCGAATTTGAACAACTCTTTCTTGCCAATCAGAATCTCTCTCTAGATTTTTTGAATCACCTCTTCTATTTCTTTTTCGATCATTACGATTATTCTTTTTTTGTTCTACTGGCGTAGCTCCAGGAACATTAACATTCTTGGATTGAATTTCTTGATTTGTTGGAGTGTCAGTCATAGTAAAAAATTAAAAGTTAGAATTCTAGGCCAGCTTCACGAGCAGCGTCTGCAAGTGCTTTTACTCTGCCGTGATATAAATTACCTCCACGGTCAAAGATTACTTGCTTAATACCTTTTTTTATCGCTCTCTTTGCTAATAATTTTCCGACAATGGAAGAGGAATTACAATCAGAAGGTAATTTCTCAGATTTTTCTCTTAGTTCCTTATCAACAGTTGAAGCTGAGCAAATAGTTGTTTGAGCACTATCATCAATAACCTGGGCATAAATATGGTTATTAGAACGAAAAACAGACAATCTTGGACGGGTTGCATCTCCAATTAAGAATCTTCTTAATCTTCTATGTCTTTTTTGGGTTTGTAATTTCCTGGAAAGTTTGGTCATTTTTTTAATTGGAATTATTTTTTGCCAGATTTACCAGCTTTTCTGAGAATTCTCTCATCATGGTATTTAATTCCTTTTCCTTTATATGGCTCTGGAGGTCTAATTGATCTGATTTTTGCTGCTTCATTGCCAACAATTTCCTTATCAATTCCAGATACGGTAACGTTTGTATTACTCTCAACTTTGTATGTTATACCATCAGGGGGGATCATTTCTACAGGATGACTATATCCTGCACTTACAACTAGATTTTTACCTTTTACTTGTGCTCTGGATCCAACGCCTACAATTTCTAGTTTCTTTGAAAAACCTTGAGTAACCCCTTCAACCATATTTGCAATTAAGGCTCTACATAAACCATGTCTCTGCCTTGAATATATTTTGGTTGTAGTAGGACTTACGACAACAGTATTATCTTTCTTATCAAAACTAACTCCCTCAGGCATGAGACGTTTTAACTCGCCCTTTGGGCCTTTCACTGTAACTGTTAATCCATCAAAATTAACAGTTACTTGATCTGGTATTAGTACTGGTGTTTTTCCGATTCTTGACATGATTAATTCTCCTTAATAAACATAGCAGAGGACTTCGCCGCCAATGCCTTGCTTTCTAGCATCGCGATCACTCATAACGCCTTTAGAAGTTGAAATTATGGCAACTCCAAGACCTCCAAGAACTTTTGGTAAACCTCTAGTATTTTTATATATTCTCAAACCAGGTTTACTCACTCTTTGCATAGATCGAATAGTAGGAAATTTGTTTTTGCCACTATATTTGAGACCGAGTATTATTTGTGATTTATAACCTTCACCTTCCTCATTAATATCAGAAATGAATCCCTCTTTTTGAAGCACTTTGGCGATACTTAAGGACATTTTTGAACCTGGGATTGTTGTGGTTGTATGCTTTTTTTGACTCGCATTTCTAATTCGAGTAAGCATATCTGAAATAGGATCGTGATTTGACATAGTTTTAATTTAATTCTTACTAAAAGGCATTCCTAACTCCTGCAAAAGAGCTTTACCTTCTTGATCTGATTTTGCACTAGTGACAATAGTTATATCCATACCTCTTATTGAATCTATTTTATCAAATGAGATTTCAGGAAAAATCAATTGCTCTTTCACTCCAAGGGTATAATTCCCTCTCCCATCGAAACTTTTTGGATTAACTCCTCTGAAGTCTCTTATTCTTGGTAAAGCCAGATTTATAAATCTCTCCAAAAAGGAATACATCCTTTCTCCTCTCAAAGTAACAGTACAACCAATTGGCATGCCCTCACGAATTTTAAAACCCGCGATAGCTTTCTTAGCCCTAGTTACAAGGGCCTTTTGTCCTGTAATTGATGCCATTTCGTTTAAAGAGGCTTCTAGAGCTTTCGAATTTGAAGCTGCCTCACCAAGACCTCTGTTAACGTTGACTTTGACAACTTTAGGTACTTGATGAATATTTTTAAGACCAAGGTCCTTTAAAAGTTTTGGTCTTATTGATTCTTTGTAGCGATTTTTTAGAGTCATAATTTTTTTTGTTAATTCTGGTCTTTGTCAGAATTGATAAATTAGAAAAAGTTGAAATCTGGTTTCTGATGAAAAATTAATCAATTACTTCACCAGTTTTCTTCAATCTTCTTTTCTTAACCCCCTCTTTATCAATAAAGTATTCGATCTTACTTGTAAGATTTTTATCCTTTGAAAAGAACATTACATTTGATGCATGTAAAGATGCTTCTTCTGTAAGTATTCTTCCAGTTTCTCCTTCCTGAGTTGGTTTTACATGTTTAGTCCTAAGGTTAATTCCCTTAACAACTACTCTATTTTCAAGAGGGATGGTTTTTAAAACCTCACCAGTTTTCCCTTTGTCCTTGCCATTAATTACTTTTACCAAATCTCCAGTTTTGATTCTCATTTTTATTCTCTGGAAATTTTTCTTTTGCTTTAATGAATCCAACATTTAAATCACCTCCGGAGCAAGAGAAACAATTTTTGTATAATTTTTATCCCGCAGTTCTCTAGCTACAGGACCAAAGACTCTCGTACCTTTTGGATTCTTATCTTCATTAATCAATACTGCCGCATTGTCATCAAATCTGATTGAATTACCAGTATTTCTTCTTAATGTTGCTTTAGTTCTGACGATAACAGCTTTAACAACTTCAGATTTCTTAACTCCCATGTTAGGAAGTGCATCTTTTACAGTTGCTACAATTACATCCCCAACATGAGCATACCTTCTATTAGAACCTAAAACCCTAATACATTGGAGTCTTTTTGCTCCGCTATTATCGGCAACTGTTAAATAAGTTTCTTGTTGAATCATTTTTTAACCTCCTTAGCCTGACTTGTTTTATTGAGAATCTCTTCTATTGCCCATCTTTTATGAGCACTGAGCGGTCTAGTTTCTCTAATTTTAACTCGATCACCTAAAACACATGTATTTTCTGGATCATGCGCCTTATATCGTGTAGTTCTACTTACAATTTTTTTATAAGTGGGATGTGGATATCTGTTAATAACAGCAACAACAACTGTTTTATCCATTTTGTCGCTGACAACAGTGCCAATTCTTTCTTTAAGTGCCATAACTAATAATTAATCAGAAGTTGTTTTAGAAGCAGATTGACTCTTACTGAGAGTAAGTAATTGCGCAACTTGTTTCTTGATAATTTTAAATTTATGAGTTTCATTGAGCTGTCTTGTAGCTTGCTTGAATCTCAAGTCAAAAAGATCTTTTCGTAATTGGTCAATCTTTTCAGTAATTTGTTCAGAATTTAATTTTTTAAATTCCTTAAGTGAATCTGAGTTTTTCATTGTTTAACCTCCTCTTGAGATTTTTTACTATTTTTTGTATTTTCTTGGGAGGAATTTTCTAGATTTTTATCAATGGAGATAAATTTAGTTTTTACAGGAAGTTTATATTGAGCCAAACGCATAGCTTCCTTTGCAATTTCCTCAGTGATATCCTCACCACCCATTTCAAAAAGTATTCTTCCAGGTTTTACAACTGCGACCCAAAACTCTGGATTACCTTTACCAGAACCCATTCTAGTTTCGGCAGGTCTCATGGTTACGGGTTTATCAGGAAATATTCTTATCCAGATTTGACCACCACGTTTGATATATCTGGTCATAGCTCTTCTGCTTGCTTCAATCTGACGTGCAGTTACCCATCCACAGTCTTGAGCTTGGAGAGCAAATTGACCGAATGCAATAGTATTACCTTTTGAGGCTACACCCCTCATTCTGCCTCTATGTTGTTTACGGAATTTAGTACGTTTTGGACTAAGCATTTTTATACCTCCTATGAATTCTCATTTGAACGATCCTCAAATTGCTGAGGTCTTCTACTAGCTTTCCTCTTAGGGCTAGCACCCACAGGGATAGTTTGTTCTTCTTTAGGGAGAACTTCACCTTTGAAAACCCAAACTTTAATGCCCAGAACACCGTAAGTTGTATTAGCTTCACGTGTTGCATAGTCAATTTCAGCTCTCAATGTATGTAATGGTACTCTACCTTCTCTAGTCCATTCAGTTCTAGCTATTTCAGCGCCATTTAACCTTCCACCTACTTGAATTTTAAGACCTAGAACTCCAGCCCTTTGAGCCCTTTGTAAGGCCATCCTAATAGTTCTTCTAAAGGCGACTCTTTTTTCTAGTTGTTGAGCAATATATTCAGCTAGTAAAAAAGCATCAGCATCTACGCGTTCAACTTCAACAACGTTTATTCTGACTTGCCTTGTTCTATCACCTATAGTTTTTTGAATGCCAGATCTTAATTCTTCAATACCACTTCCTTGTCTTCCAACAATAACTCCTGGTCTTGCTGTTTTTAATTCAAGTTCCAGTTGGTCAGCTTTTCTTGCTATTAAGACATCGCTAATTCCTGCTGCTCCATATTTTTTTTGTATGAAGGTACGAATTTTAAAATCTTCTTGGAGAAGTATTGGATATGTTTTAGAAGTAGCAAACCACTTAGAGCGATGCTCTTGTGTAATTCCTAATCTTAGTCCAGAAGGATGTATTTTATGTCCCATTAGTTTTGTACCTCCGCATTAGTTTGAGTAGGAGCAGACTCAACAGAAATACTGATGTGGCAAGTCTGTTTTTTTATTGAAAAAGCTCGACCTTGAGCTCTGGGTCTATACCTTTTCATTACTGGTCCACTATTAGCCCATGCAGAGGAAATAACTAGGGTAGATGGATCCATTCCAAGGTTATGTTCTGCATTGGCTACCGCAGATCTTAGAACTTTAGTAATGGGGTCTGTAGATCTGTAAGGCATAAATTCCAACATAATCAATGCATCTCTATAAGATCTACCCCTTATCTGATCCAAAACTCTTCTCACTTTAGAGGCTGATCCGCGAACATAATTCCCATGAGCAATTGCTGTTTTTGTTGTTTCAGGTGTTTTTGTCATGATTTTGCTCCTTTCTTATCTCTTATATGACCTCGGTAAGTGCGTGTAGGAGCAAATTCACCGAGTTTATGACCAATCATTTGTTCAGTAATAAATACTGGAATGTGAGTCTTGCCATTATGTACAGCGATTGTGTGACCGATCATTAAAGGTAAAATCGTAGAGGATCTTGACCAAGTTTTGATAACAGACTTGTCATTATCGGTATTTTGTTTTTCTACCTTCTTGAGCAGGCTATCTGCTATAAAAGGTCCTTTTTTAAGTGAACGTCCCATGATTATGTAATAGAAATTGAAATAATAAATGAAGTGATCAAGAGTCTCTTCCTCCTCTACTCCTCTTAGAAACGCGACGACGTCTTCGAACAACTAATTTATTACTTGGTTTGTTCTTTTTACGTGTCTTTAGTCCAAGAGCTGGCTTACCCCATGGAGTAACTGGGCCTGCTCTACCAATTGGTGCTTTTCCCTCTCCTCCTCCATGTGGATGATCACATGGGTTCATTACACTACCTCTTACTTGAGGCCTTCTTCCAAGCCATCTTCTTCTTCCTGCTTTACCTAAGCTAGTATTTCTTATTTCAGAATTACCTACTTCACCAAGAGTTGCGTAGCATTCTTTTCTTACAAGTCTTACCTCAGTAGATGGGAGTTTTAAAGCAACATAATCTCCCTCTTTTGCCATAACTTGAGCACTAGCTCCTGCGGATCTAACCATTTGAGCACCCCTACCTGCGTATAACTCAACACAATGAACACTAGATCCTAATGGCATAACAGAAAGCGGCATTGCATTTCCATCTTCAATTGGAACACTTTCTCCAGAAATGACATTTTGTCCGACTTTTACTCCTGCTGGAGCGATAATATATCTTTTCTCTCCATCTTCGTAAAATAAAAGTGCCAACCTTGCATTTCTATGAGGATCGTAGTGTATAGCTGCAACTTTAGCGTTGATATTTCTTTTATCTCTTCTAAAGTCGACCAATCTATATTGCCTTTTGTGACCACCTCCACGATGACGACAAGTGATAACTCCACGATTATTCCTGCCTTTAACTCTATGTTTTGAAACTATTAGTGATCTTTCAGGTTTTGCACTTGTGATTTCACTAAAGTCAGTAACTACTCTCTGCCTAGTGCCAGGTGTATAAGGTTTAAATTTACGTATTGCCATGATTAAAACTCCTTAAGATTCTGGAAATAGTTGGATTTTGTCTCCTTCAGCAAGACGTACAATTGCCTTCTTGACCTGAGAACGTTTACCGGAAAATTTCCCGACTCTTCTTGTTCTCCTAGGAGGATTCATAGTGTTAACTCCTATGACTTTAACACTGAACAAGGCTTCAATAGCTGCCTTTATTTGTGGTTTAGCCGCTCTATGATCTACTTCGAAAGTATATTGGTTAAGATCTAGTGCATTTGTAGCTTTTTCAGTAATAACTGGCTTTCGTATTACATCGGCTAAACGAGAATCGAATAATTTACTCATGATGCATAAACCTCCTGAATTTTATCTATCGCTGATTGACCTATTACCAATTTATTGGCATTGAGAATATCAAATACATTTAATTGATCGGCGGCGATTAATTTTACTTTCTCAATATTATTAATGGATTTTTTTACAATATCGGAAGGGCTATCAAGAATAACCAAAACTTTTTCAGTTTTTTGTATACCTAATCGAGTAAGGCCATTAATGATATCAATTGTTTTAGGCTGCTTTAAAGTAGATCCAAAATCTTCAACAGCCTTCATATCAGATACTCTGGACATAAGAGCTGTTCTAAGAGCTAATCTACGTTCCTTACGATTCATATCAAGATTGTAAGAACGTGGCTTCGGTCCAAAAATAATTCCGCCACCAGGTCTTAAGGGTGTCCTTATTGATCCTTGACGAGCTCTTCCAGTACCTTTTTGTTTGTATGGCTTTCTACCGCCCCCGCGCACTTCAGATCTTGTCAAAGTTGATGCTGTCCCTTGTCTTTTATTTGCTAGCTGTCTAAGGACTGCTCTATGGATTAAGTCTGCCGAAGAAGTTTCTTTAGCAACTGCTAAATCAAGAGTAACTTTGCCTGATTTTTTACCATCCCACTTTAAAGTTTCAAGTGTAGTCATGATTTTTCACCTCCTTTTTTGCCTACAACATTATTTGGCTTAATGTTGACAATTGAGCCGGGCTTACCTGGAACAGAACCCTTTACTACAAGCAAATTCTTCTGATCATCAATTTTTAGAACTAACAATCCTTTGGTAGTTATCTGTTTTCCTCCATATCTTCCTGCCATTCTTTTCCCTGGATAAATTCTACCCGGAGTTGTTCCTGCTCCTGTAGATCCTGGTGCTCTATGATTTTTTGAACCATGACTCATAGGACCTCTGCTAAAACCATGTCTTTTCTGGTAACCTGCAAAGCCTCTACCCATAGATTTGCCACTGATATCAACTTTTTGACCAACCTCAAAGTTTTTTACAGTTATTTGTTTTCCGATTTCATAAGATGAAGTTTCTTCAACCCTATATTCTTTCAAATGCTTTAAAAGTTCTTCACCTGATTTCAATAAGTGTCCCTTTTCAGGTTTGCTTAAATGCTTCTCTTTGGACAAGCCATAACCTATCTGAACGGCGGTATAACCATCCAAAGCAGTTGTTTTCAATTGAGTGACGCGGCACGGACCTGCCTCTATAAGAGTAACTGGTACCGAATTACCTTTATCATCGAAAAGTTGGGACATGCCCAATTTCTTTCCTAAAATTCCAATAGACATAAGGCTAAATTAGGCTAGCTCGTAATAATTTTTAAATTATCTAAACCCTTCAGTTATTAAGGTGAAGTTAATAAAAAAACAATTAGTAAGGTCGAGACTTATCTGAAATAATAGATAGTTTCTCTCGGGATAAACCCACCTGAGTTTTTTAACGAAACGCTAAAAAATGTGAAATCTTCAGAGGCTAGGCTAGCTTGCGAGCTTAAAAATTCACTGAGTTACAATTGTACATCATCAAGTACCATAAAATAAAATAAAATAGAAATAAAGGAAATTTTTATGCCATTACTTCTCTCAGGGAAAAAGTTTCATAACGATTTAAAAACTAACAAATGTCTCGCAATATTTGCTCCTCTTGAAGGTGGTTATGAAACTCGTCTTTTGAGGAGAATGAGAGCCAAAGGCTTTAAAACTTTTATAACTTCAGCAAGAGGGCTTGGAGATCCAGAAGTTTTCTTGCTCAAATTGCATGGCGTTAGACCACCTCACCTTGGTCATCAAAGTGTAGGAAGAAACGGAGCGCTTGGGGAAGTTCAACAAGTAATCCCACAAGCTTCTGAGTTATTTAATGAAAATGATAAAAATAAATTACTTTGGTTATTAGAAGGTCAAGTATTATCTCAATCTGAATTAGAGAGCTTAATAGAAATTTGCACTAACGATAATAAACTAACAATAGTTGTTGAAATGGGGGGTTCAAGAAAACTTGAATGGAAACCATTAAGTAATTATATTTTGGATGAATTTGAAAGTTAAATTGTTTGATTAAAACCAAGAATAAAAAAGATAAATGGATTAAGTTAATTTGTGGTGCCAGTAATGAAGATATTGTTGCTATAGAAGATTTATGTGCAATTTATACTGCTGCTGGTGTCGACTACATAGATGTTGCAGCAGAAGAATCTATAGTTTATGCAGCAAAAAAAGGAATCGATTGGGCAAAAAAAGTCTTTAAAAACTCCCCTGGATTAATGATAAGTATTAGTGATGGTAATGATATCCACTTTCGAAAAGCAAAATTTGATCCTTTAAAATGTCCTCCTAGTTGTCCAAGACCATGCGAAAAAGTATGCCCCACCTTTGCAATTGATAATTTCGGAATTAAAGAGAGTAAATGTTATGGATGTGGAAGATGTTTAAATAGTTGTCCTCTAAATCTAATTAGTGAATATGAATATAATTTATCAAAAAGTGATTTAGCATCAACACTTCAAAAAATAAGGCCTAATGCAGTAGAAATTCATACAGAAATCAATCGCCTAGATTCTTTTACAAAAGTTGTAAGTATCCTTAAAAGTTCTGGAACGAAATTAGACAAGATATCTATTAGTTGTGGATTAAATCAATCTTTCAAAAAAGCCCAAGAGCCCGAAGATCTTTTGAAAGCTCTTTGGGAAAGATATGAAATTCTGAATGAGCTAGATATTCCCCTTATTTGGCAACTAGATGGAAGGCCAATGTCAGGAGATCTTGCCCCTACAACAAGTAGAGATGCTGTTAAGTTGTTTGAAAAAATCGGTTCAGATCTTCCACCAGGATTAATTCAATTAGCAGGAGGAACAAATGAAAAAACTCATGAATTGTTGAATTCAAACAATCTCCCAGATGGAATAGCATTTGGAAGTGCTGCAAGAAAAATTATGCAGCCCCTTATTGAATTTGCTCACAAAAATAACAAAAAACTCTATGAGTATCCTGAAATAATGGGTTTGGCGATCAAAAAAGCTCAAAAATTTCTAGAGCCATGGAAATCGAGCTCATTCAAATAATATTTTTATTTTTCAAAACTAGCGCCATGTTTATAAAAAATTTGTATTTTTTGGATAGAAAAAAATCTTTTCATGTATTAAAATGGTAATTCAATGGGCCGTCGCCAAGTGGTAAGGCATCGGGTTTTGGTCTCGACATTCCTAGGTTCGAATCCTAGCGGCCCAGTTCTTATATTCAATTGGTGTCTTCTCAAAAAATTTTTCTATTTGATTTTGATGGAGTAATAGTTGATGGAATGCAAGAATATTGGCATAGCTCCTTGCTGGCCTGTGAAAGATATTTAAATTCACCCACCATCACTATTAATCAAAAACTTTATCAAGGAGTACCAAATTCTTTCAAAGAAATTAGGCCTTGGGTTAAATATGGTTGGGAAATGATTCTAATTGTTCACGAAATTATAAAAACAGAAAATCCATTAAAAAGTGATAATAAAGATGCTTTCATTAATAATTATCATCAAAATTGCCAGAGGATATTAAGTGAAAATTCCTGGATAGCAGAAGATATACAAAAAATGTTAGATAAGTCTCGCAAGTACCAAATTGATAAAGATTTTAAATCGTGGGTAAATTTACATAAACCTTTTTTTGAAATTATAAATTTTATGAAAGAATTAAGCAAAAGAGGAATAAAAACTGGAGTTATAACAACTAAAGGTAAAATATTTGCAGAAAAAATTCTTAAACAATTAAATATTTTTCCAGAATTTATTTTTGGTTATGAATCAGGAACAAAAATCAAAATAGCTGAAAAACTGACACAAACTTATGAAATTTTAGGCTTTATAGAAGATAGAAAAAAAACTCTAATCGATATTAAGCAAAATTCAGAAACTTCTCACATTCCATGCTTCCTAGCTGATTGGGGATATTTGAAAGAATCAGATAAAAATAAGTTGAGTAATGAAATCAAATTATTAAAATTAGGAAACCTTGGAGAATTAGTTGCAATTTAAAGATAATCAGCTAGAGTACAGATGTACTATAGTTTGTATTTATGAAGTTTGGTTTAAATAAAAATTTCCAAATTTAGAATAATTACAAGAACTTTAACCGATAAATCAAACAATGAGCCTTGAAGAAAAGAAAAAAACTGAATCAAAAGAAAAAGACAAGGCATTAAGTCTTGTCTTAGGTCAAATAGAAAGAAATTTTGGACGAGGTTCAATAATGAGACTTGGTGACGCCTCAAGAATGAAAGTAGAAACAATATCTACTGGAGCGCTCACCTTAGATTTAGCATTAGGAGGAGGCTATCCAAAAGGAAGAGTAGTAGAAGTTTACGGACCAGAAAGTTCAGGAAAAACTACATTAACGCTTCACGCGATTGCGGAAGTCCAAAAAAATGGAGGAGTAGCTGCATTTGTAGATGCTGAGCATGCACTCGATCCAGTTTATGCGGCTTCTTTAGGTGTTGATGTTGAAAATTTGTTAGTTTCACAGCCAGATACTGGTGAAATGGCTCTAGAAATAGTTGACCAACTCATAAGATCGAGTGCGGTAGATCTTGTAGTTGTTGACTCGGTCGCAGCACTAACCCCAAGAGCAGAGATAGAAGGAGAGATGGGAGATCACGTAATTGGAAGCCAAGCAAGGCTAATGAGCCAAGCAATGAGGAAAATAACAGGAAATATTGGCAAATCTGGATGTACGGTAATATTCCTGAATCAATTACGCCTAAAAATTGGCGTTACATACGGCAATCCAGAAACAACCACAGGAGGTAATGCATTAAAATTTTACGCCTCAGTAAGACTTGATATCAGAAGAATTCAAACTCTTAAAAGAGGTACTGAGGAATATGGCATAAGAGCAAAAGTGAAAGTAGCAAAAAACAAAGTTGCACCACCATTTAGAATTGCAGAATTTGATATTCTCTTTGGGAAAGGTATTAGTACAACAGGATGCTTATTAGATTTAGCAGAAGAGACTAATATCATCATAAGGAGAGGTGCTTGGTATAGTTATGAAGGAGAAAATATTGGACAAGGAAGAGATAATACAATTATTTGGCTTGATCAAAACTTAGAAATCAGGAATAAAGTAGAATCTATGGTTAAAGAGAAATTAACAGAAGGAACTGAAGTCAGTTCTAATTCAATGAAAGCATTAAATAGCAACCCTGCTAATACAATCGCTGTTAATGATATAAAAACAGTCGCTTAGATTTATAAAGAATCAGCTAAAGTCCACCACCCAGCAGCAGGGCCTATAAATCTCACTACAATCCATAAGATTACTAATCCTCCAATTCCAAACCAACTGGCCTTAATACTTAATTTAATTAGGTTATCTCTTTGATTGATTGTAAAGGGAAGCCATTCAAATAATCTTGGAGACTCATCAATTTTAGTTTTAGTATTATTTTTTTTTGGAGGTAAACCAAGTGTTTTACGTCTTTTTGCTTCTCCCATATTTCTTTAGTTATTTACAAAATCATAACCTAATCAAAAGGTAGCATATAGTTAATTTGTTTTGAGGGTTGAATGTTTTGCAAAAGTAATCTTCCCCAGTTTCTTTTATTTGCTCTTCCATCTAGGATTATTAACTTACCTGAATTTCTTCTTAAAGGAGAAATAGATCTTTCAAGTTTAATTCTAGCTTGAGGAAGAAAGAAGTCTCTAAACCAATCTTGAGAAAGCTTATTTTTATGAGAGACAGTAATTGCATTAATGGGTTCTGACATATTCGGAATCGGAAGTAAAGGAATGATAATTTGTTCTGGAATTTGAATTAAATAAGAATTCATAATCCACCAGTCAAAGCTAGAGCAAAGGATTTCATTTCTACCTGAGGGAAGTGTCTCTAGCAATACTCTCTTCCCGTAAGTAGAAGCTAATTCTGTAGCAAGATTAGTTTTTAAATCAATATCATCAGACAACACTAAAGTTAAACCCTTTCTAAAAAGTATTAACTTTTTGCATTTGTCCAAGATTGAATTGGTAAAAAGAGGATTATTAGGAAGCAACTGTTTAGAGGGTATGTATAAAGAAATCTTTTTCTCTTCAAAATTACTCTTAAAATTAATAACCAAGTCAATATCTAAACTATGCTTTTTAAAATACATTTGGAAAAAATTATCTTTTCTCAATGCTGATAAAAAAACAAATTTGTTATTTGAAAAAAATTCCTTAATTTGAAAAAGTTCATCAATTGGCTGCAAATACAAATTCCAATCTAAATTTGTATCGTTTAACTTTACCCAGCATGCCCAACCTTGAGATAATGCTTTGTTGACGCTTAAAAATTTATCAGAAAAAAAAGAATTTTCATGAAAAAAATTTGACAAGAAACTAATTTCTTTTTCATCTAAATTGATATAACTATTTCCTAAGACCTTTCTCAAGAAGAACTTTTTCTTCAATGAATCATATACTTTTATAAATTTTTGATTGATTAATTCAAATTCTTTAAAATTTTTTGTCCAATCCTTTTTAAGTAAAGAAATCCTAAAATGATTTTTTAAATCCTGTTTTATATCCTCAATTCCTGAATAAACTATTTGATGATTTCTAAGATTACGAGAATTGGGATCATTAAGAAAATTTTGGATAGTTATCAAGTGAACATGATGATTTGCAAAAATAAATTGATCATTTTTCAAAATAAAATTAAAACCTAGATTTTTCAATGAATCAATCTGAAATTGGCTTATAAATTGGATTTTTTCTTTAGATAAAATAAAAATTGAATCCTCTTCCTTTAAAAATAAAGAAATCAAAATTGGAGGTAACCAATCATAGCTAGAGAAAATTTCTGAATTAATTAGATAGGTAGAATCATTTTCAATACATTTGGAAACTATCCTCCCAAAAGAATATATGTGCTCCCAATTAATACTTTGATCTCTCAAAAAAGTTTTCAAATATTGATGACTTAAAATTTCAAGCATTTATAATTAATTTAATTTCAAAAACATGCAAAATTTATGAACCTAATATACAAAAAATTGGTATCAATAAAAGAGGGTCTTGAATTAATTGATTTATGAAAATTGGAATAGTAGGATTAGGATTAATTGGTGGTTCTTTAGGATTAAAACTCCAAAGTCTAAATCATACAATTTATGGAATAGCAAATAATGAATTTAATGAAAAAAAAGCTAAGGATAAAAAACTTGCAAATTTTGTTAGCTGTGATCTGAGCTTATTAAAAAAATGTGAGCTAATAATTTTGGCATTGCCTATCAAAGATTTGATCAGTCCGTCGCAACAATTAGTAGCATCAATACCTCAGGAAACAATACTAACTGATGTAGGGTCTGTAAAAGAACCAATTGTAAATACATGGGAAAATTCACATCCTCTATTTATTGGATCTCATCCAATGGCAGGCACAGAAAAAAAAGGAGTTGATTCAGGTTTTGAAGGTCTTTTTAAAAATGCAAAATGGATTATTACCCCAACACAAAATAGTGATTTAAATTCAGTCAGAACTATTGCCGAGCTCATAAAATCAATGGATTGTGAAATTTGCCAAGCTTCGCCAAAAGAGCATGATGAAGCAGTATCTCTAATTTCTCATTTGCCTATATTTTTAGCTTCTGCCCTCATAGAAACTGCGCAAACAAAAAATAATCAATCTTTATTAGATCTCTCGCAAAAATTAGCTGCTACAGGATTTGCTGACACTTCGAGAGTTGGCGGAGGCAATGAACAACTAGGCCTAGATTTAGCTATTAATAATCAGATTAATGTTTTAAATTCCATAAATAATTTTAAAAATAAGCTGAATATACTGGAATCTCTTATTAAAGAAAAAAATTGGGATTTACTTTCTAAAAAACTTGCTGAAGCAAAAGAAAACAGACAAAATTTTATAAACTAAAATTTTCTATACCTTTGGAAGCTAAAATTTGCCTTGAAACCATTAATGCAGACTGACTAACACCTGCAGTCCCCTCTCCTGGATAAATCGAATCTCCACATAACCATAAACCTTCAAAAGGTGTCCTACTTGATAATCCAAATAAACCAAAAATATCTGGATTTTGACCAAGCCCGCCTACTATTCCATTAGGTCTTTTTGTCCATTTTTCGAAGCCCAATGGAGTTGCTAATTCTCTATGTAGCCATTTTTCAGGATCAATCTCAAATTGACTTTCCAATTCAAGGGATATTTTTTTCATGAAACCATTTTTTTTCTTTAAGTAAGTTCGTTTATCTAGATCAAACCAATCTTTAGTTTTGGTAAAGATACTGGCAATTAAAGTAACCTCACCTTTTGGCGCTCTTCCATCACCATCATCACTAATTGATACAAATAACGAACAAAATTCTTTTGAAACAAATTGATAATGATTGGAGAATGTTTTTTTAATATGTTCCTTTTTTAAGGCTGAATAAAAAACTACAGCTCCACTTGGATCAGGCAAATTATTAAGTCGATTTTTATAATTTTTTTTTCTTTCTAAAGGATCTTTCAAATGCTTGAGCAAAGATTGTGGAGGTGCGGTATAAATCACATCTTTTGCTTGATAAATAAATGATTTTTTTTTCGAATTAGCAGATAGTTGCCAACACATATTTACGTCGTCAAAAGTTATAGAATTAACTTCTTGTCCAAAAATTAAATTAACTCCAGTTTTAATTAATGAACTTTCTAATGATTCACTTAAAGACTGCATAGATTTTTTAAGATGCCACAGACCATGTGGCTGTTGACAAATCTGAAGAACAGTAGATCCATATAATGCTGCAGTACTATAAACGTCTTCTTGAGAATAAAGTTTTAGTTGAAGATTTAAGAATTTAATCAAGCGCTCATTCTTGGATAATCCACATATCCGCAATAGATCAAAAATAGTAGATTTAAGTAAGATACCTGTGACAAGGTTTGAAGGTACTAGTGCTTTGAGAAGTTGAGAAAAATCCCAAAAATTACTTATTGGTAATACAGGATTATTATTAGCAAATATCCAATTACTTTCATGTATTAGGGTACAAAGCTTCCAAAATCTTTGACTACCAGGAAACTGCATTTCTCGTTCAGCAATCCATTTACTTTTTTCATACCAAATAGGTATAGGATTACCACCATCATTTAAATCAACAATGCAAGCAGGGTCTAAAATTGTGGCTTCTGGGGATGGAATATCTAAAAAATCAAAAATTCTAGAATGTATTCCTCCCTTCTCTAAACCAGCAACTTGAGTTGCGCCAACATCGAAAGTATAATTCTTTCTTTTAAAAGTACCGGCACATCCTCCGGCTTGAGTATGAGATTCGATTAAAGTCACTGATAAGCCTTGTTTTGATAAAATCGCTGCAGAAGTTAGTCCTGCTATACCAGCGCCTACAACAATAACTTCAGACTTTTTCATTAAAATGCAAAAATTATCTCCTATTGAAATTAACGAAATTTGTGAAGAATTAGGTGAAACCTATCCAAAAAGTATTGAAAAAGTACATGGTGGCGATATTCATAATGCATGGCGAATAGAATTCTCAAACAAAAAGTTATTCCTTAAAAGAAACATTAGAAACAAAAAATTTCTTGAATTTGAAAAATATTGTCTCCAAAATTTGAGAAAATATATTAATCAAGAAAACTTAGTTATTCCTGAAGTTATTGCATATAAAAATATAAAAAATATAGAGATTCTTTTAATTGAATGGATAGATATGCATAACTTTGACCAAAAAAAGCTTGGAAAAGGTTTAGGTGAATTGCACTTGAAATCAGCTGAATCTAACCCCAAAATGTTTGGGTTTCCAGTTGAAGGTTTTATCGGAACAACAGATCAGAAAAAAGGCTTAGAAGATAATTGGATAGATTGTTTTTTAAACTTAAGGATAATACCTCAATTATTAAGTCTTAAATCGAGAATTTTAGATAAAGAAATTATAAATAAAGTTAAAGAAAAAATTAAATCAGAATTGCTGAATCACAAACCAATAAATGCTCTAGTTCATGGTGATTTATGGTCAGGCAATGCAGGAATGGACAAAAATGGAAAGGGGGTTATATTTGACCCTGCATCTTGGTGGGCAGATAATGAAGTAGATATAGCTATGACAAAACTATTTGGAGGTTTTAGAAAAGAATTTTATGAAGAATACCATAGAATTTTTCCTATAAAAAACGGATTTGAAAAAAGAATTATTATTTATAATTTTTATCACATATTGAATCATGCCAATATGTTTGGAGGAGGGTACTTAAACCAAGTTGAAGATTACGTAAAAGCAATTCTTAATATGTAATCTTTAACTAACCTAAATATGTCTTCTTAAGATTTTGTACCTTATCTAAAACAGCTTCACGATTTTCACTGGTACGAAGATTTTGCCAGCTCCATTGACCGACAACAATGACCCCTAGCAGTTCTAGTAAACCAGGGAGAATTGGGAAAAAGTTTATCGTGTCAATGACAACTTTAATTATTATCTGAGCTATTACGACAACAGCAATTATGCCTGCCGCCTTCCCGTACTTGCCCATTTGAGTCCAATCAACATTACCAAGGGTTTCGTTGACTTTTCCCATAACATCAGAGTACTTCTCTGAAAAACTTTTGGTTTCTGAGCTTGTATCGGAGCCGGAGTCTTGGTTTGACTCTGGAGTGTTATCACTCATGAATTCAGTAAACTTAATATATGAACCAGACAGTATCGGAAAAAACGTCTATTGACTACCTTTTTGTTGTGCAAAATTCCGAACCGAAACATTTTGTATTTTTTTAGAGGCTTTGCCATATAAGGTTTCTGAAAATATTTAAACTTAAAATTGATTTATAAAAACTTCACATTATGGTCTAGTTCTAACAAAAACATTAATTAATTATAGTAATAAGAAAAATTTAAAAGTCTAAAATTTTTATTTTAATTATTATATTTTCATAGTTTATCTCGCAAAAATTAAAGGATTTCAATGTCCAAAGATATAAAATTTAATTTCTTAAACTCTGATGAAGAAGAAAGATATCAAAAACATTTGACCCTAAAAGAGATAGGTTATGAGGGCCAACTAAATCTTAAAAACAGCTCAGTATTATGCATCGGTGCAGGTGGGCTTGGTTCTTCAGTTTTACTTTATCTAGCCGCAGCAGGAATTGGGAGAATTGGAATAGTTGATAACGATCAAGTTGAAAAGTCTAATCTCCAGAGACAGATAATTCATGAAACAAATACTATTGGCAATCTTAAAATTAATTCTGCTCGGGAAAGAATTAAAAAATTCAATCCTAATTGTGAAATATTAACATTTTCAAAGAGAATTAATCCTAAAAATGCTCTTGAATTAATAAAGGAATTTGATGTTATTTGTGATTGCTCGGATAACTTTGGAACAAGATATTTAATAAATGATTCATGCCTAATATTAAATAAACCCCTAGTCTTTGGAAGTGTACAAGGCTTTGAAGGGCAAGTGAGTGTTTTCAATTTATATAAAAATAGTCCTAATTTAAGAGACTTACTTCCAGAATCACCTTCAAAAAATGCTGCCCCAAGTTGTTCAGAATACGGGGTTGTGGGTGTTTCAACAGGTTTAATAGGAATTCTTCAGGTTAATGAAATAATCAAAATCATTTTGAAAAAAGGTGAAATTTTAGATGGGAAGATTTTAATTTTTGATCTATTGAATATGAATATGAAAAAATTACATCTAAAAAGTGATCAGTTAAATAAACGAATAAAAAATTTGTCTCAGTTTGAGGGCTTTTATAATAGCGACGAATATTGTGAAAAAAATAATGAAATAAACAGTATTAATGCTAATGAATTTAATAGTTTATACAAAGCAAAACCCAACAAAATTCTTTTAATTGATGTTAGAGAAAATGAAGAATTTTCTACATCTGCGATAGAGGGATCTATCTCAATTCCCTTAAGTCATTTGAACCAAGAATCTGACTTAAAATTTATTCAAAAAGAAAGTATAAATAAAGAGGTCTTCACTATATGTAAATCGGGGAAACGTTCTGAAAAAGCTTCAAGAATCTTGTCTCAATTTAAAATTCAGTCAAGATCTATTAAAGGCGGCATCGAAAAGGTAAAAAAAATATTGTGCAATTAATTTTTAAGAATAGTTAGTAATCTACACCTCTTTTCAAATCAACTCCCACATTTGCATAATGTTTATGACAAACCATTTCAGAGTAAACATCAGCTAGTTCAAAGTATGAAGGTTCATTTTTACACCTCCCCGTAATTACAACTTCTGTATCTGCTGGTTTTTTTAAGAGCGTTTGATGTATTGATTCCACAGGTAACAACTCTAAATCAACAGTTGGATTCAATTCATCTAAAATAATTGTTTTATACAAGCCAGACAAAATAGCAGCTTTAGCAATTTCCCATGCTCTTTCAGCCTCAACATAATCAATTGGTTGTTGCTGACCTCTCCATACGATGGCATCTCTGCCTGAACGTAAATGATCTACTAAATGAGGGTAACTCTCTCTCAAAGCTTCTATGGCAGCATCTTCTGTATATCCATTTCCACCTTTTAACCACTGTAATATTAAAACTCTATGACTTTTATCTTGAGATATTCCTTTACCGATAGCTTGCAGAGCCTTACCGAGTGCACTTGTGGATTTACCCTTTCCTTCACCTGTATAAATCTCAATTCCACCACTAGAACTAATTTGTTTGTTTAGTTCTGCTGAGTCTCTTATCAAGCGTGGTCTCATTTCTGAATGGAGTTGAGATATTCTTACCAACGAGGGCGGGGCTGCCCTTCCAGTAATAATTATTTCTAATCCATCTGGACGATTGTGAAGAGAATCAACTACTTCATTGATATCAAGCATTCCTAAATCAAGAACTGGATTCAACTCATCGAGTACAACTACAGAATAAAGAGAACTAGCAATTGCTCCTTTAGCAATATTCCAACCTCTTTCAGCCTCACCAACATCAAACCTTGTCACTTGGTCTGCAGTAAAGAATTCGGATCTTCCTGTCCTTACATGGTCAATTAAATGTGGAAAGCCTCTTTGTAAAGCCTCTATAGCTGAATCCTCGTCATATGGCCTCTCAGGACCTTTTAAAAATCTTAGAAGTAAAACTCTTGACTGTCTTTTTTCGCAAATTCCTAATCCTATTGTCCTGAGAACTACTCCCAATGCAGCCTGACTTTTCCCCTTACCCTCTCCATCATAAATATGTAATTGACCTTTTGATCTCTCTTGACTGTCACTTGCTGTGACAATTCCAATTCCTCTATTTCTACTCGTATTCGTCAATTGAACAAAATTAATAAATTTAATCTAAGATATAGATAATAATATTATTAAAGATTTAATAATAAATACAACCTATTCATAGGTAATTTGAATTTTAAAGTAATTACCATGTTCAATCAACTAGAAATTCTCTCTGATGAACAAAATGAAAAGCTTTATACAATTAGAAGTTACTTTAAGAAACTTGATAGTGCTTGTATTGCTTATTCCGGAGGAGTTGACAGTACATTAGTAGCATCATTAGCATTCGAACAATTAGGTAGTAAAGCAATTGCAATAACAGGTATTTCTCCTGCATTAGCCAATACTCTTCGAGAAGAGGCAAGGAGCCAAGCAAAATGGATTGGAGTAAAGCATATAGAAATTAAAACATCAGAATTAGAACAATCAAGTTACAGTAAAAATCCTATGGATAGGTGCTTTGCATGCAAAAAAGAGCTTCACAAACATACAACCTTCCTCTCAAAAAAACTTAATTACAAGATCGTTTTAGATGGAGTCAATCTAGATGATCTTAAAGATTACAGACCGGGTATACAAGCCTCAAAACAAGCAGGAGTTATCTCTCCCCTCGCAAAATTTAAATTCTCAAAGCAAGACATTAGGGATATTTCAAAAGCATTAGGTTTTCCTTGGTGGGATAAACCTGCTCAACCTTGCTTATCATCAAGATTTCCTTATGGCCATGAAATAACTAGCGAAAGGCTAAAAATGGTTGAGAAAGCAGAAGAATACCTCAAAGAAGGTGGATTATCTGAGGTTAGAGTTCGATGCCAAGGCTCAACTGCAAGAATAGAAATCCCTCAACATGAATTGAAGAATTTTTTTAGCAAATATAATTTTAGTGAGTTAGTTCAATATTTTTCTAATTTAGGATTTAATTGCACAAGCTTAGATCTTGAAGGACTAATAAGCGGAAAATTAAATAGGTAATATTGAATTTAAACAACTGTCCTTATCTGTTTAGGAACTGCTTGAGGTGGATTTCGCTCAATGACACGCAAAGAATGTTCTTTTGCCATCAAAGATTCAATTAAATATTGACTAGCCACTTCAGGCATCATATTTTGACCACATGTAAAAATATCGACTGCAGAATAATTAGATTCAGGCCAAGTATGTATTGAAATATGAGATTCAGCCAGTAGTGCTATTGCCGTAACCCCTTGGGGCTCAAATTTATTACTTATCAAATTAAGAACTGTTGCATTTGCCAATTTAGCAGCTCTATTTAAAATACAGCGCAAAAAGGATTCGTCATTTAATTTTTCGCGATCGCATCTATAAAGTTCCAATAAAAGGTGTTTACTTTGATGACTTAATTTTTGCTCATCACTTAACGAACTTAAAGTTTGACTTTTTTTGTAGATTTCCATTTAAGAAATTTATATGAAATTAAGATTAGCTAAAAATCATCCCTTTTTTTTATTATAAGTGAATCATTTGTGACGAGCCTAAGAAAGACTGATTAAATTTATCTAAATGTGTCGCACTTATAAAACATTGACTATCTTTACCAACAGAATTTAATAACAAATTTTGCCTGGTTAAATCTAATTCCGCCAAGACATCATCCAATATAAGTATTGGAGGAACATTTATTGTTTTAGTTAATAAATCGAGTTCAGCCATCTTTAAAGCCAAGATAAAAGTCCTTTGCTGTCCTGAGGAACCATATTTTCTTACTGAAACATTATTGATTAGAAACTCAACATCATCACGATGAGGGCCAAAATTACATTTACCAGTCAATGCTTCTATTGAACGCTGATTTAAGAGTTGTTCTGCTATTTTTTTACTAATAACTTCTTCTTCTTCTTCTTCTGGACTTATATTTTGTATCCCCGAAAGATAATTTATGTCTATTTGCTCTTGAGATTTACTTAAATGATTATGCCAATATTCAACATATGGTTTTATTTTTAACAAAGCTCTTCTTCTGCGCCTAAAAATTCTTGTACTTATTATTGACATCTGAATATCAAAGCTTTCAACAATATCTGTGGATTGGGTTTTTAAGAAACTTTCCGAACGCCAAAAATGACTTCTTTGTTTTAGAAGCCTATTAAATCTACTTATCAAGTCTAAATATACTGGTTCAAGCTGAGATACGACTTTATCAATCCATGTTCTACGATAGCTGGGTTCACTTCTAACAATATCTATATCATTAGAACAGAAACATACACTCCGAATATAATTCTTTATTTCACTCTGTTTTTTCAACATTGATTCATTCACATAAATTCTTTTAGGCCCTTTTCGGAATAAATTTAACTTTAAATCGTCTTTAAAATTTATCTGTCCTATAACTACAGCCATATCACAATCGTTCTCTATTAAGTCTTTATCGCTTAGTGCTCTATTAGATTTTAATTGACTTAAAAATTCAACCGATTCAAGTAAATTTGACTTGCCAATACCATTACAGCCAAGAACAATTGCTCTTTGCTCTTTTAGATCAATTTCAAAACTTTTATGGTTCCGAAAATTTTTAATTTTTAATTTATTTAAAAAAATTTTTTTTGTGCATTCATTAATTAAATTAGCTAAATTTAAAATATTTAGATTTTCTTTAAAGAAATTGAAAAATTAAAGGGCATGTAGCTCAGTTGGATAGAGCATCAGATTCCGGTTCTGAGAGTCGGGGGTTCAAATCCCTCCATGCTCGTAAAATGATTTTAAAGATTATATCCCATTACTCTTATTCCATTTGGATCTAGTATGAATCCATTTTCCTCTAAAGTTATAAACGAGGAAACAGGAGCCTGTACAGATATGCTGCATCCAGGCATTTCTCTATTTATTTTCTCAAGAGTTACTTGAAGCAATATTGAATAATAAAGTTGCTGACTATTCCCTGGCAATGCACTTAAATTCCACAAGTTAGCATTCAATCCCTTGTCGGACGTAACCCTTACAAAGCCATATAATTTATTTTTTATCTCATTCTGTATGGTAAAAAAGAAATTACTTTTTTGAATAGCCTCAGAAAGAGGCTTTATTGGAAATGTCTCACAGCCACAATTCGCTAAAAGTTTGTTAACTTCTTTAGCTAATGGGATTTGAGAAGAGTTAACAAAATAACCTTCTGGAAGAACAAGTTTTTTTTTAGAAAAATATTGCAATTATCAACCTGTATTTCTCATGCCAGCTGCTATCCCATTAATAGTTAAAAGTGCCCCCCTCAATAATTCACTTCTGCTGTAAGCTCTTCTAGATTCATCTTTATCCATAATGAATTCGCTTATTGGAGGTTGTCTTGTCTGGTCTCTTAATCTTCTTAAAAGTGAAACCTGCAAAAACCCTAATGGAATAATTGTCTTATTTCTCAAGCTTACTGATGATTTCAAGTCTCTATCAGATTCTAGGAGCTTATTTTTATCAGTAATTTCAAGAATTAAAGATTTTGTCAGATTATATTCTTTAGAAATTACTTCAAAAATATCATCAAAAGAATCTTTATTTTCTTTACTGCCAAGAGTATCAACATAATATCTAGCAACTTCCAAATCCACCTTAGATAATGTCATTTCTACCTTAGATATAAGCATCCTAAAAAATGGCCATCTTTGATGCAGAACTCTTAATAATTCAATTTGTTGTGGATCTGAATTTAATTCAGCTGACAAGGCAGTGCCTACTCCAAACCAACTTGGCAAAAGAAATCTACTTTGTGTCCAACCAAATACCCATGGAATAGCTCTTAAACTTGACAAATCTTTTGCACCTTTTTTTCTTCTAGCAGGCCTACTAGATATCTGTAATTTACTTATTTCTTCTATTGGAGTGACCTCTTGAAAGAAATTTAACAAATCAGGATTCTCATGCACTAATTTTCTGTAATGAGACCTCGATGTTTCTGCCAGCCTAGACATTAATTGATTCCATTCTGGAGTAGCGTCAAGTCTATTATTTACCAAACTATTTTGAATTACCGCTGTAGTTACAGTCTCAAGATTGTACAAAGCCAGTTCTGGAAGACTATATTTAGAAGCTAAAACTTCACCTTGTTCTGTTATTTTTATTCGCCCTTTTAAAGTGCCGCTTGGTTGAGCCAATATTGCTTGATAGGCTGGTCCCCCTCCTCTTCCTACAGAACCACCTCTTCCATGAAAAAGTCTTAGCAATATGTTGTTACTACTTGAGAGATTTTGAAGAGCTATTTGGGCTCTATGAATTTCCCAATTACTAGAAACAAACCCTGAATCTTTATTGCTATCAGAATATCCAAGCATTAATTCTTGCAGAGGTTTAAAAGATTCTCCTACTTTTGGCAATAATGATCTATAGAAATCTAATTTAAACAACTTTTCCATGACTTCTGGTGCTCTTTTAAGGTCTTCCACAGTTTCAAAAAGAGGAACAACTAATAATTTTGACTTTTGTGTATTTTGATCAAGAAGTCCCATTTCTTTTGCCAGTAAGAGAACTTCAAGCAAATCAGATGCACTATGACTCATTGAAATCACATAAGAATGACAAATGCGACTTCCAAATTCTTGCTGAAGTCTCTTAACCATTTTAAAAACTGAAAAGGTTTCTTCTGTAGTTTTTGTCCAGTTAACATCAGATGGAATTAAAGGCCTTTTTGTATTTAATTCGTCTATGAGCCATTTAATTTTCTCTTCCTCAGACATTTGGTCATATTGGACAGATAAATCAAGATAATTTGTAAGCTCTTGTATAGCGTCACTATGCCTTGTACTCTCTTGACGAATATCTAAACTTGCTAAAGAAAATCCGAAAATATGAACCTGAGTAAGTAAGTTGTTTACTGACTCACACGTTAGATCTGTACTAATCAAGCTATTTTTAATTAGTTCAAGATCATAAGTAAATTCGTTTACTGACTTGTAATATAAGTTTTCAACTTTATCTATATTTTTTTTATCAGTTTCTCCCTCCAAGTCAAATTTCCACCCACTATCAGCTAATAAATTATTTCTTTCTTGTGTTAACCTAAGTTTTTCTAAAATATAACTTAATTTTAATCTGTAGGGTTCTGATCTATACCTTGTAGCTCTAGCTTCATATATTTCAGGGAACTTAACCCTGTCAGTTTCGAGTGACTCTAATAAGGAGGAACTGACTTGACTCCATTGCATCGACACACTTAATTGATCTCTAAGATTAGACGTCGCAGTAATATATCTTTCCAACATCAACTGCCTTTGGTAGCAGGCAGTTTTCCATGTTATCTCCGGAGTGACCGATGGATTACCGTCCCTATCAGAGCCTACCCAAGAACCGAAATTACAAAAAGATTCTGAGGGCAACTGAACATCTGGATAATTTTCGGTAAGAGCTTCAGCAATCCTGCCTCTCAATTGAGGCATCGCATTAAATAAAACTTGCTGAAAATAATGCAAGGCATAATCAACTTCATCTAAAACTGAAGGTTTAAATTGATGCAATTCATCTGTTCTCCACCAAAGTCTTACTTCCTCTTTTAATTGGGTTTTTAGAGAAATTTTTTCTTCTTTTGTTAGAAATTGCTCGATCTGTATTTTTTTTAACAAATTTGCTACTCTTGTTTGCTTATGTCTTATCGTATGCCTTACTATCTCCGTCGGATGTGCAGTAAAAACTAAACGAATATCCATTTCCTGTAATAACTCCTCTAATTTTCCTGGTGGTACATTTAATTTTCTCAGCCTGTAAAATAGTTCTCTAAAAGTTACCGGAGCATTTTGCCTAGCCAATGCTGGGGCAAAAGGATCAAGATTATCGGGCGATTTTTGAACATCCTTATTGGTAAAGCTTTGAATATATCTATCTTCCTCAACTCTTTGTTCCAAAATATTCACGAGTTGAAAATATAATGAAAACGCCCTTGCTGCTGCTATAGATTCTGCTAAATCCATAGAATTTACAATATCAACTATTTCATTTTTAAGAGTTTTTGAACTATCACCATCAATTTGTTTTGAATAACTTAATTCTTTAAGTTGTATCAATCTCTCTGCTTGATCATCTGGGCATTCTTCTCTGAGCACAGATTCCCAGAGATCTTCAATTAAAAGACGATTTTTATCAAGTGGATCATTGTTACTTATAAGATCCACGTTATTATTTTTTATCTGTCGAAAAGATTCCATATAATCATTATGTCACAAGTGAAAATTTTCAGATCAAAGTTTATTTAAATAATCAAACATTCTAGCCCTCACTCCTAATCATGTCTTCGATAGAAATTTTCATTATCTGCTCAATAGAAAGCCCTTTTTCATATTGATTTATCCATTTCATAGATTGATTACCTTCTTCAAGCACTTTATAAATAGGATCTAAAAGATGTTTCATACCAAAATTTTCTGCTGTGGATGATAAATCTGATAATAAGTTTTGAATCCATTCTCTACAAATAACTCTTTTCCCATCTTGCCAGTGAATTAACTCTGAATTCAGGCTATCTTTAGCAGCATTAATTTCATTTTGATCACATATTTCTGACAACTCATCCATAGAAAAAGTACTAGCATTAATTGGATCTAATGTATTTATATTTTCAAAAAGATTTAAAATCCTTAGTTCTATCATGGCCGTTATCCCTAAAAGCAGATTAATATCGTGAACAAAATCACAAATTCTTAATTCCAAACGATCAAGAATTAAAGGTCTTTGGGGACCATTTGGTCGGATTGAGGACCAAAAATGCCTAATATTTTGCATGTTTTTATTAGACATATTTTCCTCTATCCAGTCGATATAAGAATTATGATTTACAAAAAAAGGCACCCTACTTGGTGTTTTAGGAAACTGGATCCATCTCTGAGAGTGATTATTCGTAATTTTATTATTTAAAAAAGGTGAACTAGCACTTAATGATAGATATAGAGCAGCCTCAGATCTTATAAGTCTTATAGCTGTAAAAAGTTTATCTAAATCATTTATTCCTATGTTTATATGGACACTAGAAGTTGCAATAGATATTCCATAATTATCTTGAATAAATTGATGATAGACGTTGTCAATATCAGATCTTTGAAATTGAATATCATGTTTAAAACAAAGAGTGGATGAAGGAATGATTGTTAAATTTTTAGTATTTAGCCACTTCCTCAACTTTTTTCTTGGAATAATTAATTTTTCATATAAAGAACCGTATTCTTTTTCAGGTGTTGTTATGTATTCAACGTTTCTGTTATCTGGCTCTTTTACAAAATCAGGAAATTTTTTCTCAATTTCAGCCGAAACACCAATATGAGAATTTAAAGAACCTGTAAAGAGTTCCACCTCAAAACCCTTATAAAGATTATTTTGACTCATTTATTTATCCAAACAGGCTAATGCTTTTAGTATCCCCTTTGCTTTATTTATTGTCTCTTGATATTCATTTTCTGGAAAAGAATCAGCAACTATTCCAGCGCCTGCTTGCACTGAAACATCATATTTCCCATCTATTGAGGGTTTAACTATCATAGTTCTTATTGTAATTGCTGTATTTAATGCGCCATTAATATCAATAGATCCGTATACACCAGCATATGGTCCTCTAGCATCTTTTTCAAAGTGCTTAATCAATTGCATAGCTCTTATTTTTGGAGCGCCAGTTACTGTCCCAGCGGGAAAGGATGCTTTGAGCAAATCCCATACATCAGCATTGTTTTTTAAGATTCCCTCAACTTGACTGACTATATGCATAACATGTGAATATTTCTCAATAACCATTAAATCCTTGACCTTGACAGTACCAATTTCACAAACTCTTCCAAGATCATTTCTCCCAAGATCAATTAGCATTACATGCTCAGCTATCTCTTTTGGATCTTTTAATAATTCCTTTTCTAATTCCAAGTCTTGCTGATTATCAATACCTCTAGGTCTAGTACCAGCTATTGGTCTTAAGCTTGCAACAATCTGACTATTTTTATTTTTTTCTGCTTTAACCATTACTTCAGGACTTGAACCTATCAGATACCATGAGCCAAAATCAAAAAATGACATGTATGGAGATGGATTAACCATCCTCAAACTTCTATATAAATTAAATGGATCATTATTGACTTGAGTTTGGAATCTCTGACTAATAACTATTTGAAAGATATCTCCCTTTCTTATGTATTCTTTTGCAGAGAGAACTGCATCCTCAAAATCTGTTTTCTCCCAATTACTTTCTATATCTAAATCCAAATTCTCATTTTCATTCCAATCTAAAAACTCATTTTCTTTTAGAGGAACTCTCATTAAATTTCTAGTTTTCTTAATTTTAGAAATTGAATTTAGATACAAATCTTCAATTGCGCACTCTTTTGAAGAAGTTGTATCTGCATAAACCACTGCGGTAATACATCTTTTTATTTGATCAAAAACAACTAACTGATCAAAAAACATCCAGGAACCATAAGGGATATTGTTTTCTAGTGTTTCATTTATTGGAACACTTGGTTCTATTCGATTTATTAATTCATAACCCCAAGATCCATATAACTGTCCAATTGATGGTAAGTCATCAAGCATGGTTGACTTGTATTCGTTTGTCCAACTTCTCAAAACATCAAAAGGATCACCTTTATGTGTTTCAGTTTTGCCATTATTCCAAGTTTTAATTATTTCTTCTCCATAACAAACGGCTTCCCAAAGAGGTTTAGTAGCAACAATGCTCCACCTACCTAAATTTTCCCCACCTTCAACAGATTCAAGAAAAACACCATGGGAATCTTTTGAAGATAATTTTAACCAAGTCGATAATGGAGTCTCTAAATCTGCTGGCCAAGTTTCAACGATAGGTATAAAATTTTTACCTTCTTT
The DNA here is from genome assembly GCA_003213855.1 of Prochlorococcus sp. AG-418-O03. Taxonomy (GTDB): domain Bacteria; phylum Cyanobacteriota; class Cyanobacteriia; order PCC-6307; family Cyanobiaceae; genus Prochlorococcus_A. Next base: position 65,254 of record QCMJ01000002.1, read on the forward strand.
GTAAGCCTTTAAAAAACTATCTTTTTGTGAGCTGATCATATTAATAACGTCAGCCCAAATTATAATTATTTTCCTCTTTTATATCAACTTTAAGGAAGTTAATCAAAAGTATTCTTAGTTGTAAATTTCAAACCAGCTGGATTAGGATTCTCACCTATTCTTCTAGGATTATGACCTACTTTCTCTCTGCCTTCATTTACTTTTTCAGGGAAAACACCATCTTTAGGGTGTAAAAATTCAATATCACCACCTGGGAAAATTCGGTAGATTTTAAAATCTTCAATTCTTGGTTTGAAGGCTCTTAATTGTGTCCCTAATGCAAGGCATTGTTCTTTTCTTGCAAAGTACATTAAATTATCACCTTCATGCATTATAGCCGCTCCACCCGTAGGCAATTCAAATGCTTGTTCCTTGGAACTTTTCCATACAATTGCATATTTTTCTTCGGTTTCTGCAGAGTTTAATAAACCCCCAGTACTTCCTATATGCTTTGGAAATTGACCAACTAAAGTTTCAGTCATCCTAGATTTTGAGTTATTTATAATAAGAAACTAGCATTCATATTTTGCAAAATTCAAAATTAATAGGAAATTTTCTACATTATTTAATATATGGAAAACTTGTTTCTCATTTTATTTTGAATCTGAAATCGGAAAAAATACTGTCAAACCTGTATCACGTCTTTGTGTGACATGCCCTCCTAAACTAGCTAACAACTTTTGAGTGGCATTTTGACTAAGTTGTAAACTTCCAGTTTGAGGGTTCCAATTTAAAACAGGACCAAGATCAGAACCGTTATCTTTTTTTAGAATTTCTTTTTGATTATTATCTAATTTTTGTACTTTGAGTTGAAGTTTGAGTTTTTGACCAGCTGGTCTTAATTCTAAAATTAATGTACTACCTTCCTTTAATCCTCTAGTATTTTTATCAATTAATCCTCTTAACATTAATTCTAATTTTTCAGAATCACTCAAAATTTGTGGAAGTTGTTTGGGGATATCTATCTTCAAAGAAATACCACGTCGGTTTAGTTGTTTATTCCATAAAGGTGCAAGCTTTTTGAAAATTTCGGCTAAATTAATTTTCGCCAAGTTATTCAATGATGGTACTTCGTTACCAACTAATTCTGCTGCATTAAAGATTAAACCAAACCTATCAATTTGTTCATTACATTCATTATCTATTTGAATTAAACGATTTCTCATTGATTCATCCATTTTATATTTTTTTAAAGTAGAACTTATTAAGGTTCTTATTGTTGCCAAAGGAGTTCTTACTTCATGTGAAATTGCGCGTAATAATTTTGCTTCAGTTATTTGCACATTTTTTTCATCATTTTTCACAGAATTTTGTATATTATGGTTTGGCGTAATATTTGCTAATTTTGCCGATAATATTGGCCAAAATAATTTTTCAAATTGATTATTAATATTAAGATTACCTAAATTATTAATTGCATTACGAAATTTTACTCCTTCCTCATAATTTTCTTGATTTAATTTTGCATGCATTAATTCAATTGAAAGTTTAAGGCTCTCTTCATCACACTTCATTAATAGAATTTTCTTATCTTTTTCTCCTACAATTGATAATACGCATTGAAAATTTGGAGTGATTATCATCAAAAAAGGTTCATAGCCATCTTCTTGACAAAGATTTAAGACTTTATAATTACTAACTAAATCGAAATCTTTTTTTATCTTTTCTGAATTATTGACTGGTAAAAAACCTGCATTCTCATTTTGAAAGTATGGAAACCCCTCAGGAGACCAAAGCCATCCATGAAGTTGATTTAAAAATTTTTTATCATTAAAAGCTGGCAAAGGCGAGGCAACCCATATCCCCCCCTGTTTATAATTCTGATAAAGGAAATCTTTTTGAATAACTTCTAAAGAAGCCCACCACATTCTTCTGGATGTATCATCATCCACATGTATGGTTTTAACTCCTTTAATCAAAAGCTCTTGAATTTTTTTTATAGTTATTTGTGATTTCATCAACTTCTTAGTGATCTAGAACGTTTCAATATAGATAAAACAAATCCAATAGATATAAAATTAGTCACCAATGACGTTCGACCATAGCTCATAAAAGGAAGGGGAATCCCAGTAACTGGTCCTAATCCAATAGTCATAAATAAGTTAATAATTATTTGAAATAAAAAAGTTGAGGCTATTCCAATAACAATTAGAGATTCAAAGTTAGTCCTAGCAATTGTTGCAGTATTAATAAGTTTTTTAATCAAAAAAAAGAACAAAAATAAAACTATAATGCACCCCACAAAACCTAATTCTTCCCCTAAAGCACTGAATATAAAATCAGTATGTTGTTCAGGTATAAATTGCAAATTAGTCAGGTTACCTTGTAGCAAACCAGTCCCAAATAATCCTCCAGAACCAATTGCAATTTTACTCTGTATCAAATGATATCCGCCACCTAATGGATCTCTACTTGGATCTAAAAATAAAACTAATCTATCTTTTTGATATTCTTTTAAGCCATATTGCCACAAAATTGGTGTAAATTTTGCCACTAATAAATGGAACGAAATAGCGAGAGCAGAAGAAATAATTTTTTTTTTGGAGGATCTATAAGCAAGATATCCTATAACTGGAATCCAGAAAATAAGAAGAGTTGGTAAGGTTAGATATAATATTGATGTGATAATACAAAACACTAATATCAAAATCCACTCTATGGGCATTTGAGACCAATAGAGCATCACACCTGTCAAAACAATTAAAACTAAAGAGGTACCTAAGTCCGGTTGAAAGAAAATTAATAACCAAGGAATAACTACTACTAATAAGGGCAATACTAAATCTCTTATTGTAAGGATTATTTTTTTGTCGAGTACTAAAGCAAGAGTTAATACACTACTAAGTTTAGCTACCTCTGAAGGCTGAAAAGAAAAGATGCCCAAGTTTAGCCATCTTTGAGCTCCAGAAACTGAAATCCCAAAAAAATAAATAAGTAATAAGGATATTAGAGTACAAAAATAAAATGGAACCACATACTTCCTAATTCTCTCTAACGGTATATAAGAAATAAAAAATGCTAAGAAATAACCTAAAAAACCAGTTACGATATGACCTAAATAGTTCGATACTAAAAAATCACTCTGAATACTTTTTATCAAAAAACCCGAGATAATAACTAAAAACAGGGGAATAATAAGTAGCGGAGAAAATAAAAAACCCTTATTAAAGATTTCTTTTTTTTGTAAAAATCCTCTGTTATTTAATAAAGAAATTCTCTTAAACATCAATAAGCATTAACAAATTGTTTCTTAATTAATTGAGCTAAATTACCAAATACGACAGAGCTTTCTTTATTGGGCTGGCTTATTGAGATTGGTACACCTTTATTACTTTCATCAACGAGAGGGATTTCAATAGGAATTTGAGCTAATAATGGTAAGTCATTTTCGTTAGCTAATATTTGTCCACCACCTTTACCAAAGATTTCATATTTTTTGCCTGGCATATCTGGCGGAATAAATACTGACATATTTTCTACAATTCCCAGCAAAGGTACTCCAAGTTGTTTAAACATTGCTAATCCCCTCCTTGCATCTTGCAAAGATACTTGTTGAGGAGTAGTGACAACTATAGCTCCAGAAATAGGCACAGATTGAGAAAGGGATATTTGAGCGTCTCCTGTTCCTGGAGGCAAATCAATAACCAAAAAATCAAGATTATTCCATTCAACTTGGTACAAAAACTGTCTGATAATACTATTAAGCATTGGTCCTCTCCATATAACTGGCTGACCTTCTTCTATGAGGAAACCCATTGATACCAATGAAATTCCATATTTATTTATTGGTATTAATCTTTGATCACTGCCACTTCCTTCTGTAACCTTTGGATTCTGTTCGGCAACTCCCATCATTGAGGGAGTATTAGGTCCATATATATCCGCATCCAGCAAACCAGTTTTTAAGCCTAATTTAGCTAGAGAACAAGCGAGATTAACCGCAATGGTACTTTTCCCAACTCCACCTTTACCACTGCTAACAGCTATGATATGTCGAATACCATCAATCTTCTGCAACTCAGGAGAATTACTTTGATTTTGAGATTCTGTTTTAGAAGGATTATTATCTACTTCTATTTGAACATCATCAATATCTTCAAAATCCAGTAGTACTCCTCTAACCTCTTCTACAATTCTATCTCTCTGAGAATTTGCAAAAGATGGTAATGATAATGTTACGATTACTCTCGGTATAGTTACTCTTACATTTTTAATCCAAGCTAATTCAATTACATTTTTCTGTGATCCAGCATCTAGAACTTTTTGTAAAGCAAAATTCGCATCATCTATTGTGGTCATTAAATTTTTAAATATTTTGACAAGGTAGTCGACTGTTTAAAAGATTAAGAACTATGTCGAACTATCAAATAATAGGCAATAAGGACCCCCTAAGAGAAATTATAAAGAGAAACTTATAATTAACCAAAAAAATTTTTTTCTTCAAGATTTACTAAATATATGTTGAAAGAACCTCCTAAAAACTCGAGAGAAAAAACTAAAAATCTCTTATTAACTCTACAAGACAAAATTTGTTCAGGACTTGAAAATGTAGATGGCAAAGGGAAATTTACAGAGGAATCCTGGCTAAGAGAAGAAGGTGGCGGTGGAAGATCAAGAGTATTGAAAAATGGTTCTATTTTTGAGCAGGCAGGCGTTAATTTCTCGGAAGTACAGGGAAAGGAATTACCTCAGTCTATAATCTCTCAAAGGCCCGAAGCAAAAGGTCATGAATGGTTTGCTACGGGAACTTCTATGGTTTTGCATCCTAAGAATCCCTATATTCCTACAGTTCATCTGAATTATCGATATTTCGAAGCTGGTCCTGTTTGGTGGTTTGGGGGAGGTGCAGATTTAACCCCTTTTTATCCTTATCTTTCTGATGTAAGGAATTTTCATAATGAACATAAAAAAGCTTGTGAGAAAGTTGATAAAGATTTGCATAAAGTTTTTAAACCATGGTGTGATGAATATTTCTTCTTGAAGCATAGAAATGAATCTAGAGGCATAGGAGGTATTTTTTATGATTATCAAGATGGTTCAGGCAATATCTATAGAGGAAATAATCAAAATGGAGAAGCATCAAAAGCTTCAGAAAATATTGGCAGATCTAATTTAAATTGGGATGATTTATTTTCTTTAGCGGAAAACTGTGGGCAGGCATTCCTCCCTTCATATTTGCCCATTATTGAAAAAAGATCTTCTCAAACATATTCATCGAAGGAAAGAGAATTCCAGCTATATCGAAGAGGTAGATATGTCGAATTCAATTTAGTTTGGGATAGAGGGACAATTTTTGGACTACAAACAAATGGCAGAACTGAATCTATATTAATGTCCTTACCGCCTTTAGCTAGATGGGAATATGGATATAAAGCTAGAAAGAATTCTCGAGAGGAATTCCTCACATCAATTTTTACAAAACCCCAAGATTGGTTAAACGATAAAGAGTTAGAGAAATTCTGTATAGAGAATAATATTTTTGATTAAAAATTATCGAATAAACTTTTAAAGTATCTTAAATAGGTGTTTTAAATAAAGAACCGTCACTTTTCAATTGAAGTTTTTCTCCGAGTTCATTTTCTAAAGAGATTAATTCATCCCTATGGGCTCTAAGTCTCATAAAAGTTGAATTATTTTCATTTTCGTTGATCAACCTTAATTCAAATTTCTCCTCTCTTGCTGATTTTTTAAAATAAACAATTCCTGACAAAGGTCCACCAATTAACCCCAAAAGAATAGGCCACCAACTCAATTCAGGATATATTTGAATAATTACTAATCCCAAAGCACATGAACCAAAACCGCCAAGAAAACCTAAAAAAATTGCTAAAAATTTACTAGAAACAACTTGACCCTTGAATATTAAAATTCTTTGTTCAAAATCTCCTCCTGTTTGCTTCCATCCCCTCAAATTAAGCCATTCACATAAACCATTTAAAACCTTAATTGGCTGCTGAGAAGATGAAATCTCAACGATGGTTGTTCTATCTTTACTGGAAGCCTTAAGAAAAAAAAATAATCCTATAGCCAAGAGAATTGTCAGCAATAATGTTGAATTTAAGGAATATGACATAAAATAATTTTTTCTAGTAACTCGAGAATAAAAATTAAAGTTACATCATATTATAATTTTTTAGAATTATTCTGTAAAATATATCTATTAGATAAAAACTCTTAATTAAATAAAATCTTAAGTAATATTCTAAACCTTAAATTTCTTTAAATACTTTTTAAAAATGACTATTGAAAATAAAAATATTGATCTTCTTTATAGCGATTTAACAGTAGATTTATACAATCTTTATAAAAAATCATCCTACCTAGCTATTGACACTGAAGCAATGGGTTTAATTCATGGAAGAGATAGACTCTGTTTAGTACAAATATGCAATGAATTTAAAAGAACATCGTGTATAAAAATCGAACTTAATACATCTTCTTCACCTCATTTAAAAAAACTTCTTGAAGATGAAAAAATTACTAAAATTTTTCACTACGCAAGATTTGATGTAGCAGCTCTAAAATGCAATCTTGAAATTAATACAAAAAATATTTTTTGTACAAAAATTGCTAGTAAGTTGGCAAGAACTTATACAAATAAACACGGTTTAAAGGATTTAATTAATGAATTGTTAGGAATAGATCTGGACAAAAGCTCGCAAAGTAGTGATTGGGGTCGCAACGAAGATTTAACAAAAGATCAATTAGATTATGCAGCAAATGATGTTAGATATTTAATTGAAGCTATGCATAAATTAAAAGTTATCTTAGAAAGAGAGAATAGATATGAATTAGCTCAAAAATGTTTCGAAACAGTTTCAGTATATGCTGATTTAGACATACTAAAATTCTCAAATATATTTGAACATTAAGAATCAATCTTCAGTTAAAAAATTATCTTCACCATCAAGAGTTTCCATAAGCTTATCAAGTATTCTTGAAGAACTTAATTTATCTCCATCATTTTTTTTACAAATTTTTAAAACATTTTGCGCAACTTGTATTTTTTCTTGAATAGTTTTCGAGCCTTCTTTTGCAATTTGAATTTCTACTTTCTTTTTAGCAGAAGATAAGCTTATACTCATAAGTTTTGCAATCTCTGCACAAATTTTTAGATATTGCCGATCATTTATTGGATACATAAAAGAATAAATAATTAATAAGCTAGCGCCATTTACTAAGATAACAAATGAAGGTTTATGGCATCTACGATTTTCTTACTTGCTCCGGATTCCCCCATTCTTTTTTTACCAATTTTTGCTTGTTCTAACCTGTCAACTTTTCCTTTCAAAAGTAAACTTAAACGTTTTAAAAGAATTTTTTTGTTCTTGCAAACTAAAACACTGCCTCCCAATAATCTTGATTGCCTTTTTGCAAATGATTTTGTAAATTGTGGTCCAGGTCCCGGTAGAGAAAGAGATGGGATTCCAAGGCCAGCAATTTGCTCTGTAGCAGTTCCTGCATTAGACAAGCCAACTTCTGCCATATTGGCCCATGAATTGAATTTACCTTTTCCAATCACTACATATTGATCTTTCTTTTTCCATACTGAATCTTCATCAATTAGAAATTTAACTTTACTCTGTTTTATAAAACCATATTTATTTAAATAATTTTGAATTTGAATCACATTCGCATTAATGCTCAAAGGCAAAAGTATTAACAAATCCTTTGATAAATCAAAATTTTGCAAACAATTTAGAAAATTATCAAGATTTTTAAGAGCTTCAGGGTATCTACTTCCAACTAATAAAATAATCCTTTTAAAAGAAATAATATTTGATATCTTATCGTTTGTTGCATTAACAAAATCCATCATTGGATTACCCAAGTATTTTGCATCAATATTTTTTTTATATAAATTATTAGCTGTAATTTTATCTCTCATAATTAAATTTTTACATCTTGGAGATTTCATTAAAAACATTTCCCATGGATCCCATTCAGAACCTTTCAACTTATGATAAAAATCGCTTAAATCCCAACCTGGCCCACCACTCCAAGTATGATCACTTTTGGGAGTTCCAATGAAACTAAAGTCGCATTCTGAACTCCAAGCGTAGAGTAATGGCAAGAAATCGCCTACTGCGATAATTTTGCAGTTATGTTTTGACTTCTGTTTTACAAGTAGAAAATTTCTTAAATTATCGATTAAAAATCCTGCAAACAAATCAAGCACAAATCCCTTCAGACTTTGATTGCTAAAACCTCCACTAGGGAGCTCTTTTAAATATCCTATTTTACGAAAATTCTTTGATTTTATGGAATTAAATACATCTCCATTTCCTACTAACGGCAAAACTTCAATATTTTTATTTTTTATTTTTTTTAGTAATCTTTTTATTATCTCCGATGCGATTACATCTTCTCCATGACCATTGCATATAAATAATAGAGAATGAGACACCTTACTGTTAAGATCATAAAAAGACTCAACCGAATCTTTTTCGGCGGCATGGCCAAGTGGTAAGGCAGAGGATTGCAAATCCTTTATCCCCAGTTCGAATCTGGGTGCCGCCTTATTTAATTTTTTTACGCATTTAATTATGAAGTTTTCTAAGACCTTCAATTTCAAATAAAGGGTATAAACTTTCAATTACTTATTGATATATAGAAAAATAATCTTTTCTTTATTTTTTTTAAATAATAGCTGATATCCATTAATAAATAAAATTTAGTTAATTTATTAATTATTTTCATCAGATTATTTATAAAAGGATTTGAATTATTTTAGTAATCATTATCTGCTACACACATTCCTAAACATCTAACACCATTTGATGAAGTCCTTTTGCAATGATTGCATAAAATGGGATCTTTCTCTGAAGTAAGGTTAATTTTTGAATTATTTTGGGCTTTAATACCTATTAACTCTTGTGTCGAATCAAATAGAGTCATTCTTGGAATCATCACTTGAGTCGATACTAACAACAAGTGAAGCATTAGTGTTGGAAGAAGGTATATCCATAATTTTTACAGTTTCTTTAGGCTCATCAATAACTTGATTTTCTTCAGTACTCTCATCAACTGAACAAGCTTCAAGAGCCTCTCGAAGTAGTGAATCAAAAGTTGCTCCAGGCAATCTATGTCTTGCAACCTCAAGAAAAGTTCTAGGTAACGATTCAGATGCAGCATCTCGTAAAGCAGGATTATTCTTTCTATGTTCTTGTTCTTCTTCTATTGATTTAATAAACCTCAGTGTGACATCTCTTTTGGTGGAAGCTTTTATCAGCGTATCATTTTCCGGATTACTAACATTAGGTTCATTTTCAAGATCACTAAGTCTTTTTTCCAAACTATTTAAAACTTCATTAGCTTCTTTACTAATATGCGCTAATTGACCATCGGACAAATTAGGTAAATCAGCGACAAAAACTTTCCCATGATCCCTTAGTGTCAAGAAAGTTGGTCTTGGGCCTTGAGCCTGTCTACCAATTGATTCAGAATTATTACCTATTGGTCTTTTTGGAGGTGTAGGACCAGCTGAACTACGTCTACGTGTAATTCTTTGATTATTTGCAAATGGCATTGAATAAAGGTTAAATCTTAATACTTAAACTTCCGATATAATTCGGCTGTAATTTTATTATATTACACCTAACTTTTTCATTTGGGTATAAAAAATAATTTTTTAAAACTCATTTAAAAAAAGAAAAAAAAATTTAAGTTAAAATTTCTGGTAAAAATTTACCAATTGTTGAATCATTTTTTCGAACTATCTTTCCAATTTCCCAACTATCTATATCATAATCTTTACAGATACTTAATATCGCGTCCTTAAATTGTTTATCAATAATTAAACAAAATCCCACTCCAAGATTGAAAGTATTCCAAAAATCTTTTTCAGGAATAGATCCTTTCTCTTTAAGGAATTTAAATAAATTAGGTATTTGCCATGAACTGGTATTTATATAAGGAATAAAATCAGAAGGAATACATCTTGGTAAATTTTCTGGAATTCCTCCTCCAGTTATATGAGACATTGCTTTAATTTCTATATCTTCAGATAACATTTGGTTAATCACATTATTATAAATTTTTGTAGGTTTCAATAACTCATCATAAAAATTTAAGTGAGAAACTTTTTCAAATTCTTTATCTATTTGATGATTGTTTTGAATAATTTTTCTTACTAAACTAAAGCCGTTACTATGAACTCCATTACTTTCTAAAGCAATTATTAAGTCATTTTCAGAGACTTTTTTACCATTAATAAGCTTATCCTCATCAACTATTCCAACACAAAATCCTGCAAGATCATACTTATTTTTTGAATAAAATCCAGGCATTTCAGCAGTTTCTCCGCCGAGTAATGAACAGTTATTTTCTCCGCATCCATGTGAAATTCCCTGAACAACCCTCAATAATTGTTTCTTATCAAGCTTACCGGTAGCAATATAATCTAGAAAAAATAAAGGTTTTGCACCACTAGTAATGATATCGTTCATGCACATAGCAACTAAATCAATACCAACCTCAAAGTGAAAGTTTTTACTTTGGGCTAATTCTAATTTTGTTCCAACACCATCAGTCCCTGAAACAAGAACTGGTTTTTTAAAACTATCTATAGGAATTCTAAACAAACCTCCGAACCCGCCAATACCCTCAATCACATTAGATGTATGAGTTCCTTCTACTGCCTCTTTAATTTCGGAAACAAATTCTCGCCCAGCTTCTATATCAACACCTGATGTTTTGTAATCCATGAAATAAAAATGATAGACTTTCCCTATATAGATATTCCTCCTAAGATTGCTTTTGTCCAGTAATTACTTATCAAATAGATTTATTTTTTAAAAACAAAGTGAAGAAAATAATCATAAGAAAAACTGAAGAAATAGAAAATTGGAGGAGAAATATAAATAGTGAAATTAACTTCATTCCAACAATGGGTAATCTTCATGATGGTCATATTAAACTAATATCAACAGCAAAAAATGACAATTCTAATGTTAATTTAGTAAGTATTTTTATTAATCCACTTCAATTTGATAACAAGTTAGATTTAGAGAATTACCCTAAAACAATTGATAATGATATAAAAATCTCCTTTTCAAATGGAGCAGATGCTATCTTCATCCCAAGTAATGAAGATATATATCCACCGAATAATAAAAATATTAAATTCCTAAAAGCTCCAAAAGAATTATCTTCTTCATTATGTGGATTAAATCGAATTGGACATTTTGATGGCGTTTGTACAGTAGTTTATAGATTACTTAATCTCATCAAGCCAAAAAATCTTTACTTAGGAGAAAAAGATTGGCAACAACTTTTAATTTTAAAAAATCTTGTTCTTACAAAGAAATTAAATGTTGCTATTAAATCCATTCCTACACAAAGAGATTTTGATGGAATTCCTTTAAGTTCACGTAATGTACATTTATCAAAAAACGAAAGAAAATTGATTAGTTTTTTTTCAAGTGAGTTATTAGAAGCAAAAAAAAATTTTCAACAAGATAAAAAGATCAATTTAAAACAAATAATTAAGAAGCTATCAGCAAAAAAAATTTCAATTGAATACTTAGAACATTTACACCCTCATACACTCCAAAAAGCAAGACTTGAGGATAATATTTCGTTATTGGCTGGTGCGATAAGATGTGGAGAGACAAGATTAATTGATCACGTTTTTCTAATGAAAAGAAGGCCGATTATTGCAATTGATGGTCCTGCAGGTTCAGGTAAAAGTACTGTAACAAAGTTAATAGCTAAGAAACTTAAACTTTTATATTTAGATACTGGCGCAATGTATAGGGCATTGAGTTGGCTTATGATAAAAGAAAGTATTGATTATAAAAAAGAAAAAAAATTACAGAATATTCTTAAAGGTATATCAATAGTTTTCAAGTCGGATACAAATTCACATCAGGATGTTTATGTTAATAACTACTGCGTTACTGAAGAAATTAGGTCGCAAAAGATAAGTTCCATCGTTTCACAAATTTCCTCAATAAAAGAAGTAAGAGAATTCTTAGTAGAAGAACAAAGAAAAATTGGAGAATCAGGCGGACTTGTAGCTGAGGGAAGAGATATAGGAACTACTGTTTTTCCTCATGCAGAACTAAAAATATTTTTAACTGCTAGCATCGATGAAAGAGCAAAAAGAAGAAAATCTGATAAAAATAGTAAAGACTTACAAGAAATAGACCTTTATACATTAAAAGAACTTATAAAGAAAAGAGATTTTGAAGATTCCAATAGGGAAATTTCGCCTCTAATAAAGGCTAACGATGCAATAGAAATTATTACGGACGGATCTACAATTAATGAGGTAGTGGATAAAATTATTGACCTTTACAATGACAAGATTCCTAAAGAGACTGAGATCAAATAAATTCAAGAAATACTTTCCAAAAAACCGTTTACAGAGTCTTCTAAAATATCAAGGACATAATCGAAGCCCTCATCACCTCCAAAATATGGGTCAGGAACTTCTTGCTCATTAAAAACTGATCTAAAATTTTGTATTTTTTTTATTGATGCAAAACCAGTTGAAGCTGTTCTATTTTTAAGATCTTGAATATTTCTAAAATTTGAATCGTCCATCGCAAGAATATAGTTAAATTCATCAAAATCTTTGCTAGTAATTTGACGAGCCCTGCTTAAGATATTTATATCTCTTCTTTCTCCCGCAATTCTCATCCTAGAGTCAGCTTTTTTTCCAATATGCCAACTCCCAGTTCCAGCAGAATCTACAATAAAGCAATCGGATAATCCCTTCTTTGCTAGTAGTCTTATAAAGATAGCTTCTGCTGCAGGAGACCTGCAAATATTTCCCAAACATACAAAAAGAACAGAAATTTTATTCATATGATTTCAAATTCCAATAAATTATAAGACTTTTAAGTAGTAAATAAAACTTCTTCAATTAAAGATTCAGTAAATTCTTTACCAAACAAACTCGACAACATTGGCCTTGCTGGATCGTTATCTCTTCTATAATTCAAATAATTATTTTGACCGTTTATTAATTCTTTTTGCAGTTCAATATTGACTTCTTTGCTTTCGAAAAGAATTTCCAAATACAAATCAAGATATTCCTTAAATGAGCTATAAAGCTGATTAGTAATTAAAAAATCACTTCTTTCTTCTTTTGGTAATTTTGACCATATTACTCCTGGAGAAAAAAACTTAGCTACATCCGCAGACATTTTTTCAGCTAACGGGAGTGATGAATGACAATGATTTTTGAGTTTTATAAGTTTTTCTAATAACTCACTATTGTATTGATTTTGTATTTTTAATGAAGGCTGAAAATCTAACACTAATAAATAACTATTAGGTAGAGAAACAAAATCTACTCCAAAAAATGGGACGTTATAAATAGTATTAGGAATAATTAAAAAATTTAAAACAGAATAATTTGGACTATTTATACAAACTGCCCTTGCGAATTGAATTCTTTTTTTATGCGTTACACCCCAAGTAGATAGATTCACATTTTTTTTTGATTTTTTTGAACCATAAGTTGAATCTTTATAAGAATATTCCGAGGGTATTGTTTTTTCTAAACAGTTATATTTACTTAAATTATTTGTTAAGTATTTTAAAAAATTATGCCATCTCCAATCTGGCCTATAAAAAATAGTATCTTGTATTAACATTCAATGAATAATCTCATTATTTAATGTAAACAGAAATTTATTGATAAATTTTTTTGTCCATTTTTCTCCAAAAAAAGATTTAAACAATTTTTCTGCAGGGTCTTTTTCAAAACTGTACTTATCATATTTAATTTGATTAATCTTTATTTCTTCTGCATTTAAAAAATGATTAACAGGATTCGATTTATAAATGTTCAAATAATTATTTACAAATGAATGGAATATATTATTTAAATCTCTATCAAGATTTAATTTATTTCCTCTACATATAATCACCCATGGGGAAAAATACTTTTTTGAATCATATATATTCTTCATTTTATTATTATCAAATGCAGAATATTTTTTCTTAATAATACCTAAACTTGAACAATATTTTTCAAGATATTTGCTTTCTTGAATTAAAGGTTGATAATCAAGTATTGCTAATAACTTTTGTGAAGTTCCAAACCATAAAATATCAGCTCCTAAAATAGGCAATTCACTATCAAAATTAGGATATGCGACCGTATTAAACACTTGCAATTTATTGCCACCATCTAATCTTGTTATTCGCCACTTTCTATATTCGGGAGATGAAAAAAGCCAATTTTTAATAATATATTTTGAGTCTTCATTGTGATGTTCTTTGAATTCACTAGATATTTGTACTTCATGTCCATTTAATTCATCAATATTGGTTTTAAGGAAATCAACTAATGAATCAAACATAAATATTAGGTCTCGGTACTTCCTTTCCTAACTTTTTTTGTAATGTAATTGAATACAATCTTGCCTAAAACAGCAATCAAGTTACCTTCAAGCTCCTTAAACATTTTCATATTGTAAGTAAAAGCTTGATTAGCTTCATCAATAATTTGATCAGCCGTCTTTTGATTTATTGGAAGTTGATTCAAAGTAAGGGAATATTCTTCTTTGAATTTCTTTTCATCAGCAATTAATTCAAACTCATAAAAATTTAAACCATCATTTCCCTGCAAATTTAATGCTTTTTTAGCGATCCTTTTCAAGATTTGCCCCCCAGATAAATCTCCTATATAGCGAGTGTAGTGATGACCAACTAAGAGCTCTGGTGAATTTTTTGCGACCTCTCGGATTCTTTCAACATATTCTTTTGCTGAGTGAGAAATATTAATTTGATTCTTCCAGTTTTCACCAAAATAAAATTTAAGATCATTTACAAGAGTTTCTTTCCTGAATAATGATTTAAAACCTATAGGTTTTATTACGGGATGTTCCTCATTGACCAGTCTTTCAATTTCTTCTTCCATAGCTTCATAAACAAAATATAAATCACTAATTAATTTTCTATAAGATTTTTTTTCAACAACTCCTTTTAAAAAACAAGCCACAAAGCCAGTATTTTCTGCCATGGTATGGGATTTTTTTGTCCCTTCTCTTAATTGTCCTGCAAGAGCAACTGCCATATATTTTGAATTATTTTTGTTACTGTATTTAATCTACAAGGAAAATACATAAAACAGCTAATTTTTGTTACCAGCAGATGTTGTAGAGAATAGCTTATAAAGTTCTTTACAAACCAAAAAAAGGTTATCTTTTTGTTTCTTTTGCGGTAGATGAGTACCAGTCATTTCCCAATCACCGATAGTAGCCACTCTCCATCTTTCGGAGGGAACAATCATACCTCGCATTATTATTCCCAACAATTTCGGAACTCTGCCATTATTATCATTTTCAATTCTTAATTGTAAGAGTATTGCTCTACATTCAATAAGAGGACTCCAACCAGGGAAATGAAACGCAAAATCAATACTATCTTGCATGGATTCATTATTTGAATTGTCCCAAGGACTAAAATTTACTCTTGCATCTGGAAAATATTTCCGAAACAAAGCTGCAGTGGAAGCAATTTTATTAGCTATTTCAACATTACTTACATTTGAACTCGCATTCATAAGTAGCTGAGTATTTTTTTGAAAATGACATAATTTGCTTTAACTTGCTTATTAACTACTTTTTCTTTTAATAAAGATGTTGAAATGCTGATCAATAAACTATTCTCTATTCACATTTGAATAATAAATTTCTAGGTTTTAAAGAAAATAACTCATCGCAAATTACAATACGAGGAACTTCAATGAGTTATCTTTTATTAATTCAATGCTATGCCAAAATTTGAAAAATTAACTTTACCTAATGAAGGCGAGATAATAACTTTTAATCAAGGCAAGCCTAATGTTCCTAATAATCCAATTGTTCCATTTATTAGGGGTGATGGTACTGGAGTTGATATTTGGCCTGCAACTCAAATCGTTCTTGATTCAGCTATTAAAAAAAGCTATGGAGATGAAAGAAAAATTAATTGGTTTAAAGTCTATGCAGGCGATGAAGCTTGTGAACTTTATGGAACATATAACTACCTTCCTCAAGATACTATTGAAGCAATCAAACACTTTGGTGTAGCCATCAAAGGTCCTTTAACGACTCCCATAGGAGGAGGTATTAGATCTCTTAATGTTGCATTAAGGCAAATATTTGATTTATATAGCTGTGTTAGACCATGCAAATATTATTCAGGAACTCCAAGCCCTCACAAAAATCCCCAAAATTTAGACGTTATTGTTTATAGAGAAAATACTGAGGATATCTACATGGGAATTGAATGGGAAGCGGAGGATAATAATTGTCTTGAATTAATTAATCACTTAAATAACGTTGTCATACCAAAAAGTAAAAATTTAAAAAATAGATCTATACCCGACGGATCAGGTATTGGAATAAAACCAGTGAGTAAATCTGGTAGCCAAAGGCATATTAGAAAAGCTATTGAACATGCCAAAAGATTATCAGGAGATAAAAGGCATGTAACTCTTGTACATAAAGGGAATATTATGAAATATACAGAAGGTGCATTTAGAGATTGGGGATATGAATTAGCAGTAAATGAATTTAGAGGAGATTGCATTACAGAAAGAGAAAGCTGGATTTTAGATAATATTCAGAAAAATCCAGAAATTACAATTGAAAATAATGCTCGAAAAATTGAACCAGGTTTTGACAAGCTTACAAATAACAAAAAAGCATTCATTTGCGAAGAAATTAAAGAAGTTATTGCATCAATATCAAATTCTCACGGAGATGGGAAATGGAAAGAACTTATTCTTGTTGATGATCGGATAGCTGATAGTATATTTCAACAAATTCAAACTAGACCTCAAGAATATTCAATTCTTGCAACCCTAAATCTCAATGGAGACTATGTTTCTGATGCAGCTGCAGCAATTGTCGGTGGCCTAGGTATGGCTCCTGGTGCAAATATTGGAGATAATGCTGCAATTTTCGAAGCTACGCACGGTACTGCGCCAAAACATGCAGGCTTAAATAAAATTAATCCAGGCTCAGTAATTCTTAGTGGTGTAATGATGCTTGAATATTTTGGTTGGGATGAGGCAGCTAACTTAATTACTAATGGTTTAAGTAAGGCAATAGAGCAAAAAAAAGTCACCTATGATCTAGCACGCTTAATGGAGCCAAAAGTAGAACCCTTATCCTGCAGCAGTTTTGCTGAAGAAATTATCTCAAATTTCTAATTTTAAAAATTATTTTTATTTTCAAAAACTTTCCAAATATTAACCAGTGAATCTTTAGTGCCAATGTTTCCAGGATGAGTAACAATGGGAAGTTTTTCGCCTTTTTCTAGATTGTAAGTCACCACTGAAATGCCAGTTAAAATCTGGCCTTCAAGATAAACATAATCTGCATTAAGTCCTTTACTAAGAATCAAATTTGTTGTTATTCCACCTTTTGAAATCAAATATCCTATTTCGTACTTCAAATCTGCGACTAATTCAGCAATAAAACAAGCAAGTAAATTATAAAAATTAAATAGTTCAGAAGCATCTAAAGACATAAATTTTCTTGAAGTAAATAAAACAGGAGTTTTTCCTTTCTCAAAAGAAAATCTAATTTCTTTCAAAAATTTATTTTTAAACAAATTCCTTCGCTTCTGATTATTGTCTGATGAAGTAATTTTAAAGAATTCAAAAACATCTAATTCAACTGGATTGCAATTACTTATCTCTAATAAATTTTTCAATTGTATTGTTGTAAGTTCTACATAAGATCCAACAATTATCAGTCCTGGAAGAAAACTCTTTTCTTTATTTCTTATTCTTAAATTAGAGAAAAATATTTCACTCTGAGGGACACTTTTTTTTTCAGAAATTGAACTTATAAAACTTGCTGCAGTTCGAAAAAGGAATTTTTTTTGTTTAATTAATTTTTTAATTACTAAAGAAAATTTTTTTAGTTGAGAATAATTTTCTACATCTACAACTACATGTTTATTATTCTTCAAGTTCTTTAGTGTTTTAAAAACAATATTATTTTCTTCATCATTTAGCATTGCGATATCTGACAATAAAAGATTTTGAATATCTTCAAAATTTATTTGCGATTTACTCTGCTGAAATAAAAGATTCTTGACATTACTTGTCTCATATCCAAAAATTTTATCTGCTGCAAAAATTGTTTGACTAATAGGAGTTTTATCAACAAAATGAGATCCATTAATTGTTAATCTTTTACCCTCTATGAAAGCTGGAATATGAAAAGTAGCATCAAAAGGACCTAAGCCACTATTTAGAGCAATTGGCTCTAAATAGTTATGTCCTCGAAGAGTAGAGTCTCCTCTACTTATAAAAATAATTTCTTCTTCATAGGCTTGAGAAGTAATAACAGTCTTAAGATTTTTGCAAATTTCCTCTATTGTTAATTTCGCATCATTTTCCGATAGTGACCTTGTGTTAGCCAAAATAAAAAATAAATTAGATTTAGATTCAAAACCTTTGACTAAAGTTGAGCAGTCCCACTTAAGTAGTAATAAGCAATCGTGAACAGTTTGAGAGCCTGTGGGATCATCATCTATAACGACAAATTTCATAAGTATTGCAAAATTACTTAAGAGATTTTATTTGTATTGAGGCATTTAACCTTTTACTATCATTTGAAGGAATCATAATGTTTCTAAATCCATCAACAAAAGAATTTCGTGGACTAGTCCAAGGTTCTAGACATATCATTCTTCTTGGAGGATCACTCCAAATAACGCCTAAATCAAAAGGATATGGATGATTTAAAGTTACCTCTCTTTTAAAAATCTTATCTCGAAAAGAGCTTCTACCTGAAGTATACATAAGTAGATCAACTCCTAAATTAATTTTGCTTAATTCATCCAAAGTATTACTTATAGTATTTATTTCTTGATCCTGACAATTAAGTGGGTTATCAACAAACTCTAAATTCTTGAAATCTGAAACATTAAAATAAGGATGCAAACCAAAATTTATAGGCATAGCAAAATCTGTTTTGTTATAGATTGTAATTTCAAATTCTAAAAAGTTAATTTTTAAGGTTACTTCTATTTTTAGTTTGAAATCGAAAGGATAATATTTTTTGGTTTTTTTAGATGAATTTAAGGATAAGCATAAAAATTTTTCATTTTCATTGAAAGAGTATTGCCATTGCAAATCCCTAGCGAAACCATGTTGTGGTAATTGCAAATAACCATTTCCAAATACTGAACTAGAGGTATTGAGATTTCCACAAATTGGAAACAAGATTGGAATGCCTCCCCTAATACTTTTTGTCTTGTCAATAAATCTTGTTTCATCGAAATAAAGTATTTCATTACCATCCGAAACCCAATTTGTAATAACGCCTCCTCTTTCAGGACAAAATTTAATGTAATTATTTTTATCTAATTGAAAGACAAAAATTCCTTGGTCCTTATTAGATAATTCAAGTTTCACGATTATTACTTAAAGAGAATCAACCCAATCCAAAATATGCTGATTAACTAATTCAGGTATCTCATCATGAGGGCAATGTCCTGCATCAAGAATAATTTCTTTTGTATTCTTTGGTGTAAATTTTTTATATAGATTTCTTTTTTTTGGAGTGTTCATCCATGGATCTTTCCCTCCCCAAAGAAGTAATAATGGTGCATTTAGTTTTGCGAATAGCTTATCCAACGGCAATCCCTGAGGACCTGATGGGTTAAATACACTTCTAAAAACATTAAAAGCTCCGAAATCTAGAGAAGGCTTCCTTATTGACTCAACTAAAAAATCATCAACATTTTTTTTATCAACATAAACTTGATTCAAAGTTTTTTTAATATTTTTTGGATTTCTCATATTCTCAAAAATCAAACGTTGAAGAACAATATTTTTCAAAAATATGCCTGCAACTGTTTCAATTGAAGTTTGCAACATATTCTTTTTGATAGTTTTTTCTTGACTAAAATATCCTGCAGCATTAAGTAAGATCACTCCTGCGTTTAGCTCATTTAATTCTGCACCAGCTGCTAATGCGGCATAACCACCTAATGAATTTCCAACAACAATTGTAGGTTTTTTTATTTTCTCTTTTACATAAGCGACAACCTGATCTTTCCATAAAGATCCTGAGTATTCGACGTCTTGAGGCTTAGGACTTTTTCCAAAACCGAGTAAATCCATAGCATGAACTTCGTATTTTGTACTCAAAACAGGGATATTAAATCTCCAATGATCCGTAGAAGCACCGAAACCATGAATTAATAAAATTGCACAATCTTTTGGTGTTTGCTCGGGCTTAGCGGAAACTGTATGAATTGGGTAATTTAAAAAATTCCAGTTATAATTTACATCACTATCTATCAGAGCTGACTTTTCCATTCATTGAAAATTTTATCTTTATTGATTCTAATAAACTTATTTACTAAAGAAGACCCACAGGATCAGCTGCAACATCATCTGAAATTTTATTGCCATCATTTGGGGGCTTATCTTTTAAAACAATCCTTAAGAGTACAGGTGCAAGAAATGTAGTTCCTATTACCATTAATAAAATAGCTGCTTCAAGAGAAGGAGTTAATAACTTAGCGCTTGTTCCTAGCCCAAGAAAAATTAAACCAACCTCTCCTCTAGGCATCATACCCAAGCCTACAACTAATCTATTTGTAGGTTTATCACTTGAAAATACCCACCCGGCTGCAATTTTTCCAATAATCGCAACAACTAATAAAAATCCTGCAACTACAAGAGCTGATCTGCTTGTTGGATCAAGTGGATTGATAACAGATAAATCCATTCCAGCTCCAACTAATACAAAGAAAATAGTTGCGAATAAGGAAACTAAAGGTAAAACAGATTGTTGTATTGCATGATTATTTTTAGAACTACTAAGAATCAATCCAGCTGCAAAAGCCCCTAAAGCTGCTTCCAATCCAATGGCTGTTGCCACGAAACAACACAATACAAGTATCACAAAAGAAGCTACCACCACGGCTCCAGGAGCCTTTAATCTATCTAATAACCAATCAAAACCTGGAGCAGCTGTTCTACTTAATGCAATAGCAGCAATAACAAACACTACAGCTGCTGCAACTAATTTAACAATAGGAGCAATTTCTAAAGTACCTCCGGCAGCAAGGGCGACTACAACTGCCAGAATAACAATTCCCAAAATATCGTCTAACACTGCTGCACCAATAACAATCTGTCCTTCTCTAGTTTTCAAATATCCCAATTCACCGAAAACACTTGCAGTAATTCCTATACTTGTGGCTGTCATAGATGCTCCAGCAAAAACTGCTGGAATTAGATCTACTTGGAAAATAAACATTAATCCAAGAGTTCCAAACGCAAACGGTAAAATTACACCAGCCATAGCAACAGTAAAAGCCTGAGCACCGACAGCTACCAATTCCTCTAACTCACTTTCTAAGCCTGTTAAAAATAAAAGTGCATATAAACCAAGTGTTGCTACTGCCTGAAGCGAGGGAAAGCTTTCGAAATAAACATCAGGTACTGCTTCTGGGGGGATTGACGCTAATGAACTAATAACATTTACAAGTCCCTCATTTAGTTCAGTTCCAGCTGAGGGCGGTATTAATAAATGGAATCCTGATGCTCCTATTACAACACCTGCAAGAAGCTCACCTACGATCGTTGGCAAACTTAGTCTTACTAATACTTCTGCTAATGCTCTTGCTGCTAAAAAGATCAATAAAAATCTTATAACTCCGATCAACGTTTCAGCAACTTCTAAATCATGTGCACTTAATTCAGCAAGTAAAGAGTACATTTAAGTGTAAAAAATAAACTACCTAATTGGAAGATAGTTTATTGAGGGCCCACTTTAAGAAATATGTAAGAAAAAAGCAAAAATACTCAACAAGTGTGGATCTGAAGTTACAACAAAGAAATTTTCTTAAAAATGGCTATTGTCTGTTATATGGCTAATCCAATGAATTCCAACAAACCCTTTGATCTGCGCTTGCCTACACCAGGCTGCTATTTAGATCCTGAGAAAGCTGGGATGGATTCAGATGCTGTTTTTCAAGGAATGACAGCCCATCTTTTCTACACTCTTGGAAAATTAGCAACCTCTGCAAGTCCTCATGACTTATATATGGCATTGAGTTACGCAGTTAAAGATAGGTTAATGACGAGATACTTGGCCAGCCAAGAGGTCATAAGAAAAAAACCACAAAAAACTGTAGCTTACTTATCGGCAGAATTTTTAATAGGTCCTCAATTAAGTAATAACCTCCTCAATCTTGGCATAACTCAAGAAGCGGAAGATGCTTTAAAAAGATTTGGTATTGAATCTTTATCTACAATACTCGAAGTAGAGGAAGAGCCTGGATTAGGTAATGGTGGTCTTGGTAGACTTGCTGCATGTTATATGGAATCATTAGCGTCTCTACAAGTACCAGCAGTTGGTTATGGTATTCGCTATGAATTTGGTATATTCAATCAATTAATCAGAGATGGTTGGCAAGTTGAAGTAACTGACAAATGGTTAAAAGGTGGATGGCCATGGGAACTTCCACAACCGGATGAATCATGTTTCGTAGGTTTTGGAGGGAGAACTGAAAGTTATAGAGATGATAAAGGGAACTACAAATCAAGATGGATTCCTTCAGAACATGCAATTGGAGTACCTCATGATGTTCCAGTTTTAGGATACAGAGTAAATACATGTGACAGATTAAGATTATGGAGAGCTGATGCAACAGAAAGTTTTGACTTTTATGCATTCAATATTGGTGATTATTATGGTGCAGTCGAAGAAAAAGTTGCATCTGAAACTCTTTCAAAAGTTCTATATCCAAATGATGGAACTGATGAAGGTAGAAGATTAAGACTAAAACAACAACACTTTTTTGTAAGTTGTTCTCTTCAGGATATGTTGAGAAGCCTTGAAAAAAGATCAATAGCAATAACAGAATTCCCTAAGCATTGGACAGTCCAATTGAATGATACCCATCCTGCTATTGCAGTTGCAGAATTAATGAGACTTCTTATCGACCAATATCAAATAGGTTGGGATAAAGCTTGGAACATAACAACCTCTTCAGTTGCTTATACAAACCACACATTACTACCAGAAGCTTTAGAAAAATGGGATTTAGGTTTATTTAATGATCTTCTTCCTCGTCATCTAGAAATTATTTATGAAATTAATTGGAGATTTCTACAACAATTAAGACTACGTTACCCAGGTGATGACAAGATCCTTCAAAAACTTTCAATAATTGATGAAGAAGGCTCCAAATCAGTTCGGATGGCCCATTTAGCTACAATTGGAGCACATCATGTAAATGGTGTTGCAGCTCTCCACTCAGATTTAATAAAAAGACAACTTCTGCCTGAATTCGCAGCTCTTTGGCCTGAAAAATTTACAAATGTAACTAATGGAGTTACTCCAAGAAGATGGGTTGCCCTATCTAATCCATCCCTATCAAACCTTTTAGAAGAAGAAGTTGGTCCAAACTGGATAACAAATATGGAACTTCTTAAGAAGTTAGAAGAAAAAAAAGATGACGACAATTTTTTACAAAAATTTGAGGAAACTAAACTAAATGGTAAAAGAAAATTAGCTAGCTTTATCCATTCAAAAACTGGAATACTAGTGGATCCATCTAGTTTATTTGACGTTCAAGTAAAAAGAATTCATCAATATAAAAGGCAACATTTAAACGCCCTACAAATTATTGCCCAATATTTAAGAATCAAAAATTGTACAAACAAGTATGAAGTCCCAAGAACAATAATATTCGGAGGTAAAGCTGCACCAGGTTACTTTATGGCAAAGCTGATGATTAGATTCATTAATGGTATTGCTGATGTAGTTAATTCTGATCCAGATATGGATGGTTTGTTAAGAGTTGTTTTTCTACCAGACTATAACGTTAAACTTGGAGAAATAGTTTATCCTGCAACAGATCTTTCAGAACAAATCTCAACTGCCGGGAAAGAAGCATCTGGAACTGGAAATATGAAGTTTGCCATGAATGGAGCGTTAACTATTGGAACCTTAGATGGAGCTAATGTGGAATTAAGAGATCTTGTGAAAAAAGAGAATTTCTTTCTTTTTGGTAAAACTGAAAGCGAAATTATGGACCTAAAAAATAATAACTACTCTCCCCAAACTTTTATTGATCAGTGTCCAGAGCTCAAAGAGGTTATACGACTAATTGAAATTGGCCACTTTAGCAATGGAGATAAAGAATTATTTAAACCTTTATTAAATAGCCTTACAGGACATGACCCATTTTTTGTTATGGCTGACTTTGAAGATTACTTAAATAAGCAGGATGTTGTCAGTGAATGCTGGAATAATAAAAAATCTTGGAATAAAATGGCATTATTAAATACTGCTAGATCAGGATATTTCTCATCAGATAGATCTATTAGAGAGTACTGTAAATCAATTTGGAAAGTTTCTCCAATGCCTGTTGAAATCACTTGCGACGTCGAAGAATTAACTAATTAATATTTTTCTTATCTGGTGAATCTGGGGCTTGATGAAATAATCTATTCAAAATTAATCTATCCATATTTAATGGATCTGGAGCTAATTCATTTGCAATTTCTTTAAATTTTGATT
Organism: Prochlorococcus sp. AG-418-O03; assembly: GCA_003213855.1. Taxonomy (GTDB): domain Bacteria; phylum Cyanobacteriota; class Cyanobacteriia; order PCC-6307; family Cyanobiaceae; genus Prochlorococcus_A. The sequence goes on from QCMJ01000002.1 coordinate 89,802, forward strand.
CGATATTGTTTGAAATTTTTGTATCAAATATTCGTTCCATTAATGCCTCAATTGAATATAAATAGGCATTAACACTTTCAAGTTCATCTAAAGCTTCCGTAATTTCTGTATCAGAGATATGTTTATCTTCTGGACTGATATCTTCATTTGATTCTCTTTCAGATAATTCTCTCTGCAAATCATCAGTAATCTTAGTACAAAGAGTTCTGAAAGATTGTATAGATGCCCAATTCAATTCTTGTTGCTGCTTAAAAGTAGGAAATTCTCTAATAAGACGATCATGCTCTTTATAAAATCTCTGACAATCAGAGCATTGACATGGTTCTTCAGCCAAAAGAAAAAAATAATTCTATTTATATCATCTCACTATTTGGGCAAAATTGTAGGGCCGTCCAATAATTCGTCATTTTCATCGAGTGAATCTGGACTATCTGGCAAAGGTATCTCAATACTAGTAACCAGATTAATAACATCTCTTAATCTCATAGAATCAGCAAACCATCCCATTGCTTGCTCCGCATCACCTCTTTTTTCAGCATCATTTGCTTGATCTTCGTGAGCTTCCGCCAAAAGAGCAAGCCAACAAAGGCATCTTGCTTGAACTATTGAAAGATCTAAATCATTAGGTTGAGATTTAGAAATGCGTTCATGCTCTTGTTGAATTAAAAGCTTTAAACGCATATCATGCAACTTAGCCATAAAAGATTTACTACTAACTATACGCTAGCTAGAGAGTAGCAAGTTTGCACACATACTACATATAGTTTTTTATTTTTACGGGACTGGCGGGAGTCGAACCCACGACCTACGGTTTAGGAAACCGTTGCTCTATCCTGCTGAGCTACAGCCCCAATAGATGATTTTTGGAGTATTAAGCATTATGCTAAATGAAAGCAGGAGAGGCAATCGCAAGAAAGTTTTATTTTGTTTCCAAAATAAAACTTTCTTGAGGAAAGTCCGGGCTCCCATATGGTCAAGCTTGCTGGGTAATTCCCAGTGCGGGCAACCGTGAGGATAGTGCCACAGAAACATACCGCCTAATACTTTATGTATGGCAAGGGTGCAAGGGTGTGGTAAGAGCGCACCAGCAACATTGAGAAGTGTTGGCTAGGTAAACCCCGGCTGGGAGCAAGGCTTAGTAGATTTATGACCATTAAACAATCTACTTTTAAGCGCCGCTTGAGACTATGAAGTAATTCTAGTCCTAGATAGATGATTGCCCATCTTATTAATTAAGATGAACAGAACCCGGCTTATGACCTGCTTTCTAATTATTGTGACTATTAAAATCAGATGACAAATATAATTAACGCAAAGAGGATTAATCAAATAACTATTTTTTTAAAATCTTTAAATATTAAATCAAAAAGATTTTCTGAAATAATTAGAACTGAAAATATTTCTATTATTCACGATTTTAATCAAGCATTGATCCACTCCTCGGAGGACAAAATATTGAATTATGAAAAACTAGAATTTTTCGGAGATGCAGTCCTCAGATTGGCGGCTTCTAATTTTATTGAAAAAAAATATCCTCAAATGAGTGTAGGAGAAAGATCAGAGCTAAGAGCGCAAATTGTAAGTGATGAATGGTTAACTAAATTAGGGGGGAAAATTAATATAGAAAAATTAATAATTAAAGGACCTAAAGCTCTTGGTGATGAAAATTCAAAAAATACAATTATTGGTGAAGCTACAGAAGCTTTAATCGGTGCTGTTTACAAGTGCTTTAATTCCATTCAAGAAGTAAATCTTTGGTTAGATGATATTTGGGAGGAAGATTCAGAAATATTTTTAAAAGCTCCATATAAATTCAAATCTAAAACAGTATTGCAAGAGTGGTGTCAAAGTAAAGGTTTTGATTTGCCAGTCTATAAAATAATTGAAGTCTCTAAGATAAATGGGGACCCTAAAAGATTTTCTTGCGATATATTTATCGAAGGATTAAAAGAATCATCTGCATTTGGCAAGTCACATAAACATGCAGAAACAAATGCAGCTAGAGTTTTGATAGAAAAATTTATTACTTTAGGTAAAATTTAATATTTATACTATTTCTAAATTTGTTAGCTGAAAAGTTATGAGTTTATCCCAATTACCTCCTTCAAACAGAACCGCTGCTCTTTTTTTTGTAACTCTTTGTACAAACCCTTTGTATCCTCTATAGATAGAATTGTTGTCTTTTACAACAACAAAAGATCCGGGGAGTATGGGTTTAGTAGATAATTCCATAAAACACTCTTTCTAATACAATATATGATAAATAAAAATGAATGGTTGACTGTTGGATTGATAACATCATGTCATGGAATTAATGGACAGGTAAAGGTTAAATCTCTAAGTGATTTTGAAGAAAGATTTTTAAAACCTGGAATTAGATGGTTGCAAAAAGAAAATGAACCTCCTTCAAAAATAGAACTTATATCTGGTTTCAAACAGCCTGGTAAAGAAACCTTCATAGTTAAATTCCAAGGAATAAATACAAGAAATCATGCAGAACAACTGAAAAAATTTAAAATTCTTGTAAAAGCCAATACACTACCCAAATTACAAAAGGAAGAATTTCACTTGTTAGAACTTGTAAATCTCGAGGTCAAGACTTTAGAAAATGATGAATTAAAAAAAATTGGGAAAGTTATCAATTTAGAAAATGAGAAAAATAATTTACTCGTCATTGAACTATTTAAAAATCAAAAAAAAGTTCTCGTACCATTTGTTAAAGAAATAGTCCCATTAGTTGATATAAAAAATAATTTTCTAATCATCAAACCTCCAAATGGACTTTTAGAGCTATAAATTAAAAAATAAAAATTTGTAAGAAACTCATTATTCAACAGTTACACTTTTAGCTAAATTTCTTGGTTGATCCACGTCAAGTCCCCTATGAGCTGCAATATGGTAACTCAATAATTGTAAAGGCAGTATATTAAGTAGAGGTGAAATCCATTCATTAGAGGAAGGAACTTTCATTAAATAATCAAAGATTTCAGTTCCATTACATTCAGGAGCAATCCCAATCAAATAGGAATCTCTAGCTTTTGCTTCTTGAGCATTACTGATAACTTTATCAAAAACCTCACCAGGGGAGGCAATAGAAATTACAGGTACTTTTTTATCTAACAAAGCTATTGGACCATGTTTCATTTCACCAGCAGGGTAACCAGCTGCATGAATATAACTAATTTCTTTAAGTTTTAAAGCGCCTTCAAGGGCAATAGGATAATTTATTCCTCTTCCTAAAAAAATAACATCTTTAATATTAAAAAAGTCATGTGCTAGCTTTTCTGAAGATTTATTATGTTTCTCTATGAGATCTTCCAGTAATGGCGGAAGTTTTATAAGTTCGTTTATTAATTTACCTATTTCATCAGGACTTTGATTACCTTTAATTTGAGCAAATTTTATTGCTAATCCATAAAAAGAAAGTAATTGAGCAAAAAAAGTTTTTGTTGCTGCAACTCCAACTTCTATTCCTGCACAGATATCAATTATATTTGAGACCTGCCTACCTATGGAACTCTCTTTTCTATTTGTTATGGCAATAAGATTGGGTTTAAATTTTTCATTTTCAATTGAAGAACGTCTTTTAATTTCCATATCGATAGCCGCAATTGTATCGGCAGTTTCTCCGGATTGACTAACTCCAATAGTTAATGTATTTGGCAATAGTGGAGGTGGTGAATATCGAAATTCGCTTGCATAAAAGACATTTGTAGGGATACCTGAAAATTGTTCTAATAAAAAGCTGCCGACCATTGCAGCATGTTTACTAGTACCACAAGCAATAATTTCAATTCTTTTTATTGATTCAAAAAACTCTGTATCAAATGGATAGTTGATTTGATATTGACCATTATCTGAATTCTTAATTAAATAATTTTCCAACCAGTTTTTTGCAGTCTGTGGCTGATCATATATCTCTTTTAACATATAGTGTTTGAAATTAATCTTATCCATTATTTGCTCTGAGACTTTTAAAGAAACTGGATTTCTATATTGTCTTTCGTTGCTTGAGTCATATATTTCAATTCCAAGCGGAGTCAACAAAGCTATTTCTTCATCCTCCATCGGCAAAATAATATTGGTAAAGTTTGCAATGGCTGGAGTATCACTAGCACAAATAAATTCTCCTTCACCCAAACCAATAATCAAGGGGGCTTGTCTTCTTGCAACTACCAAAGAGCTTGGAGCACCAGACCATAAAACTGCTAAAGCATAAGATCCTTCTAAATCCGATAATACATTTCTCACAGCTACTAATAATGTTGACCCATTATTCTCAAGATTAAGTTTACTTAATGTATTTAACTCTCTTTGAATTAGGTGGGGAATTACCTCGGTATCTGTATCAGAATTAAAAATAATGCCCTCTTCCTCTAATTTTTTTTTTAAATCTTGGAAATTCTCAATAATGCCATTTTGGACAACTGCTATATTTCCTGAACTATCGGTATGAGGATGTGCATTTTTAATCTCAGGTTTTCCATGAGTTGCCCATCTGGTATGTCCTATACCCACAGTTCCAGGAATATTATGATCATTAAGATTACTTATTAAATTTTTGAGTTTTCCTTCTGCTTTATTACAAGAAATAGAATTAGTTTCGGAATTAATTATTGCAATACCTGCAGAATCATAACCTCTGTATTCGAGTTTCTCTAAACCATTAATTAATAATGGTAAAGCTTTTTTATATCCAGTTACGGCAACTATTCCACACATACGATTTTTTTTTTCAATTATATTGAAATAAAATGCGTATTTACCAAAACATGGACTCTCTTAAAACTGCACTATAAAAATTAATATGCTAGACCCATACTCCTAGAAGTCTCATCTCCTAAATAAACACGAATACTTAAGAAATCTGTGGGACATGCTGTTTCACATCTTTTGCAACCTACACAATCTTCTGTTCTAGGAGATGAAGCTATTTGGCCAGCTTTACAGCCGTCCCAAGGAACCATCTCTAAAACATCAAGTGGGCAAGCCCTTACACATTGGGTGCAACCAATGCAAGTGTCATAAATTTTAACTGCGTGTGACATGTAAAAATTGTCTTTTGAACCTCGTTTTATAATACTATTGTCTTACAAAGAAATTAAAAAAATTAAGATATGCTTCACTCTTGTTAACTCTAGGGCATAAAATCATATAGATAATTAGTAATTTCCATAAACTATGTCACAAGAAATCCTCGAAAAAGTCTGTTCTATTGTTTCAGAACAATTAAGCGTTGAAGCAGGAGAAGTCAAATCAGATTCAAATTTCCAAAATGATTTAGGTGCAGATTCTCTAGATACTGTTGAATTAGTAATGGCTCTTGAAGAAGCATTTGATATTGAAATTCCTGATGAAGCAGCTGAAGGAATAGCAACTGTTGGCGATGCAGTAAAATTCATCGAAGAAAAAAAAGGTTAGTATAGAATGCCAAATTTCCATCGAGTAGTTATTACTGGTATAGGAGCAGTAACTCCAATTGGTAATAACATTGATGAATATTTAGTCGGACTTCAAACAGGTACTAATGGGGTTTCAGATATTACTCTCTTTAATCCTGAACAACATCCCTGCAAATTCGCTGCAGAAGTAAAAAATCTTCAATCTGAGAATTTTATTGAAGCTAAAGAATCCAAAAGATGGGATCGTTTTTCCCAGTTTGGTGTTATTGCTGCAAAGCAAGCCTTTAATGATTCAGGACTTGAAATTACTGAAGCTAATGCATCAAGAATTGGAGTGATTATTGGTTCTGGTGTTGGAGGCTTACTAACTATGGAAAGTCAAGCTCAAATATTAAGTCATAAAGGGCCTAAAAGAGTAAGTCCATTTACAGTCCCAATGATGATTCCAAACATGGCCACTGGATTGGCTGCAATCGCTTTGGGTGCAAAAGGACCAAGTTCCTCAGTTTCCACCGCTTGCGCTGCCGGTTCAAATGCAATTGGTGATTCTTTTAGATTACTTCAACTTGGAAAAGCAGATGCAATGATCTGTGGGGGAGCAGAAGCAAGTATTACGCCTCTCGGAGTAGCTGGTTTTGCCAGTGCCAAAGCTCTTTCTTCCAGAAATGAAAGCCCTCTAACTGCTAGCAGACCTTTTGATGCAGAAAGAGATGGATTTGTGATTGGAGAGGGATCTGGAATTCTTGTTTTAGAAACTTTAGAAAACGCACAAAAAAGGAATGCAAGAATTTATGCAGAAATAATTGGTTATGGAACAACATGTGATGCTCATCATATAACTGCTCCATCTCCAGGCGGGATTGGAGGTGCCGCAGCTATCAAATTAGCAGTTGAAGACGCTTGTCTTAGCTTTGAAAAAGTTGATTACATAAATGCTCATGGAACAAGTACCTCAGCTAATGATAAAAATGAAACTTCTGCAATTAAATCTATTTTTAGAGACAGATCTTACCTCATTCCTGTAAGCTCTACTAAGTCGATGACAGGTCATCTCTTAGGAGGTTCAGGAGGTATAGAAGCTGTAGCTTGTATACTCTCTTTGACACATAATTTTATCCCTCCTACAATTAACTACGTTAATCGAGATCCCGAATGTGATCTTGATTATGTACCTAATAATGCAAGAGAAGCTCAAGTAAGAGTTGCTCTTTCTAATTCTTTCGGCTTTGGTGGTCACAATGTTTGCCTTGCTTTCAGCAAAATGAATTGAAGACAACCAATTCTGTATTTCCAACTTAACTTATTTTAAAACAATGGTCGCTGCATCTGTTTCATTAGAATCACTTTGTGTAAATAGTATAAGAATGCTTGCTGTAGATGCAGTAAATAAATCTAATAGTGGACATCCTGGATTACCAATGGGATGTGCTCCTATGGGATATGCATTATGGCAAAACGTACTAAACCACAACCCTAATAACCCAAAATGGTTCAATAGAGACCGTTTTGTATTATCAGCTGGTCATGGCTGTATGCTTTTATATTCCTTGCTTCATTTGACAGGATATAAATCAGTTTCCATAGAAGATATTAAAGAATTTAGGCAATGGGGATCAAAAACTCCTGGACACCCAGAAACATTCGAAACTGAAGGTGTTGAAGTTACAGCTGGGCCTCTTGGAGCAGGAATTTCAAATGCAGTTGGTTTAGCAATAGCTGAAACACACTTAGCAGCTAAATTTAATAAGCCTGATTGTAAGATCGTTGATCACTATACTTACGTAATAATGGGTGATGGCTGTAATCAAGAAGGTATTGCATCAGAGGCCTGCTCATTAGCTGGTCATCTTAAGCTTGGAAAATTAATTGCACTCTATGACGATAATCAAATCACAATAGATGGACGAACCGACGTTTCTTTTACCGAAGATGTCTTAAAAAGATACGAAGCTTATGGATGGCATGTGCAACATGTTGAAGATGGGAATCATGATGTTAAAGGAATCACTGAAGCTATAGAAAAAGCAAAATTAATTACAGACAAGCCTTCAATTATAAAAATTTCTACAACTATAGGTTATGGATCTCCCAATAAATCAGATACTGCTGGAATTCATGGAGCAGCTGTTGGAGAGGAAGAAGCTGCATTAACTAGAGAGTTTCTTAATTGGGGATATTCTCCATTTGAAATACCCGATGAAGTATATGCGCATTTTAGAAAATCGATAAACAAAGGTGAAAATTTAGAGAAAGAATGGGATTATAAATTTGAAGAATATCAAAAAAAATATCCCTCTGAAGGAGCCGAGTTAAAAAGAATGTTAGAGGGTCAATTACCTGAGAATTGGGACTCAGATCTCCCCTCTTATTCCCCTGAAGATAAAGGGTTAGCCACCAGAAAGCACTCACAAATATGTTTGGGTGCTCTAGGACCTAACCTACCTGAATTAATTGGCGGATCAGCAGATTTAACTCACTCTAATTACACAGATATAAAAGGAGAAACTGGATCATTCCAGCCACATAGCCCTGAAAAAAGATATTTACATTTTGGTGTGCGAGAGCATGCAATGGCAGCTGTACTTAATGGTATTGCCTATCACAATAGTGGTCTTATCCCTTATGGTGGAACCTTTCTTGTTTTCGCCGATTATATGAGAGGCTCGATGAGGCTTTCAGCACTTAGCGAATTAGGAGTGATCTATGTCTTAACTCACGATTCAATTGGTGTAGGAGAAGATGGCCCAACACATCAACCTATTGAAACTATCCCTTCTCTTCGCGCCATGCCTAACATGCTAGTTTTCAGACCGGGAGATGGCAATGAGACGAGTGGAGCTTATAAGCTTGCTATTCAAAATCGAAAAAGACCTTCTGCCCTTTGTTTAAGTAGACAAGGTATGCCAAATCAAGAAAATACTTCGATCGACAAAGTTGCTCTAGGAGGATATGTAATTTCCGATTGTGAAGGAACACCAGACTTAATATTTATAGGTACTGGAAGCGAACTGAATCTTTGCATTGAAGCAAGTAAGGAAATTTCAAGCTTAGGTAAAAAAATTAGAGTTGTTTCTATGCCTTGTGTAGAACTCTTTGAAGAGCAAGATGAATCTTATAAAGAAAGTGTTTTACCTAGTAGTGTGAAAAAGAGAGTTGTAGTAGAAGCTGCCCATTCATTTGGTTGGCATAAATATACAGGTTTTGATGGAATTTGTATTACTATGGACAGATTTGGAGCATCAGCACCAGGTGGAGAATGTATGAAAAATTTTGGATTTACGGTCGAAAACGTTGTTAATAAGACGAAGGAAATTCTATAACTACTAATTGGTAATTAGACTGAAGAATTGCATTCTTCAAGCTTATCTTTTAACTGATCGAGAGATTCATCAGAAATCTTTGAATTCATTGGACAATGTTTAGGTCCACACATTGAACAAAACTCTGCCTTTTTAAATATTTCTTCAGGCAGAGTCTCATCATGGTACTGCTTTGCCCTTTCCGGATCTAATGAAAGTTCGAATTGTTTATTCCAATCAAAGTTATACCTTGCATGACTAAGTTCATCATCACGATCACGAGCTCCAGCTCTATGTCTTGCTACATCAGCAGCGTGTGCAGCTATTTTATAAGCAATTAAGCCTTCTCTTACATCTTCTGCATTTGGTAGACCTAGATGTTCTTTTGGCGTTACATAACATAACATAGAAGTTCCATACCACCCTGCCATCGCTGCCCCAATAGCACTTGATATATGGTCATAACCAGGGGATATATCTGTCACTAATGGACCAAGCACATAAAATGGGGCTTCTGAACATTCTTCCATTTGCTTTCTCACATTAAACTCAATTTGGTCCATAGGTACATGACCAGGACCTTCAACCATTACTTGAACATTATGTTCCCATGCTCTTCGAGTAAGCTCGCCTAAGGTCTTCAATTCAGCTAGCTGGGCATCATCAGAAGCATCATGCAAACATCCAGGCCTTAATGAGTCTCCTAGAGAAAAAGTACAATCATATTTCTTAAAAATCTCACAAATATCATCAAACCTTGTATAGAGCGGGTTTTGTTTAAAATGATGTAACATCCATTGAGCTAAAATACCTCCCCCTCTACTAACAATTCCAGTAATTCTTCCTTTGACTTTCGGCAAATGCTCTATTAATAGTCCAGCATGTATAGTTTGATAATCTACGCCCTGCTGACAATGTTTTTCAATAATATGAAGAAAATCGTCTTCAGTTAATCTATCTATTGAACCATGGACACTCTCTAATGCTTGATAAACAGGGACTGTTCCAATTGGAACAGGAGACTCATGAATTATTGCTTGCCGAACTGCATCTAAATTTACTCCTCCTGTAGAAAGATCCATAACCGTATCAGCCCCATATTTAACTGCCAGTTTTAGCTTTTCTACTTCTTCATTGATATCACTTGCATTAGGGGAAGCACCAATATTGGCATTAACTTTGCATCTAGAAGCAATGCCTATAGACATTGGCTCAAGATTCAAATGATTAATATTAGCTGGAATAATTAATCTTCCTCTTGCCACTTCTTCCATTATTAAAGAAGAAGGAAGATTCTCTTTTTTAGCGACAAAATCCATTTCTTCAGTGATATATCCGTTTCTCGCAAAGTTCATTTGAGTTACATTGTCTTTCCCAAAGCGAGGCTTAATCCAAGAACTTCTCATAATTTATAAATTTTTTAAAAGTGTTATTACTAAAGTTTGATCAAATCTTCACTTCCCTGCATCAAGGTAAATGATTCAGGTTCAAAGGGTATGATCTCAGCTAAGTTAAAATTCTTAGCACCCCTAGTATTAATATTATTAATAGCTCTTTTCTAAAAAATAGTCATCTCATGTTTAGTAAAAATAAATAAAAATGGTTTTATTTAGCTTTTTTATAAGACTTTATCTTTTTTAGAATATTTTTCCTATCCAATTGTCTGCTCATCCCCCTCTCCAAAATAATCACAAACCCCATTACGCCAATAGGTAAATAAAAAATCTTCCTAGAATTGCCCCTAAATATCAATCCAACAGCAGATATGAGGATCATGAAAGGAGCCACAAAAGATAAAATAAATCTTTTATTAATATTCATTTACCAATTGTATTAATTTTTTTATTGTTTAATTTTACTATGGATTCTGTTAGCACTTTAATTCCAACAGCAATAGCTCTTTCATCTGGATCAAATTTAGAACTATGAAGCGGAGCACATCCATTTGAACTCGAAACGCCAAGCCTAAACATAGCCCCTGGAATATCTTTTAAAAATTCCGCGAAATCCTCAGCTCCTAATGATGGTTTTTGTAATTCGATGACATTTTCTTGACCCAAAACGTTAATTCCCGAATCTCTAAGGACTCTATTTATTTCAGAATTATTATTAACTGCCGGAGTGATTTCTCTAAATATTACTTTTGCTTCAGCTCCGCAACTATTAGCTAATGAAGTGATATTTTCATTGAGCCAATTACCAATATTTTTAAATAGTTTACGATTGGTGGATCTAACCGTACCAATTAAATTAACCTTTTCTGCAAGAACATTGAATGCATTGCCACCATTTATTTTCCCAAAGGTTATTACTACAGGATCTAGAGGATCTAACTTCCGTGTTATTAATTCTTGAATTCCAGATATCACTTTAGAGGCCGCCCAAATAGCATCAATCCCTTCATAAGGTCGAGCACCATGCCCTGATTTTCCTTTAATCTCTACCTTAAGTTCTCCCGCGGCTGCAGTTAAACTCCCCTCTTTAATGCCAATAGTCCCTACGGATAAATCTGGGTAGACATGGACTCCTAAAATATGAGTCATACCATTAATTGCACCATCCTTAATCATCCATCTAGCTCCGCTCGCAATTTCTTCAGCGGGCTGAAAAATTATCCGAGTCCCAAAATTTAATTTTAAATCCTTAATAATTTTTGCTACCCCCAATCCAATCGATATATGCAAATCGTGACCACAGGCATGCATAACACCATCTACTTTTGAAGAAAAACTTAATTTAGTTTCCTCAAATATTGGCAAAGCATCCATATCTACTCTTAAACCTATAATGCCCCTATCTAAGGGGCCAAAATCTGCTACAACTCCGGTCTTGCCAATAGATTCTCTAACATTCCAACCAATATTTTTTAAAAAACCACTTATCAAAATCGCCGTTTGATTTTCAAGTCCGCTTAATTCCGGATGTGCGTGGATATGTCTTCTTAAGTTAATTAATTCATCATTAAACGAATCAATTTTTTTATAAACCTGATCTCTATTCATCACTTATTTTAAATCGATAAAGTTCATTAAATTTCTAATTGGTTTTGAAGGCCATCTTCTTATTTTTTTCAACCATTCTTCATCACTATATCTAGGATCTAATTCAGTTACCGCTATCCAATTACTCTCTGCTTTCCCAGATTCGCCCTTGGACCAATTCAAAGCTGTTAAAGCTGCCCTAGCATCAGCAAAAGTTGGATAACGTCTAATTAATTTTTTTAATTCTTTTTCAGATTCATCAATGTTCCCCAACTGAAAATCTGCTAACGCCATACTCGATCTAGCCATCGCAAATCCTGGATTATATAAAGCAGCTTTTGAAAATAAATCTCTAGCTTTTTCCCAATGTGATGTAGATCCTTCTACATTAGCCAAATTATATAATGCAGAGAAATTTTTACTATCTTGCGAAATAACGAACATATAATCTTTTTTCGCTTGCGACCATAGACCCAATGCTTCCTCTGCTATCCCCCTGTTAATGTAGGGATCTATTTCAGTAGGATTTAGACTTATTGCCTTATTTTGGTCATCTATTGATCCCTTTAGATCTCCTATAACAAGTCTTACATTTCCTCTATTGCTTAAACCCGCAGCATCATCGGGATAAGAATCGAGATATTGATTCCATTCTTGTAAAGCGAGATTAAATTTTCCGCTTGAACTTAAATCTAATGCATTTTTAAACAAATCCTCCCTCAAAGATAATGAATAGCATGGTGCAATATAAAAAATATTCAAAAAAACAAAAATTATTAAAAAACAAACCTTAACTTTTTTAAAAGTTATCATTTTTTGATTCAATGTACTTTTTCCCCATAGCAGTGAGCAATCTTCCTCGAGGAGTTCTTGTGAGAAAACCAATTTTGATTAAATATGGCTCAACTACAAATTCTAACATTGAAGAATCATCACCTAAGCTAGCTGCAATTGAATCAAGGCCAGTTGGCATATTATTGTTTTGGTTAAGAAAAGATAAATAGTGTCTATCTAAAGAATCCAATCCTTTTTCGTCTATTTGGTAAGAATTTAAAGCTTTTTTTATTAAATTCACTGAGACCGTATTAGTTTTATTAACAACCTGAGCATAATCTCTAACTCGTCTTAATAATCTTAAAGCAATTCTTGGAGTCCCTCGAGATATCTTTGCTAAATCATAAGATGCTTCATCATCTAGATTGAGATTTATTAATCGGGAGAAATTAACAATTATTTGTTTTAATTCATCATATGTGTAAAATTCAATTTTCTGAGATATACCGAATCTATCTCTTAGAGGTGCACTTATTGAGGCTAATTTAGTTGTCGCGCCAATAAGAGTAAACCTAGGAAGATTAATTGTTCTGCAACGGGCTCCTCTATTAGCACCCATAGTTAAGTCGATTCTAAAATCTTCCATTGCAGAATATAACAACTCCTCAGTTAACCTATTTAAGCGATGTATCTCATCGATAAATAAAACTTCACCATCTTTTAATCCAAGAAGTAAACCTACGATATCTCGAGGTCTTTCAATTGCTGGCGCAGTCGCTATCCTACATTTTGTATTCAATTCATGGGCTATCAAAAAAGCAAGAGTAGTCTTACCTAAACCAGGCTGTCCATATAAAAGAGTATGCTCCATCGATTCTTTTCTAAAAATTGAAGCATCTATAGCTATTCTTAAAGAAGATTTAAGTTTTTCTTGGCCAATAAATTCGTTTAAAGTAAGAGGCCTCGCTAAGTTCAGATTTTTATTTCTCTTTTCTTCTGGAATTATTTTTGAATCAATTAGCCTAAGCTCTTTTTTACGAAGAGAAAAGTCATTATCGCCTACATTGGAAGAAATTATTGCCATAATAAAAGGTTAATTGCAATTGTTCTGAGTAGAAAGATTTTTTATAACTAAAATGGCAAAAAATTCAAACAAAATTAAAAAGAATACTATTAAAGAAAATAATTTTAAACTTTTAGCGGAGAATAGATATGCAAAATTTCAATATGCAATATCTGAAACAATCGAAGCTGGAATTGAACTTTTAGGGACAGAAGTAAAGTCCATTAGAAACGGAAAAGCAAATTTAAGAGATGGGTACTGTTCATTTAGAGATGGTGAGATCTTATTATTAAATGTTCACATTTCACCACATAAAAATGTAGGTTCTTTCTTTAACCATGATCCATTAAGAAATAGAAAGTTGCTTCTACATAAAAAAGAAATAATCAAAATGAAATCCAATACTGAAAAAAAAGGAATGACTATTGTTCCATTATCTCTTTATTTAAAAGGCTCATGGATAAAACTAACTATTGGAGTCGGCAAAGGGAAAAAATTACATGACAAACGCCAAGATGAAAAACAAAAAAGTATAAAAAAAGAAATCAACTCTGCGCTAAAAAGGTAAAATTATCATCCAGAATAATTGTAACTATGAATCTAAACTTACTGAACTTGGAGGTGGGGAAGGATCTGGATCTGCAATTAACATATGCTGTAAGACTGTTTCAGGCCTCTCACTATCTCTCCAGCGTATTTTGTATGCAGGCATTTTTGTACCTCTACTTGTAGTTTGCTCTACTGGCTCAATAACCCATCCTCGTCTTGAACGGCCCTGAGGATTTCTTTTTACTACTGCATCCGCGTGTTTGAAACGGAAACCAACACGTTCACCACTCATTTAAAAATTTCGTATTGGATTGATTAATCTATTTTACTTCATTCAAGGGTAATTTTTCACTTTTTTTGGAAGTTATTTCTGGTTTTAACAATGGGAATGGGATTACATCTCTAATTGATGCGCTATCAGTAATTAACATAATTAGCCTATCAATGCCAATACCTAATCCTCCAGTAGGCGGCATGCCAATCTCTAAAGCATTCAAGAAATCTTCATCTATGCAGTGAGCCTCAAGATCTCCTTCATCTCTAAGAGATTGCTGTAATTGCATTCTTTCTCTTTGATCTACAGGGTCTATCAATTCACTAAACGCATTTGCTAGCTCGCGACCAACAATGAATAATTCAAATCTCTGAACCATTTCTTTATTATCAAGATGAGGCCTAGCTAAAGGAGAAATTTCAACAGGATAATCGATAACAAAAGTGGGTTCGATAAGTTTTGATTCTACTTTTTGCTCGAAAACCTCATTTAAAAGTCTTCCTATAGTATTAACTTTATTAGATAAATCAACATTTATACTTTTAACGGCTTGTTTTGCTGCTTGAAAGTCTCCACTGAAAGAATCAAAATCAATCCCTGTATATTTTTTGACAATATCTTTCATGGATATTCTCGTCCAAGGTTTAGAAAAATCAATTTCTTTGTTTTGATAATTTATAATTAAAGAACCACATGCATCAGCTACAATATCTTTTATCAATTCTTCTGTTAAATTCATCATATCGACATAGTCAGAAAAGGCTTGATAAATTTCAACTGAGGTAAATTCTGGATTATGTCTTGTACTTATCCCCTCATTACGGAAAATTCTTCCCAATTCATATACTTTCTCAAATCCTCCAACAACCATTCTTTTTAAATGTAATTCTGTAGCTATTCTTAGATATAGCGGAATATCTAATGTATTGTGATGAGTTATAAATGGTCTTGCTTCAGCACCGCCAGCTTCAGATTGTAGAATTGGAGTCTCTATCTCTAAAAAATTTCTATTATCTAACCATTTTCTTATAAAACTAATACATTTTGCTCTTGTTTTAAATACATTTTTAGAGTGAGGATTGACTATTAAATCTAGATAACGTTGTCTATATCTTTTTTCAATATCAGTCAATCCATGCCATTTATCTGGCAAAGGTTGTAATGATTTGGATAACATTTCCCATTTTTCTACTTTAATAGAAAGCTCACCTTTATTTGTTTTTTTAATAGTTCCGTATACGCCTATCCAATCACCAATATCTACTATTTCCTTGATATCTTCAAAAGAAAGTAATTTTTGTTTTTCTAAATTTAAGTTAATAATCTTTTTATCTAGATAAAGCTGAATCTGACCATCTTGATCGCTTATTGTGAAAAAGGCAATTTTACCCATTACCCTTTTTGCCATAACTCTTCCAGCAATAGAAACACTGAAGTCTTCCTCTTGACCATTTTCTAAATAATCAAATTTCTGAATAATAAATTTTGTAGTATTTGAAACCCTAAAACTCTGAGCGTAAGAAGCAAATCCTTTGCTAACGAGTGAATTAGCTTTTTGTAAGCGTGCTTCTTTTATTTCAGACAAAATTTATTTTAATATATTTGTTTTATTTAATAAAATTATCAGACTATGGCTCAACTTGCCAAAGATGTTGCTGTTTCACCAACTCTCTGAGAAGCGTAACCAATTCCTCTAACAGTTAATATTAATTCTGGATTTCTTGGATCTGGTTCTAATTTACCTCTTAATCTAGCTACATATACATCTACAACTCTTAAATCTGCGGCTCTTCGAGGAGGATACCCCCATAGCTGTTCTAAAATTTCTGCTCTCGGGACAACCTTTCCAGGCTCATCAAACAATAATTCTAGGAGACTAAATTCAGTATAAGTTAGGCTAATTCTATCTCCTGCTCTTGAAACTTGTCTGCGATTAGTATCAACAACTAAACTTCCAAATTTCATGACTCCTTTGCCTGAAGGAACTTCTTTAGTTTCCGTAACCGATACAGTTGGGCCCATTCTTCTCAAAATGGTAGCTATTCTAGCCTCTAACTCTTTTGGGCTAAATGGTTTTGATAAGTAATCATCAGCCCCTAAATCCAAACCTGCAACTCTCTCTGAAATAGCCTCTAAAGCTGTTAAGAATATTATTGGAACTACTGATTCAGCTCTTATTCTTCTACAAACAGCAAATCCATCCATTTTTGGAAGCATAACATCAAGAACTATCAAATCTGGGGAATCCCTGTGAAAAGACTCAAGAGCTTCTTCGCCGTTAGTGGCTGAATACACTTGATATCCTGCTAGTTGAAGCCTCGTAACTAATACCTTCAAAACTGCTGGTTCATCATCAACAACTAAAATTCTTGCTTTTGACATAGTTTAAAAAGATTTCTCGATATTTCAAAGCAAAGAACTATTGCATTGAATATTTATTCTAACAATTAAAAATATAACATTACGAACCCTCAAAGAGATATTCCTAAGGTTTATAAAATTTTTAAATGATTTGAAAATATATATATATTTTCTCAAACACTTTTGCCTCTTGGCAAAATTTATTATTGTATTTTTCTTCTTGAAAATTTAAACATTCTTAAAAGTTGGGAGCAAATAAAGGGGGCAAGAAAACCTGTCAAAAAAACTTCCGCTAAAATATTTTTAATACTGGGAATCAACAATAAAGAATTACTATCTGAAAAAGATCTAAACAAAATTTGTAAAAAATAAAGTGTTCCACAGAAAAAACTTCCTAAAGAACATATTAAACCATACCTGAAATGCCCCAACAAAATATCACTATGTAATTTAATTCTTCCAAACAAAAAACCACAAAAAATTAAGCCCGGTACTTGAGTAAAACTTTCACTTAAAGTTAGAGAATCTAAGATTAGACCTAAAAACAAACCAAATATTAATCCATTGATTGATCCATTAATCATTGACCAAGGCAATAACCAAAATAATGGCCAATATGGCTGAACACCTAAAAATCCAAGCCAATTAGGGTGCCACAAAAAAATAATTGGGATAAAAATAAAGCTTATTATGAATAAATTGTTTTTAAAAAATTTATTCATTAAATATTTACTTTTAAAATTTGTACCCAATCAATTACATGAGGTTTTGCTAAAAGTGAAATTTTTGCTGTTTTTTTTGATTTCAATGTCTCATCTACAGATTGGACAATACCAATAGGGATATTTGGAGGCAATAACGTACTTGCAGGAGATGATGATACAAAATCTCCGACTTTAATATCAGCATCTTTTGAATAAAGTATTAGGCTAGGATAATCATCTCCTAAACCGACGAGTAATCCATTGATTTGAATTCTATCCACCCAAACGCCTAACTTACTTTCTGGAGAAGTTATTAAAGTTACCGATGAAGTGAATAAAGAAGTATTCTTTACTCTGCCTAATAATCCACCAGGACCAATCACTACATTACCAATTTCTACTCCATCCTTTGAACCTTTGTTTAAAATTATTTGTCTCCACCAACTACCTGTTTTTCTCGAAATAACTGCAGCTGAAATATGTTCATCATTAGATAATTCTTGAAGAGATAAGATTTGTCGCAACCTTATATTATCTTTTTTAAGAAGATTTAACTTTATTAAATATTCTTGGTTAATACTCTCAAGAACAATTTCTTTTTGAAATTGACCAGGCCAAAAAGGTTTTGAAATAACATAATAAAAATCTTTATAAAAAGCTCCTTTTGATAGTCTTACAAAAACCAAAAATAAAAAAATTGCAAAAAAAAGCCAATTTTTCTTTTTATGCCACCAACGATTAGTAGAAATTCGTCGGATACCTAACATAACATTAATCTCTTATGGCATTCCTTATAAAGTCGGGAGTGTCAACAACTCTTTTGAGTTTTTTAAAATCATCCAACACCTCTCCACAACCATTCACTACACAAAGCAATGGGTCTTCTGCTATGTGAGTAAAAATTCCTGTTTCATCGCTCAATAAATCATTAATGCCTCTCACTAAAGCTCCACCACCTGCGAGCATAATCCCCCTATCAACTATATCTGCAGCAAGTTCAGGAGGGGTTCGCTCTAAAGTTCTTTTTACAGCTTCGACTATTTTGCTAAGTGTTTCAGCCATGGCTTCTCTTATTTCTCCTGATGACAAAGTGACTGACCTAGGTAGACCAGATAAAAGATGTAAACCTCTAACTTCTAAAGTAGTTTTATCAAAATCATCATCTGGAAATGCAGATCCAATTTTAATCTTTATATCTTCTGCAGTTCTCTCTCCAACAACTAAATTGTGAACTTTTTTAAGATATAAAGCAATTGACTCATTTATTTCATCGCCTGCTATTCGAACAGATTCACTCAAAACAGTTCCACCTAAACTTAATACTGCAACTTCAGTAGTGCCTCCACCAATATCAACAATCATTGTTCCAATTGGATCAGTTACTGGCAATGATGCTCCTATTGCTGCTGCGACAGGTTCATCAATTAAATGAACTTCTCTAGCTCCGGCTAATCCAGCTTCTCTTACTGCTCTTCGCTCAACACTAGTAACTCCACTTGGAATACCAATCACTATTCTTGGGGCTACTATCCCCTTGCCTTCATTACATTTTTGAATAAATGTTTTTATCATTTGTTCTGCAGCATCAAAATCTGCGATAACCCCATCTCTTAGTGGTCTTACGGCTCTTATATTGCCAGGGGTCCTTCCAAGCATTAACTTTGCTTCTTTCCCAACAGCTAGTGGAATTCCTTCTTCTAAATCCATAGCTACCACTGAAGGCTCTTGTAAAACAACGCCTTTTCCTGATACGTGTATAAGAGTATTGGCCGTTCCCAAATCTATGCCAATATCTCGAGAAAATTTAAATCTGTTAAAAATCACAATAAGAATTTCTTTTTATAAATAATATATCCATTTTTTGATAAGCTCTCGGAATTTTGTCGTTTAGTTATGAATAGCACTTAAAACTTTGAGCAGAACCAAGAAATATGAGTAGTATAAAAAAAAAAAAAATTATGGAAATTAACACTATTAACCTTGTTGGCAGAGCAGGAAGAGAACCAGATGTCAGATATTTCGAATCAGGAAGTATTGTGGCGAATTTCGCAATTGCAGTTAACAGAAGAAGCAGAGATGAAGAGCCAGATTGGTTTAATCTAGAAATATGGGGCAAGCAAGCACAAATAGCCGCAGATTATGTAAAAAAAGGATCATTAATTGGAATTACAGGAAGTTTTAAAATTGATAGTTGGAAAGATAAAAATACTGGAGAAGATAGATATAAACCAGTTGTTAGAGTAGATAGATTAAACTTACTAGGCTCACGAAAAGAGTCTGATAATAATCAATATTCCAACAGCAATAACTCAAGTGAAATTCCTTTCTAAGCTTTATTTTTTTTTAAAAATCTAATAAGCATTTTTATAAAAAAATATAAAAAAATTAAAATTAAAATTGGCTTTACAACATATTTTATTTGATCTAAATAAGTTTCAATGATTAGATAGTTTTCACCAAATAAGTATCCTGAATAAGTGAGAAGTGCTACCCATATCAAGCTCCCTAAAGTAGTCCAAAGCAAAAATTTTCTTAATGGCATAAGTTCTATGCCAGCGGGAACTGAAATTAAAGTTCTTATGCCTGGTACTAATCGACCCCAAAAAACCAGAGAAACTCCATATTTATCAAACCACCTTTTACTTTTATTTAAATCATTAGAAGAAATCCCCAGATATTTTCCCTTTTTATCTAGAAAATTTGAAAGTCTTTTTTCATTTACTAATCTACCTAAATAATACCAAGGCAATGATCCTAGAATAGTTCCAAATAATCCCCAAAAAACTAAAATATAGAAGTTTAATTTTTGTTGATAAACAAAAAAACCACCTAATGGCATTATTATTTCCGAAGGGATTGGGGGGATTATATTTTCTAAAAACATTGCCAGACAAATAGTAAGATATGCAATAGTTGAATTTTTTTCAACAGCCAAACTAATGTAATCAGGAATTGAAGTAAGAAAATTTACAAAAATTAAACTCAATCTTAGTATCTATAAAGTTCTGGTTTATAAGGTCCATCAACAGATACATTAATATAATCAGCCTGTTCTTTAGTTAATTTTGTTAATTTTGCACCAATTTTATCTAAATGTAATCTAGCTACCATTTCATCTAGGTGTTTTGGTAAAACATAAACCTCTTTCGCATATTGCTCTGACTTATTGAAAAGTTCGATTTGAGCTAATACTTGATTAGTAAAAGAGTTACTCATAACAAAACTTGGGTGACCAGTGGCACAGCCTAAATTGACTAATCTACCTTCAGCTAAAAGAATAATTTTGTTTCCACTAGGTAGAGTTATGTGATCAACTTGCGGCTTAATATTTTCCCAATGATAATTTTTTAATGAAGCTACATCAATTTCATTATCGAAATGTCCAATATTACAAACTATGGCCTCATCCTTCATCTTGAGAAGATTTTCATGAGTTATAACCTGATAGTTTCCTGTAGCCGTAACAAAAATATCTATATCTTTCACAACATCATCTAGCGTAACAACGCTAAAACCTTCCATTGCTGCTTGAAGAGCACAAATTGGATCGACTTCAGCAACTTTTACGATTGCGCCAAGTCCACGCAATGACTGGGCTGAACCCTTACCTACATCTCCAAAACCCATTACTAAAGCGACCTTCCCAGCAATCATCACATCAGTTGCACGCTTTATACTATCAACTAAAGATTCGCGGCAACCATATAAATTATCAAATTTACTCTTAGTTACTGAATCATTAACGTTAATAGCAGGGAAAGGTAAAGCATTTTGCTTTTGCAGTTGATAAAGTCTTGCAACTCCCGTTGTAGTTTCTTCAGTGACACCAATAATATTACTCTTAATTCTAGAATAGAAGTCGCTATCATTTTTCAACTTAGACTTAATAGAATTAAATAAGGCAATTTCTTCTTCGTTACCGGGATTATCTAAAACAGATAAATCTTTTTCTGCTTTACTACCGAGTATTAATAAGCCAGTTGCATCTCCCCCATCATCAAGAATCATATTTGGTGAATCTGAACCCCAATCAAGGATAAAGTGGGTATATTGCCAATATTCATCAAGAGTCTCACCTTTTTTTGCGTATACAGAAATTCCTTGATCTGCGATAGCTGCAGCCGCATGATCTTGAGTTGAAAAAATATTGCATGAAGCCCATTTGACTTCTGCACCAAGATCAACAAGAGTTTCTATTAAGACTGCTGTCTGAATAGTCATATGAAGACTTCCAGCTATTTTTGCACCTTTTAGTGGCTTGTCAGATTGATATTTTTCTCTAAGTGCCATTAGTCCGGGCATTTCTGTTTCGGCAATTTTAATTTCTTTACGACCAAAATCTGATAAAGAAATGTCGGCAATTACGTAATTAGGTGTAGAGGTTTTAACTGAATTTGCGATAACCATATCTAGTAAATACTTTTTCTATTAAACTATAAATGATTTTTGCATTTTTTTGTGTTTGTTGAGAATTTAAAAGAGACTTTAAATTTAGGAAAAAAACTCTCACACAAATTAAATCCCCAATCAATTGTTTTGTTACAGGGACCAATTGGGGCTGGGAAAACTTCATTTGTTCAAGGGATTGCTAATGGCTTGTCAATCTCTGAGGACATTACAAGCCCTACATTTGCTTTGTCGCATCACTATAACTCTGGAAGAATTCCACTAATTCACCTTGATTTATACAGGTTAGAGAATAGTTCTTCAGCAAAAGAAGTTTTTTTTTCAGAAGAAGAAGAGGCAATACAAAGACAAGCTATTTTAGTTATTGAATGGCCAGAATTTATAGAACCAGTTATTGATAATTTTTGGAAAATAGAAATTAGTTACGCGAAAAATTATGGAAGGAACTACGAAATAAGAGATCCCAAAAATTTATTAACCTTCTCATAATAAGGCTGTTGCTCAATAGCGCCTTCACCAAGACAAGTTAATAATCCACAAACACTTGCGAACTTAATACAATCTTCTATCTCAAGTTCATTTGAAGGATAACCAGAAGAAATTAATTTTGAAATTAAGCCAGCTAAAAAAGCATCGCCTGCACCAGTTGTATCAACAATTTTCTGTGTAGTAAGAGTTTCGGTAATTCCCTGCAATCCATTGATATACCATGTAATGGGATTTTTCCCATCAGTTATTATTACATCTGGTCTATTAGACAATTGTTGAGATATTAGCAAGGGATTCTCATCCTTAAAAAACAAAGTTGCTTCTTCCCTGGCAAGTTTTAAAACATTTGCATGATTTAAAAAACTTTTGATTAAATCAACTCTCGCGGCTTTAGTAATTATTGATGAAAAACTTGAATGATCCCAAAAGACCTCTCTCCAATTCAAATCAATAACTATTTTTACTTCAAAATTTTTAGCCTGTTCAAGAATAAAAAGAATGGTCTCTGCTGATATTGGAGATGATAACAAGATCGTTCCTGTAACTAAATATTTTGTTTCTAGAAAAGATTCCTCCAAATTTAAAATTTCTTTTTGTATTAATTTTTTACTTAGAACTTCATCTGCAAAGCATGCATGAGAACTTTCCTCAAAGCCTGAAAAAAAACGATCTCCAAATTTATCTCTTTCTACATTAACCACACGAGTAGATGAATCATTATCTAATTGCAAAAAATCTAAATTAACTTCTAATTCATTAAGATGTTTAATGAATTTTTTTCCATTAAAATCATTACCCAAACTTCCTATAAATATTGAATCTATTTTTAATTTTCTTAATGCGCAAGCAACATTAGCCGGCGCACCTCCCAAAAAATCTGTAAATCCTTGATTTGACTTATTTCTGATTCTGTCTATTAAAGCCTCTCCAATACATATGACCTTTTTCTTTTTCATAAAATGAACGACTTTTCTTAACTAAGAATAATTTATTAAAAACAAATAATTTTTTTTTGAATTAAAGTTTAATTAAAAGCATACTTATAGTGTCTCTAAATAAGTCTGAAACGTGGAAGTGGAAAAATTGGGAAGTTTCTTGGTCTTTATCCAAAGAATCTGATTCTGAAAAAAATATTAAAATTTTATTAGTTCATGGATTTGGGGCATCAAAAAACCACTGGAGACATAATCAAGATTTTCTTGGTAAATTTTCTAACTGCTACGCAATTGACTTATTAGGATTTGGGAAAAGTAGTCAGCCTAGTGCTTTATTAAATTACGAACCTGAAAAAGAAAACTCAATTAAATATTCATTTGACTTATGGGGTAATCAAATATCAACATTTTGTACTGAGATAATAAAATCTCCTGTTTATTTGGTAGGAAATTCAATTGGTGGTGTTATTGCATTGAAAGCTGCTGAAATCCTCAAAGATAATTGCAAAGGTATCATTTTGATTGATTGTGCACAAAGAACTATGGATGATAAACGTTTAAAAAAAAGTGATATCTTTATGAATCTACTAAGACCCGTTCTTAAAACGATAGTCAGACAAAGAGTAATTAGTAATACACTTTTTACAAGAGCCGCTAATCCCAAAGTTATAAAGAAAATACTTGAACAAGCTTACCCTTCAGGAAAAAATATAGATAAAGAATTGATTGAAATACTTTATCAACCCTCTCAAAGAAAAAATTCTAAAGAAGCTTTTCGTGGTTTTATTAACTTATTTGATGACTATCTTGCAACTGACCTTTTCGATAAAGTTGATGCTCCAATCCAATTGATATGGGGCGAGGAAGATCCTTGGGAATCTTTAAATGAAGCAAAAGAATGGAAGAAACAATTCAGGAATATTAAAAGATTAGATATTATTAATGGCGCTGGTCACTGTCCTCATGATGAAGAACCTGAAAAAACAAATAAACTAATAAGTGAATTTATTCAAGAAACAAAATAAGCTTCTACATTATCACTAAGTCTTCTCAAGCCTCTTAATCCATCTCTTTCAAGGTTTCTTACACGATCCCTACTGATCCCTAGAACCCTTCCTATACCAGTAAGAGACATTGGCTCATCACCATCCATTCCATATCTCATTCTTAAAACTCTACATTGCAAATCAGGCAATTGATGTAAAAGAGAATGCAGATCACCTCTCATACAATCCATCTCTATTTGTTCGTCTGGCAAATCCTCGCCCCCTGCCAGTAAATCTAGTAAAACAGTATCTTCACCATCACCAACTTTGGTTTCAAGACTCACTGGTTGTCCGGCTTTGCACATCAAATCTTTAACATCATCTTCGGGAAGCTCTACATATTTTGCAAGTTCACTTACAGTTGGAGTTCTAGACATTTCTTGGCTGAGCTCTCTTTGACCTTTTTTTAACTTATTCAACATTTCAGTTATGTGAATTGGTAGCCTTATCGCCCGACTTTTTTCAGCTATTGCTCTTGTAATACCTTGTCTAATCCACCAGTAAGCATATGTTGAAAACTTGTAACCTCTTGCTGGGTCAAATTTTTCAACTCCTCTGACCAATCCTATAGTTCCTTCCTGAATTAGATCTAAAAGTTCCATATTTCTTTTTGTATATTTTTTTGCAACGCTCACCACCAATCTTAAATTCGCTGCGACCATTCTTTCTTTAGCCCTCTGTCCAGCTCTCAATCTTTTTTTAATTATGGAGGAAGATAAATTTAATTTGGTCGATAATTCATCAATATTAGGCTTGTCTCCAGTTAATTCAATAATTTCTAATTCTGTTCTTTCAACTTCCATGTACTCTTGAACTTGTCTACCTAAAGTAATTTCTTGCTCATGAGATAGTAAAGGAACTCTTCCTATATCCCTTAAGTATGATCGAACAAGATCAACATCATTACTAGCTTTTATACTCGCGATAGACGCTAATTTATTTTCAACTATTGTTTCAGAAGACATGAAAGTTAAATGATGTTTTGTAAACAATACCATTAAGAAATGTAAAGTTAAACAAAAAAATCCACAATTTTACAAAAATGAGAATAAATACCTAGTGAATTTAGGTCAATGATGCATTTAATAGCCATTTTGCTGTACTGAGATAAATAAATACACCAGCAATATCAGTGACGGTTGTAATGAAAGGGGAAGACATTAAGGCTGGATCCAATTTCATTCTGTCAAACAACAAAGGAAGGATCGCTCCTGTTGTAGCAGCTAAGGTTGTTATAGATATTAAACTTATTCCCACCGCTGAAGCGACTAAAGGCCCTTCTCCTTGCCACCAAGCAAAGGGAAATACTACAAGCATCATGAAAACACCTAAAAGAGCGCCTGTGATTGCCTCCTTAACTACTGCCTTAATGGCACCCAGAGACTTCAATTTTTGAGTACTTAAACCTCTAATGACAACCGTTGAACTTTGAGCACCAACATTTCCTCCAGTACCAATAAGTAGTGGAATAAATGCAGCTAATAATACTATTTCTTTTAATACTTGATCATTCATAGCTATAACCTTTGTAGTTAAACCATTTGCCAAAACCAAAATTAATAACCATAAAATTCTTCTTCGAGCAATAGTAAACAAACTACTTTGGAAATAGTCATCTTCATCTCCAGGTTGTACTGCCCCTGCTGCGTAAATGTCTCTTGTTGCTTCTTGTTCTATTACATCAATTAAATCATCAACAGTTACTATCCCAACCAGTCTTTTTTCTTTATCAACGACTGGTAGAGCTAAAAAATCATATCTTTGTATTGCTCTAGCAACCTCTTCTTGATTGGTATTAGTAGAGATATTAACTACATCTCTTGTCATAACATCACCAATTGGCTTAGAGGGATCAGCAGTTACAAGGTCTCTTAAAGAGAGAATACCAGTTAAATGTCTTTCTTTATCTGTAACATATAAGCTATAAATAGTTTCAGTAAATGGGGCTCTTTTCCTAACTAAAGAAAGAGCATCAGCCGCTGTTTGCATCTCTTTAAGGTCTATAAATTCTGTTGTCATTAATCTTCCGGCAGTTTCAGGCTCATATCCAAGTAATTCAGCTGTTACTTTCCTTTCACCAGGACTAAGAGCAGACAAAAATTTTCGTACAACTTTTGCAGGTAATTCATCAAAGAGTTGAACCCTATCATCAGGAGCCATTTTTTCAACGATTTCTAAAACCTCTCCTGAACGAAGTCTTTCTAATAAAGTTTGCTGAACTACTGGATCTAAATATTCATAAACCTCAATTGCTTCATTTTTCTTTAGTAATCGAAATGCTAATGCCTGTAATATTAGTGGGAGGCTTCCAATAGCATCCGCAATATCAACAGGTTGGGAAGGCTCTAAAAGTAACTTTGCCTCATCATAATTTCCCGCGATGAGCAATTCCTCAAGTTGAATAGTAATATTTTCTCTTGTACTTAAATCTGAAGATAACGATGTAACTGTCTCAAGATTATTTTCATTCATAAATATAATCCCTTATCAAAGTAACAACACCATTATATGAAATCTAAGTAATTTTTCTACTTATCCAGAACCCGAAAAGCATTGTTAATAAATTTACGATAATGATTAAATTAAAAAAAATTATAAATTTTATCCAATCCCCTTGATTTAAAATTATGTACAAAAAATATATAAATCCGCTAAAGGATGTAAAGCAAGAAAAAAAACCACTCAATAAAATTTTTTTAGTTGAATCACTTAATCTTCTACTTATAAAAAAACCCACTAAAAATGATCCAATTATTGAAACAAAAAAATTATTATTTATAGTTAATCTTAAAAAAGTAGCTAGGTAAGCAGCTAAAAGAATATAAATAAAATTATTTATTTTCACTTTAAAAAAACTGAATGAGAAAATAACCTAAATAAAAGAACAGGAATGAAAAAAATATAACTTCAATATAGTGGAAAAATAATCTTAGGAATTTTCTCTTTTGAAACAAGTCAAATAGTTGATATATGAAGGAAGAAAATGTACTAAAACATCCTAAAAAACCACTATAAAATAAAACTAATATTTTGTTATTAATAAAATTTAAAGCTACTAAAATTCCTAATAAAAAAGATGATAAAAAATTTACTATTGAAGTATTTTGAATATCAAAACCCATACTTTTTTTAAAATTATTTTGTATGAGTATTCTGAGTATTAATCCAAATGTACTGCCGAGTAAAATTATACTTATTGAACTAAAATCCAAAATTTACATTTTTATCCAACCTTTTAAAATCTTATTAGGATTATCTAAAAATTTATTAGAAGCTAATTCAACTCTAACCCAAGTTTCATTTTTGCTAACTTTCCAATTACGTAATACTGATAACGTTGTACCTACATCAAGAACTAATAATTCCTTAGCATAAATTTCAGGAGAAGAATATAGCGAAGTATTGGAACTCAATATAATTTCATTTGTATTATTAGGGAACTTATTTTGATTTAAACTTTTTTGGATCCCACCTGCAGGTAATGTAATTGGAGCAATTAATGCAAAAGTAATTAAACAAAAATTCTTGAGAACATTATTAATCATATATCTAAAGTTGCCATATCTAAATTGCTACTATGAGTTTCAATAAATTCTCTTCTTGGTGCCACTTTATCTCCCATTAATATATTGAATATTCTGTCAGCTTCAAGTGCATCTTCAATTTCAACCCTTTTCATCATCCTAGTTTGAGGATTCATAGTTGTATCCCATAATTGTCTCGGCATCATCTCACCTAATCCCTTAAATCTTTGGATATTGTAATTTGCATTTTCTCCAAAATCTTGAATTGTTTCCTTTAATTGATTCTCGTTATAACAGTAAGTATGATTCTTACCTCTTTCAACTTTATAAAGAGGGGGACAAGCAATGTATATAAAACCTTTCTCAACAAGTTCTCTTTGGTATCTGTAAAAAAATGTCAACAATAAAGTTCTTATATGAGCACCGTCAACATCAGCATCCGTCATAATTACAACTCTATGGTATCTCAAAGAGTTCTCGTCGAAATCCTCTCCTTTTATTCCTAATCCTAGAGCTGTTATTAATGACTGTATTTCTGTGTTTTTATATATTTTAGTATCATCAGTTTTTTCAATATTAAGAATTTTACCCCTGAGAGGTAAAATAGCCTGAAAATTTCTATCTCGTCCTTGTTTTGCGGAACCACCAGCCGAATCTCCTTCAACTATATAAATTTCTGATTCTGAGGGATCTCTAGAACTACAATCTGCTAATTTGCCAGGTAATGTAGAACTTTCTAGAACACTTTTTCTTCTTACTAATTCTCTAGCCCTTCTCGCAGCTTCTGCCGCATTAAATGATTGAATCGCTTTTTCAAGAATCAAGTCCAAAATTCCAGGATTGAATTCCATATATTTTGTGAGAGCCTCCCCAATGAGAGAATCCACAATCCCTCGTACTTCAGTATTTCCTAATTTTGTTTTTGTTTGACCTTCAAATTCGGGATCTGGAACTTTTACTGATAAAACAACAGTCAAACCCTCTCTAATATTTTCACCAGCTAAATTTTTTTCAATATCTTTTCTTTTGCCTCTCTTTTTTGCAAGATTATTGAAAGTTCTTGTCAGAACTGTTTTTAGCCCTTCAATATGAGTTCCTCCATCAATAGTTCTAATATTATTTGCAAATCCTAAAATATTATCTGAATATACATCTGAACACCATTGCAAAGCTGCTTCTACGTATACATTTTCTTTCTGTGAGTCAACATAAATTATTTCAGGATGAATAGAATCTTTTTCAGTATTCATGTATTCAACATATTCTTTAATACCTCCTTGATACAAGTAAACTTCTTCTTTAAAAGAACCATCTGATAATTGATTTCTTTCATCTCTAAAAACAATTTTTACTCCGCCATTAAGATAAGCTAGCTCCCTTAATCTTGATGAAAGAAGAGCATATTCAAATTCAATTCCTCCAGAAAAAATCGTTTTGTCGGGTTTAAAGCAAATAGTTGTTCCTTTTTTAAATGGTTTGCCAGTCTGCTTTTTAGTTTCCAATTCACCCTTTGATACACCTTTTTCAAATCTTTGATTAAATTCGCTTCCATCCCTATAAACAGTCACATTAACCCATTCGCTTAGAGCATTAACTACAGATATTCCTACTCCGTGCAAACCCCCTGACACTTTATAACCACCACTTCCAAATTTGCCTCCTGCATGAAGAACAGTTAGTACAGTTTCTAAGGCACTTTTCCCTGTTCTTGGATGAATATCTGTTGGAATACCTCGTCCATTATCAGAAATTAAAGCAGAACCATCTGCTCGAAGAACTATTTCTATGTGATCACAATGTCCTGCAAGTGCTTCATCAACCGAGTTATCAACCACCTCATATACTAAATGGTGTAATCCTCTAGGTCCTGTTGAACCTATATACATCCCTGGGCGTTTACGAACTGGTTCTAACCCCTCTAAAACCTGTATCTGTTCTGCGCCATATTCATTTGAGACTGTATTAGATCTTTTGTCCTCACTCATTTAATATAAAAAAAATATTAGACTTTTAAAATGTTATTTTTAAAAGGTCTTTCATTAAACTTACCACCGCAATAAGATAAAGGCTCGAAGTCAATGAAAAAATTAATCACTTTAATTATATAGCTTATATTTTTTTCTTCAGAAATTCATATGTCTTCTTATCTACCTCACGTAATAATTTTAATTGGGCCTACTGCAAGTGGCAAAACAGAATTAGCTATTGAAATTGCAGAATATTTTAAAACTCATATACACAATATCGATTCAAGACAAATTTATAAGTCCATGGATATTGGAACAGCCAAGCCATCTAAAATACAACAAAAAAAAATAAAGCATTTTTTAATAGATATTGAGGAACCAATCAATCCAATTAATGTAAAACAATTCCAAGAAATTGCTCAAAAATCTATTAAGGGAGAAATTAAACAAAATAATTTACCTTTTCTTGTTGGAGGAAGTGGTTTGTATATGAACTCAATAACAAAAGGATTTTTTGTACCAGATGTCCCTCCTCAAAATAATTTCAGAAGACAATTAGAAGAACTTGGTCAGGAAAAATGTTGGGACCTGTTAAAAAATTGTGATCCATTATCGACAAAAAAAATCAATTTTGCTGACCACATTAGAACAATAAGAGCTTTAGAAGTCTTCTATGTAACAGGAAAACCTTTGTCAACTCTGAAAGTTCAAAAACCGCCTAACTGGAAAATCCTAGAGCTTGGATTAGATAGAGACAATTTAAAAGAAAGAATTTTTCAAAGAACAAAAAATATGTTTTTATCTGGAATTATTGAGGAGACGAACCACCTTATCTCTAAATACGGATTTGATTTGCCAATATTAGAAACCATTGGTTATCGAGAAGCCAGAGATGTTTTAAATAACCGTTCAACAATTGACAAAGCGATTGAGTTGACTGCGACAAAAACAATCCAATTTGCCAAAAGACAAAAAACTTGGTTTCGTAATAAAAATAATCCTCTTTGGCTTAATAACAAAAACCTGCTAAAAGATGCAATAATTAAAATAGAGTCTTTTTTAAGCTAACTTCATAAAAATAGATTTTGTTCATCATCCAATCAATTTTTTTAATTAACTGAATGCCCCCACGCCCACGCTTTGACCGACGAGCTCCAGTAAGAGAGCTACCAAATATAAATGAAAGAATAAAATACCCTCAATTGAGAGTCGTTGATTCAGATGGAAAACAATTAGGCGTCATAGATAGATTAGAAGCATTAGAAATAGCATCTCAAAGAGAACTTGATTTGGTTTTGGTGAGCGAAAAAGCAAATCCTCCGGTTTGTAGAATCATGGACTACGGTAAATATAAATTTGAACAAGAAAAGAAAGCTAAAGAAGCAAGGAAAAAATCTCATCAAACAGAAGTTAAAGAAGTAAAAATGAGGTATAAAATTGACAAGCATGATTATGATGTTCGGATTGGTCAAGCTACTAAATTTCTAAAATCAGGAGATAAAGTAAAATGCACTGTAATTTTTAGGGGAAGAGAAATTCAACACTCAAATTTAGCTGAGACACTTCTTTTAAAAATGGCTAATGATTTAGAAGAACAATCAGAAGTTCAACAAAAACCAAAAAGAGAAGGGAGAAACATGATTATGTTTTTAAGCCCTCGCAAAACTCCCCTTATTAAAAAAGATGATGGGTGATAGATTGTTATCAAAAAATATGACGAATGTTAAAGTGTCACTATATCAAAAATTAAATTAGTCAGGATTTTTCTAAAGTGAGATTCCATATTCAACAAGAAAGTGATATACCTGCATCTACTCAACTAAATAATCAAATTTGTTTCGCAATTGCAGCTAGACATTATCCTCCGGGACACAGACTTCCCAGTACGAGGCAACTTGCAATGCAGACTGGACTCCATCGGAATACTATAAGCAAAGTTTACAGACAACTTGAATTAGATGGAGTTGTTGAAGCAATAGCTGGATCAGGTATCTATGTAAGAGATAATCTTACTAAAAGAGAATTTACAAAATCACTTTACTCAAAAGATAAAATAAGTAAGGCACCTGATCAAGAAGCAAAGAAGGTAATTGACAACTTAATAACTCTTGGATTCACTTTACAAGAGACCAGAGAGATATTGAACAATGAAATTGATTGGCGTATTAAGTGCGGATCAAGAATCATAGTCAGTACTCCTAGAGAAGATATTGGAGCTTCTATGTTAATAGCAGAAGACCTTTCTACAACAGTTAATGTACCAGTAGAAGTTGTTCCTATGGAAGAATTAGAAAAAGTTTTGAGTAATTCAAATAATGGTACTATTGTCACAAGCAGATATTTTTTACAGCCACTAGAAAAAGTTGCTAAGCAACATGGAGTTCGCGCTATTGCAGTTGACTTGAGCGACTTTCAAAAGGAATTAAAAATTCTTAAGGAATTAAATGCTGGAAGTTGTGTAGGTATTGTTAGTATAAGTCCTGGTTTATTGAGAGCAGCAGAAGTCATTATACATAGCATGCGTGGTAGTGAATTAATGCTTATGACGGCAATCTCTGACAATAACAGTAGATTACTCTCGCTTTTAAAGGCTTCAAACCATATAGTTTGTGATGGACCGAGTTTATCAGTTGTAGAAAACACATTATTAAAAAATCGTTCTCAGTTAATGAGATTACCTCAAATAATATGTGCTAAAAATTATTTAAGTATCGAAACAATAAATCAATTAAAAAAAGAAATAGGGGTTATTAATTAAACTATGGTATTGAGAACTTTTAAATCAGATATAGAAATTATCAGAGAGAGAGATCCCGCCGCAAGAGGAATATTAGAGATATTTCTTTGCTACCCGGGCTTTCAATCAATAGTTATCCATAGGTTTACACATAAATTATGGCAATTAAAGATTCCTTTAATTCCCCGCGTACTCAGTCATCTCAATAGGATAGCAACAGGTATTGAAATCCATCCTGGGGCAAAAATTGGTAAAAGGGTTTTCATAGACCATGGAATGGGCGTTGTAATTGGTGAAACTGCTGAGATAGGAAATAACTGTTTGCTTTATCAAGGCGTGACATTAGGAGGTACTGGTAAAAGCCATGGCAAAAGACACCCCACCTTAATGGAAAATGTTGTAGTCGGAGCAGGTGCAAAAGTTCTTGGATCCATCACGGTAGGATCTAATACCCGTATTGGTGCTGGCTCAGTAGTTGTTCGAAATGTAGAGGGGAACAGTACTGTGGTCGGAGTTCCTGGCAGGGTAGTGCATCAAAGTGGAGTCAAAGTCAATCCATTAGCTCACTCTGCCTTACCAGATGCAGAAGCTAATGTGATAAAAAATTTAATGGATAGGATAGACTCTCTTGAAAATGAAATTCTTAAATTACAAAAAACTCTACAATGTATAGTCAGCTCAGAATCTATTGATATTTCTAAACTCGGTGATTCTCAAAGTCTTAAAGATAAAGAAATTTTTGAATTTCTTGGAGATGATTAAATATTGATTCAATTTTTTTCATTAACGTCAGTTTTAGGTTGAAACATAAACATTGAATAAATCACGTTTCGTCTCATATTAGTCATCATTTCGAGAAACATGTCATATCCCTCATTTTTATATTCGATTAATGGATCTTTTTGACCATAACCTCTCAATCCGACTGATTCTCTCAAGGAATCCATGGATTGAAGATGTTCTCGCCATAAATTATCGATTTGCTGCAAAATAAAAAATCTTTCAGCTTCTCTCATTAATCCTGGACGAATCTTTTCTATTTGTGATTCCTTTAAATCATAAGCTATTCGCAACTGCTCTTGAAGATAGTTTTTTAATTCTTCTATTGATAGTAAATTAATATCATCAGATTTAAGATCATCTAATAAATATATAAATTCTTTGACTTTAGAAATTAATTGATCAATATTCCATTCTTCAGGAGGAAGATCAGGATTAATATAAGCATCTACAATTTCAATCATTGTCCTTTCTCCATATCCTATTACTTGTCTTTTTAAATCAATTCCTTTCAATACTCTGAGTCTTTCGCCATAAACTGCTTTTCTTTGATTGTTCATTACCTCGTCGTATTCAAAAACTTGTTTTCTAATATCGTAATAGTAGGTTTCAACTTTCTTTTGAGCACTTTCTAGAGACCTAGTAAGCATTCCGGACTCAATAGGCATATCTTCATCAACTCTAAAAGCATTCATTAGGTTTGCTACTCTATCACCTCCAAAAATCCTTAATAAATTATCATCTAAAGATAAAAAGAATCTTGTACTGCCAAGATCACCTTGTCTTCCTGCTCTTCCTCTAAGTTGATTATCCACTCTTCGTGATTCATGCCTTTCAGTACCAATGACATGTAAACCGCCAGCTTCTCTTACTTTTTCTTCTTCATGAATCAAAACTTTTTCATATTCTTTTTTTACATCAGACAAAGATTCTCTCAAAAGCTTTATCAAGTCATCATTAGTTGGTGCTTTTTCTGCAGCTGTAGCTATCCTGTCATCAAGCTCCAAAACAGAAAGTTGTCTATCTCCCCAATTTTTAACAAGTTCATCAGATAAAAGAGAGAGTTTCTTTTCAATTACTTCATCTAGTTTGCAAGGGAAAAGACTTGTTGAAGAATCTGAAAGGTTCTTTTTCAAATTTGAACCAGTTTTTGTAGAAAAACCAGCCTTAGATTTTGAATTCCTTTGTTTAGGTATTGGTGGCTTATGCTCATTATCAGGCTTGACTAACAAAGGAATTAGAATTTCTTTTAATTTAAGCCTTGCCATATAGTCACTATTACCGCCAAGAATTATATCTGTGCCCCTTCCAGCCATATTAGTCGCAATAGTGACAGCACCTGCTCTTCCTGCCTGAGCAACAATTTCTGCCTCACGTTCAACGTTCTCTGGCTTAGCATTTAACAAATTATGTGGGATTTTTTCAGCAGATAAAAGTGAACTTAATAATTCACTTTTTTCAACACTTGTTGTACCAACTAAAACAGGTCTACCATCTCTATGAATTTGTGAAGTTTCTTTGGCAACGGCTTTCCATTTACCAATCTCTGTTTTGAATACTTGATCAGACCAATCTTGTCTCTTTCTTACTTGATTTGTTGGTATAACTGTTGATTCTAATTTATAAGTTTTTTCAAATTCAACTTCCTCAGTTTTTGCAGTTCCCGTCATTCCTGCTAAACCAGGATATAAAAGGAAAAAATTCTGATAAGTTATGGATGCTAATGTTTGAGTCTCAGGCTGAATTTTAAGACTCTCTTTCGCTTCTATTGCCTGATGTTGTCCATCACTCCAACGTCTTCCTGGCATTACCCTACCAGTAAATTCATCCACTATGACAGCCTCATCGTTCTTGATAATATAATTCACATCTTTAATAAATAATTCTTTGGCTTTTAAAGCGTTAGTTACATAATGCGCCCAAGGATCTTTGGGATTATATAAATCATTAACTCCCAAATACTCCTCACATTTTGCAAAACCCTGATCAGTTAATATACAACTTCTCTGTTTTTCATCAACTTCATAATCGCCTTCAGGATCAATACCATCTTTACTTAATTCTTTTGCTTTGACTAATGCCAAAGATAATTCTGCAGCTTTTTGATATTTTTCTTGTGGTCTTTCAACTTGGCCAGAAATGATTAGAGGCGTTCTTGCTTCATCAATTAATATTGAATCAACCTCATCAATTACGCAGTAATTAAATTTTCTTTGAACTACCTCACTAATATCGGTAGCCATATTATCTCTTAAATAGTCAAATCCTAATTCTGAATTTGTGGCATAAGTTATATCGCAATCATAATTTTTCTTTCTCTCAACTGGATTCATATCTTGCTGAATCAAACCAACGGATAAACCTAAAAAACGATGAACTTGTCCCATCCACTCTGCATCCCTTCTAGCTAAATAATCATTTACAGTAACAACATGAACACCTTTCCCCGTAAGAGCATTTAAATAACAAGGTAATGTTGCGACAAGAGTTTTCCCCTCTCCAGTCTTCATCTCAGCAATTTGACACTCATTTAAAACCATCCCGCCTATTAACTGAACATCAAAATGCCTCATATCAAGAACACGTTTACTTGCTTCTCTTACGATTGCAAAGGCTTTTGGAAGAAATTCTTCTAGGAGTTCTTTTTGTTTTTTAAAATCTAATTCTGCTGAAATATTTGATTTAAGATTTTGAGTTACTTTTCTAAGCTCATCATCGGTCAATTGAGAAATTTCTTCTTCTAAAAAATTTATCTCTTCCACTATTGGTTGATAGCGCTTTAACTTTCGTGTATTCGGATCTCCCAACAAAAGTTTTAGCATAAGTAAAAGTCCCTAAAAAATTTATCCTATTACAAACATTATAAATTAGTGCGTTACAACAGAATGAAGAAAACTATTATCTCTTTATTTTATAGAAACTATCGATTAAGGTATTTAGATTGAAGTCAGAAAAATAACCTAGCTGACATCACTTTTCCAAAATCTTTTTAATAAATGAAAGAAATATCTCTAATCAAACATGCCAAAGGAGCTTTAGGGTTAAGGGTTTTTGGATTAGGTCCTAATCTTAAACCAACAAATGGATTAATTAAGCTACAAAAATTATTAGATACCAATACTTTCTGGGCAAAAAATAGAACAATTAATGATCTCAAAAAATGTCTTGCTAATAGTGATGTCGTAATAAGTCTTTGGGTTGATAAGGAAATAGTTGGTTTTGGTAGAGCTTTAACCGATGGGATTTACCGCGGAGTACTTTGGGATATTGTTATAGATCAAAATCACCAAGGCAAAGGGTTTGGCACATTAATTCTAAAAAATCTTTTATCTTGTAAAAAAATTAAAAATACAAAAAAATTATATTTAATGACAACAAATAAAAAATTGTTTTATTCTCAATTTGATTTTAAAGAAGTTACTTCTCAAAATTTATTGATTCGTGAAATATAATGCACTTTGTAAATAAAGAAAAAATTCAAGATACAAATTTACTATAAAGCCATCTTATAAAAGGTCCTAAAATAGGAACTGGTCCAAAAGTTGGGCCGCAAAAATCAAAGTAATCTCTGTGCTCTGTTATTAATCCATTTTCACCAAATAGTAAACGAGTAGTTCCTGGATAAATAAATTCTTTACCCATAATTTTTAAACCCATTGTCCATTCAACAAATCCACAATCACCAGTTATGGAAATTGCATGAGTTTCTAAAAAAACATCATCACATCTTTTAACTAGCTTTTCTTGAGCTTTAACATAAGAATCTAAGCCCTCTGTTTCCTGGGTTGGGTCTGTAAAAATAACAT
Source organism: Prochlorococcus sp. AG-418-O03 (assembly GCA_003213855.1). Lineage (GTDB taxonomy): Bacteria > Cyanobacteriota > Cyanobacteriia > PCC-6307 > Cyanobiaceae > Prochlorococcus_A. The sequence goes on from QCMJ01000002.1 coordinate 126,900, forward strand.
TCTCATTATAAAATTCAGACCATTTTTGTTTCGTTGGCGCATCTGTACCATAAGGTTTAGTAAATAATCCCTTTAAATCCTTAATAGAAATTACTTTTGTCATTACGAAATTATCTTTAAGAATATTCTAAAAGATACAAACATTAAAAGCGGATGAAGAGATTCGAACTCTCGACATTCTCCTTGGCAAGGAGATGCTCTACCACTGAGCTACATCCGCACAGCTTTTTTATTTTATCTCAAAGAAGGGCTTAATAAGAAAAATAATTATTTTTTTTTTAACTAATTTAAATTTTTAATTAAGGATCCCATCTCAATTGCTTGTAAAGCATAATTCCAACCAAGATTATTTTTGATGCCTGCTCTTTCTAAAGCCTGCTGCATAGTATCAGTAGTTAAAACTCCAAAAATAACTGGAACATTATTTTCATTTGAAACTTGTGAAATACCCTTGCTCGCCTCAGATATAACTACATCATAGTGGGAAGTTTCACCACGGATCACAGCCCCAAGAGCAATTACAACGTCATAATTCTTTTTTTTCATGAGGGTTTTAGCTGCGATTGGCAACTCAAATGAACCAGGAACCCAAACTATATCTACTTGATTGCTTATTTCAGAAGTATCTAAACCATGTCTTTTTAAACAATCAAGACAACCAGATAGAATTTTATTTGTAATTAAATCATTAAATCTTGCTATTACAATACCAACTTTTAAAGTAGATGCATTCGTAAAAGAACCCTCAAAAATAGCCATTAAATTTTACTTCGATATATTAATAGACTCTCACGAAAAGGTATTAAGTTCAAACTAATGAAGAAACTATCCCAGTAACAAAAACCAAAACAACCCAAACAGCAGCAATAGAATAGATTTTTCTCCTACTTTCTTTCTGTCCTTCCTCAGTAGAAGGTTGAGTCACATATAAAACGGGTACTCCAACTACTGCAATTAAAGAAGCAAATAATAGAGCATTTACGAAGAAAAAGTTAACAGCCTGCATAATTCAGTCTTAGGTTTCAAATTATTATAAATACTATAATCTCATGAAAATGATAATTTTTAGAGAAAATTTACATACTTTAGCTACTTTAAATGCAAAAAAAAAATTTCTACCTAATATCTATTTAGGAATTAAAAAAGTATGCAAGAAGATACGATAATTCAAAAGAATTTATTTGCGATTGGTAATGACAATAATGAGCAAAAAGAAATAACAAAAATTCCAGAAGATTTATCTTCGGAAGATTTAAAAGAAGAATCTCAAAAAAGACCTAGACAAAGAAAAAATTCAACTAATTTAATAAATAAATTCAAGACTGAATTAATTTCAAATAACAAAAATGTTTGCATCAATGAAGAATCTTATAGCTATAAAACAGTTGCAAAACTGAAATTAACTCCTGTAATGAAGCATTATGTAACTCTAAAAGAGGAAAATAAAGATAGGTTATTACTTTATAGATTAGGAGATTTTTTTGAATGTTTTTTTGAGGACGCTGTATTAATATCTAACCTTTTAGAAATAACGCTTACCAGTAAAGATGCTGGCAAAGAGATTGGTAAGATCCCTATGGCAGGGGTTCCCTATCATGCAATGGAGAGATACTGTGCTGATTTAATTAAAAAAAATTATTCTGTGGTTATATGCGACCAATTAGAAAAAAGTTCTGGAAATTATGGGACTCCAATTAAAAGAGGAATAACAAGGATAATTACTCCTGGAACTGTAATTGAAGAAGGGATGTTAATAGCAAAGAAAAATAATTGGATTACTGCTATTTACTTATCAGAAGAAAACTCAGATGAATCTTATGAATGGGGCATATCAAAAGCTGATGTAAGTACAGGAGAATTAATAACTTTAGAAGGCCAATCTCTGTCAAAACTATTTGATGAAATTATTAAATTAGATTCTTCAGAAATAATTGTAGGAAGCAATGAAGTAAGAAATTTATTAATTAAAGAAAATAGTCAAATTACTTATACTGTTTCTCAAGAGACTAATTTTGGGATTAATGAAGCAAATTATCTAATAAAAAATTATTTCCAAATTGTAAACCTAGAAGGCATAGGACTTAAAAATTTAAACAATGCAACTAGATCACTTGGTGGTTTATTAAATTATTTAGAAAAAATTAATCCTTCAAATGTAAATAAAGATTCTTCTGTAAAAATATCATTAGACTTTCCACAAATTCAATTTGGTCACAACAAATTAATTATTGATTATCAAACTCAAAAAAACTTAGAAATCAAAAATACACAACGAGAAAACAATTATGTAGGTTCGCTACTATGGAGTATTGATAGAACTTATACTTGCATGGGTGCAAGGTGTTTAAGAAGGTGGATAGATTCACCACTATTAAACGTTAATGAAATTTATAAAAGACAAAATATAATTACAAACTTTCTTGAATCTAAACAATTACGTATAGATACCCAAAATTTACTTAGAGCAATGGGGGATTTAGAAAGACTTGCAGGTAGAGCTTGTGCAGGTCATGCAAGTCCCAGAGACTTAATTGCAATAGCTGAAGGTTTAAAAAAATTGCCTAGACTAAAATCCATAATTGAATTATTTAAATATGATCTCCCAGATTGGACTGATCAATTAAAAAATATTGATGAAGGACTCTTAGAATTAGCTGATACTATAAGTTTTAAACTAATAGAAAATCCTCCTCTAAATGTTAGTGAAGGAGGCATGATCCACGATGGAGTTGACAATATATTAGATGGTTTACGAAATTTAATGGATGATTACTCTGAGTGGCTAAATAAAGAGGAATTAAAAGAAAGAAAAATTAGCAAAATTTCAAACCTAAAAATTCAATTTCATAAAAATTTTGGTTACTACATTTCTATAAATAAGTCAAAAGTTAATTTAGCTCCACAACATTGGATCAAAAGGCAAACACTTACTAATGAAGAAAGGTATATCACTTCAGAAATTAAAAATAAAGAAAATAAGATTTTCCAAATAAAAAGTAGGGCTGCATCAAGAGAATATGAAATTTTCTGCGAATTAAGGAATATAGTTGCTGAAAAAACAACACAAATAAGATCAATAGCAAAATCGATAGCATCTCTTGATGCATTGCTTGGTTTATCAATTACTTCAGTAGAAAACAATTTTATAAAACCTTCATTAATATCTATAAATGATTCAATGACAAAAAATAGTACAAAAATTATCGCAGGAAGAAATCCAATTGTAGAACAATTGTTAAATGATAAAAAGTTTGTAGCAAATGATATCTCTTTTGAGGAGAATCAAAAATTAATTATATTAACCGGTCCCAATGCAAGCGGAAAAAGTTGCTTTATAAGACAACTTGGTTTAATACAAATTCTCACTCAAATTGGTTGCTTTGTTCCTGCTAATAATGCTGAAATCAAGATTGTAGATAGGATTTTTACAAGAATTGGGGCAGTTGATGATCAATCATCTGGACAATCAACATTTATGGTAGAAATGTCTGAAACTGCATCAATTCTAAATCAGGCAACTTCTAGCTCACTAGTTTTACTTGATGAGATAGGTAGAGGGACATCTACTTTTGATGGACTTTCAATAGCTTGGTCAGTAAGTGAATATATTGCAAAAAAAATTCAATGTAATACTATTTTTGCTACGCACTATCATGAACTGAATTATTTAAAAAATTCAAATACGAATATACAAAATTTTCAAGTTTTAGTAGAACAAAATAACGATCAGCTAATTTTTAGTCACAGGATTGTTAAAGGAGGCTCAAACAAAAGCTATGGAATAGAAGCTGCTAAATTAGCAGGAGTTCCAAAAGAAGTTACAGAAAAAGCAAAATTAGTTTTAAATTCTTTGGAAAAAAATAATAAATTAAATTTTGATATTGAGTAGATTTTTGAAATTTTTAGAAAATAAACAATTTTTTAAATAGTTTCCCTCAACAAGGCGTTAACCGAAGCAGCTGCCATGGCAGCACCTCCTCTAGTTGAATTCAAAACAATTCTAGGAAGATCGGTAGAAATCAATTTGTTTTTGCTTTTCTCAACTCCAATAAATCCAACGGGCATTCCGATAATTAAACTAGGTATATATTTTGCATTCTCTAAAATATCAATTAAATAAGTTAAAGCTGTAGGCGAACTGCCAATAACTACAATAGGTGATTTGCTTCCAAAATTTATAGCAGATAACTCCTTCCAACCTTCACTTAAGCCATATGCAGTTTTGGTTAATTTTGTATGATTATTTTTTCCAAACCACATTCTAGCTGTGAATATTTTATTTCTAGTTGTATTTTCTGCCATAGATTTTATAGCTGCTGCAGCCATATCGGTATCAGTTAAAATCGGAGCACCATTTTTAAGTGCCTGAAGCCCCTTTTCACAAGCACCCTCACTAAAATTTACAAGATTTTGAACTGAAAAATCTCCTGAAGTATGGACTAATCTCTCTAAAACTTTTTTTTCCAAATAATTTAGATCATTAGCTCCTAAATTAGATCTTATGAATCTGATGCTTTCCAAAAAAATTGGATGATCTATTACCATTAAATTTTTTTTGTGTTAGAAGTAATCATAGTTAAAATATGATTTTTATTGAGCGATTATGCCAATACAAATATTATGGGGTAATGATCTAAATGCTCAAAATACATTTATTCAAAAATTAATTGATAAAGAAGTATCCAAAGATTGGAAAGAAATAAACGTCACTAATTTAAATGGAGATGATAATGAGCAAGTAAATAAAGCTTTTGATGCAGTTCTTACACCTCCTTTTGGAGCGGGATACAGGATAGTTACATTGAAAAATAATCCAATTTTTACTGCAAAAAATGAGGATCTAAGAACTAAATTTGAAAAAATTCATGACAACATACCACAAAATACTTATTTGATTTTACAAAATACAAAAAAACCAGATTCAAGACTAAAGAGTACTAAATTTTTGCAAAAACTTATCAAAAATAATTTAGCCAAAGAAAAATCATTTACCTTACCAGAAATCTGGGACATTGAAGGACAAAAAAAATTTTTAGAAGATGCTGCAAATGAAATGAATATTAAAATTGACAAAAATGCAGCTGAATTCATTATTGATTCTGTTGGGAATGATAGCTTTAAACTAAGAAATGAATTAGCCAAAGCAAAAACATACCTTTCTGCAGAAAGAAGTGATGCAAATTCACACCTTTTTCTTAAAAGTAATGATGTAAAAAAAATATTTATTGATCATCAATCCAACATTTTCAAAATCATTGATCTTCTCTTACAAAAAAATATTGATCAAAGCCTTAATGAAATAAATTATTCCTTACAGAAAGGAGAACCTGCTATAAGACTAAATGCAGGTTTAATTAGTCAAATAAGAATTCATACCATTATAAAATTAGCCGTTAATTCAGGAAACGATAATGCAGAAAAGATTTGTAATCTTGCAGGCATTTCTAATCCAAAAAGAATTTTTTTTATGCGAAAAAAAGTAAAAAATGTATCGCAAGAATATTTAATTAATTTAATGAGTAACTTATTAGATATTGAATCATTACTAAAACAAGGTAATAATCCTATAAATGTTTTTATAGAGAATTTAATTAATTTAAGTTAACCAAATTTTAAGTTTAAGAATTTTCATTATGATTTAAATATGGCTTTACTAGTAAAAAAATTTGGCGGTACTTCCGTCGGTGACATTAAAAAAATTCAAAATATTGCAAGTAGCATTTGTCAAAGTAAAGAAGCAGGAAATGAAATTGTCGTAGTTGTTTCTGCAATGGGGCAAACTACAGATGATTTAAATTGTTTAGCGCGATCAATTAGTAAAAATCCTAATCGAAGAGAATTGGATATGCTTCTTTCAACTGGAGAGCAAGTAACCATATCTCTTCTCTCAATGGCATTAAACGAATATGGAATACCTGCAATTTCAATGACCGGTAGTCAGGTTGGAATAATCACTGAATCAATACACGGGAAAGCGAGAATTCTAGATATTAAAACAGAAAGAATCTTAAATTATATAAATCAGGGTTTTGTAGTTGTGGTGGCTGGATTTCAAGGAACAACATTAAGCCATACGGGATCAATGGAAATTACAACTTTAGGTAGAGGTGGTTCAGATACATCCGCGGTAGCTTTATCAACTGCTTTAGGAGCTGAGACTTGCGAAATTTATACAGACGTACCTGGGGTTCTTACTACCGATCCAAGAATTGTTCCTAATGCAAAACTCTTAGATAAAATTAGCTGCGAGGAAATGCTTGAACTTGCAAGCGTCGGTGCTTCAGTTTTACATCCAAGAGCAGTAGAAATAGCTAGGAATTATGGAATTGCATTATGCGTCAAATCAAGCCAAAGTGACTCAACTGGTACTCTCTTAGAAAGTCAAATCCAACCTCTCCCACTAAAAAGAGGAAGCTTAGAATTAACAAAAACAGTCAATAGTCTTGAAGTATTAGAAAACCAAGCAGTATTCAGTCTCTCAAATATTCCTGATAGGCCTGGGATTGCTGCACAAATATTTGAAAAACTATCAGAAGCAAGTATTAATGTAGATTTAATAATACAAGCGACAAATGATGGGAATAATAACGATATTACATTTACTGTTAGTGAATTAGAAGTTAAAAAAACTACAGAGCAATGTGAACTCATAATTAGTCACTTAGGAGGAGAATTCAATCTAAAAACAAATATGACTAAATTGAGTATTCAAGGAGCAGGCATTATGGGTAGACCAAGTGTGTCAGCTGATTTGTTTGATACTTTATCTCAAGCGAATATAAATGTCAGATTAATAGCTACTAGTGAAATTAAAGTCAGCTGCGTAATTGAAATTAATAATATTCCAAAAGCTATTAGATTTGTTGCTGAGAAATTTAAGTTATCAGATACACAAATATTTATTAATCCAATCAACGCAAAAGAAGACCAACCTGAAGTAAGAGGAATTGCTTTAGATAAAAACCAAGTTCAAGTAAGTTTTCGAAAACTGCCTGATCGTCCAGGTGTGGCAGCATCGATATGTTTAGCATTAGCTGAAAATAATTTACTTTTTGATACTATCGTTCAGTCTGAAAGAATTTCCTCTTTAAAAACTAAGGATATTAGTTTTACAATGAATAAACAAGATAGAGAAAAAGCTAACTTAGTTTTTGAGGCCTTAACAAAAAAATTGCCCGGATCATATATTGAAGATGGCCCTGCCATAGCCAAAGTAAGTACTGTAGGAGCTGGAATGGCATTTAAGGTTGGAACGGCTGGAAAAATATTTAGAGCATTAGCTGACCAAAATATCAATATTGAAATGATTGCCACTAGTGAGATCAGGACTTCATGTATTGTCTTAGAAAAAGATTGTGACATTGCCGTTAATGCGATTCATAATCATTTCGAATTAGAAAAATAAATTCTTTTTAATTATTTCTTGCCAATTTTTGTCTTAATTTTTTGATTCTATCCCTCAAATTTGCTGCTTCTTCAAAATTTAACTCTTTTGCAGCATCTTTCATTTTAATTTCTAACTTATCTATTAAGTCAGGTAATTCTTCGAGCAAACATTGATTATCACTGGAATTAAGAATTGCGTCTGTTTTGTTATTAACTATATTTATTAAATCTTTAGATAAACCACCAGCATCTAGTTTTCTGGAAAGTTCTAGAAAGGATAATATTGAATTTTCTATTTTTTTGCCTGCAGGTTTTGGAGTAATACCATTGACTTGATTATATTTTTTTTGAATAGTTCTTCTTCTTTCAGTTTCAGATATTGCTCTTTTCATTGAATCTGTGAAGTTATCTGCATAAAGCAAGGCAACACCTTCAACATGTCTTGCAGCTCTTCCTATAGTTTGAATCAATGACCTTTCTGCCCTGAGAAAACCTTCTTTATCAGCATCTAAAATGGCGACTAAGGATACTTCAGGAAGATCTAGTCCCTCTCTTAATAAATTAACTCCTACCAAAACATCATATTCGCCCATTCTAAGATCTTGAATAATTTCAATTCTTTCAATTGAATGGATTTCGGAATGCAAATATCTAACTCTTACTTTATTTTCAGATAAAAAATCAGTTAGATCTTCAGCCATTCTCTTAGTAAGTGTTGTCACTAGCACTCTTTGATTCTTTTCAGCTCTAATTCTTATTTCTGATAACAGATCTTCTATTTGGCCCTCACTAGGTCTTACATCAATTTCAGGATCTAATACCCCAGTTGGTCTTATAACTTGCTCAATAAATTCACCATCACATTGATCTAATTCCCATTGACCGGGAGTTGCACTTATAAATAATGTCTGTTTTGATTTTTCCCAAAACTCTTCACATTTTAAAGGTCTATTATCTGCAGCACTGGGCAATCTAAAACCATGATCTATTAAAACTTTTTTTCTAGATTGATCACCGTTGTACATGGCATGAAGTTGGGGACATGTCACATGACTCTCATCAACTACCAACAACCAATCTTTGGGAAAGTAATCTATTAAGCATTCTGGCGGTGAACCTTCCTCCCTGCCTGATAAATGACGAGCATAATTCTCAACTCCATTACAATAACCAACCTCTTTCAGCATTTCTAAATCATATTTTGTACGTTGTTCTAGACGTTGAGCCTCTAATAATTTTCCTTCGTATGTAAATTTATCTAGTTGAGTTTTTAACTCACTTCTAATTGCACTTATTGCACTCTCAAGTCTTTCTTTTGGGGTCACAAAATGCTTGGCTGGGTAAACGCTAATTTGTTCCAAACTTTCAAGTATTTCTCCTGTAGTAGGATCAACATATCTAATAGCTTCGACTTCATCACCAAATAATTCGATTCTTATTAATCTATCCTCATAAGCTGGACCGATTTCTAAAACATCACCTTTAATTCTGAATCTGCCTCTAGTAATTTCAATATCATTTCTAGTATATTGATTTTCAACGAGAGACCTCAAAGAAGAACGTAGGTTTATTGATTTTCCCACTTCAAATTTAACTGCAGCTTTTAAATACTCACTCGGTATACCAAGACCATAAATACAACTTATTGAGGCTACAACAATTACATCTTTTCTTTCAAATAATGAGCGTGTTGCAGAATGCCTAAGCATATCTATTTCTTCATTAATCGAAGCCGTTTTGGCTATGTAAGTATCACTTACGGGTACATAAGCTTCAGGTTGATAATAATCGTAGTAGGAAATAAAATACTCAACAGCATTTTTTGGGAAAAATTGCCTTAATTCATTACATAGTTGTGCAGCCAACGTTTTGTTATGGGCTAATACAAGTGCTGGTCTTCCTGTTTGTTGAATTACATTCGCAATGGTAAATGTTTTACCAGTTCCAGTAGCTCCTAAAAGAGTCTGAAACTCTTTACCAGTATTAACACCTTTAACTAATTTTTTAATAGCTTCTGGTTGATCTCCATTTGGTTCGTAAGGAGCTTGAAGCTTATAGTTGTTCATCAAGCAAGTAGCAAAAGGATATTGCTATACTAAGAAACTTTTTCTCCAATTATTGAATTTTTCAAAGATTCTTTTAAGCCCCTAACAACCGCAATCATTGATATTAAATCATCTAATTTATTAACTACAGATCCAACGCCAACTGCTGAGGCTCCAGAGGATATAGCTAGGGGACAAGTTACTTGACTTAATCCAGAGGCACTCATGATTGGTATATTCAGAGATTGTTTCTTAAATTCTTGATGAATAGCATAGGTAGCTGCAAGAGTTGGTACTGATTTTTCAAAAAAGCCTTGAATTCCTGGAGAGTAAGGAGTGGAACTGGTGCCACCTTCTGTTTGAATAATATCAACACCTTCTTCCACTAGCTTTACAGCAAGATCAACTTGTTTATCAATAGGCATAGTGTGAGGAACAGTTACTGATAAAGGAACATTAGGCAATAAATCCCTCGTCTCTTTTGTAATGTTTAAAACTTTTTTATCTGAAAAATTAATACCTTTTTCATAAAAAGTATCGTAATTTCCTATCTCAATTAATGATGCTCCTGCTTTTACAGAATCTTGAAAAGATCGTGGTAATACTGAACTAACACAAACGGGTAGAATTGAATTCTTAAGTGCTAAATCAACGAGTTCAGGTTTACAAGCAATATCGACAAGATCTGCTCCTCCTAATGAAGCAGCCTCAACAATTATTTTCACAGATTGAACATCGAAATTATTCAATCCTGAAATAACTTTGAGTAAAGATTTGCTTCTTAACTCTTCTTTAACTTTTTGTGGCAAAAGATTAATCAGACTCATTTTCTTAATGAATTTATTACCCGATTGTGACATTGTTTTAGTAAAACAGTGCATTTTTTAAAAAATATTATCTGAGCAACACAAAATGTCTGATAAAAAATTAACTCAGAAAAATTGGTCATCATGGCATCATCAGCTTCATAAGGAGATTCTTACCAAAAAAATATTAATTCCCAAAGGATCCAATATTTTAATAAGTGTTTCCGGGGGGCAGGACTCAATGGCCCTATTAACACTCATTAATGACCTAAAAAAACTACATAATTGGTCTATAAATGTTTGGCATGGTGATCATCAGTGGCACGAAAAATCCTCAGTATATGCTCGTGAATTAAAAAGTTATTGCGAAGATAAAGATATTTCATTCTCTTTTGATCAAGCAAATAAAGAAAGTATTTCTTCAGAAGAAAAAGCACGAGAATGGAGATATAAAAAATTATGCGAAAAAGCCAAAACTTTATTAAATAAAAATCAGCAAAAACATAATATTTATTTGTTAACTGGTCACACGAGTAGTGATAACGCAGAAACATTTATCCTTAATTTATCTAGAGGGAGCAATTTTGCCGGTCTGAGTAATATTGAGAGCAAAAGATTAATAGAAAATCAAATTTTTTTAATAAGGCCAATATTAATTTTCAGTAGAGAAGATACAAAACAATTTTGTAATGATATGAAAATCCCAGTCTGGGAAGATCCTACAAATTCAAATCTTAAATTAAAAAGAAACCTAGTAAGAAAAAAAATTATTCCTACCTTGGAGGTTATTTATCCTGGTTGTTCTGAAAGGATAAATAATTTTTCACAAAAAATGAGCAACTACAATAAGGAACGTAATGATCTTGGTGAACTAGCATACCTATATTGTAAAGATTTAAAAGGTATCAATAGGAATCTTTTAAATAATATGTGTATTGAAGCGAGGTGCACAATTTTAAATAGATTTTTAAAAGAAGTATCTGCAAAGCAGTGTAATTCTAAAAATCTGACAAAATTAGCAACCTCAATTTATGAAAAAAATAATGGTCAAATTAACTTTCAAGAGTTTTTAAAAATTGTTTGGAATAAAAACTATATAAATTTTGAAAAAAGTTAGGAGGTGACAGCAGATCTTCTTCTTCTTGTTCTACCTTCAAATGAATCTTCTGTAGCAGTCTCAGCTGATGGATTCTGTGAAATTTTTGGACTTTTTTGGATATTTTGTGGGTTATTTGAAATTTTCGAATGGTTATTGTTTGATTTCTTATGAAAATTATTATTATTTCGATTTCTATTGGAAAAATTTTGCTCTTCGGTAATCTTTGGAATATAAGCACGAGTTCCACTTGGAGCAGGTTGAACTAAACACAAAATAAGTGGTTCAACTTGTAATTCTCTTCTCATTCTTCTCGATAAACCATTTTCAATTTCTCTTTGCACACCAATCCAATCTACTTCAAAATTATTCGGCCCAGTTTGTCTAGATAATTGTTTCCATCTATTTTCTAAGACCCAACTTATTTCTCGTTCTGTCCACATAGACATTTTTCTTGGCTCTGCAGTAGTAACAACTCCTCTTAAATTAACTCTAGGAGGCGCAACCATCTTCCCATCTGTACTAATAGGAGCTAAAACAGTTACTACACCATCACCAGCTAATTGCTGCCTTTCTTTTAACACTCGAGCATCTACTATCCCATTTCGTGAGTTATCAAGCAGTTCAACACCTGCTTTTACAGGATCGCCTTTTTGAATGGAATTAGATGTTAACTCAACTACATCTCCATTTTCAATAATTAAAATATTGTCCTTTGGAACCCCCATAGTTTGCGCACTCTTGCCATGACAAACAAGCATTCTATGTTCTCCATGAACAGGTACAAAAAACTTAGGTTTTGCGAGTGCCAACATTAACTTTTGATCTTCTTGAAAACCATGACCAGAAACATGAATATTCTCACCCTTTCCATAAACAACCTTTGCTCCAAGTTTCATTAATCTATCAATTGTATTAACAACAGAAATAGTATTTCCAGGAATTGGGCTAGCCGAAAATATTACAGTATCAGTAGTCTTAAGACGAACATGCTGATGTTCACCGCGAGATATTCTGCTTAAAGCTGCTAAAGGTTCTCCTTGACTTCCCGTCATTAATAATAAGGTCTCTCTGTCAGGCAAATCTCTAATTTGCTTGATAGGAACAAACAAATCATCTGGGCATTTCATATAACCAATATCTCTCGCCTTAGCAATAACATTTATCATCGATCTACCTAACAAACCGACCTTTCTTCCATGTTTCATGGCCAACTCTAAGATCATTGTCACTCTATGCACAGAACTAGCAAAAGTGGTAAGGATAACTCGTTCTTTTGCCTCAGCAATATGTTTTTCTAAAGAGGGATAGATAGTCTTCTCAGAAGGACAAAAACCTGGAACTTCGGCATTAGTAGAATCACTGAACATGCATAAAACACCCTTCTCTCCGTAATGCACCATTCTTTCAATATCAAATTGCTCTCCATCTACTGGCATATGATCAAACTTAAAATCTCCCGTGAAAATAACTGTGCCAACTGGTGTTGTAACTGCTAAAGAAAAACTATCGCAAATAGAATGGGTATTTCGAATAAATTCAACAGAAAAATGTTGTCCAACTTTTACAACATCTCTTGGATTTACGGTCTGTATGGTAGTTCTATCAGATACTCCTGCTTCCTCCATTTTCCCTCTAAGCATTGACATTGCAAGTCTTGGGCCATAAATAATCGGAATATTAAAATGCTTTAAATGATGAGAAATACCTCCAATATGATCTTCATGACCGTGAGTAACAATCATGCCTTTAATTCTTCTTTGATTTTCTTTTAAAAAAGTAGTATCTGGCATGACAACGTTTACGCCATGCATACCATCAGATGGGAAAGCTAGGCCAGCATCAACAAGCATTAATTCATCACCAAATTCAAAAACACAAGTGTTTTTACCTATTTCATGTAGTCCGCCCAGAGGGATTACTCTTAGAGCTGGCGTATTACTTTTAGATCTAGATGAATCATTAGTAGATCTATTTGCAGTTGAATTTGTACTTGATTGCATAATTTTGAAATTTATGAAGGCCTGCTTGTAATCAAATAAGGTTTATTTAAATTTAATTATCAAGTTAAATATAATCCCTATTGTAGGGATTTCAGGATAAAAGATAGTTGCTTTTTCATGTCATTGCTTAATGGTGACAAAGGACTTCTAGGATCACCTACATTCCATCCAGATAGCTCCAAAGCAGCCTTAATTGGGATTGGATTAGTAGTCATAAAGAGTGCTTTGAAAAGAGGCTGAAGTTTTTCGTGAATAGCAAGCGCATTGGACACCTCTCCACTTTGAAAGGAATGAATCATCTCTTTCAATTGCAATCCAACCAAATGACTTGCAACACTTACTACTCCTACAGCACCTACAGATAACATTGGAAGCAACAATGAATCGTCGCCACTATATACAGAGAGTTTGGAGCCACAAATAGCTCTTAGTTCTGATACTTCTTCTATTCTACCGCTTGCAGCTTTAATACTGAGAATATTTGAGAAATTCATAAGTTTCTTTACAGTATCAGGTAATAAATTGCATCCTGTCCTTCCTGGAATGTTGTAGAGCATTAAAGGTAAATCCTTTGCAGAATTAGCAATAGAACTGAAATGTTTATAAAGACCTTCTTGAGGTGGTTTATTGTAATAAGGAACAACGACCAAACCACCGTCGGCACCAGAGTCGTAGGCTTTTTTTGTAGCTTCCACAGCCTCGCTTGTACAGTTACTTCCAGTGCCAACTATTACTTTACAGCTTGAATCCAAAGATCCTTTTACCGCAAGAAATAAATCATGCTGTTCAGTCCATGAAAGAGTCGGAGATTCTCCAGTAGTACCACATAACACTATTCCATCGGAACCGTTCTCAAAAAGATAATTTGAGAGTTTTATAGCTAGTTCATAATCTACATCTCCATTATCATTAAATGGAGTAACCATTGCAGTCAATATTTTTCCAAATAGTGGATTATTACACTCAGTTTTGTCTGGAATCATTTTTTTGGAATTAATAACTCAGCTATTTGAACAGCGTTAAGAGCTGCTCCTTTTCTTATTTGATCTCCACATAACCATAATTCTAATCCATTAGGCTGACTTATATCAGTTCTTAGCCTGCCAACAGCAACATTATCCCTTCCCATAACGTCATTTGGCATAGGAAATCTATTATTTTTATAATCCTCAATAATTTCAATTCCAGCAGATTTTTTTAATTCTTCAAGAGCATCTTTAGACTCAACTACTCCGGCAAATTCAATATTGATCGATTCAGAATGTGCTCTTAGTATTGGAACTCGAACACATGTGGCAGAGATCTTTAAATCAGCAATATTTAATATTTTCCTAGTCTCATTAACCATTTTCATTTCTTCTTCGCAGTAATTATTTTCAAGCATGGGTGAATTATGTAAAAACAAGTTAAAAGCCAGTGAATATGGCAAAACTTCACTTTTTTGAGGATTACCCTGAAGATATTTTTCAGTTAAAAGTTTTAGTTCCTCCATCGCTAATTGGCCTGCACCACTTACAGATTGATATGTTGAGACAACTACTCGTTGAATAGTCGAAAGTTTATTTAATGGAGCTAAAACTAATGTCAACAAAATTGTAGTGCAGTTTGGATTAGCTATTACCCCATCATGATTAAGTGCTTCACTAGCATTAACTTCAGGAACTACAAGAGGCACATTCTTATCCAGTCTGAAAGCACTTGAATTATCTATCAATAAAGTATTTTGTTCCATTATGGTAGACAACCATTTTTTTGAAATACTTCCACCAGCTGAAGCTAAAACTAAATCAAGGTTCAGAAATTCTTCCTTAGTTGTTTTTTTTGTAACTAATTCTTCACCTTTCCAAATAATTTTTTTTCCTTCTGAACGCTCGGATGAAAGCAAGACCAATTCTGATATTGGGAAATCACGTTGTTCGAGAATTTTGAGTAATTCAGATCCGACAGCACCTGAAGATCCTAAAACAGCAACTTTTAATGGCCTATTAGGCAAAAACGGAGATTGTCTCACACTTTAAAATGATTTTTATAAATAGATTGACTATTTTTTTTACTTTATCAAAAAAATAACTTTCAAGGAAATCACATAATGTGAAATAATTAAGATTCGGCTTTTAGTAATAAATAAAAAATGGCTAAAGAAGCATTAATAGTCAAAACAACTCCTCTGCCTCAAAGTAGAATCTCATTTGAATTAGAAATACCATCTGAGACATGCAAAACATGTGTAAATGAGACAATCAGTTCTATTAGTCGTTCGGCTAAAATTCCGGGATTTAGACTTGGTAAAATTCCTAAACAAGTCTTAATTCAAAGAATTGGAATCACACAATTACATGCTTCTGCTCTAGAAAAAATTATTGATAAATCATGGCAAGAAGCATTAAAAATAAAATCTATAGAGCCACTAAGTGAGCCAGAATTGGTAGATGGATTTGAATCTTTACTCTCAAAGTTTAGTCCCGACAAATCACTTAAGGTTACTCTTCAAACTGATGTTGCCCCAGAATTAAAACTAAAAAAATCCAAAGGACTAAGTGTTGAAATCTCAAAAACAAAGTTTGATCCTAAGTCAATAGATGAAGCGCTAGAAAAATCTAGAAGTCAGTTTGCAAATATTATTCCAGTTACCAATAGAGCAGCAAAATTAGGAGATATTGCTGTAGTTAGTTTTAAAGGAAAATATAAAGATTCTGGTAAAGAGATTGATGGTGGAACAAGTGAATCAATGGATCTTGAGTTAGAAAAAAACAAAATGATTCCTGGTTTCGTTGAGGGAATCATAAAGATGAAAATTGGTGATACAAAAACACTTAACCTTAAATTTCCTGAAGATTATTCTCATGAGGATTCAAGAGGCAAAGAGGCAATCTTTGAGATAAATCTTAAGGATCTTAAAGAAAAAGAATTGCCTGAACTTAATGACGATTTTGCAAAACAGTCTGGTAACAAAGAATCATTAAAAGAGTTAAAGAAAGACATTGAAAAGCAACTTAAAAACAGTTTTGAAAAAACTCAAAAAGATATCAAAATTGAAGCTTTACTAGATGCCTTAACAAACGAATTGGTTGCTGAAATTCCAAAATCTATGATTGATATAGAAGTGAGAAATAATATTGAACAAACCGCTCAAAGATTTGCTCAACAAGGTCTTGATGTTAAATCTACTTTCACTCCGGAATTAGTAAAGTCATTAGCAGAGTCCACAAGGCCTCAGGCTGAAAAAAATGTTCAAAGAAATTTAGCTTTAAAAGCATTAGCTGAAACAGAAAACATAAAAGTTGAGAAAAATGAAATTGATTTAAAAATGAAAGATTATGAAGATGCAATCTCTCAATCTTCAAAACAAATAGATATTAAAAAATTAACAGAAGTGATAAGTAACGATTTACTCAAAGAAAAATTAATAATCTGGCTTGAAGAAAATTCTGAAGTAAAAGAAAAAACTACAAAAACTTCTAAAGCTACCAAAACCTCTAAAACAACAAAAGCCGCAAAAACTGCGACAAAAACTACAAAAACTACAAAAACTACAAAAACTCAAAATAAAAAAGAAAAAAAATAATTTATGAAATTTCCTACTAATTAAACAAAAACCCCTTAAATTATTTATAAGACGAAAACTAATTTGTGAACTCAGAAAAAAAACATTTAATCCAAAGCTCAATAAGTTCTTACGAAAGTAATAATAAAACTATTGCTGCTGTTCCTACCGTTATAGAACAATCAGGTAGAGGAGAAAGAGCTTTTGATATATATTCAAGACTATTGAGAGAGAGAATAATTTTTTTAGGTACTGGAATTAATGATTATGTATCTGACTCACTAGTTGCACAATTATTATTTCTTGAAGCGGAAGATCCCGAAAAAGACATACAAATATATATCAATTCTCCAGGAGGCTCAGTAACTGCAGGAATGGCCATATACGATACTATGCAACAAATATCCCCTGATGTAGTGACCATATGCTTTGGAGTAGCGGCAAGTATGGGGGCATTTCTACTTTCTGGAGGAGCAAAAGGGAAAAGATTAGCTTTACCTAATTCTAGGATTATGATTCACCAACCACTGGGAGGTGCACAAGGTCAAGCAGTAGAGATTGAAATACAAGCTAAAGAAATACTTTTTCTCAAAAAAACATTAAATACGCTTTTAGCAGAACATACTGGTCAACCTTTAGAAAAAATTAATGAAGATACAGAAAGAGATTATTTTTTATCTCCCTCAGAAGCAGTCGAATATGGATTAATTGATAAAGTTATCAAAAAGTGACAAGGGATGCTAATTTTTTAAGAATATGATGACGAATCA
Organism: Prochlorococcus sp. AG-418-O03; assembly: GCA_003213855.1. Lineage (GTDB taxonomy): Bacteria > Cyanobacteriota > Cyanobacteriia > PCC-6307 > Cyanobiaceae > Prochlorococcus_A. The sequence goes on from QCMJ01000002.1 coordinate 144,550, forward strand.
ATATTTATAAGCAATCCTAGTGAATAGGGAATATTTAACACCTTTCACTTTAAAAACTTATAATCGATGGCTAAATTCGACGCCCATCTTAAATGTTCATTTTGCGGGAAATCACAAGACCAAGTAAGAAAGCTTATAGCCGGTCCTGGGGTTTACATCTGTGATGAGTGCATAGATCTTTGTAATGAGATTCTCGATGAAGAACTACTTGATAGTCAAGCGAACACAAACAACGCTCCGCAAGTAAAAAAGAAATTACCAACTGATAATCCAAAAAAATCTGTTCCTTTAGAATTAACCTCAATTCCTAAACCATTAGAAATTAAAAGTTTTCTAGATAAGCAAGTTGTTGGACAAGAATCTGCAAAAAAAATATTATCAGTAGCCGTATACAATCATTACAAGCGATTAGCTTGGAAAGTTAAAGAAGATAGTAAAAATAACAATTCAATAGATTCACAAGCAACTAAGTTACAAAAATCAAATATTTTACTCATCGGCCCTACTGGAAGTGGAAAAACATTATTGGCGCAAACTTTAGCAGAGTTTCTGGATGTTCCTTTTGCAGTAGCTGATGCAACGACTTTGACAGAAGCTGGATATGTCGGGGAGGATGTTGAAAACATACTTTTAAGACTTCTACAGAAATCAGAAATGAATGTAGAACTAGCTCAAAAAGGAATTATTTATATTGATGAAATAGATAAAATTGCAAGAAAAAGCGAGAATCCTTCAATTACTAGAGATGTCTCTGGTGAGGGAGTACAGCAAGCATTATTAAAAATGCTTGAAGGAACAATTGCTAATGTGCCGCCACAAGGCGGAAGAAAACATCCTTATCATGACTGCATACAAATTGATACGAGTCAAATATTATTCATTTGCGGGGGAGCTTTTATAGGGTTAGAGGATATCGTTCAAAAGCGTATGGGTAAAAACTCTATAGGATTTACCACCAATTCAGATCAAAACAAAATTGATACAAAAAAAATAGTAGACCCAAGAGATTCCCTGAAAAATTTAGAATTAGATGACTTAGTGAAATATGGCCTAATTCCAGAATTTATTGGAAGAATTCCGGTGTGTGCTGTATTAGATCGTCTTACTAAAGAAACTTTAGAATCTATTTTGACTCAACCAAGAGATGCATTAGTAAAGCAATTCAAAACTTTGCTAAGTATGGATAATGTTGAATTATCATTTGAGCCTGATTCTGTTGAAGCTATAGCAAATGAAGCATATAAAAGAAAAACAGGTGCAAGAGCATTAAGATCAATAATTGAAGAGCTAATGCTAGACATAATGTACACTTTGCCCTCTGAAGAAAATGTAAAAGAATTCACAATTACGAAAAAAATGGTAGATAATTTGTTCTCATCTAAAATTGTTAAACTACCTTCAGGATCAAAAAGAATTATTAAAGAGTCTGCATAAAATTAGAGTTTAATTTTTTGAATTGAATCCCGAATTTTTCTAATTAATGAAAAATAAATGCCAAATATACATAAGCCTTTTCATCAAAAATATAGACCAAACAACTTAGACGAACTGGTTGGGCAAAAATTTATATCCATTACACTCAAACAAGCACTATTAACAAAAAAAATTGCTCCTGCATATCTTTTTAATGGTCCAAGAGGAACTGGAAAAACATCAAGTGCAAGAATATTTGCAAAATCTTTAAATTGCCAGGCATTCGACCAACCTACGATAACTCCTTGTTGTAAATGTGACTTATGTAGACAAATTACAGATGGTAGCGCTTTAGATATTATCGAGATTGATGCAGCATCAAATACAGGAGTAGAAAATATAAGAGAAATTATAGAAAGAGCGAGATTTGCACCTACTCAAGCGAGATGGAAAGTATATGTTATTGATGAATGTCATATGCTTTCAACGGCAGCTTCAAATGCTTTACTAAAAACTATCGAAGAACCGCCCTCAAGAGTTGTATTTATCCTTGCGACGACAAATCCTGAGAGAGTCTTAAATACAATAAAAAGTAGATGCCAAAAGTTTGATTTTAGAAGAATAAGCCCTAGTGATATTTTTCAACATTTATCAGAAATCGCCGAAAAAGAATCCATTGAGTATGAAGTTCAGGCCTTAAAAATGATTGCTAAAAGATCTAATGGAGGTATGAGAGATGCACAAAGCCTCCTTGAACAATTGAATCTTTTGCCAGAAGGGATAACAATTAATAATATCCAAAACCTCTTAGGAGAAGTATCAGAAAATGAATTATCAAATCTGATTAAATCGTTGATTGAAAATAATCCAGAGTCATTAATTATCACCTGCAACAAATTATATGATGCAGGAAACGAACCTCTTCAAATAATTATCGGATTATTGAACATAACAAGAGATCTACTATTACACACTACAAAAAATAAATATTCAGATCTTTATTATACGTCTGATGAATTTCAAGATGAATTGGATAAAATCTCAAAAACAATAAATAAATCAACAATAATTAATTGGCATAGTAATCTGAGAAATATTGAATATCAAATCAAATCAAGTGATAATCCAAGGCTTTGGTTTGAAATACATTTAACTGGCCTTCTAAGTAATCAAGAGATAAATAGTTTTAAAAATAAGCAAGAAATTAAAAATAATACGACTGAGGAGAATCATGAAAGTAGACAAAACATTGCAATTTTTAAAAAAGAAAATATTTCTAATGAAATTCAAAAGCCAAGTATCAAAAAAGAGATAACTCGCGATGAATTGATCGAAAAAAAAGACGAAAAATTAGAAAAATTTGAAGTTCTTGAAAAAGAAAGTATTGAAAATATTTCTGACAATAACCAAAATAATCCTGAATCAAATAATTTAAAAGATAAATGGGAATTAATTCTTTCTAAAGTAGAGTTACCATCAACAAGAATGTTACTTTCACAACAAGCCGAACTTGAAAGTTTTGATTCGGAGAAAATAACAATTGCATTATCTCCAAACTGGGAAAATATGATTAAAAGCAGAAAAGTTATAATTGAAAATACTGTAAAAAAGATATTTGGAGATCAAATAATACTTTATTTCTCAACCAAAAATTTAAATAAAAGTAACCCAACAAATACTCCAGAAATGACCCAAAATGAAGTAAATAATTTTCGACCATTAAAAAAAATAGAACAAAAAACTAATTCATCAACAAAAATATCTAACCAGAAGACTTATGATGATAGCTCAAAAAACTTAGCAAATTTTTTTAATGGGGAAATTATAGACCTTGATGAATAAATTAAACTCCAGTATGTATAGTTTTTCGCCAAAGTATCTTTTTGGGAAAAATAGACATCTTTACTGTTACCCAAGGAATTACTAAAAACCAATGTGATAAATAAAAAACCGACACAAATACCATCAAAAAATTGCTTTTTTGCAAAACTGGTACTTCGCTTTTACAAGAAGAACCGTACCAAAAAGCAATTCCAGATAACATAAAAGCTGTAAATGAAATAGGCCAGTAAATTGGTGAATCTAATAAAACAATACTGAAAACTAAATCAAAAATAGAAATGATTGGTAGTGCATATTGCAAGATGAAGAAGTAAGTTAAATCAAATTTTTGCAAATAATCAATTTTATTGGTAAGTAATTGATCTCCATAATCAAAGAATCTTTGCAAACCCCCCTCTGCCCATCTTTGCCTTTGCGCTAATAAGGCATTTAAATTCTCAACTGCCTCCTCCATTACTGGAGGATCCCACAAGATTCCAATTCTAGATTTTGATAATAATAACCTTAAACTTAAATCAAGATCATCTGTAACTGTATCTTCATTAAAAGAACCACATGACAATAATGTATCTTTCCTAATTAATTGGCCATTTCCTCTTAATTCAGAAACTCCAGCAACTGATAATCTTCCATATTGGAAGATTGCGTCCATAGCCATCTCCATTGACTGACAGGAAGTTAAAAAATTCTTACTTACATTTGTTACTGATTTTCTTAGTTGAACTGCAGACCAATCACCCTCTTCTACAAAACTAAATAACCTTATCAAAGAATCTTGTTTTAATTCAGCATCAGCATCCAAAACTAATAACCATTCACCATGAGTAAACTTCAAGGCATAATTTAAAGCTCCTGACTTTCCTCCGCCTGCGTTTGGAGAACGACTTACGACTTTTAGCTTTTCATATTGTCTAGAAAGTCGATCTAAAATTAAGGGAGTCTTATCTGAACTGCCATCATCGATTATGTAAATATTTAATTTATTTGTTGGATAATCTAAATTAAATAATCTTTCAACTAATCTTGCTATGACATTCTCTTCATCTCTAGCTGCGACTAAAATGTCAAGCACAGGTAACTCTTTATTGGTAATTCTGCTGCTTAGAGTATTTGAAACGTTGTTCCTCTTAAAATTTCTAGAAATAACTATCAAACCGTAAAAAACAATCAAAAAAGTAAGAGTCAATATAATCAAAAAGAAATTTTCGATATTGTAAACATGAGGAATGAAAGCTACTAAAAAACATGCACTAAGAAATATAAACGACTTTAATCTTCGATTTTTATAAAAACCCTTACTCATAAAAGTAAATCTTTAATTACTTAACTTTCATTGAGACAATATCTCAATTTTTTTCAGTTTTGCATTTCGATAGTAATGATTCAATATTTGTTCATAAGAGAATCCTAATTTAGCCATTTCAATTGCGCCTGACTGAGATAAACCTACACCATGGCCGAAGCCTCCTCCTCTCAAAAGCCATAAATCATCACTTAATTTATTAATAGTAAACAAATTACTAGGTATAAAATTTAATACCCGTCGAATATCATCTTTAACTAGAACAATAGATTTATTAACTTTATTTGTTTGTATTTCTAATTTTGTCACTCTGCCACTAAACCCACGTTCAATAGAATTCAAATCGAAAACATCATCATTAATATTTATAAGTTTATTTTTAATTAACTTTTCTTTAATTTCAAGACTAGAAATTTTCTTGTTCCATCGAAAAAGAGAATGATTGCTCCCATAAAACTGTTCTTTATCAAAATCTAAAAAATTATTTATATCAGATTCACTAATAAATGGAAGTTTAAAATTTTTATCTAATGATATCGAACCATCAATGATTGAATTAAAATAAGAATAATCTTGAATTTGCCAAGACTCTCCTGCAGTAGCAGATACGCCACCATTAGAACCATGGTAAAAAGCATTTATTGGTTGATTTCTATAAGTGAGAATTAAATTTGAAGTTGCTTTTATAGCTTTTTGCACTTTTTTATTTGTAATTTTAGGAGGCTTATAAACTTGACATTGAGTGGTGATACATAAATGATATTTATCCATATTAAATCTATCAGAATTAAAAATTCCCCAAGTTCTTGCTATGACTGCTTGCGCTTTGAGTGCTTCTAAAGGAGAATTTGGTCCAATTTCGTATGGCAAAACTCCTGCCAAATAATCATCAAACTCAATTTTTTGAACTAATGTCCAAGTTCCATATAAATCTTTTAATAAATAAAAATTTTTACCAAAATTGACCCCATTTATTATTATATTTTCTTGAGCATAAATATATATAGGTCCTTCCAGTTTCAAAAGACTATATTCACTTCTAAGAACAGGAGTAATTTGAAATTTTTTTATTTTTCTAGAAATCTTATTTTTTAATTCAAACTCTGGGAAACCATCTTCAAATGGAATCCATACTTCCCAATTTTTTGGGTAAGCAACTGTCGTCTCAAATCCTTTATCTTTAAGTTTCTCTGCTTGTTTTTTTGCTGATTCATAGCTAGCAAAAGGACCAAAAACAATTTTTTCTATTGTTTTTGGATTGTTGATGGGTATATCCACCCAACTAATATTAATCTCTTTTGATTTATGTTTAATACCGTTGGACGATATCAGATTTAAAAAACCTTTTTCAGTGATAAAATTGATATTCTTTGTTTTTGAAAAACTGTCATTCTCCCCGCCTAGATATTGCTTTAAACCAATTAAAAATTTTCCTTTTTTAATTTCATTATTGAGTTCAAACTTTTTCAACTCTTCTCCTTTTACATTTGAAGTAAATTTAGTGTTTACTAATAAAAGAGAAATGCATCCTAAAAATAAGTTTAAAAAGGCAAATTTAAGTTTCATAAGTTAGAACTTTCTTAATCAATTAAAAACTTTAATTTGCACCAATGCGTATAAAGGTTTAGATTATCCTAATTAAACACATTTGACTTAAATGTCTAAACTAAAAACTCGTAAATCAGCTGCCAAAAGATTTAAAGCTACTGCGACGGGTAAATTCATGAGAAGAAGAGCTTTCCATAATCATTTACTTGATCATAAAAGCTCAAAATTAAAAAGACATCTATCAACAAAAGCCGTAGTTGATGAAAGAGATGCTGATAATGTAAGATTAATGATTCCATACGCATAAATCTTTAACCAATTTTTATTAGATATTCATGGCACGCGTAAAAAGAGGCAACATAGCCAGAAAAAGAAGAAACAAAATCTTAAATCTTGCAAAAGGTTTTAGAGGCGGCAACAAAAATCTTTTCAGAACAGCAAATCAAAGAGTGATGAAAGCTCTTTGTAATGCTTATAGGGATAGAAGAAGAAGAAAAAGAGATTTTAGAAGACTTTGGATTTCTAGAATTAACGCATCTGCCAGGATAAATGGCACAAACTATAGCAAGTTGATAAATGGCATGAAAAATTCAGAAATTATTATTAATAGAAAAATGCTTGCTCAATTAGCCTTAAACGATCCTAAGTGTTTTGAAAAAATTGTTTCTTCCGTTAGTAAGTAGAAAAAAGAATATAATCTAAAAAAATTAATATAAATAATGGAAATATCTTCCTTTCAATCTTATTTAATAATTCTTTTTGTTGTATTAATAATAATTTCCATTTTTGTATTCAGACAATTTCTAAAAACAAGAAGTGAAGAATTAAATTTAGTAGAATTCGAGCAGAAAGGTTTAGATTCTCTTACTCAAGCTACAGAATTATATGAATTTGGGTCTATTCAGATAAAAAAAAGATTATATTCTGAAGCAACTAAAACTTTTTTAAAAGCAATTGAAAATTATGAAAATGAACCTGATGAAGCCAAAGCAATAATAAACAATGCTTTAGGATTCTCTTATGCTGCTCAAAATGAATTTAAGAAAGCAATTAAACACTATAACTCTGCAATAAAATCACTCCCAGAATATCCTATAGCCCTAAATAACCTAGCATCAGCACAACAGCGTTTACTTGAGTACGACTCGGCATATGCTACTTATCAAAAGGTTTTGGTCATAGATCCAAAAAACAAAACAGCAATTAAAAAAAGTAAGGAGTTAGAAAAAAGAAATAATTATAAACCTTATAAAGGTATTAAAGATAAGGGATTCTAAATATGGAAAATTATTCTTCTTTACTAATTGGTGGAAAACAATTTTCCAGTAGATTAATGGTGGGTACTGGCAAATACAAATCTACTCAAGATATGGTAGAAAGTTTGTCAAATTCTGAAACGGAAATTATAACCGTCGCTGTTAGAAGAATTAAAAATGATCAGACCGGAGAAAATTTACTCGAAAAGATCAACTGGAAAAAATACTGGATGCTTCCTAATACAGCAGGTTGTGTTAATTCAGATGAGGCAGTGAGAATAGCAATTTTAGGTAGAGAACTTGCAAAATTATCTGGTCAAGAAGAAAATAATTTTGTGAAGTTAGAAGTTATTCCTGACAAAAAGTATTTGTTGCCAGATCCAATAGAAACCATTAAAGCAGCCGAAATTTTAATAAAAAAGGGTTTTGCTGTACTTCCTTATATCAATGCAGATCCTATTCTCGCAAAAAGACTAGAAGAAATAGGTTGTGCAACTGTAATGCCATTGGGCTCGCCTATCGGCTCCGGGCAAGGTTTATTAAATTTATCAAATATAAGGATAATTATTGAGAATGCAAAAGTGCCAGTAATAATTGATGCAGGAATTGGGGTTCCTAGTGAAGCTTCTCAAGCTATGGAAATTGGAGCTGATGGTGTTTTAATCAATAGTGCAATAGCACAAGCTAAAAATCCTGCTCTAATGGCCCAAGCGATAAATTATGGTGTGAAAGCTGGCAGGCAAGCTTTTCTGGCAGGAAGAATTAAAAAACAAGACTTTGCGTTGGCAAGTTCACCGGAAAAAAACATATCTATCTAATTCTCTTTATTTAGCAAAGTTTAAAAAGAGAATAAAAACTTATTATTTTATTGATAGTAATTAAGAAAGAAGATTTGAAACTATTTTCAATGTTTTTTCGCAAATTGGAAGCACACTGTAGTAATTTAATAAATATATTATGAATCTATTAATTCTGGAGTTCTGAGTGAAAGTTATTGTTCTAGGTGGAGATGGTTTTTGCGGTTGGCCTTGTGCGGTGAATTTAGCAGAGCAAAATCATGATGTAATTATTGTCGACAATTTAAGTCGTAGAAAAATTGATATTGATCTAGAGGTAGAATCTTTAACTCCAATTGCTTCGATAACAGAACGACTTTCTGCATGGGAAGAAATTGGAGGTAAGCCTATGAGATTTCTTAACATGGATATCTCTAAACAATATCAGAAATTACTCGATTTGCTCATTGATGAAAAACCAGATTCTGTGATCCATTTTGCAGAACAAAGAGCAGCGCCTTACTCGATGAAATCTAGTTTTACCAAAAGATATACAGTAGATAATAATGTTAATGGCACCCACAACCTTCTTGCTGCAATAGTAGAGAGTAATTTAGATATTCATGTTGTACATTTAGGAACAATGGGAGTTTACGGATATGGATCACATAGGGGCGCAACAATCCCAGAAGGTTATCTAAAAGTTGAAGTTCCACAACCAGATGGAAGCCGCTTTGAAGAAGAAATATTACACCCTGCAAGTCCAGGTAGTGTTTACCATATGACTAAAACTTTAGATCAATTATTATTTCTTTACTACAACAAAAATGATCTTGTAAGAATTACTGATCTACATCAAGGTATTGTTTGGGGAACAAATACAGACGCAACTTTAAAAGATCCTAGATTAACAAACCGATTTGACTACGACGGAGATTATGGAACTGTTCTAAACAGATTTCTAATGCAAGCTGCAATTGGATATCCATTAAGTGTTCATGGAACAGGAGGGCAAACAAGAGCCTTTATACACATAAAAGACTCTGTAAAATGTGTGCAACTTGCTCTTGAAAATCCTCCAAAACCTGGAGATAGAGTTAAAATCTTTAATCAAATGACTGAAAGTCATCAAGTTGGAGAACTAGCAAAAAAAGTTGCATCTCTAACAGGTGCTGATATCAATTATTTACCAAATCCAAGGAACGAAGCAGTAGAAAATGATCTCATTGTTGATAATAAATGCTTTATAGAATTAGGTTTAAACCCAACGACTCTTGATAATGGTTTATTAGAAGAAGTTGTTGAAGTTGCTAAAAAATACTCCAATAGATGTGATCTTAAGCGCATTCCTTGTGTTTCATCCTGGACTAAAAAACAAGCTGAGGCTATAAAGACTAATTAAAATTTCTGAAATAATTATCTTAAGAAAGTGAAAATTGCATTGTTTACTGAAACTTTTTTACCTAAAGTTGACGGCATAGTCACAAGACTGACTAAAACGATTGAATTTTTAATAAAAAATGGTGATGAAGTTATAATTTTTTGTCCAGAGGGGTGTCCAGAATCATATATGGGAGCAACTGTAGTCGGAGTTGCAGCAATGCCATTACCCTTATACCCCGAGTTGAAGCTTGGTTTGCCAGGTCCTGCAGTCTCAGATAAGTTAGAAAAATTTAAACCAGATTTGATACATGTTGTTAATCCAGCTGTACTTGGCTTAGGTGGCATATGGTTGGCGAAAACTAATAATATTCCTTTAATTGCCAGTTACCATACTCATCTTCCGAAATATCTAGAACATTACGGTATGGGTATGTTAGAGCCACTTTTGTGGGAATTACTTAAAGCAGCACATAATCAAGCCTTGTTAAATTTATGTACTTCCACCGCTATGGTAAATGAGTTAAAAGATAAAGGTATTCAAAGGACTGCTCTATGGCAAAGAGGAGTAGATACTTACAGTTTCCGACCAGATTTGAGAAGTGAGGAAATGAGAAAAAAATTATTTGGGGAATATAACGAAGCTAAATACTTATTGATTTATGTAGGAAGATTATCAGCAGAAAAACAAATTGAGAGAATTAAACCAGTCTTAGAAAGTATCCCTAATGCTTGCCTAGCACTTGTAGGTGACGGACCATATCGAAACCAGCTTGAAAAAATCTTCGAAAATACCAAGACTAATTTCATAGGATATTTATCTGGGGATGAACTTGCTAGCGCCTATGCCTCTGGAGATATATTTTTATTTCCATCTAGTACAGAAACACTTGGGTTAGTTTTACTAGAGGCAATGGCAGCAGGATGTCCTGTTATCGGAGCTAACAAGGGGGGGATTCCAGATATTATTAGCGATGGAATTAATGGTTGTTTATATGATCCTGATGAAAAAGATAATGGGGAACAGAGTTTGATTGAAGCGACAAAAAAAATTCTTGAGAATGAAGATAAAAGAGAAGTTATGAGGAAAGAGGCACGGAACGAAGCAGAAAAATGGGATTGGAATCAAGCAACTTTACAACTGCAAAATTATTATGCAGATACTCTCAAAAAAATAAATTAAACTAAATCTTAATTATGCTACGTGTGGAGGTGTAGGACTACTATAAGAACTTAAAGGAAGTATTAGAGTAGCGATATTTTGATTCTTTTCAGGCCTTTTTTTCTTTGAAAATTTCTTACCAAAAGGTACTCTTATAACATTAGTTCCTTCAATGGAACAAATGTTTGAGTTATCTCCTGAAACATTATTGACAAAATTTGGTAAGTCAACATTCTTAACTGGCAGGTGTTTAACATTACCAGATTTAAAATCTTTGGTCATAGCTTCAAATACCCCAAAAAATTTGATGCTCGAATATTTTAATAAAAAAATTTAAAAAAATTCTATAAGAAAATATTAAATTTTTATTCTCACTGATAATAACTAAGTAAATACAAGGATGCTAGTCCTTTAAGCACATTTTTTTTCTTCGAAAGTCTCTCCTTGATTTATATTGCAAGAACAAATTAAATTGCGATCGCCATATGCATTATTGATCCTAGAAACTGAAGACCAAAACTTAATAGATGTTGGAGTTTTATAAGGAAAAGAAGCTTTTTCTTTTGAATAAGGATAATGCCAATTATCAGCAATTAATTCTTTCAACGTATGGGGGGCGTTACTTATTACATTATTATTCTTTAATGCAATATTTTTTTCTATTTCGCTGATTTCTTCTCCAATCAAAAGCATAGCCTCACAAAATCTCTCCAATTCAACCAAACTTTCACTTTCAGTAGGCTCTATCATTATCGTCTCTGGAACAGGCCAACTTATAGTTGGGGCATGAAAACTATAATCTATTAATCGTTTAGCTAAATCATTTACACTCAAACCAGTTTTGGATTTTAAATCTCTAAAATCTAAAATACATTCATGTGCGACAAAATTATTTTTTCCTTTATAAAGAATCTTAAATTTATTCTTTAAAGAATGCGCGATATAATTTGCGGATAAAATTGCATGCGCAGTTGCTTTCCTTAGACCACTAAGACCAGCCATTTTTATGTACATCCAACTTATTGGAAGAATACTTGCACTCCCATGCTTAGCAGAGGATACGTAATTGAAACTATTAGAAAAATTATTATCCATTAAAGAATGAGTAGGGAGAAATGGGCTTAAAGTTTCTGATGCAGCAACTGGACCAACTCCTGGACCACCCCCTCCATGTGGAATGCAAAATGTTTTATGTAAATTCAAATGACAAACATCAATACCATAATTCCCCGGTTTGCATAATCCAACCTGAGCATTCAAATTTGCTCCATCTAAATAGACAAATCCTCCAACAGAGTGAATTAAGTCACATATCTCTCTGATTTGCAATTCAAAAACTCCATGAGTAGAGGGGTAGGTCAACATAAGGGCTCCTATTTGGTTATCAAATTTCTTGACCTTGATCGACAAATCTTGAAAATCAATATTTCCTTCGTCATCACATTCAACTGTTAAAACATCAAATCCTGCCATAACTGCACTAGCAGGATTTGTTCCATGAGCACTTTTAGGAATTAAACATTTTTTTCTTGAAAGTTCACCTTTTGATTCAAAATAAGAATTTATTGCCAATAATCCTGCAAACTCTCCCTGAGAGCCTGCATTTGGTTGAAAAGAAACTGATTTTAAACCAACAATATCACTTATCCATTTTTCTAGGTCAGATATTATTTTTGAATAGCCCTTAGTTTGATCTAGCGGAGAAAAAGGATGAATAGAAGATAAATTAGCCCAAGAGACTGGATTTAACTCTGCTGCAGAATTTAACTTCATGGTACAGCTTCCTAATGGCATCATTCCATCTACCAGAGAAAAATCTTTTTCAGCAAGTCGGAATATATATCTCATTAATTCCGTTTCACTTTGGTAATTTTTGAAAATATCTTGCTGCATCCATTCACTGGATCTCACAGCTAAACTTTCAAGATGAAATCTTTTATCAAATTTTATATGCTCTAAATCTTCTTTTTTTTCTATAAGGTTTGCTATGAAAGTCAAAATATCTTTGATTTCTTTTTCATTACTAAGCTCATCTAAAGAGATCCCAAAGCCAGTTGAATTCTCAATAGTAGATCCCAACGGCAAAATTCTTAAATTATACCCATTTTTTAGAGCTTCATAATGGATCCTCTTGGAGTGCTTAGAATAAACATCAACACTATCAAATCTAATCCCATCAGGAATATCAAAACCTAAATCAGCTAGACATGATTCTAAATTTATTCTCAACTCCACTAATCTCTTGGCAATTTGCGTTAATCCAGAAGGTCCATGATAAATAGCATAAAAGGATGAAATTATAGCTAACAAAGATTGAGCGGTACAAATGTTACTAGTGGCCTTCTCCCTTCTAATATGTTGCTCTCTTGTTTGCAATGCTAATCTTAGAGACTTTTCTCCATTTTTAGAGAGAGTTTGCCCAACAATTCTTCCAGGTATCAGCCTTTTATATTTTTCGCTACAGGCAAAATATGCTGCATGGGGTCCACCAAAACCCATTGGAACACCAAATCTTTGCATACTACCAACTGCAACATCAACACCAAATTCAGAAATTGGTTTAATTAAAACTTGTGCCAATGGATCAATACATGCCGTTACAATAATTTCTGATCTATGTGCTTGAGATATTAAGAATGTAGGATCATATAATTGCCCATTTTTACCTGGTAATTGCAACAACATTCCAAACACATCATCATGATTAGGAAAGTTGCTTTGAGTAAAGCGTTTTAAGGATATTCCCAAAGGTTTTGCTCTGGTTTGTAGAACATTAAAAGTATGATCAAAAACATTTGCTTCCACTAAGTACACTTTTGAAGATTTATTTTTTCTTGCGGAAAAACTCATGGCCATAGCTTCTGCAGCAGCAGTACCCTCATCTAACAAAGATGCATTGGCGACAGGGAATCCTGTTAGTTCACAAACAATAGTCTGAAAATTAAATAGAGCTTCTAACCTTCCTTGTGCAATTTCTGCTTGATATGGAGTATAAGACGTGTACCACCTTGGATTTTCAAGAACATGTCTTTGGATTACTTTAGGCATGTGATTGTCATAATAACCAAGGCCTATTAGTGATCTCATTTTAGTATTTTTCTTCGCAATCTCTTCTAATTCATTTAAAGCCTCAATTTCTGAACAACCTTGGGGCAATATTTCTGAGGATTTATCTTTAAGCTGAATATCTTCAGGAATAACTTGATTTATAAATTGATCAATATTATTAAAACCAAGCTTGTTCAGCATAATTCTTTCATCATTATCTCCTAACCCAAGATGCCTATCTATAAACAAATCAGACCCAAATTTGGATGTCATATTAAAATATTTTTCTTTAAAATAGCTCTTTTTAAAAAGTTTGCCTTATTTTGGTACAACCTTTGATTGATATTCCTCAGAAGTCATCAAATCAGCAATTAATGCTTTTGATTCTGGTTTCAAAATGACTAACCATCCCTCTCCAATCGGATCATTCTGTAAAATCTCAGGGTTCTCAATAACACTTTCATTTACAGATACTATTTCCCCTGAAAAAGGCAGATAGACTTCCTCAACCGCCTTAACTGATTCTATTGTTCCAAAAGTCTCACCTTTCTTTAGAGTCGCCCCTTGATCAGCTAATTCAACAAAAACAATATCTCCTAATTGATCTATAGCAAATTCACTAACTCCAATTTTTAATAATCCATTTTCTTCTAAGACATATTCATGAGTATCAGCATAGTTGAGGTTGTCTGGAAACTGGTAAGACATGATTAAGTAGATAAAGGAAGTAGAGAATCCTTTGAAATTAATTTTTCATCTAATAATTCAGATAATAATCGAATTAATGCAATTTTGATGTGAGCTATGTGAGAACCACCCTGAACAAAAATATTGTAAGGATCTCTTAAAGGGGCATCAGCAGAAAATTCACTTGTACTACCTTCAATAAATGTACCTCCTGCCATTAATAATTTTGAATCATATCCATCCATTGATGATGGAACAACATTCAGAAAAGAATCTACTGGTGAAGAATTTTGAAAAGATTGACAAACTTTTTGTACCAAATCAGGATCATTCAATCTTACCGACTGAATAAGATCAGATCTATAAGTTGCTGGCTCAGGTAAAACCTTAAATCCCAAATTTTTAAAGACTGCTGCAACCATATCAGCACCTTTTAGTGATTCGTGAACAATTTGTGGTGCTAAAAACAAACCCTGCAAAATTAATCTTCCTAGTCCAAAATTTATCCCTGCAGAAGAACCAATACCTGGTGAGGTTAATCTAGAACATGCCATCTCAACCAACTCTGCATCTCCTGCAACGTACCCACCAGTAGGAACGATAGTTCCTCCCAAATTTTTAATCAATGATCCAGCAATTATATTTGCCCCTTTAGAAATTGGTTCACTATCTTCAACAAGTTCCCCATAACAGTTATCAACAAAACATATACAGTTAGGATCAAGAGAATGAACAAAACTACAAATTTTCTCTATCTGATGATTCGTAAGAGATTTTCTCCAACTATATCCACAACTTTTTTGTATGAATACTAATTTGAATGAATTTTCTTTAAAAGAATGAACAATTTTTTCTTCAAAAGAATCAAAATTCTCGCAGATATTTATTTGCTTATATTCAATCTCAAAATCTTTAAGTGATCCTTTTCCTCCTCCCCTTATTCCTATGACTTCTTCTAACGTGTCATATGGTTGTCCTGTAAGAGATAACATTACATCTCCAGGTCTAAGAATTCCAAATAAGACAGAACTTATTGCATGCGTTCCACTTACAAATTGCATCCTCACAGCTGCCTTTTCAGCAAGAAACAATCTTGCAAAAACCGCATCAATTTTTTCTCTTGATATATCATCATGACCAGTACCAGAAGATTGATTGAAATGAATAGTAGAAACTTTTTCTTCGTTAAAAATTGTCAAAACATTTTCTAATTTCTGGAAAACCTGATTGGACCTTTCTTGGAAAACTTTACTTAAACTCTCTTCGACAGAAAGAACAGCGTTTTCAGCCAGTTTTAAGTTATTGTTTAGCGTCATTTATTATGAAAATTCATATTATTTTTCAGAAACTAAATTTCTTAATTCTGCGAGGAAAGCATTAGGTCCCCTACCCTGAAAATAAGAAAGTTTTTTTGAAGCCTCATATAAATCAAGAAGTTCTCCATCTAATTCTTCTGCCGTATAATCTCTAATTCCTGCTATTACCTCAGCAAAACGTTCTCTACGGGCAGATTTATTGACAGCATAGGCTTTCATTACCTGAATTTTACATGATCTCCAAGCCTTATTCTGACAAAAATGCACTGAAAGAGCATCACTTAAAGCAGAAGCTTCTTCATCTTCTATGTACCAGTCAAAAGATGAAGGTAGAGATTTTAATCCTGAAAATATCTCGAATAACTCACCGGCCGACAATGGATTACCAGAATCATTTTTTAGGGGTAATGCAGACTCTTCCAAAGATTTCCATAACTCTGGGTAATCACTTTCAAAACGATCCCTGATTTTGTCAATACCTTGATCAAGAATCGTATTAACTTGAGCTAAAGCAAGAAAAACTTCAGGACCTGGCGAAGATAACTTCCCATTCCTAAGATTAGATATTTGCGAATTATGAACTTTACCTAAATCAAGAACTTCAGAAAGTAATGGCAAAACTCTATGAGACCATCCATTTCTCTCATGCCAAAGGTGTATCAAATGAGCCATAGCCCTTCGACCTTTAGATAATTTATCGCGATATCCTAGACTCACAGATAATTAAACTTATCAATAGTATAGTATGATAATATTACATATCGGTAATTTTGAAAATAGTATTTCAATATCATGAATTCAGTGATTTTCCAAGAAACAGCAAAATTAAAAAAACCCGTTCCAGCTGAAAAAGTTATAGAACTCTCAGAAAAATTACTGGAACCTTCCAGTCATTCAAAAAGATATCCTCCAAGACTACATAAAACCTGGGGAACAATAGTTTTTATGGTTGCAATTCATATTCTTTCTCTTGTCGCTATACAACCAAAATTTTGGAGTCTACCTGCAGTCTCTTCATTATTATTTTTTTACTGGGTAACTGCTTGTTTAGGAGTCACTCTTGGATATCACAGATTGTTATCACACAGATCGTTCATTGTTCCTAGATGGTTAGAAAGATTTTTTGCTACCTGTGGAGCTATAAGTTGCCAACATGGACCAATAGATTGGGTGGGTTTACATAGGCATCACCACTCTTTTTCAGATACTGAAGTAGATCATCACAGTAGTAAAAAGGGGTTTTGGTGGAGTCATATGGGTTGGATGTTTAAAGACGTTGAAGCACTAAAAGCTGTTCCAAAACTAAGTGCAGATTTAATCAAGGATCCATACTATAGATTTCTAAATAAATATTTTTTATTCTTACAAATTCCTATTGGACTTTCTTTGTACGCAATAGGTCAAAAATTAGGAGTTGGAGGATGGGCTCTAGTCCTTTGGGGAATTCCATTGAGGCTTGTGGTTGTTTATCACATAACTTGGCTAGTCAACTCCGCCACGCATTGTTGGGGTAAAGCGCCATTTGAAAGTGGTGATTCATCTAAAAACAATGCATGGGTTGCTGCATTAACATTTGGAGAAGGTTGGCATAATAACCATCATGCATTTCCCAATTCGGCAAAACAAGGATTATTTAGAGGTCAGATAGACATAACATGGGAACATATTAAGATTCTTGCGAAATTTGGTCTTGCAAAAAAAGTAAAGTTACCCTCTAGGTCTTATTATTAACTATATTGTTCAATATTTTCATGGCTAAAAGAGTACAAGTCGCATTAACTGAATCAATCGCATCACTAGGTAAAGATGGAGATCTAGTTGAAGTGGCACCTGGATACGCAAGAAATTTTCTATTACCTTATGGCAAGGCAATGAATGTAACACCAGCAGTCCTTAAACAAATTGAAAGGAAGAAAGAAAAAGAAAAAATCGCTGCTGATAAATTAAAGCAAGAAGCTTTAGATTTCCAAACTGCATTATCTACAATAGGTAGGTTCACTATCAAAAAACAGGTTGGAGAAGATGGCGTCCTTTTTGGAACGGTTACAAATGGAGATGTTGCCGAAGCGATAGAAGCGGCAACTAAAAAAGAAATTGATAGAAGAAACATTACTGTTCCTGATATTCATAATTTAGGTTCCTTTATTGCAAAAATAAAATTACATCCAGAAGTAAATGCAGAAGTAAATATTGAAGTAACAAGTTAATCAATTTGTTGCATTATTTTGAAAAGTAGCCAGAGTATATATCTAAGCAATTAAAGATATGGTTTCCGTACCTTTTCCAAATAATGGGCAAAATAAAAATTTTAAAAAGGATTTTAATAATGAAAATTCTGGATTAGTACCTCCTCAAAACGTTCAAGCAGAGGAAGCTGTTCTTGGTGGCATACTTCTTGATCCAGATGCGATCGGAAGGATTGCAGACTTAATTAAACCTGAAGCTTTTTATATAAATGCCCATCAAGAGATTTATAGAACAGCATTAATGTTGCATACCCAGGGTAAACCAACTGATTTAACATCAATGAGTGCTTGGTTAGCAGATAATGGATCACTAGAAAAAATTGGCGGAAACAGCAAACTGGTAGAACTAGTTGAAAATGTTTCCTCTACAGCTTCTATAGAACAAGTTGCTAATTTAATTAACGACAAATTCATGAGAAGGCAACTTATCAGATCTGGAAATGAAGTGGTTCAACTAGGTTTTGATCAAACTCAAGATACTAATGAAGTTCTAGATAAAGCAGAGCAAAAAATATTTGAAATCAGTCAAGAAAAACCCTCAAAAGGCCTAACTCAAGCAGCTGAAATCCTTACAAGTACTTTTAATGAAATAGAGGCAAGATCATTAGGTACTTCAGTAGCTGGAATTCCAGTAAATTTCTACGACCTTGATGCGATGACTCAAGGTTTTCAAAGAAGTGATTTAATAATTGTTGCTGGAAGACCTTCGATGGGGAAAACTTCAATAGTTCTTAATCTGGCAAAAAATGTTGCACAATCTCAAGATTTACCTGTGTGTGTATTTAGCCTTGAAATGAGTAAAGAACAGTTGACATATAGATTACTCTCTATGGAAGTTGGAATCGAGAGTGGCAGGCTAAGAACAGGAAGATTACAGCAAGATGAATGGCCATTACTCGGAGAAGGTATCAATTCATTAGGTCAATTACCAATATTTATTGATGACAAGCCTAATTTAAGTGTTTTAGAGATGAGATCTCTGTGCAGAAGATTAATAGCTGAACAAAAAAAAGAACTTGGATTAATTGTGATTGATTACCTCCAGTTGATGGAAGGATCAACCCCTGATAATAGAGTGCAAGAACTTTCACGAATAACAAGAGGTCTTAAAAGCATGGCCAGAGAATTAAAAGTACCAGTAGTAGCTTTATCTCAGCTTAGTAGAGGGGTAGAGTCTAGAACAAATAAAAGACCAATGTTAAGCGATCTAAGAGAATCAGGATCTATTGAACAAGACGCAGATTTAGTATTAATGATTTATAGGGATGAATACTATAATCCAGAGACTGAAGATAGAGGAATTACAGAAATCATTGTCACTAAACATAGAAATGGACCCGTAGGAACTGTTAAATTATTATTTGAACCTCAATTTACGAGATTTAGGAATTTAGCTAATTAAATCGATCCTAAAATGCAAGATCATCACTCAACAAATGAATCTTTTGACGTCATCGTTATTGGAGGAGGACATGCAGGATGCGAAGCAGCTATAACAACAGCAAAATTAGGATTTTCTACAGCCTTATTTACAATCAATTTAGATAGGATTGCCTGGCAACCTTGCAACCCTGCTGTTGGCGGGCCGGCAAAAAGTCAGTTGGTACATGAAGTTGATGCATTAGGTGGAATTATTGGTAAATTAGCTGATGAGACAGCTATACAAAAAAGAATATTAAATGCAAGTAGAGGTCCAGCTGTATGGGCATTAAGAGCTCAGACAGATAAAAGAGAATACTCAAAAAAGATGATTGAAATACTACAAAATACAGATAATTTATCTTTAAAAGAAGCAATGATTACTGAACTAGATATCGCAAAAACTGAAGAAATTGGATTGAACTCAAAGAAAATCTTAAAAAAAAGAATAAAAGGTGTAAGGACTTTCTTTGGTAGTTATTATTCAGCAAAATCAGTTATCATAACAGCTGGTACGTTCTTAGAAGGAAGAATATGGATAGGAAATAAATCAATGTCAGCTGGCAGATCAGGCGAACAAGCAGCAAAAGGTCTTACTCAAAATTTGCACGAAATTGGTATCAAAACAGAACGTTTAAAGACAGGAACTCCAGCAAGAGTTGATAAAAGAAGTATCATTTTTGATGAATTAGATATTCAACCAAGTACTGCAGCAGATAAATATTTTTCGTTTGACCCAGATATAAAAAATAATATGCCCCAAGTTAGTTGTCACATCACAAGAACAACTACCAAAACACATCAACTAATTAGAGACAATTTACATTTAACTCCCATTTACGGCGGTTTTATTGATAGTAAGGGACCAAGATATTGTCCATCAATTGAAGATAAAATCGTCAAATTTGCTGATAAGGAATCACATCAAATTTTCTTAGAACCAGAAGGAATTAATACCCCTGAAATATATGTACAAGGATTTTCTACAGGTTTACCCGAAAATATTCAATTAGAACTTTTAAGGACCTTACCTGGATTAGGTGAATGTAAAATGTTGCGACCAGCATATGCTGTGGAGTATGACTATATACCTGCAACACAGCTCCAAACATCACTCGAAACTAAAGAGATTGAATATTTATTCAGCGCCGGACAAATTAATGGCACTACTGGTTATGAAGAAGCAGCAGCACAAGGATTAGTCGCAGGAGTCAATGCGACAAGAAAACTAAACAAAAAAGACCCAATAATTTTCACCAGAGAAAGCAGTTATATAGGAACAATGATCAATGATTTAATTACAAAAGATCTCAAAGAACCATACAGAGTTCTTACTAGTAGGAGTGAATATAGGTTAACTCTCAGAGGAGATAATGCAGATAGGAGATTAACACCATTAGGTTATCAAATAGGGTTAATTGATGAGAAAAGATGGTCGGCCTATCAAGAAAAAATGAAACTCCTCGAGGAAGAGAAATTAAGATTAAATAACACTCGTTTAAAAAATACTGATGAAATATCAAAAAAAATAGAATTAGAAACGGGATCAAAAATCAAAGGCTCAACAACTTTGAAAGAACTCTTAAAAAGACCAAACTTTCATTATTCAAATCTAATTAAATATAATTTGAATGAAAGAAATCTAGGTTCTTCAATACAGGAAGGTGTTGAAATAGATATTAAATACGAGGGTTACCTTAAAAGACAAAAAAACAACATTGAACAAATAAATCGTCAAAGCGGTAAATCTCTGCCTCAAGAAATAAATTATGAAAAGATAGATACATTATCTTTAGAAGCTAGAGAAAATTTGAATAAAATAAAGCCAAAAAATTTTGGTGATGCTTCAAAAATTCCTGGAGTAAGCAAAGCTGATTTAACTGCATTACTTGTTTGGTTAAAAATAAGAGAAATAAAAAAAGAAAAGGCAAATATTTTTGTCGAAAAAAAGTTATCATCTTAAAAGCATTCCGTCTGAGCACTGAATAATAAACTTTTTAACTCACCAAAAATTTTATGGGAAGAAAAAGCCTCTACTTTTTTAGTGAAAAATTCATTACCAAAAATATCTGGTCCATGGAAATTAATGCTGCTTGGGGATGGAAGTCCCACTAGACATTTGCAGCTTTTAACTAATCAAGAGACGAAAATTAAATTAATTTCAATGCGAATAGATCCTCTATTCATTGAAGAAGGTCCTCAAGAATTAAATCAATTAAATGGACCTTTAATTAGAAGACAAGTATGGATTAAAAACAATAATAAAAACCTAGCATGGGCTGAAAGTTGGTGGAATGAAGAACAAGTGAATGAAAATTTAAAAGCCAAAGAAGAACCAATTTGGAAGAATTTGACACAAGACAGATCAGAATTATTCAGAGAAGTTGACCGAATTTCACTTGTTAAATCAAATTGGTTAGAGGATCAATTTTGTTTTAAAGGTCCATTCTGGTCAAGAAATTATAGATTTTTTCGAGACAAAAAACCCCTAACAATTATTAGAGAAGTATTCAATCCACATTTAGAAACTTTATTAGGCTATTCAGGAATTAAAGAATTTACGAAACTATACTCTTCTTCTTCTTGATCTGGGAAGATTTCTTGATTTTGATTGAACTTTTTGGTTTGATTGATCTCTCAAAGTATTATTCTCTTTTTCTGAAGCTCTTTGCCATCTTTCAACTTTGAAATCCATTTCATCTGGCCAATCTTCGTCCTTACTCTCTTTCACATAAGGTAATTTTTTTTGCTCAGTTGTCTGTAAATTTTTTGGTTGCCTCAGAGATATTGCTTCCAAAGGTCTTTTTGAGTTTTGTTTAGCAGATTCATAAGAATTTGATTCTCTGAAAAATGTCTTAATATCGCTGTTATCATCGTAAAAATTCTCATCACTCCAATCATCATTATCTTCATCAAAAAATAAATCCACTTTTTCAGATACCCATCTTCCTACTTTTTTAACACTCTTACTTGTTATTCCTGGAAAATCTGAATTCCTTCTTTTTCCAGGCCTAGCACCAGATACTCCATCAACAAATTGTCTTCCAGTTTCGAAAATTTTATCAACTTGTTTATCAACAATATTTTTATCAAAACTATTTCTAAGATTTCTAA
>QCMJ01000003.1 GCA_003213855.1 Prochlorococcus sp. AG-418-O03
ATAAACACATTTTATAGAAATGAAAAAATTAACAGTCTTGATTTTATTTCCATTTCTTATCACCCCATTTGGGGCAAAAGCAAATGATAATTTTTCCGTTGAAATAGAGGCACTTACACTAGTAATGGAGCAATATAAGGAAGAAACTGAATCAAGCGTTGAATTAGACATGGAAAATAAAAAGCCAAGTTACATGGCTCTTAAACAAGACGAATGCAATGCCACTGTTGAAGTTACAGAAAAAACAGGATTAGAGGTTGTTAATACTGAATCTTTCGATGTAAATGTCTGCTTGAAAGAAATCTATAAAGTAATCAACTAAGTAAACAGGTTATAAAAATATAATAAAAACGAACAAATTAAAGAGGTCTTTTACTTAAAGAAGGTAAGACCTCGAGACCTAACAGAAAACTTTGGAACGGGTTCTGCATATTTAATTGATAACTACAATGGAATTGTAGAGGAGTAATTAAAATTACAAAAATTAAAAAATATTTTCAGATAATTATTTCTTCTTTGATAATGTTTGTGATTCTTCTCTAGACATTAAAGCTTCGATTTGAGCAAGAACTTTTTGAAGTTCATCCGTTTTTGTAAGAGATGCTTCTGCTACTTCTCTTAATTTTTCTAACTGTTCTTTAGTTTTATCCATGATAAATAAATTAGAAATTAACCACTTTTAAAAATGGTTTTAATACAGATTTTTCACTCCCACACAGATTCATATTCTCTCTTTTTTTTATAAAGTCAAATAAATTTCCTTTAAATAAAGTTTTATGAGGACTTCCAATCAATTCTTTATTGATTATTGAAACCATAAGATTACCTGAAATAGAAATACTCTTAGATTATGAAGTAAATACAGGCAAACCTATTGTTGCAGTTGTTATGAGAGCCCCTGCAAAAATCAAGAAAGGTAAAATAGGATAGTTTTTCAAAGATTAAACCTACTAATTCGAAATAACTATATAGGTATTTATACTGTTTGTCTACCCCTTGCCTTCCTTAAAGGTAAAAATTTTTCTTTTAAAAGTAAAAATTTAACATCACCCAAATTTACCTGATATGTATTCCTGAGTGGTTTTTTCTTTTGGAGAGTTAAAAATTTTCTTTGTCGAATTAAATTCTGCAAGGTAACCAACTTTTCCTCCATCACCATCTTCATACTCGATTGCATTAAAAAATGCAGTCATATCACTGACTCTTAATGCCTGTTGCATATTATGAGTAACGATTATTATTGTGTAATTCTTCTTAAGTTCATGCATCGTTTCTTCTATTTTTAAAGTAGAAATTGGATCTAATGCTGAACATGGCTCATCCATGAGAATTATTTCTGGTTCAATTGCGATGGTTCTTGCTATACATAGTCTTTGTTGTTGTCCACCAGATAAAGAGTAACCACTATCATTTAATTTATCCTTGCATTCACTCCACACAGCAGCTTTTCTTAAGGAACTTTCCACTAATTGATCCATATCACCAGTAAATCCATTAATTCTTGCTCCAAATGCAATATTTTCATAGATAGATTTTGGGAAAGGATTAGGTTGTTGAAAAACCATACCAATTCTTCTTCTAACTTCAACTGGATCTACTCTTTTGTCATAAATATTAGTCCCATCAAAGAGAACAGTTCCTTTGAGTGAACAATTAGGGATTAAATCGTTCATTCTATTCAAAGCTCTTAGAACGGTTGATTTGCCACAACCAGAAGGGCCAATGAGTGAAGTTATATCTCCGGCTTTAAAATTTAAAAAAACATTTTTTACGGCTTCAAAAGTTCCATAACTAATAGAAACATCCTCAAGAGATAAAATGTTTTTCTTTTGCAAGTTTTTAGTATTTTTAATCATTTCATACCCTCTTAGTTTTCTCAGTAAAAGCGGCCAATATCCTTGAAAATATATTAACTATTAGTATTGATAAGACAAGAATAAAGGAAGCTGCCCAGGCTAGTTTATTCTGTGCATCATAAGGTTCAAGGGCAAAATTATATATCAAGACAGCTAATGAGCCCATCTCGTAAAATAAATCTCCAAAACCCGTTATGTAATAGTAAGAGAACAAAGCAGTAAAGATCAAAGGTGCTGTTTCGCCTGCTGCTCTTGCGATTCCAAGCACAATACCAGTAGCAATAGATCTAAATGCTGTGGGTAAAGTTATTTTTAATATTGTTGTATACATACTTGCTCCAATGCCTAGAGAAGCATACCTTAATTCATTTGGCACTAGCTTAAGACCTTCATCAGTTGTCTTTATCACAGTAGGCAACATCAATATTGAAAGTGCCATACCTCCCGCCAAGCCACTATACATACTTCCAAACAAAATTTTTGTAGAGACAATTAATGCGTAAATAAATACACCTGCAATTATTGAAGGAACTCCTGCTAAAACATTTACCCCGAATCGAACAAATTTTGAAAAAGGTCCTCCTTTTGAATATTCAGCTAGATAAATACCTCCCCCTACACCTACTGGTATGGAAATAATTGAAGCAATAGTTGTAATTACTAGTGTCCCAATTAATGCAGGATTAATTCCTCCTGCATCTAAATCATCTCCAGGCGGATTTGGTTCTAAAGTAAATAGATCAGAATTTATCTGAGCTCCCCCTTTAATAAAAATATATGTAACCACATAAATCAAAGGAAGAATTGCAATGAGTGCAAAAAACAATGATAAAAAAGTAAAGAATTTATCTCCTACATTTCTTGATAGTTTTTTCTGGTAATAAAGTGAATTCATAATTATCTAATATTTGAGACTAAATTTCTTAACCAGCCACTGCGCAAAGATATTTACCACTAACGACAAGATCATCAATACAAAAGCCGCATAAAAGAGTGATGAAACCTGACTTCCATCAGCCTCACCAAACTGGTTTGCAAGCATTGAGGAAATGGTATATCCAGGAGATAATAGAGACCAACTAAATGCATTGGAATTACCAATTATCATTGTGACAGCCATAGTTTCACCCATTGCCCTTCCTAAAGCCAATAAAACACCTGCCATAATTCCTGATAATGCTGCAGGCAAAATCACTGAAAATATTGTTTTCCATCTACTTGCTCCAATACCATAAGCTGCATTTCTTAGCTTTTTAGGCACCTGATTAAGTGTATCCCTTGAAATGGAGGTCACTATTGGTAAAAGCATTACTACTAAAATTATTATCGCTAAAAGTGAATTTCGACCTGCAGGTTCCGTACTTAATAAAGGAATCCAACCAAAGAATTTATGTAAAAAAACAAAAAAGTCTCTAAAGAAAGGTTCCAGAACAAATATCGCCCATAATCCCAATACAACAGATGGTATAGCTGCTAGTAATTCAACAAATGAACCTACTATTTCTCTGACAAATTTCGGAGCAAAATCCTCTGTAATAAATATCGCAGTTCCAACGCCTAAAGGAATAGTAATCAATAATGAAAGAAGAGAAGTAACTAATGTCCCATATATTGCTGTAAAAGCTCCATATTCATCTTTTACCGGATTCCATTCAGAAGTTACTAGAAAATTTAATCCATACCTTGAAAAGGATTCAAATGACTGAAAAAAGACTACTAAAATAATCCCAAATAGTACTATTGCTACAAGACTAGACAAGATTAGGGTTGTATTTTTAAAAATGATATCTATATTTTTTTCAATCCCGAATCTTTTACGATTCTTGAAAAGAATTAATTTCTCTTCCATTAAAAAAAAGTATGTTTATATCAACCTACTATTAAATTTTGCAAAAAACTTTAAGAATGGTTAAAGGTAAATTAAAGTCATGAAAAGTAAACATCCTTATACTTTATTTCTTAAAATTTTTTAAGCAAGCCTCTTTTTAAAATTTAATTTTTGTTGTTACTCTGTTTTTATTTTGAGATTTGAATTCAAAAAGTCCTATATCAGTAAATATGGTCAACTCATCTCCAGATGTTTCTTCAATTGCAATTCCTTCAGACTCTAAATTTTTTACATATACATTACCTAGAAGTCTTAGAGATTTATCATCCTTGTCAAAAGAAAGCTTGTCAGAATAAGCCGAAAAATTACCAATATTACTCTTAATAACTACATTTCCAATAGCCTCTAGATCACCTTCTAAAGTATTTGTTTGAGAATCAGATGTAATTGTGTAATTAGTTAATTCCTCAGCAAAAGAACATTCAGCTAATAAAAATAAAAAAGATGCAAAAAATAAGCTTTTCATTTACTCCCAACCCTTTTCTGCATTTTGAATAATCCATTGTGCAAGAACCTTATCCTCTCCATCCTTCAATTTATTTTTATAACCTTTCATAAAACCAATCCCTTCATTGGCAATTTTTGCTATTGAATCTACATCAGCTATTCCTCTTTTTTCAAGGTCGGAAAGTTTTAATGATTTGGATCCTTTAAGAACAACTGAACCACCTCTTACATGGCAGCCTGCACAAACATTTCTAAAAATTGTTTCTCCATTTCTAATATCAGAAGCCATTAGATATCTATTTTGCAAAGAGGTTTGAAAAATAATTAATAAAGTTATTACAGGAATTACGAATAGAAATTTAAGTATTTTCATTTGATCGAGTTGACCTAATACTAATTTAGCTTGTAAAAAGACTTGAATGTTTTAATTACCGATTTTTTAGGATCTTTATTTGGATAATAATTAACAATTAAATAATTAGATGATTTTTTGAGTGAGAGACTTGCATTTTCAGAAAATAAAGGGAATATAAAGAAAATGATAATTCCAATGGAATCAATTAAAAAACCAAAAAGAATTATTAAGAAACAGCTTAAAAATGTTAATAAAGCAATTATTGAAATTGCAGAAATGAAATTTATAAATATTGAAGAAAAAGAAGAAAAATTAGATGCGCTTGTTTTTTTAAAGAATCAAATATTGAGGAAGGCGGAGAAGTTAGAAATTAAATAACTAAATAATTGTAGATATTGAATCTTTATTTTTTTGTATCAGCTACATTCTTAAAGAAATCGCAATAAGCCATCAATTCTGACTCGGTTTCGATTTTAAGATTTAAATCGCTTATTGCCTTCTTGGTATCAATTCTGTAGCCATACCAATCTAGACAAACTTCTCTCTGTCTTTGGGTTTCTGAAACTGAGATCGAATCTGTCATTGAAGTCTTGGAACAACCCCAAATGAAAATAATTAAAGGGATGTAGAAAATTCCACGTTTCATTTTTTGTTTATACATTTTTCATAATAGTCATCAGCTTCTCTTGCATATTGACGAGCGGAAGTTTGTCCAGCTTTTTTAGAGAGTCTATATGTCTCTTGCATGTACTCAAGTTCCATAGCCTGTCTAGCTAAATAAGCTTTCGCAATATACATTGGATCACTTTTGCAATCTTTTTTTCTTTGAATTTTTGCTTCCTTTGCTTTTTCTTCACTTACAACATAAATACCTCCTCCAACAGCAGCAATTACAACAACCGCCATTACTCTTATTAACCACTTAGTTGTTTTATCCATTAAAAAAGGAGCTAATTGCCCCTTATTTTAGATCGACTGTCAATCGTATTTAATATAGCTGTACAAGTAGAAAGAGTTTCATTTTTAAATATTTTTTAAGTAAAGCGGGTGTCATCAAACTTCCCGCTTAATTGAAGAAAAATACTAGCGAGAATTTAGCGAGGATTAATAAATTTTCCTTAAAAAATCGCTCTTTTATCAATATTTTTAAAATTTGGTCTTTAACAGATGCATGTTATGGACTAAGATCTTATGAGCGGGGCGTGGCGCAGCTTGGTAGCGCGGGTGCTTTGGGAGCACTAGGTCGCAGGTTCGAATCCTGTCGCCCCGATCAGTTATGGCAGTAAGTCTCAGCTAATAATAAATTACACCCAAAAAAGGTTGCACCCAAAATGCACCCAAAATTTATGTTCAAAGAGTTAAGAAGTAGCTTTTTTTTTTTTAATCCTGTTAGGTTGAGATTAATTTAATTTTTATCATTGAAATTATCAAAGTTAATTTTTTTTACATCATTTGCTTTTCTCCCATTATCTTCAGTTGAAGCTAATGAATATAAATTTGAGGAATTTAAATTTGATCAAGTTGAAAACTCTCAGAATATTTACCAACCTAAAGACAAATTAGATGAATACATTATTAAGGGAGTAACGTATTCAACAAAATTTGTTCCTTTAATGAATGATGGTGCAGAAGGCAGCGAATTTAGCAGCATCATGACTAATGATTTTAAAAAATTATTAGTTGACGCAGGATTTGATTTGGCAAATTCAACAGCTAATAGTCAGATACAAAAAATCCCATTTTTCGCTCAAACCAGTTTCAACATTTCCGGAGGAACAGAATCAGATACAAGTTTCTCTATAAATAGTTTGATGAAACTTGGAGAACTTGCAAAAGATGAAGAAGGCGATTTAAAAACTCTTGCTTTTTCTCAGGCAAGATTTGCTACTGCAACAAATGCAGATGGTGCCACTATTAACCTTGGTTTAGGAATTAGAAATCGTCCTAATGATATTTCTATGGTCGGAGCTAATGCATTCTGGGATTATAGGATGACTGATTATAGTGATGCCCATAGCAGACTTGGATTAGGCGGAGAATATTTATGGAAAGATTTTGAGTTTAGAAACAACTTCTATATGGCTATTACTGATGAAAAAGATGTAACCGTAAACGGCTCATCATATAAAGAGAGAGTAGTCCCGGGATGGGATGTGGAACTAGGATACAGGCTTCCAAACAATCCAGAACTAGCATTCTTTGTAAGAGGATTTAATTGGGACTACAAAAATACGCAAGATAATTCCGGATTAGAAGGATCGTTAAGTTGGCAAGCTACTCCTTACGTCGGTTTAGAAGCTTATATCTCTAACGAAATTTCAGCTGCTACTACTACTTTAAATAGTGCACTTCCTGGAACAGATGAAACTTTCTTTGGTTTAAGGATGAATATCACTGGAAGTCCCGTCAAGTTTGAGAAATCTAACTACAAGAAGAACATGATTACTCAAATGACTCAACCAGTTAAACGTAAATATGATGTTCTTTTAGAAAGATCGTCTGGAACATTCCAAAATAGAGCTAAGGGAGTCTAAATCTTAAAAACTAAATTTTAAAAATCTACAATAACTATTCCAATGAAATTAAAACAAAATCTTCTAAAAAGCATCAACTCAATTGCAGTTGGATTTGGATTAATTGGTTTTGCAGCATTTACAGATGTTGCGAAAGCTTCAGCACCTCCAAAATGTACAGATGCCATTGGTGCAAAAGTTGATGGCAAATATACAAAAACAGCTGCTCAAATTGGTAATTCAATGACATTCTGTACCGATACTCCTGATAGGTTTGAAATCACAATTCACGAATTAGGATTATGTACCGCTCAACCAATTCAAACAGGTTCTCCAAGAACTTTTAGTAAAAATGATTGTGTAGTATCAATGACTAGCAGTGGTGTTACTGCAGATCTTGCGAACAACACAGTTGATTTACCACCAATGAATGGCAGGCCACCATCTCAAACATATACACATGCATACATAATTATTACAAATACCTTTGGGTTAAAAGGTAGCGTCACTATTAAAAATGGGTCAGGTGACGATGTTAAATATTGTCCTGATGCTAATGGAGACAGTACAGGCGGTACAACAGCAGCCTCAGGATTCTGTACTCCACAACCTCATACTGAAATCCTTAATGATTTTGGAGATGGAAGTTTTAGTGCTTATTTCCCTGAAGAAACAATGGATGGTGGTGGTAAGATATCAGCTCTTCTCACAGCGGCTGATGCAGATTTAACAACTGCTACAAATGCAAGTGAGGCAAAGAGACTGATTGGAGTTTTCGAGACAAATTCTGGATCCCCAGTTGTAATAAGTGATTCAACTAATGGATTGGAAATGCAACTCACTGTAACCGACATTGGATACGGTATTGGATTCTCAGGTGGTGAACCTCAAGATTTTGGTTCAATGCCATTTAAACCAATTTTTGCGACCTTCTAATATTTTTAAACTGCAATATTAATGCACCCAAAACGCACCCAAAATAAAACATATTAGTCTGAAGTAGTCCATACTTATTTCTCTAAAGGTCCTGATATAGCTATAAGTCTCAGTTATAGCCTTGTTTGTGCGGGTTCTTTGGGAGCACTAGGTCGCAGGTTCGAATCCTGTCGCCCCGATAGTCATAGCAGACGATCTCAGATATACCAAAATAGAGTCTCAAAAGTATCCGTAGCTTTTCCGTGGAAATAATAATTGATCATTACTATCTAAATTCTTTTTTCAGTCCTGTTGGATCAAAAATAAAGGTACGTTGACTTTCTTGATATAGATTCACTGTTATGTAAATCTTTTTTGAATTAGTTAATTTCTTTAAAAATTTTTTCACATTACTTATAAAGATTATGTTGGAGCTAAGATCTGCAGCTCCTACATATTTCCACTTTTGAACATCTCCTTCGTCAAATCTTACTAATAAATATTTATTGTCATAAGAATAACCACCAGAAGAAATAATTTGACCTTTCTTAATTGAAAAAAAAATATTTTTTCCGAATCTGGGATGAATTCTTACTCCTAAAGTCCCTTTTTGATTACCTTCATATGGGAATGAAAGATTTATTTTATTTTCACTTAATAAAGAAGCTCTTAGAGCAGTTTTTCCACTTGCTGAATCTTCAAAATCTATATATTCCCATTTGCCTTCAACTTTTTCATTTATTGAAGATTCATTCTGAGTAACATTAGTATTTTTAATCTTACTTTGAAATTTAATACATCCAGAATAGTCACGAGCTGGCAAACATAACTTATGAATTTCAGGATCTAGTTCAGCTTTTGAAGAAATAGGTAGAGAAAGTAGTGCAATTAGTGGGAGTAGTAATCTTTTCATTTAGTTTTTTTACACTTGTAATACTCATATTGAGTTGCAGAATCAACTTCTACATAGTCTCCATATTCTCCAAACTCTTTTTCTACTTCAATTACCCTGAATTTTGTGAAATCATTTTTATCAAATGTATAAAACCAACCAATTCTCGGGTAATCAGGATAAATATATTTAATTTTTAATTGATTTGGCGATTCTTCGTATGTAACCATATCTTGAGTATTAACTTCACCGTTTGATTTATATTGGATATATGTTCCATTATCTATTTTTGGATCAATAATAAATCTTTCTTTGTTTGATTCTTTTTCATCTTTTATTAAATACTCGCAAGAAATATCATAAATTTTTTTTCCAAAAGGAAATGCTTCTGCAGTAATAGGAAATAAAATAATTGCAATTAAAGGTATTAAATATTTCTTCATCATAAAAAACATGTAAAACTTAAACGCCCTAGTGCTCCCCCAATTATCCACGGAAATCCGTGGAATTTAACTAAATATATGCAGTATGTTGCAAACTCATGCAGTCTTATTCAGACCGAGATCATTTCTATAGCTTAAATCCCTTAGTCTCACTAGAGGGGTCTTACTGCTTTGGGAGCACTAGGTCGCAGGTTCGAATCCTGTCGCCCCGACTCAATCAAAACCAAGTCATACTAGCGAGTTACCCAGACTCGCTTTTTTATTGCAAGAATATCACCACTCGAAATGTGGTCAAATAGTGGTCAAGAATTTATTTTTTATAAATTTAAATTTTTTGTTACGACCGTAATTGATCCTATAATTTAGTATTAAATATCCATATTACTCAAGAAGCTTGTTTCTGATATCCTCTTCTCTTTTTGCATTTTTAACAATTATTGTTTGTTCCTTATTTAATTCTTTTAGAGGTACTTTAGAGATTTTTAAATTATCATCATCATCCATGCTTACTACACAATTAAATTGAAATAAGGGGTCAAGCAATGGGAAATCACTTCTTTGATGTGCGCCCCTACTCTCATTTCTTTTTAGAGCTGAAACAATTGTCGCTTTTGCACTAAATAAAGAAGATTGTAAATCAAAGATCAATGCTAGATCTTCACAATTATATTGATCGATTCTTACATCAACATCACTAAGTTTGGTTTTTATACTTTCAATTTTTGATAACCCTTCTAAAAGTAATGTCTCATTTTTAATCACCCCACAATATTTCCACATTATTAATCGCAATTCATTTTGAAGAGGCCTCACTAATTCATTACCATTTTTAATGAACTTATTAATATTTTCATGGGCAATTGAGATGGCTTTATTTGATCTCATTTGCTGATTTATATTTTTTGAATATTTTGAAGCTGCAATACCAGCACGTCTTCCAAAAATAATAATTTCTGCCAAAGAATTACCCCCCAAACGATTAGCTCCATGAAGTCCTCCTGCAACTTCACCAGCTGCAAAAAGACCATCTACAGAGGTAGATAAATCCTCTGGATTAACTAAAATTCCACCCATAGAATAATGAGCAGTTGGTGCGACTTCCATTGGTGATTTTGAAATATCAAGCATTTGGGCTTCAAGAAATTGTCTGTATATGCTTGGCAGTTTTTCAATAATGAACTCTTTACTTTTATGGCTTATATCTAGAAAAACACCTCCATTTTTTGTTCCTCTGCCTTCAATTATTTCTGTATAGTTAGCAATTGCTACTCTATCTCTCGTAGATAATTCCATCCTTTTCGGATCATATTCTTTCATAAATCTTTCGCCTTTATTATTTATTAACTTTCCACCCTCTCCTCTTACAGCTTCTGTAACTAAAGTTCCCTCAATTTCTTCGGGTAAGACCATCCCAGAAGGGTGGAATTGTACCATTTCCATATCTATTAATTCACATCCTCCTTTTAAACTTAAATAATAACCATCACCTGTATTTTCATTTTTTCTAGATGAACTTTTTTTCCATAATCTTGTATGCCCTCCCGTACATAAAATAACTGCATCTGCTAAGTAAACAGTCCTCTCTGAAGTAGACAAATTAAATGACATTGCTCCAAAGCAGGTATTTTCCCTAATCAATAATTCAGTTACATATTGATTGTCATAAATAGGAATCTTTAATTCATCTGATTTTTTTAAGAGAGTTTTTAAAATTGACAATCCAGTAAAATCACCTGAATAACAAGTTCTGCGATATTTGTGCGCACCAAAAAATCTTTGATCGAGTTCACCATTTTTTAATTTTGCAAAGTTAGCCCCCCATTTATCTATTTCTTTTACTAGTGTTGGTGATTCTTTAGCCATTATCTCAACCTTTAAAGGATCACCAATGCCATAACCCTCTAAATAAGTATCAATAAAATGCTGTTCCCACGAGTCTTCTTTATCTAAGTTGCCTAAAGCAGCATTTATACCTCCTGCTGCTAGGACGGTATGAGCATCTGTCTTCGGCCTTTTTCCTAGAATACATACATCGAGACCAGATTTTTTAATTTCAATAGCAGATCTTAAACCAGCTCCACCGCATCCAATCACGAGAACATTTGATATCTGAGTGAGATGTTCTTTAACCGTCAATTTTAAGTTAAATTATTAATTTAATTTTAACTCTTGGCTTTCAAAGATATAAATAATTTTAATATTTTAAATGTGGTCAAATAGTGGTCAAATGTTGCTTAATTTGTCTATACAAACTGCGCATAACTAAGCAAAAAATTATCTATAGCTTGAAAACCTTGTGCTGCACTAAAGCTGTTAAGTGCTTTGGGAGCACTAGGTCGCAGGTTCGAATCCTGTCGCCCCGACCATTTAAAACCAAGTCATAGAGAGAGTTTCCCAGACTCTCTTTTTTATTGTTTACTGTCTCATATTGCGAAAGGGTAGCTCTAGGGGTAGCTCATACGAAGTACTTTGATCTACTTTGTGCCTACCTTAATGACTTAATTAATACTAATTCATTAAAACTGCCATCTAAAACCACCTCCATAGGACTGTTCGTCTCCTCCCTCTGCCAAGCCATATTCTGCATTTAAATTAAACATAAAATCTTTTGTACATACAAAATCAGCTCCAACTTTTACAGAGCCATTATGCTGACCAAATGTTTTAGCAGAAACCAAAGTAGTTGCATCAGAACTTCCGGTTACTCCTCCTTTAAGAGCTCTATGATTATCATCGTTATAGGTATCCATTTCATAATTCAGAGCAATAGATGGAACTAAAATCCACTTTCCTCCTTCCATCGGGATTTGCTTATCTACACTAATTCCTATTTTAAATAGAAGAGATTCTGCTTGATTGGATTCAAGTGTTATTAAATCTCCACTACCAGATTCACTGAATCCATCTTGAGTATGAGCAGCATAAGCAACTCCTAAAGTTGGTTGTAAACGGATTGGGGTTTTAATATTTTTTATATTCTTTTTTATATCCCAGATACCATTTATCTCTGCTGTATATCCATCAGTATCGTAGGCAGAAGTTGCTGATGTGGTTGAATAATTTCTATTCCCTTT
Organism: Prochlorococcus sp. AG-418-O03; assembly: GCA_003213855.1. Taxonomy (GTDB): domain Bacteria; phylum Cyanobacteriota; class Cyanobacteriia; order PCC-6307; family Cyanobiaceae; genus Prochlorococcus_A. The sequence continues at coordinate 12,384 of QCMJ01000003.1, forward strand.
GTAATCAAAGTCGGCTCCACCAATCATTCCTTTTAATGTGAATTTATCACTTACTTTCTTAACTCCATAAATAGAATAGTGAGTGTTAGTAGAACTCAAACTAGCTGTTGTACTGGAGAAGTTGTAATTATCTAAATTAGAGGAACCAACGCCATATGTAATACCAGCTTTCCATTTATCATTAATAGTTTTCTCTACATTAATTGAAGTATTTAATTTTGCATAATCATATCCGCCATAACTGCTATTACCGTTAACAGAAGCAGTTGTATTCTTGGCATTGGTATAAACACAATAATCAGTATCTCCAATCACCCAACCATAGTTATTACATTCGCCTGCTTTAGCTAAAACCAAGTCTCTATTATTTTTTATTGATGCCAATCCAATATTCTGCATCGCTGCATAAGGCTGAACCCATTCTGTATGGAGGTTTGTAGATAAAGTTGAAGCTATTGCATAAGAATAAGCAGTACTTACACCTGGGCAAAATTCTGGGCAATGTATTAAATTCGCACCAAATGAAGTTTTATAGTAAATAGATACATAAGAACCATTTTTTGCATACCCAAACAAGGGGGTCATACCTCCACTAGGATAGAATATATCTGCAGAATTAATAAAAGCTTCGGCAAAAGTTTCTGTCAGTGAACTATTCCCCCACCATGGCATACTTTCAACGCTGAAAAGGCTTGGTAAAGCGTTATAAGAAGTACTTTGCGAAGTTATAATATACTGAGAACCATTTACTGTAATAGTTGCTTCGTTTGAATAGGCTGGATTGAGAACACTTAAGCTGGATAAAGTAGTAATTAATAAAGATCTAAAGAGAAACTGATTTTTTTGTTTTTTAGCACTAATAAATTTCATGATTTTTAAAAATTATCTTCATAAGTATTTTTTCCTATATTAGCCAAGAAAAACTAGAATTCTAGTTTTAAAAAACTCACATATACTTAATATCTTTTATCTTAATTATTCGACTTAACAGGCATTGGGCACTATGTCGTGGAGGGGGTAGCTAGGGGGGTAGCTAAGGTTACGTATTAACTATATACAAGTACGTACTTTGTGCAATATGCAGTCTCAAACTCGTTCCACTAACTACCTTATACTCTAGTTATAGCTTAGATTTATTGGATATTCTCAAATTAACAAAGGAGTGCTTTGGGAGCACTAGGTCGCAGGTTCGAATCCTGTCGCTCCGACTCTTCAAAACCAAGTCATACTAGCGAGTTACCTAGACTCGCTTTTTTATTGGAAATATTTGTCCACGCCTAAAGTGGACAAATAGTGGACAACTTCAATTCTGCTTAACGGCAATTTTCTTGCTTTTTTCTTATTTTTTCGTAAGTATGCGTATATAGGCTCTAATTTTCTCTAAATAGCTCTAATACTGGCTTATTTAGGCTTATTTTCCTCTAAAAAATGTCACATGGGGGTTGACTATTATGCAAATTCCAGACGAAATGTTGAAAGAAATTAGAGAAAGTGGATACGATCAAGAGCTTGTATTTACACAAATAAGAAAGCTATTAGACAGCGATAAAGCAATTAAAGAAAACGAGTACAATCTAGAGCTTATAGACAATTACTTATTAGACAAAGATCCACAAGAACTATCTAAAAATGCTGCTGAGATAGTTATGGCAGCAGAGCTTATAGACAACTACTTATTAGATAAAAGATTTATGAGAGAACTTGAAGATGAAGAATATGATGCTGCTTAAAAATAACTATTAAATATAGATGTTTTCTTCCAACCTTCGTTTAGTAGTTCCTTATATTCTTTTCTTGCAACCTCAACAGTTTCTACCCTGCTACCTTTCATTAATGGTTTACTTGATCGTTTATAAACGCATCCGTATGAAATCATCATTGCATCTATTGAAGGAGATGGTTTAGATACATCTTCAAATGGTTCAAATACTTTTATTCTGCTTCTGTCCTTATTAATAAGAGTAAATTTCTCCATAAAAAAATTATAGACAAAAAAAGAGGTTTAAAGCTCCACATGATTTTGAAAAAGTGGACAAACTAGGTGTGCTTTGGGATGATAAAAAAAGAATGGAAGAAAATTTGATTACTAAATTGGATGATACCTCTTGGCAGAAAGAGTTCTTGGAGATGAAGTCACATTCAACTTCAGATGTAAGACTTCTAATGCAAGGTGCAAAAGGATTCAGGGATGCTTGGCACTTAGGTTCTCTGCATGAGGAATACAAAATCATGAAACGCCGAGAGCACCAACAACAGTAGTAACTAAATAACGAATCCCAAAATAAAAAAAATCTAATTTAGAATAAATCTGAAGGTTTTAGAAGTAAATTTTATAAACAAAAAAAAGGGCGTTAGGTTCGCCCCAATAAAAAAGCGTGATAATCCCCATCACCCAGCCTTTTAAAAATCATAGCACTATATATAGTGTTTTTAAGTAACAAAAATTACCTATCCATGGGGTTGTTTGTTCCTTTTTAATTTGTCATGATAGAAATCCCCATCATCCAGGCTCGCAAGGGTCTTTTTTTTTGCCTGCGATAACAAATATGTGAAGGATTCAAAAAAAACAACATAATAACAGTCTCTGTAGATACACAAAAATTCCATCACAAAGTATTAGGATAATTTTACTGAAGTTAAGGTATTCAATATGTCACTAAAAAATCAAACTAATGGTATTTATCCATGGGATTATCAAATAGGAGATGATAATTTCCAATTAGAACCTTGGATTCTAGAGAAAGGAAAAGAATATGTGTCTATTGAGAAAAATATAGATAACAAAGGTTTTTTTTATTTACAAAAGAATGCGGAGAAACGTCTTTCTCTAAGCGCGATACAAATAAAATCGACATATGACCATTTGATGAATTTTGGATATAAGTTGCGAATTAGCTAGTTCTAATTTTCTAAAACTAAATTTTAGCGATATTTAACTTTGGTTTTACAAAATTAAATAAGAATATGAAATGATTTATAGGTGTTGAATCAAAAACTAATTATTTGTTTTAAATAATAAAAATCTATTATTAAATTATTAATATACAAAAAATGGAAATAACTTTAAAAGAAGATAGCTCATTAGGTTTAGAGTCCTACGTTGATTTAGGTTTTAATTCTGAAGAGGAGCTTGAATTAGAAATTTCAAAACTTATTAAAATTAGACCTGAATTTGAAAATAATCTAAATTAAATTTCATAATCGAGTGTAATTCAATAAAAAATTTAAGGAGAATTAATAGCTATTAATAAATAAAGGATATTAATGAACCTAAAAATCCATATAAATTTTTTAGAAAAATATTTAGCTGATTTTGTAAATGATATTGAATATAAAACGATTACAAAAAAATTGAAAGAATATTATTTAATGGCGGACGTTGATGATCAAATTTTTCATCATTTTTGTTCTTAAATTTAAGTGTATAGTCGAAATTAAAATCATTTTTACGACCTAGTTAATATGAGGCACAAGGGCGTATAGGGCCTCTAGAGGGGGCTCTAAGTTTTATAAACATATTGCATAATCTTCGAAGATTTAGCATTAAGCTGTCTCAAACTTGTTCCACCATCTGTAGTTAGTCTAGACTATAAATAAAGTCTCAAGGTTTTCTTAAAAATAACGACCAGTACTTAGGGAGGAGCAGGTCGCAGGTTCGAATCCTGTCACCCCTACTCAATCAAATCCAAGTCATAATAGCGAGTCTCCGAACTCGCTTTTTTATTTATCATAAGTCTCAATAATTTTAATAGCGATTAAAAAACAATTATTTGTATGGCTTTGAAATACCTAGTAGGTTTAATAGCTAATTATCACTAGCCTTATTCCACCCCTCTTTGATAGGCCTCCAACCTTGAGTTAGCAACCATTATGAATTTCTTCCTTAACCTCTTACATCTTTAATTCTTTAATCCTTCGTGGACTCTTTTCTTTGAAGTTTTATTAAATTTCAAACTTTGATGATGGGATTTATAATTTTGATATTAAAAAAATTTCCAAAAAAATCATTGAAATTCATCTCTGCAATATAAGGAAGATAGGGTTCAAAAAAAGTGCCATTCCTAGAATACAAACCAATCACATATGTCAATGGTTTTTTGTAAAAAGAATTTTCTGTATGAATATCTATTACACCATTATGAATTGCTTGTTCATAAGTAAATGGAACATTATCTTTATCCACCAAAATAAATGGTTCATTGCTATCAACACCTAACCAACCTCTAGAAGTCAAGACTTCAGTTACAGCATGTGAAGGAGACCCTGGAATTAGAAGATTAAAATAACCTCTTTTTTCTGTCCAATTCAAATGAACATGCCTTACTTTAAGCCCATAAATTTGCAAAGCTTGCTCGGTAATCCTAGATCTGTCAAAACAGCATGCAGTATTTTTATTAATGACTTCTATAGAGCCTAAATTTATAAATTTCCCACGGCAATTAGTATTTTCTATTAACTTCAATTGTGCTTCTTGAATACTTTTAATACAAATGATTTCTTTTTCATATGTATTGAGATTTATGCATTCTTTATTTATATTCAATAATTTTGTTATTTCATGATCATCTGTAGTAACTGTTTTAGTTACTCTTATGGAAGCAAAACTATATATAGAGATAGAAATTCCTAATAATGTAAAAAATATTTTAGGTAACTTTTTCAAATACATATATAAATTTAAATATCTTTTAGTGTAAATAATAAATCAATAAAGTCTTTTCTGTCCCTGCCAATTTACTGCCATTCTTTAGCGATTATCTGGCGATTAATTGCATACCTAAGGATAATATTGTATATCTTTGGCCTGTTTTTAAGACTTGAAATTTTATATCTATAGCAACTAACTAGCTATAGCCTCACTTGTTTATTTAACTTACTGTCTCGAATTGGAGGGCGGGTGCTTAGGGAGCACTAGGTCGCAGGTTAGAATCCTGTCGCCCCAAATCTAACAATCCAAGTTATAGACAGATTCCTCAGCCTGTCTTTTTAATGGGCATATAATGACCACAATAGTTGTGGTCAAATTGCGGTCAAAGATGCCTAATTGAAAGGTGAAGTGTTATTAGTAGGAGCTATTAGTAGGATTTCAAAAACAATTCCAGTCAAAGCAATAGGCAATACCCAAATACCAATAAATCTATGATCAAAAAATCTTAAATGATCTTCACTCCTGAAAACACTTTGTAAAGAAGTAAATAGGGTTTCTGGTCGCTTATAAGATGGCCCATTTACAGAAGGAGAATATGGCTTAACAAAGGCTGAAGAAGCAGAAAACTTTGCAATTTTTCTTAAAAAATAAATAGGTAAAACCCATATAGCAACGAATCTTCCACCAAGCCACTGTCTCGCATTAGGCAGAGCATACTCTTTGATAGATTTATTCTCTGGCATTCCAGATTCCAAATTCTTATAAATTTTTTCTAATGTAGATTCATTATTTGATTTATTCATCATTTTATTTTAAGAAAATTTACTTTAATAAGGTGTAATAAATAAAAATATTCCTAACTACTAAAATAACTAAAACGTAGTTAGGAATATTTTCGTTGGCTAGGTTCATAAAGACGGAATCTATACCGTTGCAGATACGCCAAATATCTACATATTCTTTATAAAGAAAAAACTCTTTTTTTAAAAGTAAATAATATACATAAGAAAGAATAATATTTAATAATTTAGAGTTTTAATTAAGAATTTAATTTAATATTCATGACTTTTAAAAATATTTAAACCTCATTTTCTAAGATTGCGAAAAAGAAAATGAGGTCAAAGGGAGGTTCTCATTACGAACCGCTTTATCAAAGCTAGCGGTTAGTAGATTGCCCTAATATCTACTTATATATTTATATAATGAGTTTTAGAATACAGGAAGATTAATTTTATACAATTAAGTGTTTAATATTTTATGTGATTATTGATTAGAAAAAGCTAATTAATGTACTTACTATAGTTATTGAAAGATAAAAAAATGCATAAAGAGAAACTGCAAAAAACAAATACTGTTCTATTGGAATCATAAGAAGGTGTTAATTTAAAGGGTAAGAAAGTTTGATTAATTTTTTGTTAAAAAAATATTCTCTAAAATATAACTTTTTTCTATTGATTCATTTTTAAGAGAAATATTTTTTGGCAAATTATTATTCGTAGAATTAAAAGCACCCCATTTTTTTAGCCAAAATAAGGTATAAAAAAATGCGATTAAAAATGGTGTTCCAACAATTAAAAATCTAATATCCATCAAAATTTCCTATTAATAAGTTTTAAACTGCATTGCCAATATTGCTCCAAGAAAGAAAACGGTTGGAATCCCTAGGGCATTGACAGCTGCGGTTCTTACAGTAAATACTGGATAACCTTCTGCTGGTCTGCCAGTTTCAGGAATTAATGCTGAATCTTCCCATACTTGATAATTTTTAAAAGGAGCTACTCCCTTCTTTGGTAATCCTAGTGGTGTTAATCTAAATACATCCCACCTTCCTAACCAAAAGACTGTGAATATCCATGAGAATATTATTGGAGAAATAACAAGTAAAATCCTAAAATCCATTTCTAAAAAGTAATAATAAATGTGATTATTATTTTGTCTTTTTTAGTTAAATAAATGATTCGATCATTAACTTATATTTAAAGAAAAACTCCTAATAACATTCTCTCTAATCATTAGTAACATCATGAAATGATTAATTGATTTATTTAAAGTATATTTTTTTGGATTCCGATATTTAGATATTTTTTTTGATGTAGATTTTAGTTAATTATAGAACAAACATGGAAACATTCAGATTCTTACTTTTTGGTTTTGCAGGAGTTAGTGTAGTTTTCTGGGTGGCAATAATAGCTTTATGGCATGCATATATGTTTCCAAGATTCTTTAATGAAGATAAAGGTTTAAATACTATTATCAATCAAGAAATAAAAGTTTCAACAGATCCGATTTTAGGCAGTTTGGTTAACAGCAATAATTTCAAAAATAGAGACAAATATTCAATGAGAAATTTTATTATTGCAGACTTTTCATCTTCAAGTAATAATTTCAAACTAAATAAACTCTACACAACAGTAATGATTGGAGTTACTTTTGCAAGTTTTATTTTTCTCACATATGGATTAAGCAGTTCAATAACAACGCTAAGTTAAATGAAATCTTTATATGTAATTGTTTTTATTACTTGCTTTGTTTATTTAATTTTTGACTCATTCAAAAATATAAATTTTAAATAGATTGCTAATGTTTTTTGCCAGCTAATAAAATTTTTCTTCTTATATAAAAAAATACTAATGTAGTTATTATCATTACAGGTGGATGAAATGATATTGAATTTAGGTATTCGTAGTAATCAAAGGATTCCAAAATTTTTGTTCATAATTTTCTTACAAACTATATCCCAGCTCTCAAATTTTTATTGATTTAAATAAATCAATATCTAGTATCAAATGCTATTTAAATTTTTCTTAATTAATATTTTCCGACCAAATTACGTTCAAATATTGCTTTACTAAACAAGACAAAGCACTCAGAACCTAGTAAGGAAACAGTCATAGCTTAAAAACCTAGTGATGACAGTATGCTGTGCGGTGTTTTGGGAGCACTAGGTCGCAGATTCAAATCCTATTAGCCTACTCTTAAGAATCAATTTATGGAAAGATACATGACTCTTTTTGAAATTCCTATCTCATATTGCCAAAAGGGAGTTAGATGAATGTCCTTTAATTTATTTTGTTACTAGTTATAGCTTTAAGCAGTGTTCTTAGAATTAGTTTCTTCCATATCTTCCGCTTTTGGTAGTTAATTAAACAAAGCTTTAAGATCATTTGGCAAATCAGGAAATTTTTGAATCTCTTCCCTAATAAAACTTTTCATAAGCTGCTTTTCCTGATAACTTAATTCCAAATCTTTACCATATATGTATTCTTCTTTATTGGGTTTTGAAGGTGAAGAAATAATATTTATTTCCAATTTATTACATATATTTTTTATTGTTTTTCTAAAATTATTCTTTAGGTCAGAATAATTAACCATTACGATATTTTTAGAATTTTTTTGTTCTTTTTTTGCAATTAATATATGTGAAGCCCATCTTGCAAAATAATTTTTGTAGTTTTCAATTTGATATCTTTGTGATTGACCCTTTGGGTTGATCTTCATAAGTTCAAGTGGTGAATTTAACTTTGGACCTTCAAACCATTCCCATCTATGCAAAAACTTCCAATAAGAAATAAAAACTTCTTCTGGATTCCTATAAATATAAATTATCTTACAAAGATTTTTCGCATCATTTCCCAAAAGTGTTAAGGGAAAATGAGATTTAATAATACTGTTAGTACAGTAATCTATTGAATTTTTGTATTTTATATTTTTTAAAGAATTAAGAAAGATTCTTATACTTTCTTCTGAAAAAAAATTTATCAAAGAACCTAAAGGAGAATAATCAAAATTTAAGAATGGATTTGCTGTGTATTCTGTACATTTAGAAATTGAATTCATGACGAAATGTGTCCCGCTCCTTTCATGAGAACAAACCATTAGAGGTAAATTAACCTTCTCTGAGCAAGACAATTCAAAGCTAGTTCCATTAATTTTAAAATTAACCATTTTATAATTTCCTAAGATAAAAAGCTTATATAAATTTTTACTTTATTATCTACAAGATTATTAAAAAAGTATATGAAGAAAAAAAATAAATATCTGAAATGCACATTATTTAAACCTTCTAAATTTATCACAACTTCAATCGGGAAAGGGTGACGTTTTATATTAATTATTTTAAGAGTAAATAAGTGTTTGTACTATCTTAAATTGAAAACTATTTCCACTAACATTTGTACAAGAAAATATTGAGAAATTTCATTTAATAGATCAACTGTTTGTAGAGCAATATATTAATAAAAATTTAAAAATCCTGAAGAACAAATAAGATTTGTGTCCGCTATTAAAAAAAAATATCATTTTGTCTAACCACCCCTAAAATCTATACTAGGTTAATTTAAAAAAAAAAAAAATGAAAGGTTTTGGTGAGGATCATGAATCTAATTTGAAAAGTAATAAAAGTAATTTAAATTCTAAAGAACAAATAGTTAACCATGCAATTCAATTACATGTAAGAGGGGATATTCTTAAAGCAACCAAATATTATCAAAATTGCATAGAACAAGGAATTAAAGATTGCAGAGTTTTTTCTAATTATGGAATCATATTAAACAATCTTGGCAAGTTAAAAGATGCCGAATTGCTCTACCGAAAGGCAATTGAACTTAATCCAGATTATGCCAATGCTAATTACAATCTTGGGAACTTATTATGCGATCTAAGAAGATTAAAAGATGCTGAATTTTACACTCGCAAAGCAATTGAAATTAACCCAAATTTTGCTAAAGCATATTCTAATTTAGGGAAAATTTTATATAGTCTTGGTAATTTTAAAGATGCTGAATTTTCATATCGAAAGGCAATTGAACTCAATCCTAGCTTTACTGATGCTTATTACAATCTTGGGAACCTATTTTTCCATCTTAACAAATTAAAAGATGCTGAATTTTCATATCGAAAAGCAATACAACTTAATCCTAATTTTACTGCCGCTCATTACAATTTAGGAAGAATATCAATTGATCTTGGCAAATCAAAAGATGCTGAATTGTCATATCGTAAGGCAATTGAACTTAATCCAGATTTTGCTATCTGTCACGCTAATCTTGGAGATCTACTTCGTGACCTTGGTAAATTAAAAGATAGTGAATTTCACACGCGCAAAGCAATTGAGATTGATCCCAATTATGCAATTGCTCACTCTAATCTTGGTAGTTTTTTAAGAGATTATGGAAATTTAAAAGATGCTGAAGTTTCTACACGTAAAGCAATCGATATTAACCCAAATTATGCAATTGCTCATTCTAATCTCGGAAACATATTAAGTGATCTTGGAAAATTAAAAGAAGCAGAAATCTCACAAAGAAAAGCAATCGCACTTAACCCTGATTTAGCAGATGCTTACTTTAGCCTTTCTCTAATAGAACTTGCTGAAGGAAACTATAAAAATGGTTTAGAAAATTATGAATATAGATTAAAAACCAAAAAACCGGCAATACTTCATGGTCAAACAAAGCTCGAAAGAATAGACCATAAGAAATTTAAATCAGGAGAAAAGCTTTTAGTGATTAGCGAGCAAGGCTTGGGTGATACCCTTCAATATATGCGTTTTGTACCTTATCTGAAAAAGCAAGGGCACAATGTAATTTTTGCTGCTCAAGAAAAACTGCATTCTTTAATAAAATCATCAGGGATCGAACAAAATCCCTTAACCCCAGAACAAACATCTTCAGTTTTAGATGGTCATTGGATTCCACTCTTATCTTTGCCACGATATTTACGAGTAAGGCCGGATAATCCAATCATTTCAAAACCTTATATATATTCAACGGATAAATTAAATAAAAAATGGAAAAATATACTCTCTAAAGAAAAAGGACCAATCATTGGGATAAATTGGCAAGGGAATAAGGAGACAGAGATAAATTTTCTCAAAGGTCGCTCATTACCTCTAGAAATTTTCTCAACACTAGCTAGAAATAATAATTTAAGATTTTTATCATTACAAAAAGGATTTGGTTCAGAACAACTAGATTATTGCTCTTTTAAAGATAAATTTGTTAGTTGCCAAGACCAAATTGATTCCACTTGGGATTTCCTTGAAAATGCTTCCATCATTGAAAACTGTAATTTAATTATCACTTCTGATACATCAATCGCGCATTTAGCAGGAGGTATGGGTAAAAAAGTATGGTTACTACTAAAAGATATACCCTATTGGACTTGGGGACTGGAAGGAGAAAGCACATTTTGGTATCCTTCAATGAGATTATTTCGACAAAATAAACGAAATAACTGGCAAAATGTTGTTGAGACAGTATCCAGCACAATTAAAAAAGAATTGGACGAAAATTATGAGTTCAAAAATTAAATATTCATCTACTATCCTTGCTCCTATTTCTATAGGAGAACTTATAGATAAAATAACAATTCTGGAAATTAAACAAATATATATGACTGGTATTAAGCTAAAAAATATTAATAAAGAGATGAAACTACTTAAAAATATACTTCAAGATAAAAACCTAGAAATTAATATCGATTTTATTAAAAATCTTAAAAAAATTAACAAAAAACTTTGGGAAATTGAAGATAACATCAGAATTAAAGAGAGCAAACAAGAATTTGATGAAGAGTTCATTAAACTCGCCAGATCGGTTTACATAGAAAATGATAAGAGAGCGTCTATCAAAAAAGAAATAAATCAGAAGTACAATTCAGATCTAGTTGAAGAAAAATCATATAAAAATTACTAAAATCTAAATCTTTAAAGCGGGTGCTTTGGGAGCACTACTAGGTCGCAGGTTCGAATCCTGTCGAACCTACTCTTAAAAACCAATTCATATTAGCGAGTTACCCAGACTCGCTTTTTTAATGGGCAAATTAACCTCACTCTCTTGATTTCAATTTGATGTCAATTTGAGATTTTCTTAAAATTTCAGTTCTCCAAAATTTTTTTTTTGAAAGTCGATCTACAATCAAGTAACAATTATCTCCTTTTTTAATGTCAAGTACTCAAGCCATAGAATATTTAATTAATGGTTATGCAACCAGTGAAGATTCTTCTTTTCTAATACCGAATGCAACTGAAGATTTTTTGGCTGTAAGGCCAAGTGGAAATCCAATCTCTGCTCAGGGATTAGTGGGAATGTTTGATAGTAAAGACTTAGTTGCAGAATCCTCAGAATTAATCAAAACCCACAAAATTGAAATTTACGGTGATATAGCATACGCGGTTTTCACTTTGAATGAAATCTTCAGTTATAAAGGAAATCAAAATATAGATCTTTCAACATACACTTGCATATTTAAAAATGAAAACGATACATGGAAATATGCCTGGATGCAAAGATCACAAGGAACTACTGATATGAAAACTTGGGAATAAATAAAACACTTACTACTTGCACCGCAGGTAAATTAAGGCTTGGTTATCCTGAATCAATAATCCATGAAGAAATACTTTTTTAATTAATGTTGCGACTTCTTCCGTTACCGATTTTTATTTGCATTTATCTATTCTCTTGGTGGAGATGTAAAAAAAATATTATTGCTAGTGATCAGCAACTAAAACCTTGCATTGATTGGGCATATATAAAAAATTTACCTCTCCCACCAAAACCTACTTTTGTCGAGTTTTATATTGTTTATGTTTCTTCTTTTTTTAAATTTCCCTTTGGGATAATTATTCAACAACTACCTTTTGCCAAGAAAGTAAGATACTACGAAAGAGAAATGAAATTAATATTTGATAAATGGAATCTAGAAAAAATTAAAAAAATAATTAACTAATTTATTGATATGTCTGGAGTAAAGATATATAAATTCCTAATAATACAAATATTGCTACACCTATTCCTATAACTGTGGTGGGTTGATTATTCCAAAAATTAGTTAAAAATTCCATTGATTGGGAAGTTTAAATTTTTTTAGCTCTATTAGCTTTATTCATCACTTTTCTCAAAATATTATTTTTAATTGATAAATCAGAAATACAATAAAGAGTTAAAAACAAAACTACTTTTGCAAAAAATGAGATTTGCATAATAAAAATAACTCTACACTCATAAAAGCAAATTTCATTAAAACTGCCAATTTTTTAGAAGACCTTATATGAGGTATTTTTAATAGCTGAATACGAAAGACTGAAAAAAAAACAAATGCAACAAGATCAACAGTCTTAGCGTTCGGAGAAGCTCCTATTAGATATAAGATAGAGTTAATAGAAAGTGACTTATGAAGGAATTAGAAGAAAATACTATCGAACAAATAAGAACTCTTCTTAATTATTTAGAGCAAACAGATCTATTAAAAAACAAGGATATTCTTAGATGCTTAGATGTAATAGCAAGAGAGTATGGAGGAGAAGTAGTTGACAAAAATTAAATGGCAAATCCAGATCAAAAAACAATATTGCTAGAACAAGCTTATGACGAACTAAAGGCAATTTGCACCAAGTTCCAGGACCAATCTGGAGCTACAGATATGGAAGTTAAAACTTTACTTCGAGAACTTGCGAGGGTTTATGAAAAAGATATTGATGATAACTATGACATAGATTGGGAAGTTTAAAAAAGTTTATTTGATATTCTTTTGCTATATATTAATTGAGGCCAAACCTCGTCAGCACACTCTACGTTTGCTGCAAGACATAAATTGATTCTATATAGTTGCGAGTCGATTTAATAACCCTTTCAGTAGTTGGAATTTCTGGAAGGGTTTCTTGTTACTGATATTTATTTAGTAGTCGGTTATAAATTACCAACAATACTATTACCCCAACTATTCCATAAATTGCATGGTATGGGTCGTGGTGTTTCTGCCAAAGCTCCTTTAATAATACCTTCAATACTTTATAGCTATTGCCCAATGAGAATAACATCAATAAGATTTTCCTCTAATTAATTTGCATAATTTCTTACAACTGGTAATTTTAGAAGGCTTCAATAAATTCAAATGCAAGATCAAAAAATTGAAAAGATAGCAGCTGTTGCAGTAAACATAACTAAGATGCTGGTAATAATTTACCTAGGCTTCGTAGAAGTATTTAAAATTGCCAAATTACTTATAGAGAATTTAGAAACCGAATTTGATATATCTCGAAAATGGGCTTCACAAAATTATTCAATTCTAAAAAAACGACTAGCGGAAGGAAAAGTAGCGAGTGTTATAGAAAATTAGTAAGCGTTATATTTAAGTAACAAGTTTGATCGAATATACGGCATCCTTACAATTATTTTTTTTATCCCATTCCTTTGCGAAAGGAGATTGCATTTCTGTACCTAATTTTTCTAAGTCGGTACAGTTCATTAATAAATGAGATTTGTGTTCATTCACTTTTACAAACTCATAATCAGTTACAAACTCTTTGCACATTTCTTCAAGAAATAATGTCGTTACATCATTTTTAAATTCTTCAAATTTACAGCTAAAAGTTGAGATGATGAGAGTGTTCATTAAAAAAAGGAGCTAATTGCCCCTTAATTTTAGATCGACTGTCAATCTCGTTCTATGAGTAGACTTTGGCAACTATTGGACCAGCTTCTTCATCTGTAAATACAGGTGTGGTCTCCCAATTGAGAAATTCACCCCATTCAGCGGCATGTTGATATATTGCTTTTGGATCATCAGTCTTTAAAACTATCCAACCCTCTAAAGAACCGGGTGCGTGATATCTTCCAATCATCTCAACTCCAGGATAGTCTCCCCCACCACCAAGAAATTTTTCTGCACCTTTTTGATGATATCCGGCCTTAAATGACCAATGCTGAACATAAAGCATTTTATTTTTTAATTTTTATTGGCTTTCTATTACTAGCAAAAAAATTAATTACTGAAAATAAATCGTTTTAATTTCCCATTTTTGAAGATCCATTAGTGAAACCATTAATTGAGAGTGCAGGTCATATTTACGATTCGACTGTTATTTCAATCTACTTTTAATTGAAATTCAAACTAAAATAAGAAGAAATTAGCACCTTTTTATGCTGTTTCTAATTTCTTATAAATTCACTGATGCAATCGCCCAAGATAAGGGATCCAAAATGTTAAAAGAATGGTACGACAAAGGAGGGCCACAAAACAGACCAGAGGGTTATGATGTTAAATCTTGGATTTTCTTACCTCAACATGGCAATGGTTACTCTGTAGTAGATGCTGATTCTTTAGAAACCATTTGGAAACAGTGGAGTCCTTGGAGAGAATTATTGGAATTTACTATTGAACCTTGTGCAGATTTAGATCAAACAGTAGCTCTATATTGTTAATGAAACACTTTTTACTTGTATAAAAATATAAGAATTAGCAATAATGCAGCTATTCAAAAAAAATAATGCTTAATTAACCTATTTAGCCTTTTTATTTTTTAATATATGAGAAATTAAACTTCTACATAGTAATGAGTAAATTTAAAGATAACTTTTCAAGTGAAAGCTTTTACCCAGATAGTAATTATTATCTTGACCAAGATAATGCTCCTAAAGAGGACCCAATTACAGAAGATCAAAAATCAAATATAGGGGGAGGTTTTGAATGGCCAAATACCTATTGGTTCATTGCTGAAAGAACAAATGGAAGGCTCGCAATGATAGGTTTCATGGCTGTTATTATTAACTATGCCTTGTTTGGATGGATAGCTTATCCAATCCTTTAAATGAGTAAGTCTAATTTTGACAAAAATGGTTTAGATAAATTTGGAACAGATTGGCTTCGATATAGCGTTTGTTGTAACTGTATTTGATATTTATTTTGGCCAATTAACTTTATCTTCCCAATTAATTTTATTAGTTTTTGATTAGTCATATATTTTCGATGAGTTTTCGAGTAATCGATTTAATTCTAAGAGTTCTTCTTTACTAAATTCTCTATATTCTCCTGTCGGCAAATCTAACTTAATATTCATAATTCTTACACGCTTTAATGATCTAACTCTATAGCCTAAGGCCTCACACATTCTTCTAATTTGACGGTTAAGTCCTTGTGTAAGTATTATTTTAAATTTTTTTGGCCCCAATTGTTTTACGAAACAATTCTTGGTTATTGTGTCTAGTATTTCAACTCCATTACTCATGCTTTGAATAAAGTTGCTATTAATCGGACGATTAACTTTTACAATGTATTCCTTTTCATGATTATTTCTCGCTCTGAGTATTTTATTTACGATATCTCCATCATTAGTTAAAAAAATCAATCCCTCACTGAGCTTATCTAATCTTCCGATAGGAAAAATTCTTCTAGGATATTTGATGAAATCGATAATATTTGCAGGCTCAACGCTTCTATCAGTTGTGCAAACAATTCCAACAGGTTTATTAAAGGCTAAGTAAATTTTTTTTTGTTTAGCTTTTTTTTCTACTCTTTTACCTTCAACTGCTACTTGATCACCTTTCTCTACTTTGGTACCAATTTCTATAATTTCACCATTAATAGTTACTTTCCCTTCCTCAATTAGTCTATCTGCTACCCTTCTAGAGCAGTAACCGACTTCACTTAGGTATTTATTTATTCTGGTAGCCATTTTGGATGTTTCATTTTTATCTGCACTAAAAAATAATTTATTAATCTCCTAATATTTTAGATCGGATTTCAATTTCAGTTATATTCTCATTATTGAATTTCAAATTATTTTCTTCAGTAATTTATAACGCACAGATCTAACTCTCTTTTTAATTCCAATTTTTTTCAATTTTCCTCCATCCCTTAGAAAGTAATCTTTCATAAATTTCCCTAGCTAAATCTATTTCAACAGAAACAGTGTTTGTCATTACTGGTGGTTTGTTTCCTAATCCTCCCACTATTTTTCCAGTATCTATAAACATATACTCAAAAACTCCATCAATACTCTTATCGTTTTTCATAAATCTTTTAACTTCTGACCTATTTGAATTAATCAACCAATAAGATTTAGCCATTAATCTAACTTTGGAATTAGTAAGAGTTTCATTTAAAACAAACTCATTTGATCAGTTTCTTTTTTCCTTACATCTTCTACTAGCCAACCAACATGAGACCAACTCATCATGATTGGAAATAATCCTTTTAATTCATCTGCATCTTTAATTTGCTCTGTCCACTGTTCTTCATATCCATTAGGTACGATTACAGGCATCCGGTGATGTAAAGGTTCAATTAAATCGTTTGGTTCAGTTGTTAAAACACAGCAACTCTCAAGTTCAGCTCCGTCTGGGGAGGTCCACTTGCTCCAGATTCCTCCTAACCAAAAAGTCTCATAATTCTCCTTTCGGATACGATATTTTTTTTCAAAAAACCCACTCGCGGGTATTAAGCACCTTTTATGTTTCCAACTTCCACTAAATAATTTTTTTTCTTCTACAGTTTCTGATCTTGCATTAAATGGTCTTGGTCTCTTTTTATCAAATGGGTCTTTCGCCCAAGGGAAAATAAAGCCCCATGTCATAAAAGTAGTTTTAATTCTTCCTTCGTTTTTAATTACAAGCACAGGATCATTAGGTCTTATAAGATTTTGAGTCTCGTATTTAGAGTCAAGTCCAATTGGATAGTCTTGTTTCAAAATCTTTGGTAAATTATCAAACTTTGTTTTTAGCTCAAATCTTCCACACATTATTTTTTAAAAGTCTTTTAAAGCTCATTTAAAAAAGAGCAAATTACTACTATTTTATATCGACTGTCAATATGATCAAATTAAAAAAATTTCTATTTTTGATCCTAGAAATGTTTCCAATAAATAGTTAAGAGAACATATAGATATTGAAAAGGCTACTCAATTTTAATTAAAATCCTTCAAAATTAATTAATGACAGATCCAGTTTTTTATCTATCTATGTTTTTGGGACTTGGAGGAGTATATGTATTGGTCTGCTCTTTCAATGATGATGATGATGATAGTAATGATGATGGAGAAAGATATATTTATAATCTCGAATACACTAAATTAGCCAAGTAAATCTTTAAAAATTTATTCACTTTTATTTTTTATATGGTGTTTTGTAAAAAATTTATTTACTAAGTAATCACAAGCCCTACTGCTCTTGAAAGTGTCAGCCCAAAGATATCTAAAACCACAAAACCATTAAGGATTCTAATAAAACGCGCAATATCTGTTTCACACACTCCGTGTTCAGTTGTATCACTTACAATTACAGAGGCTGTTTTGGCGAAATAACTGAATGGAGTTGGTTTTTCATTAAAAGTGATAGCTTCTTTACCTTTACCTATTCTCGATAAATGATTTAATCTCCAATACCACCAAGAAAATCCAATCAATACTATTGGCACAAATAAGAGCAATTCAACTAAAAGTAAGACGGGGTCTTTTAAAGGAGATACTAAAAGTAAGTTCATTGAAACAAGTTCAAGAAGCCAAGCAAAGCTCAAAAGTATGCCATAAATATCGCTGCCAAGTCTTGACTCTTTACCCATTAAGATCCAAATAATTAACCCAAGAATAAAAATGAAAAAAATAGCTCCTAATGGGTGCTCATAATTAGTAAAGGCATCTAATATTAGGTGAATATTTTCCAGAATTTTCTTTACTGGGGAATCCTCAACATCATTAAGATTTAGATTCCTATCAAAAGAAATAGAGAAGAAAAATGCTATTGAGAGAATATAGATCTCAAGTGGGTTCAGAATCCTTTTGATCATTAGTGAACTTTTAGTTTTTACTTTTTTACTTTATAATTTTCTGATTCCTATACTTGAAATTATTTATACAAATAATTTTAAAAACTATAATGGTTATGTGCATTTAATTTTATTCTAATGAGCAGTGTTTTTGAATATAGAACTATTGGAATAAATATAAACCTTACTCCTCCTCCTGATGTAAAAAAAGATGCTGAGAAAATTCAAGGTGTAAGTAAAGAATTTATGGAAAAGGAATTTCCAGATTACTACAAAAATAAAAGTACAAATATAGCTTTACAATGTCAAAACTTAATCAATATTTATGGAAAAAAAGGCTGGGAACATTATTTTCAGGGTCAAATTGGTAACCTTATATTGTTTTATTTCAAAAGGGATATCGAATCAGTTGGAAATCAAATCGAATATATATTAACTCCGCAAGAAGAAAGTTTAATTCAGTCACTAGACAAATCTCAGAGGCCTTAAATTAAAAATTTAAGTATAAAATAAAGAGTTGATTTTTTTTATTTTTTATTTACTTGATTTATAACCTTAATACTAGAAGGTGTAGGAATAACTCTTATTTCCTTAATATTGTCTTCTTCACTATTCCTTAATGTACTAATAAACTGATTTAAAGGTATAGCCATTACTTTAGGCTTCTCAACTTTGCTCCAAGGATATTTTTTCTTAATCTTCGCTTTATCAACCAACCCTTTCATAGTTACGTAATCAGTAGAACAAGGAATATATGAGGTTTTAGTTTTTTTATCAGTTGCAG
The DNA here is from genome assembly GCA_003213855.1 of Prochlorococcus sp. AG-418-O03. GTDB lineage: Bacteria > Cyanobacteriota > Cyanobacteriia > PCC-6307 > Cyanobiaceae > Prochlorococcus_A. Next base: position 31,358 of record QCMJ01000003.1, read on the forward strand.
TCACTGTTGGATTTGGACAAAATACCATTGGATTATTTTGAACAAAATTATCAATATTATCTGTTTGGTAACCTTGCTCTAATAATAGTTTTTTGGAAATTTGCGCTTGTTCAGGATCAGGAATATAGACTACATCAAGAACATCTTTTTTAGATTTATTTTTTTCAATTTCTATCAAGGAACTAAATTTAGATAACGATTTTGGAGAATATGTATATTTTGATTCTTTATCTTTACTCTGCGAAATAACTCTATCATTCAAAAAATTTATGGCTGAGGGTGAGAAAGCTGCAAAATATATTTTTTTCTTATTTCCATCTACATCAAATTCAAAAGACATCGGAATACCTTCTTTATCAGTCGGTGTAAATAATATAATTGAATCTAATTTAGTTTCAACCTGTTTGGGTGTTAAAGCTATCATATCCAATTCAATTTTTGATAAGGGACTTGAAAGTGTTGTAGCAGCGACAGCAACTAATGGTGCAAGGAAATTCATAACAATTTAAATCGCATAGAAGTCAATAAAGTTTAAAAGATAAAGCTTTTGCTCTGATTAAGATCTTGATTATTTGAGAAGGAAATTAATAAATCTTCTAGAACTGAATTGTCATCAATTTCATTAGTTGAAGAAATCTTAAATAATTCATTTCCTGTTGAATTGATTGACAAGTCTGAGGAATCATCAGTAAAGATATCATCCAAAATCTCATTAATAGTTTCTAATGATTCAAAATCATTGGTTACAACTTCTAGAGATTTATCAATTATTAAAATATCTCCATCTAAGAAGTCAACTTTAATTTCGGCATCTTTTACATCTGGTCCAAGATTGGATTTATTTTCTAAGAATTGAGAATTGCTTCTAGCTGAACCTGTGACAACAGTTTCAGGAATATCGTCAGGTGTAGGAGCTTTTTCTTTAATTAAATCTGTAACAGTTGGAGTTACAAAAGACTTAAATAATTTAAAGACTGGTGCATCAAAGAACGCAATTTCCTTATCCTTAGTTTTCTTAATAGTATTAATGTTATCTATTGATGGCCCAGGATTAAAGATTGAAAAACCTCCTGTACGGCTAAACTTACCATTGCTAGAGTTAAATCCAGCGATTGAACCTCCTCCAGAATAAGTAAATTTATTTGCGTCAGTAATATTAAATGCCGTGAATGGATTAGATCCTCCAACTGCTCCGGTTATATTTATATCAAAACTTGGAGCATTTAAAGTAATTGATTGTCCTCCATCGAGAGAGTTTAATGTAGATCCAAAAGTAATAGCTCCAGTTCCAATTTCGATATCTGTACCAACTACAACAGGTCCTGTACTTTCAAAACCTCCCCCAGTGAATCCTCCATTCAAAGTAGTGGTTCCAGTAGATGTAATCGTAACATCAGCTATTTCAGTTCCTGTTCCGATCGTACCTAAAGTAACTGCTCCTGTTCCCGCAGTTAATGTAATGTTTTCAGATGAAGTACCCATCACGCCAGCTGCCAAGCTTATTAATGCTCCTCCTCCTGTGCTTGTATCAATAATTAAATGGGAACCATTACCCATTTCAACTGTCGCGGTACCAAAGGTAACAGCATCGCTACTTGTAGTAAATGTTGTTGTTGAACCTCCTGTTAAATCGATTGTCTCTCCCTCTTTTGCCGTATAAGTTGCTGCATTTGTATTATATGTTGTACCTTTTAGTTCAAGAATATTGGTAGTAGTATTTCCAATTGCTGTAGCTCCAGAGACACCAGCATTATTTGCATCACCAATATCATTAATTGTGATATTTCCTGTTCCAGCACTATTGACTGTTAAGGTTCCTATCTCTCCATTTGTACCTGTACCAATAGCGCCGTTAAAGACTGCTGTTCCAGTTCCACTGACAACTGTTAAATTATTATCCGCATTAGCTGTTGAATCAACTGTGCTTGAGAAATCAATCGTACCGTTACCTGTTGTTAAGGTGACAGTAGAAGCATCAACGACAACTGCACCATTAAGATCTATAGATGCCGCATCAGCACTACCACCATTTGGATCTTCTTCCGTTGTGATATTTCCTTGTAATTTAATAGTATTAGCAGTGATTACAACGTCATTTATATCAGTAGCGATGGCTCCGACAGTTGCGGTACCTCCTGCACTACCACTGTCAGTAATCGTAATCGTAAAGTCTTCTCCAGTATTTCCAGCTACACCAACAACACCGGTAACAACGATATCTGAATCGGTACTTGCTAATGTAAGGTCCTTCTCATCGGTGAGTGTGATTGTATCATTACTACCCGCTCCGGAAACAAATTCAATTCCTCCATCTGCTGTAATTACAGTGTCAGTACCTGTGAACAGGAATGAAGCTGCGCCGGCATTACTGGTGACAGTTAATTTGCCTCCGATATCAAAAGCATTTGCTCCAGTGCCAGCGAAAGTAATAGCTCCACTTCCTGTATTACCTAAAGTCACAGCACCGGTAACACCTTGATTTCCACCAGTACCAACTTTTGGAATAGTGAAGGCTATATCACCATTACCGGTTCCAGCATTGATACTTAAAGTTGTCAGTGCTTGCGTAGTACCAATATTTCCAGTAATAGTTAATGCTCCACCTTCTCCGCCGCCATCACCAGCCAAAATTATTAAATCATCCGCAGGGGTTCCTGATACACCATCAATTGTTGAGGAGAAATTAATTGTTCCGTCATGAGCTGCATTATCGGTGTCAATAGTGACATCACCGCTAATGAATACCTTGCCATTAATATCTAGATCTGAACCATCAACATTAGATAATTCAATATTGCCTGTAAAAGTAATTCCATCTGCAGCGGTAAGAGTTACTGCACCAATCTCATCACCAGAACCAATTGCTCCGATCGTAATTGTTTCTGTATTCTCAGCGTCAGAGTCTGTTGAGTCATTGGCATGATTAGCGTTAATAGTTAGGTCTTCATCCGCACTAGCCTCTCCATAAACAGAGTGAATATCTACAGCTCCACCAAGAGTATTTATGGTCAAAGGTGTTGCGTCAGCTAATTGAATCGATCCATCCTCAAAAGTAACAGTTCCGCTGTCAGAACCAGTTGTTTTGATTTCTACTGCCGCTGCCTTTGTGAATAATATCTTCTCTCCAGAAGCTGATTGTACGGTCAGATTACCAGTACCACCAAGGCTATATAAAGCTCCGTCAAAAGTGATTTGTGATGTATTGGCATTACCAATTGTTATATTGCCATCTACTCCACCATCAGTGTTGCTAACACCTATATCCTCCACCTCGATAGTACCTGTATTACCTGAGCCATTAACGGAGTTGATAGTTAAGCTCCCTAAATGCCTGTTAGTAGTGCCACCAATATCACCATCTATCTTAACTGGACCGGCTCCACTGGTAATTGTTAAAGTTCTCGCATCATTATCAGCAGAACTCATGACTGTAGAAGTCATCGTCACATCACCATCATTTCCTGCTGAATCGGTGTCAATAGTAACGTTTGCAGACAATAATACTGGTCCAGTCAAAGTGACATCACCATGAGCTGAAGTTGCGGTATCGTCACTATCGCCAGCTGTTGTGATATCTGCTGAAAGTGTAATATTACCAGTTGTTGTTATAGCAACATCATTAATATCTCCAGAGATTCCGGCAATGCCGACAGTTCCAGAACCGGCAACTATGGTGACATCTGTTGCATCATTTCCATCTCCAGCGACATTAGTGATTGTGTCAGAAATACTGACGTTTCCAATAGCTCCGCTGCCAGTATCAATTGTTAGGTTTGCAGTATCGCTAAGGACTATATCTCCTGTACCTGCCGCCGCAAATGTAATGTTCTTAGCTGAAGCAATAAAGGTTGGATTTGTTCCAGTCATATCATAGGCATCCGCTCTAAACACCTGATCGTCGGAAGATACAAACACCCCTCCGGTAAAGGTTATCTTGGTGGGTTGATCAGTTGCATGTCCAATGGTAACGGTTGTAGCACCTGCAGTAGTACCACTTCCAAGTGCGCCAATGCTAACAGTACCTGTATCTGTTGAAGCCGAAGCCTGAATAGTTAATGCAGCTAGATCGTTAGTTGCACCGATTGCACCTGTGATAGTTGTACTTCCAGTACCACTGATCAGGGTTAAGACCTCAGGATTTGTAGCATCTGCAGCATCAATTGTTGAGTCGAAGGATATGTTTCCTGCTGTACTGGTTCCTGTAGTTACTATGACTGTATAATCTCCAGCAGCTTGAGTAAGTACAACGGCACCACTAATAGTGATATTCTCAGCATCTGTTTCTATATCGTTACTAAGGTTGATGGTATGAGCTGTTAGGTCAACAGTACCAATATCAGTTCCGATAACCGCTCCACCTGGGTTATCTAAAGTAATAACTGCTCCGCTTCCAAGAGAACTACCAGAAGCATTCAAGACTATGTCTGTATTAGCATCAGCACCAGTTCCTTTGATTTGAGGCTCTATATCTATAGTTCCGTTATTTGTCTGAATTGTAAGGTCTGCTGAGTTTGTAAGAACGATATCTGATGTTGCTCCATCTACAAAGCTAATTCCGGCGGCTGCACCAGCAGAATGGAAATCGGGATCCGTTCCGCTCATGGTAAAGGCGTTAGCAGTATAAATCTGAGCAGCATCTGTACCATCTCCACCAGATGAGAAATACTCTGCTGCATTTAATGCCAGGGTGCCTGTAGCACCATTACCAATGAGAATTCTTGCTGCACCAGCTGCAGTTGCAGTACCAATATTTCCAGTAATTGTGATATTTCCTGAAGAAGTGTCGGTTAGACCATTAACGTTTAAAGTTCCTATCTCTCCATTTGTACCTGTACCAATAGCGCCGTTAAAGACTGCTGTTCCAGTTCCACTGACAACTGTTAAATTATTATCCGCATTAGCTGTTGAATCAACTGTGCTTGAGAAATCAATCGTACCGTTACCTGTTGTTAAGGTGACAGTAGAAGCATCAACGACAACTGCACCATTAAGATCTATAGATGCCGCATCAGCACTACCACCATTTGGATCTTCTTCCGTTGTGATATTTCCTTGTAATTTAATAGTATTAGCAGTGATTACAACGTCATTTATATCAGTAGCGATGGCTCCGACAGTTGCGGTACCTCCTGCACTACCACTGTCAGTAATCGTAATCGTAAAGTCTTCTCCAGTATTTCCAGCTACACCAACAACACCGGTAACAACGATATCTGAATCGGTACTTGCTAATGTAAGGTCCTTCTCATCGGTGAGTGTGATTGTATCATTACTACCCGCTCCGGAAACAAATTCAATTCCTCCATCTGCTGTAATTACAGTGTCAGTACCTGTGAACAGGAATGAAGCTGCGCCGGCATTACTGGTGACAGTTAATTTGCCTCCGATATCAAAAGCATTTGCTCCAGTGCCAGCGAAAGTAATAGCTCCACTTCCTGTATTACCTAAAGTCACAGCACCAGTAACACCTGGAGATCCACCACCACCAATTTGTGGAACACTGAAGGCGGCAGTGCCAGCTGTAGAGTTAATCGCTAAAGAGGTGAGTGCTAGCGTATCACCAATATTACCTCCAAAGGTAAAAGATCCAGTACCAGAGAGAAGTACTAAATGATCATCAAAATTAGATAAGGAGGCTGCTCCTGGAAGAGACGCTGGATCATGTCCATCTATTGCTCCGCTAAAAGTAATATTTCCTGCAGTTGTACCAGTATCAAGCGTATTAGTTGCACCAGAAGTTCCACTACCAACTCTTAAGGGATCTTGAATTGAAATATTTCCTCCAGCACCATCAGTACCACTTGCAGCCTTTGCACCTCCACCGGTAGAAATATTTGCATCTATTAAAGTTATGTTTTCACCATTAGTATTTAAAGTAACCGTACCACCAGCACCACCTGTTGCATTACTAGTGCCTCCTGCATCACTTCCTGTAGTTGTGATATTACCGCCGGCATCAATAATTATTTGTCCATTAGTTGTACCTTCAACACCTGCAGTCAATGTCACGGCGCCACCAGCTTGACCAGTGGATGTAGCGGTTCCTCCAGAAGTAGTTATATTTCCAAAAATTTCAATATCACCATCAGTTTCTGCTGCTAGAGAAGCATTTGAACGTACTGTTGTTTTAATTGTTACTGCACCACCAGCCGCGTCAGTTCCTCCAGTTGTAATAATGGAACTTCCTGAACTTAATTTAAATGATCCAGCCGCAGTATTAGTAACTTCATCTGTATCAGGGTCACCATCTGGATTTGCACCAGTTACCTTAAATTCTCCACCTTTGGTGGTGATACTTGCATTGCTATCAATTACTATATTTCCTTCAGCTCTGAGTCGAACTGTAAGTGGACCTCCTGTTGAAGAAATTGATTTACTAACAGTAATATCTTCTGAAGCGAATAAAGTAAGCTTTTTACCATTCGTATGAGTATTTATGTTCTCAAGTGAAGTTGATACAGTGATATTTCCAGCATTTCCTGAGGCTGCGGCGCCACTATGAGTTGAGATAGTAACGTTTTGATTCTGAAGAGCAGAAATAATTTCTGACGCATCAACAGTGGATGTTGTGTTATTAGGCTCAAAAGTATTTGAAAAGACTTCCCCACTACTCATAGCAGAGCCAATAGTTACATTTGACGGATCAAGTAGCCATTCTCCTGATCCAATACCTCCTGATGCATCAACAGATCCAAAAGCTTGTAAATTATCTTTACTTGATGTTTCAACAAATCCGCCAACTCCATCAGAGGTTCCTTTAGCAGTTATAGAACCTTGAAAATTAGTATAGTCATCACTCCATACAATTACTCTTCCTCCATCTCCACTTATTAAGGCATCTGCTGTTATTTCTGCTCCTTCAAGGATTACTGTTGCTGAAGCATTTGGTTCAGGGCCTCTTCCTAAATAATTACCACCAATAAGAATTTCTCCTCCACCATTTGTTCCGCTAGTGGTAACTAAAGCGTCATCCTCTATAGCTATTCTATTTCCAAGAATCTTGATTGAACCACCGTTGTCAACTGTATTTGATTCACTCGATGAGATTGTTCCATCAACATAAATATCTCCAGAGGATTGAACATCAACAGATGAATCCTGATCAAAACCTGTTGCCTGAACAATTCCATCAATATTTACAGTGGAATTAACAAAAGATGAAGCTACACCTCCTCCGATTCTTATATTTTGTCCCTCAATAGTGCCTGTGTTCTTGATAATTCCTGCCGCTTTCTCATCAAGAGCAATATTTAATAAGCCATCACCACTCAAATCAAGAGTTGCAGAAGTACCAGATGCTAGTTGAACTTTACCTAACTTGGCAGAAATTACACCTTCGTTAACAACTTGTGGGGCTATCAATGAGACCAAACCTGTATCACTTACTGAAATAGCTCCAAAATTAATAATTGATGAATCTAGAGAGTTAGTATCAAAATTATTTAAAGTTACGTCATTAGCATTACTAAATTGAAGAGGTTCAATGTCTAAAGTAGAAGCAGAAAAACTCGCGGTGTTTATTTGAGCCTCAGCCCCAAAAAGCATACCTTTTGGGTTAATAAGGATAACTCCACCGGTAGCATTTAGGTTGCCAAATATTTCTGTTCTAGATCCGCCTGTAATACGGCCGACCATAATACTATCTACTGTCGGCTGGTTAATATTTACTGTTTCATTACTTTGTATATCAAAACTATTCCAATCACCAAAAGCTCTATTAGTTCCTTGATTAATAGTTAATGTATTATCACTTGTTTGAGTTGTTAAATTTCCCTGCTTAACTGTTAATCCTTCTGGTAATGCGAAGACTGGAAGTGTTGGACCAAAACTTGCAACAATTGCCGCTGCTGTTGCTGGAACAGATGCTGAAAATTTTGGTTTTTTTGCATATAACTTTTTCCAGTTAGAGATCAAATTATATCTATCACCATCTCTTGGAATGGAGTTAAACTTTGATTTATTCTTAATATCGCGATTGCGCATAATTTAATAGAAAAAATACAGAAGGACCACTTCAAAGTAATTGGAGCTACTTTGAATAAATTTCCAGAAATATTTTCAAGAATAATAAGTCTAGAAAAATAGATTTCTAGTAAGTATAAAGCATAATTTTGCGAAAAAACAAGTAAAAAGTAGGAATGCAAATAATTCAAATTAAATATTTATTTGACTAACAATCAATTCATTAATATTTAAAATTATTTATAAGTTACTCTTAGTCTTCAGCAGGAGAGATACCAGATTCTTCAACTTCTGATTTAAGTGAATTAATAAAAGTTATTCTTGATGCATCTAACTGCCTCAACCTATACTCAAGATTTGTTTTATTTTGATTTGCTCTTACAAGTTCACTTACATATGCTTTGACAGTATCTGGCAAGTCTGAACCATCATATGTTTTATCAGCAATAGTGATTGAAGGGGAGTCTTCATTTGATGATTCTGGTAAACCAACTTTCTCAACTTCAGTTTTAAGTCCAGAGGCATAAGTGTTTGTGAGAGTAAGGCTTTGGTTATAGCTTCTAAGCAATTCTTTATATTCCATAACTGTTCTTGTTAAGTCACTTAAAAAGAGCTTTGATTTATCATTAAGATCCTCAACTAAATATTTCTTCTCATTGATAGTTACTGATGGAGGAGCTGTATTTTCAGTTTGGGTAGTCATTGGTAAAAAAAATTTTAAAAGTATTTATCAAGTAATTTTGATAAAATTACTAGATTGATAGATTTCTAGTTAATAAAATACATTAGAAATCTTCTAAAAATCAATAAAAACTCTTAAATAAAAATAAATTATAAGTAAATATTTCCAGGGATTAATTCACTCATATGCAAAAAAACATAACTTAAAGCAAATAAAGGAATTTGTTATTTCCCCTTAAAATATTTTTTAAAAATTCAGACCTAATTTAAATTTAAAAATTGAATGGTCTGGACCAGTCTTTGTTGGATTTGAATCATCAATGCCAGGTATTCCAACTGATAGTTCATAAGTAGTATCTCTATTAAAGTTACCCCCTACGCCAAATCCATAAGTAGAAGCTGATTTTTCTCTACTGTCTCCAGTCAAATCATCAGTTTCTCCATAATCTAGCCATACAAAGGGGGTAATAGTTTTATCATTTTTTGAATACATATTTTTTGAAAGTTGAATCGAAGAACTCCAGCCAGCATCACCAAAAATATGGCTGTTAGCAAACCCTCGCCCATAATCTGGTCCTCCGAAGGAAAACTTTTCTGGTGTTGGTAGAGAGGTGCTGGAAATTTGTCCTGAAGCGTTGAATTGTAAAACTACGCCATCATTACCAAGAAACTGCTGTCTGCTGAGGTCAAGCTTATAAGTTGAAAAGTTTGGTTTAGAATTTAAATTTGATTTTTGTTGATCACTGGTTAAAGAATCATCCCATCCTTCAAATCCTTGGCTAAAGAGAAATCTTGCAGTGTTATATGATCTCTTTAAAGATTTTCTACCATTCAAACCAACTCTTAAAGCTCTAATTCTATCTGTGCTGACGTTGTTGGACATTACATTATCTTGGTAAAGGTCTTGATGACTATTTTGAATTGTTGTTGCAATATCAAATCCGAGTTCAGTGTTTCTTTTCAGTACAAAAGGATAAGAGATTCCCAATGAGATATACTCTGAAGTACCTTTATTTATGCTTTCTCCTGTAGTATTTGGAAAAAGATCCTTTGTTTTTGTAGTTGAGTATGCATAGATTGTATTAAGGTTTAAGCCTTTTTTTGCAATTGGTTTCTCTAGATATACCACTCCACTCAAAAGACCGTCCGGTATAGGAAATGCATATTTTGAAGAAGTTCCTATCTTTAAAGGATTTTTTGTTTTTGTTGTGTAGGAGGACTTAAGTCCAACTACGTAATCGCCTAAATTATTTGAAAGATCTGTATTAGAAAAAGCACTTATGTTTAATGGCTCAGGATCAATGTTAATAGTCAATAATGATGTACCGACCTTACTTCCTTTAGAAAGGGTGGAAGTTAATTTACCAATGCCATTTTTCTTTATCAAAAGTAGTTGTCTTTCAAGATCATCAAATTTAAAAATTTTATATTTGAGATTATCTTTAAGAATACTACTTGTCATATACCTTATATATTCTCTAGTTCCATCTGTTCCGCCTGTTACTACAATATCTTCCAAATAACTTTCAATGACCGCTATTTTAATATCTCCCGATAAAAAATCTTGTTTAGGAATGATTACCCTAGTAGTTATATAACCTTTTTCTCTATAAAGAGATTGCATCTCAAGCGCAGCATTAGATAAATCTGAAAATGTAACATCTTTTCCTATTAAATTAATAAAAAACTTTTTAAGCTTTTTCTCGGAGAATTTTTTGTTACCTGAAATGCTAATATCTTTCAGCAATATTGTTCTTTCGCTAACTGTATTTCGAATTTCACCTTCTTTGTCAAGTGAATCTTTTATTGGAGATTCAAGATTATCTTTGTTTTTAAAATTTTTCTGTTTAATATTTTCAATATCTTTTTTTAAATCTACTGAAGAATTAGCTATTTCATCAGCTTTTAGTACTTGATTGAATAAAGACCCTAAAGTTAAGGTAACTAACACATAAAATAGTTTTTTAGTATTTGAGTGTGTTTTTATATAGGTCTCCATTTTCTTTTTTTTGAATCTCCTTAGTAAATTTTTTTTACTCAAAATACAATTCCTTAATTTAATAGGAATATATTTTACTAGTAAAATAGAATTCTAGATAGTATAAACCATATATGTAGTCTTAGAGAAAAGCAATAATAAATTTCCAAACATAAACTTGAAAACTTAGATTAAATAATATTCCAACCGAATCTTTCCATATTCCTCTAGTTTTATTTAATTATTATTTAATAAGATTTCAGAGAAAATACCTTCTTGATAAAAATTTTTTCTTAGTCAATGATTAGTATTTACCGCATCCTTCAAAGTTTTTATTAAATAATCCTCAAAATCAATTTCCTCTTCTTCAGCTTTTTCTATTAACTTTTTTATTAATTCATCTTCAAGTCTTATTTTCAAATTATGCTTATCCAAAATTTTAGAACTTAAGAGGAAATGAATTTCATAATAATATCTTATTTAACTAGAAATCTAGATTTAGGAAAAAAGAAATATTTTTTAACGAAGGGGGTTTATAACCATTTTCAAAAAAAATTAAATAGTAGGCATAAAGATTAAAAATCAAAAAAAATTTTTTACCAGTTCATTAAATCTTGAATTATAATAAAGATACATATGACGAAAAAAAGAACACAATTAAATATAAATATTGATGAGGAGTTGCTTAAAGCTCTTAAATTTAAGGCACTTTCAAAAAACATTAAATTAAATACTCTTGTCAAACAAATATTATCTGAAAATACAAATTCATTAACTACAGATGATACGTCTAATCGATTTTCAGAAAATGATGCAAAAAATTGCACTAATTTCATGAAATCACTTTTCCAAAAGACCTCACAAAGATTAAATTATCCAAATCATGATGAAGCTTTCAAATCCCTTATTTTTCAAATAGAAAAATTTGATCAGTGGAACCATACTTACTCTATAAGGTTAAAATCAGTACTTTTGAGTTCTGGGGAACCTTGGACTTCATCTGAATTGAATAAGTTAACTCTTGATAGAGAATGTGAATGTCCTATTTATGCTGGATTAAAAATTTGGTCAGGCTCTGATGAATTTCCCTCTCAAGATTTAATTTGTGACCTAGGAAGCTCTTTGGTACCAATCATTGAAAATAATATAAAACCTTCTTGATTTATCTTTTTCAAAAATATTGAAAAACTGTATATTATATGTCTCAGTAAATTTCCCAAATCATAATATCAATTTTCAAATAAAATTGTTGATCCTTTATCCGTATATGTTTGTGCCTTTAACCGTACATTTTTGTTTGTCGGTTGCTTAGCGCGCCTAGTTAGAACTTAGTAACAGTAGGAATAAATTAAATGCCTTCAACACCGATCAAATCTTGTAATAAATATGTGTTGAGTTACAAAGATTCATCAAATAATACACATGAAGTTGGATTCTACGCCCGCGATGCATACGATTGCCTAATTCTTGCAAGAGAATTCAATTCTTACGTACATGACAATCCAGGATCTGTAATCAGAATCCAACAAAAATTTTGAGGGAAATTAATTATGAATTTAAAAAGATCACCATTCGCTATCCAAGATAAAAATGCAAGAGATCTTGACAATACAAAAGATTTTCCAACTATTGCAGATTTAATGAGAGAACAGAAAGTTCAACAGGATATTGGGAATACAGTTCACCATCGCAGAGATTTAGACTCTTTGGGTTAGTTTACGAGAATGGCTAGTTACTAAATTTTTAAAAAAGATCATTATAAATGTCGTTTGCATTTCATTTAGAAGATAATGTTTTCCTCCTCAAGTTTTTTTTTAAGTTCTAAAGGCATATATGCAATATCTTTTTTTATTGCATTAATAGCATCTCCATACTTTTCAGGTTCAGCTAAAAGCATTTTTATTAAATTGTATTGACATTCAATTTCTTGAGATGAAAATTTTCCCATTAAAATAGGCTTCAAACTTCTACTTTAGATCAACTGTCAATAACTTAAAGATTATTTATTAATTTGATGTTGCTGCAATTTCTTTATGGACGGAAAGAAATTCTTTATCCGTTAGAACTGGTGTAACTTCAATTTCTACGCCAAAATTATCGACCCAGATATTACTCCATTTCCATATGTTCTGATGGTTTGAAGATTCAACTATTGCCCAACCATTAGCTCCCTCAGGATTTAATACTCGATTAAGAACTTTAAACCCATCAAATTCATCACCTTCGCATCCGCCTTCAACAAAACCCGCGAATGCTTCGGCCCCTTGCATATGACTTTCTTGATCTGGAAATTGCCAGTGCACGATGTAAGTTTGCATGAATAAAATTGTTTTTTTAATTATTATTTATCGAATTTAAAAATTAAATAAAAAATCTTTAAACACTAATTTAAAATGGCTTAATCCTGGTAAAAAATAGCCAAAAAAAAAAGACTCTTACGAGCCTAGGTGATGGGGACTCTTATAATGACAAATTAAACAGCAACAAACAACCCCATTAATAGGTAATTTTAAGTACTTACACACACCATATGTAGTGCTATGATTTTAAGAAGGGCTGGGTGATGGGGATTATCCAACCTTTTGATTGGGGCGAAGCTAAAGCCCTTTTCTTATTAAAAATTTACTTTAATCAGTAAAGCTAGATCGAGGATTAAAGTATTTGAAACTTTTGAAGATAGTTCTAAAAACGCTTCTATTATTAATTCAATTTTAATCTCCTATGGTTGTGTTTTAACCGATCAAGTAAGCCATTTATGAAAGGCTCTAGAGTTGAATCTATAGAAGAAGCGAGAAACGAATATAAAAACTATCAAAGGAAGGAACGCAAAAAACTTATAGATTCAATAATTAAAAAAAAATGGTGATTAGTTACTTTACCTAAATTTGACATTATTAAAAATTAATTGCCAGATAAGATTCAGAATGGAAGATTGATCATGAAAAAAGATATTTTTTCAAATATTAAAGATTCAGATGCTTTGGAAAGTTTTTTTGAATGTATAACTTCTTGTAGTAACAATAGTGAGGGAGTAGATTGCGCAACAGCATGTTATGTAAAACATTTAGAACCAAACAATATCGATTACCCTTTAAAATTTTCATAAGCAAAGTTTATTGATAATAGTTATATTTCATTAATGTTATTTCTTCCACCTCCTCAAGTTATTTTTGGACTATTGCTTTTATCTATAGCAGTAGTTCTCATCTGGGATATTAGATACAATCATTTAGGAGAAGACGAAGACGGAATTTAATCTTCAACTAGGAAGCTGATTTGTAGGTGGCGCGTGAAATTGCCGTTTCTTTCTTTTGAGTCTTTTGTAAACGACTAAAGAGCCTAATAATAACAATGTAATAGCTATTGAGTTAATCATATCTAGTGGTTTTATATATATAAAAACAAATATGTTCTAAATATCAATGACTAAATTTATTTTTTCTAAAAAGTGGTTAATTAATGGACTAATTTTTAATATTTAGCTTTTTCATTAGGTCCTTAAAACAACCAAGAAAAATGCTTATCTGACCAAAAGTCATTGCTATGCAATAAGAATCACTTTTTCTTATTTCTCATTTGATATTGCAGAACAGCTTTTAGATGTTGTACTTCTTTTTCTAAAGTCTCAATTCTTTTTTCTAGTTCTTCATTAGTTGCCATATTTTATAAAGATAAATTCATTCATATTTATACTATTAAAAAAGTGACTTTTTACTCATAGTAAATGTCTAATAAGTAATAGAACCTATTGATGTGCCTAATCTCTCTAGATAAATTATGCAGAGTATAAATTTAGGGGTAATTTATGAGTGGAGATTATGAGACACTAGAAATAAATCAACCTAAAATTACATATCTTCAGAAAAGATCCGAAAATAATACAGAATGGTTAGATGAATTAATCAACCAAATTGAAGATATGAAAAACAATATATCCAAATCTGCATAATGACAGAAAAAGAGTTGAAGGAATTAGAGAAATTTGCAAAAGAAAATGGACACAATGACGAGCTAAAAGATATATATTTAAGGGAAGTTATTGACAGAAATAAAGAATACGAATGAGATCTAATTTTCGACCAAACATTCGACTTGCTACAAACATTCTTTTAGTTATTGGTACTTTTGCAATTGCTTTAAAGATTACTCCAATAGCGAAGGTATATAAGGAAAAAAATTTATGTATTAAATATTTAAAACATCAAATAGATCGAGACAAACTTATCAAAAGACTAAAAATAGTTAAACAAGCAAACCCATCTAGTATTTGTGACTCTATCCTCGAAAGTTAAAAATGCTTATTATTCTTAGAAATTTTAAATTTTTTATTTTTTTATTTTTCTTATCTCTAAATTTCAATAATTATTCTCTTGCACATATGAGGGGTACATTTCTTTCTGAGGAAGAAGCTGAAAAAAGGGCTTTAGAACTTGGTTGCGAAGGAATACATAAGAATCAAGATAAATGGATGCCATGCAAAAACGAAAAAGAATTACATATCTATTTGAGGAAATAGATGGATAAATTAAAAACAAATCAAAGAAAAATTCACAGAAAAATAACCGCAATTTCAGCAATCCCCTTACTAATTACTATTGTATCTGGGACTATTTATAGTATTCTTCAACCATTAGGAGTAGATGCTTTTTGGTTAATAAAATGGCATACGGGTAATTTTGGCATTATTAATTTGAATCCTTTTTACTCGATATTTCTTGGTATAGCTTCAATAATCTCGATAATATCTGGCGTTAAACTATTACAAAAATAATCTTAGATATATTCTAAGCAAAGCCAAAATCTAACTAATTAATACTATTTGCGCCCCCACTTACTAAGAAAATTATCGCTCCTAGTGCCATTGTTGCTACACCCATATAAGGGTATTTCTTAATTCTTGATTTAGTAATTGGAAGCCATGAAAGGTATCTATCAGATTTATTTAATTCATTTTTTTGTCTAGGTTGCAATCCTAATTCTTCTCTTCTTTTAGCTTCGCCCATAATCTTAAATTTGTTTATTTATCAATATTAAAAATTATGTTCTACACCTGCGAGTTAACTTTATTAAAAACAAAGGTTCTTTGTAGATAAACAAATTATTTAAAATTTATTTAGCCTTCTTTAAATATAGATTCTTTGTATTTGCCTGATCTGATGTAAATAACAAAATTAAGATAGTTCCAACTAGAAATGAAAAAATCATTGTCAAACCAACAACTTCAACCATTTCACTAGGCAGATAATTTAGAAACATTAATGAATAGATCTCTTATCTTAAACTTAGCAATTGTATTTTTTATGTAAAGTAAGTATTCCTCCTTAAATTTCGAAAAAACTTTATGAGACTTTATAATCTTGATTTATTTTTATTTGCGGGATAAATCTAGTTCTAGCCGATCACAATTTTCTTACTTAGCTATTCCTATTTTCTTAAGCAACTTTAGGTAAGGCAAGGCCCAATTACCAAAGGTGAAAGAGATTGTAGCATTTTTTGTAGTTGGCAATAATGTTTTAGAACGAATAGAGACTAATTTAGAAAATTTCTTAATAGTCTCTGCTTCTAGATTATCCATATACAAATTTTTTTGAACACCTTTATTTTTCTTCTGTGGTAAAAAATTTTCTATAAGCCATAAAACTTGATCTATATTTGATTTATTGGGTGAGGTTTTAATTTGTTTATTTTTCTTTTTAAACATATTTATTTACCTCTTAATTGCTGAATTAAATTTGCCATTTATATAATTTAAATCAATAGTAAAAGCATCAAAATTATGTTCTTTTTAATAATCGATAATCGGAAAAAAAATTAATAATTACGTTGTTTTTATAAAAATAAAAAAAGAGAGGGATAAAACCCCCTCTTAATTGATCAGTTTCAAAAAAGAATTTAATTTTTTTAGTCTTTAAATTTCATTTCTTTTTGTGTTTTCCTGATTCTTTCTTCAAAGACGGATCTTCTGTATGGAGTAACTTCTCCACTTTTAGTAGCCAAAAGTTGGGCTTCATGTAGCCTATTGGCTCTTTTGATTTTTTCTCTTATTTGTAAGAGGTTATTCATGGTCTTTTGCAGTTAATGAGAATCCCGTTCCCTACTCCCATTGCATGCGTCCAGAGATATAAACTTGGATGAACGTTAATGAACGTTAACATCTTTAAAAAAATTCCGCGAGAGTAATTTTTACTAATTTTTCTCAAAAAAATAAATATTAAATAAATAGTATGAATAAGCTTTTAATAATACGTAAATTAGGATAAGAAAATTGTTTGCGACCCATCATTATTATCCTGAATCACTATTTTTTTATTTGGGAAAATATCTGATAATATTCTTTCCAAATTTGAATTATCTGAAGGAATTATATTACTCATTTTTTTTGAATTAATCTTCCAATTTTCATCTACAAATAGTTCTTTATCTTCATCTTTTTTATTCTCCAGTGATGTCTTATTTAGAATATTAAGTAATAATTCTGAATCATAATCTATAAATTCTTCAGGGCTCTCTTTTAAATTTTCAATCATTATTTAGAAATCTAATGTTTCTAAATCTTGCATGAGAAATTTGAATAATACAAGGTATTAATTACCTAAAAATTTCTCTCAAGATAAAAAATCCGGATGGAATTAAAATATTTTTCATTAGAAAATTTAATTTAAAAAGATTAATTAATCATTTACACAATTTATTTACTTGTTAAGTTGGAAATAAAAGAATCAGGTAAAGTGACAAGAGTAATTAACAAAAAAATTAGACTTATAAGATGGTTAAACTCAGGCATGATATTACCATTTATCCTTATGGCTGCATTTTCATCTATTATTCTTTATTGTGTTTTATTTATCCTAATAAAATAGCTTTCTAATTTAAGCAGCTAAGTTTTCCTCTGATTTAGACATAATAATTGCAGCTTTTTTTAATAAACTAACTACTTCTTTTCTTCCAACTGCATTATCAGCTTGACGCATTATTTCAGCATATTTTTTATTTATTTTTTTCATAAATAGTTTTAATTTGTTCTAAAATTACAACACCATATGATGGTGTCAATCTTAAATAATTATCATAAATTATTTCTTTGATTATTTTTGCATAATAAAAATTGCTCATTAATTATCCTTAAAGTTTTTTTTAATTGATCACGCCGAAGAATCATATATATGAAAATTAACAATCCTTATAATTAAGCAATATTAAAGGATTTAAAAACATAAAATAAACCTCCGATTAGGATCAATATTGCAGCTCCATAACAAAGAAAAGGAATAATTGGATATTTATACAATGTAGACCTTACTTTTTGTTGTATGGCTTTTTTATCAATTTGAGAAAACATTATATCTCCAGTTTTTTCTCTAGGCGAAATACCTAAATTTTTTCTTCTCTTTGCCTCTCCCATAATTAATACTGAGGTATTCCCATACATTTTAAATAATTGTTATCAGCTAAATCTAAAATTTGATTCCATTCTTCATGAGATGTTTCCAAATTATTTTTAAAATCTTTTTCAAATTTAAGAATACATCTTTTTTCTATATTTTCTGGAGAATTATAATTTCTAAAAAAAGTAACACTCAAATACGATAATAATGAAAAAATTATAATTACTTTAGCAATTCTAAAACTATTCATATCTTAGATGATATTTCCTTATAAATAAGTTACTTCTTGGTTTTATAATAAATTTAATCTATTTAAAACAATTATCAAATGATAAATTCGGTAAATTTTAACCATTTGCCTGTTCAGGATTTGGTTGTTTCAGGGTTAATAATCTTTATAATGTCGACGATTATTGCCAATATTTACGACCCATTATTAGGAATAACTTATGCATTTGGGAATATAATTACTCTTACCTTTTTGAGCTGGTTATATAAAGAGACTTGGAGTGATCCAAGGAAATAAATATAATAAAGAAAAAAGATAAATAAAAAACTACTTCTGTATTTTTAATTTCGAAGAATACTTCAAATTAACAATGTACGTTGCAAGAAGAGAGAGTATCAAAAAAAATAATAAGCTTTCCAAGGTAGATTGGGGCATAACCATGAGTAGTACCAAAAATGATATATCTTTAAAGAAACGAATTCTGAAAAAAAATCAACCCTTTCATCATTTTTTATTCTCAAACTTATAAATTTAATTTATCTTATAAAATCTCTAAGATTTAGATTGATTTTAATTTGAAAAATATTTTTCAGCCCTTCTAAAGGCTTTTACGGCTCCTTTATAATCAAGATTTTTTAATTTTTCCTTACTTTTTTGTTCCAGCATTTTTACTATTTGATTTCTCTTTATTTCATCAATTTTCAGCTTATGATCGAAAATAAGATCAAATTTTGAGGAATACAATCTAGATAATTCTTCTCTATATTTTTCAATAATTTTTTCATCACAAGATTTGGATTTCAAAATTGCATTAGCCTTCATTTTGTCATCTATTGCCCCTTTAAAATTTCCTTGTTTAAATTTCTTCTCACTTGATCTAGTTAGCTTAATAATATTTCCCAATATCAATTCATTAGAATCTTTCATTTATTTATCTGAGCATAGATTAATGCTATCAGAATAAAGAAAAAACAACTTATTTTTTAATACTCAAATAATTAAATAATTAACCAATAACAAGTCCTTTTTCAAGAAGTAAATCGAAAACCTCCACACTTTTCGTTTTCCCAAATTGGGGGGGTTTATGTAAATCTAATATTTCAGCAAGGCACATAATCCAATAAGTATCTTTTTTTAAATTTAGACCTTCACAAATATGGGTGGGGGCCGATTTAAAACACCCAAAATCTGTTGATATATTAATGTTCATGATTTGAGTTTCAAGTTCCAGACTTAAAAGTTCAATTTCTTGCTCAGAAAGGGATGTCCCAAAAGAATATGATTCAATTAAAAGTTGATAATTCATAAAAGATTTATTTTTTCAAGAAATCCATCGAGTTATTTTTGTACCCTCATAAATATGCCCTGAAGCTTCAACAATAGGTTTTGTTTCAGGATTCATAAAAATATCGTATAGAACATTTTCTGGTCCTTGAAAAATTACAGTTGCCCTTTTAGGATCATCTATTGATTTACCAATATAAAATGTTTTTACACCCATTTCTTTAAACATCGACTGCTGTTCCTTAGCATTCATATGAGATTCATATTGTTCAAACGTATTACTAAGTTGAAAATCTAGAATAGTCGTTTCAATGGTCATGGTAGTTATAAGATATTTTTTAGATTTTAAATCTTTTTGCAAAAAATAATTGAATAAAGATTAGTTTTTATTAAGCAAGGTATTAACTAATTTTTACTTGTGAGTTATAAATCAACTATAAAAAATAGATTTTAATTTTGGACTCAAAAATTTCTCCAAGAGAACAATGGACTAGTAAGTTGGGATTCATTCTTGCAGCTGCTGGTAGCGCAGTAGGTCTTGGTAACCTTTGGGGTTTCGCCTACAGAGCCTCTCAAGGTGGAGGTGCTGCTTTTGTACTTTTATACGTACTAATCGTTTTAATTGTATGCCTTCCGGTATTTGTTGCTGAAATGGCTTTAGGAAGAAACGCTACCGCCAGCACATTGCTTGCACCAGTAAAGCTAGCTGGAAAAAATTGGTATCCATTAGGAATTCTTTTCTTTATAGCTCCCTTGGGAATAGCATCATATTATTCAGTCATAATGGGGTGGACCGCAGATACCTTGTTCCATTCATTATTTTTTGGATTACCAAAAAATTTAAGTGAAGCAGAAACTTTCTTTGGCTCAATTAGTAGTGGTAGCAGTGTTTTATTGGGCCACCTATTAAGTCTCGTTCTTACTGCCATAATAGTTTCATCAGGGATAAAAAAAGGAATCGAAAAGGTAACAAGATTCTTTATGCCTATACTTTTTATAATTCTTCTATCTCTTGCAATATGGGCCACTTCACTTTCAGGCGCATGGGAAGGATATAAAACATTTTTGTTTAAATTTGACTTTGATGAATTAAGGAACCCTCAAACCATAAGAAATGCTTTTACTCAAGCTTTCTTTTCGTTAAGTTTAGGAATTGGAGTAATGGTGACTTACGCTTCCTATCTAAATAAAAAGAGTAATCTTCCAAAACTAAGTATTGGAGTAGCATCATTGGATACTTTGGTGGGTCTTATGGCAGGACTTATTACTTTTCCGATTGTTTTAACGTTTGGTTTAAATGATGCTATTTCTGAATCAACAGTTGGTGCATTATTTATATCAATTCCTACGGGCCTTGGTTCATATGGAGCGGTTGGAAGAATTGTAGCTGTTGCATTTTTCGCACTAGCTTATATTGCAGCAATAACTTCCTCTGTTTCATTATTGGAAGTTCCAGTTTCCTCTTTAATGGATAAATTTGGTTTTAAAAGAGAAAAATCTGTTTGGCTGATAACTCTTTTCTTATTCTTAGCAGGCATTCCTTCTGCATTAAACTTAAACATTCTTGGAACTATTGATTCGATTTTTGGAGGGGTATTACTTATCTTTGGTGGATTCTTGGTTACTTTCTTTATGGGATGGGTAGTACCTGGAAAGTTTAATGAAGAACTTAGTGATTCAAAAGTTGGAATCAAAACGACACGTTATTTGAAATTCATGACAAGATGGGTTGCTCCCCCAATTATTGGTTTTGGACTTTTTATTAGTGTATTTGATTTACTTAAAGGCTGGGTAAGTTAAAAATAAATAAAAATTTAAATGTATAAAATTGAATAATTTTACTGCGATATAGTGCGGAAATAGGGGGAGGGGCACAAGTCAAAAAAAGATAAAATAGTTTAACTTTTTCGCATTATTTTTGATCAAACTCAAAAAAATACTAGTCAATAATTTAGTATTTGCAATGGTTATTAATAAAAAATTGATATGAAGACTAAGTCCTTTGTTTTATTACTAAAGTCTAAATATTTTTCTCAAGAAAATGTTTTACTGCGGAACCTTTTTTTAATGAAGTATTAAAATTTAACTTATATTTAATCTCGAACGTATCGGCAAAAACCAACCCTAATAGAAACTATATAAAATACATTTAGATGTTTTATTTAAAGAAATTAGAACGCCTACAAGAATAGATAGCAAATTTGATGTCAACCAAATCTGATTCATTAAAAGGAAAGCTTACAGAAAATTTTTATGAATTTTCTCTACTATCTGATTATTCTTTTATGAATTCTCTTAAAGCAGATCCTAAATCAACAAAAGATGGAAATGATCATAAGCCGCGTTCAGTATATTCAGGTCATTACGTACCAGTTGTTCCAACTGCTATTCCAGATCCAGAATATATTTCCCATAGCAACAAACTTTTTAAAGAACTAAGGCTAAGCTCAGATCTTATTAAAGACCAAAATTTTTGTCGTTTTTTCTCAGGCGATATTTCTGTTGCTAAATATCCAATGAGTCCTGTTGGTTGGGCAACAGGTTATGCATTATCAATTTACGGGACTGAATATACCCAGCAATGTCCTTTTGGAACTGGCAATGGTTATGGCGATGGCAGAGCAATTTCTGTTTTTGAAGGTTTATTCAATGGGAAAAGAATGGAAATGCAAGTTAAAGGAGGAGGTCCAACTCCCTATTGTCGTGGAGCAGATGGTAGAGCTGTCTTAAGGTCTAGCGTACGAGAATTTCTCGCACAGGAATTAATGAATGCCTTGGGAATTCCTACCTCAAGATCTTTAACACTTTATGTCTCACGTTCAGAAATAGTTAGAAGACCCTGGTATTCCAAAGGGTCCAGATATTTTGAACCAGATATCATGATTGATAATCAAGCGGCAATTACTACGAGAGTCGCTCCATCTTTTTTACGTGTAGGCCAAATTGAACTTTTTGCAAGACGAGTTCGTAATAATGCGCATGATGAGGCCCTCAATGAACTAAAGATGATAGTTCAACATCTAATTGATAGAAATTATAAAGATGAAATTGAATATGAGATTTCAATTGAAAGTAAAGTAATAAAACTGGCTTCTTTATACAGATCAAGACTTATATCACTTATAGCCAACTGGATGAGAGTTGGTTATTGCCAGGGTAATTTCAATAGTGATAATTGTGCTGCTGGAGGTTATACCTTGGATTATGGCCCCTTTGGATTCTGTGAATTATTTGATCCAAGATTTCAGCCATGGACAGGTGGAGGTGAACATTTCTCATTTTTTAACCAGCCTTCTGCAGCGGCAATCAACTTTAAAACATTCTGTTCATCTCTTAGTCCTTTACTTTCACAAAGCAAACAAGATCAAGAAAAGTTAGATCAAATCGAAAAAGACTTTTCTGAATTAATGAATAAGGAATTGATGAAAATTTGGGCAAACAAGCTTGGTTTAGAACATTACAACGAAACTCTAATAAATGAATTTTTTAATCTCATGGTCATTTCAAAAGCAGACTATACAATTTTGTTCCGTAAACTCTCTGAAATACCTGATAACTTAGATTCTTTAAAAGACAGTTTCTATTTACCAATTAATGACGAGCTCAATAATAGGTGGGAAGTATGGCTTGAAAACTGGCAATCAGATTTGAAGAAAGAGGGGAATATTAAAGAAAAATCAGCATCAATGAAATCCCTTAATCCAGTCTATACTTGGCGCGAATGGATGGTCGTTCCCGCATATGAAGAAGCTGAAAAGGGAAATTACAAAAAAATAAAAGAGTTACAGGATGTCTTTAGCAATCCATATGTAGAACAACCCCCAGAAATAGATCAAAAATATAATCGACTAAAGCCAAGCCAGTATTTTAACTACGGAGGAGTATCTCATTACAGTTGTTCTTCATAAAAGTTCAATCCTCATACTGATAGAACACCTTTGAGAAAAATATTATTTATTTATGGCCGTAGGCATTCCAACTACTGATACAACTCCCACATGAAGTATGGCCGGCTTCTTTCCAACATTTTTCACATAGTGTGGGGCCCCATTATTACTCTCTATAAATGCATCACCCGCTTTAAAGAAATTATTTTCTTCACCCCTCACATGCTTTAATTTTCCTCTGGTAACATGAATCAACATTGGAGAAGGATGAGTATGAATTGGAGTTTTCAACCCAACTGGAATTTTTACTTTTAAGAGTCTTAATTCAGGCTTACCCTCAAGATAATTAAAATTTTTACCACTTAGTCCTTTTGAACTTTGAATAATAGGTATAACTTCAATCTTTTCTTCAGCAAGAGAAGGTTGTGGTAAAGCTAAAGTCCCCATAAAAAGTAAACAAAATGGAATAAATGTTTTTATTTTCATTAGATATTTGAGTTTCACTAATAATAGATAGCTTCCAAAAAAAATAAACTAATTTATTTTTTATATAACTTTTCTAATTGCTTAATTTCCTCTCTTAAATTCTTACCTCTCTTATTTAATTTATTATTTTTAATAACTATCGGGATAATCCACCAGGCTTGAAGACCTAAAAAGATAAATACTAGGATCAATAATTCAAAAGTACCAGGCTGCATTTGATAAATAACCCTTCTTTGTTAATAATATTATTCTAAAAGTTATTAAACATTCATGAGATTTGGAATTTTTCTAGGCTGCCTCTAATTCAATATTAAGTTCAATTCCCTTTGAAATGATTGCTTCTTTAAATTCAATAAGTTGGGAAATTATTCTTTGCTTCTCAGGATCAGTTTTGTGGATATCATCTAAAACTTCCTGCATTGCAAGTGTTACTTTTTGTAGTTTGATTTCTAGATCTTCCCTGTAGTTCATAAGCTTAAAGAAATTATCTTATTTATTAAAAAACAAAATAATTATTAGTAAATAAGTACTTAACCTTAAAAGGATTGACAGCAAAACAAGGAGGATATAATTTGTAGTACAAACGTATTAATAATCAACCAGTCGATTAAAGATAAAGTATGGAGCCTAAGTACTCATTTGGTTGTAGCACTAGCAAACCCAACGGATGCCTACTAAATCCCGAAGGCAGCAAAATCATATTTTTCGAAGAATGCAAAAATTCTCCTAAACCTAATTTAAAAATTCATACTCATCTTTTCTACACAAATCACCTTGGAGAACCTGGAGGGTACAAATCCTCTGAAAAATTCAACATAGATTCAGCTTGGGAAAAGTGGCACGAACTTCACCAAAAAGGATGGACAGAAGTATCTCATAATTACGGATAAGTGATCCTGCCAAGAAAAAGACTTTATGTTTTTATGAGCTTAAGAGTTTCCTAAACTATGGAATTCGGTATCAAAAATAAATAATCAATATTTATTGACATTTGTATATGAGGAAACATTAAATTGTCTAAAATCTCATAAGAATAAATGAATAAAAATTAATATGCAATATTATTTAAATGATAAAAAATTAAATAAGATTGAAAAGCAAAAGGCGGAGAAAGATGGTCTGAAAATTTTTGAAGAATTAGATGATTATGCTCTTAAAGGGTGGGAAGAGATGGATGAAGTAGATTTGCAAATGCGCTTAAAGTGGTATGGCCTTTTTTGGAGACCAAAAACTCCTGGAAGATTTATGATGAGGCTTAGAGTTCCCAATGGAATTTTAAACTCTAATCAGTTGAGAGTAATCGCTTCAATAGTTGCTAGATATGGAGAAGACGGTTCTGCAGATATAACAACTAGGCAAAATATTCAATTAAGGGGGGTTTTGATAAATGATCTACCAGATATTATTAAAAGACTTAGAGAGGTTGATATTACATCCGTTCAGTCTGGAATGGATAATCCAAGAAATGTTACTGGCAATCCAATAGCGGGAATTGATCCTGAAGAAATTATTGATACAAGAAAATATACTTCTGAATTAGAAGATTACTTAACAAATTCTGGTAATGGTAACCCCGAATTCTCCAATTTACCGAGGAAGTGGAATACTGCAGTTGCCGGAGCAAAAGATAATTTTCTTCTACATAATGATCTTATCTTTCATCCTGTTTTTAAAAATGGAATATTAGGCTTTGGTGTCTGGGTAGGAGGAATTTTATCAGCAACTTTAAATGCTTATGCTATACCTCTAGATGTCTGGGTAGTAGAAAAAGATATATGTAAAATAACTGGAATTATTACTTCCCTTTGGCGAGATAATGGAGATAGATTTCTAAGAAATAAAGGAAGATTTAGATATTATTTAAACTCTATAGGTATTGAAAAATTTAGAGAACTTGTAGAAGAAAAATTTGGAACTTTGTCGAACGATCCAGGCTCAATTTTCAACGAAAAACAAAGAAGTTTATTTGGCATTAATAAACAGAAACAAAACAATCTTTACTTTGCTGGATTACATATTCCTGTAGGAAGATTATGTGTAGAAGATATACAAGAAATTGCAAGATTAAGTGAAAAATATGGACAAAGTGAAGTAAGACTAACCGAAGATCAAAATCTAATTATTGTTGGCCTGAAAGATAACATTTTAGAAGAATTTGGTAATGAAGAAATTATTAATAAATTCAAATTAAATCCATCCCATTTTTCAGCGAGTACCGTTTCATGTACAGGGAGTAGTTATTGTAGCTTTGCTCTTGCAAATACCAAAGATATAGCAAGGAATATTTCTGAAAAATTAGATCGAGAACTTGAATTATCAGAGGAGGTTAAAATCCATTGGACAGGATGTCCAAATAATTGTGGACAAGCTCATATGGGTGGTATTGGCATGACCGGCACAAAGGTAAAAAAAGAGGGTGGTGGAACTGAGGATGGATATAATGTCAGTATTGGAGGAAGACAAGATCACCTGCAAACTTTAGGTGAAACCGAATTTAAAAAAGTTAGTAAACATGAAATTTATAATTTAATCAAAGAAATTTTAATCAACAAATTTAATGCAAGGTTAAAAACCTAAAAATATATTAATGAGCAAAAGTGAATCTGAAATATTAGAAGTTTTAAATGGATTAGGTTCAAAAAAATTAGATCTTGATATTCTATTTTCCTACTATTCATTGAAATTATCTTTTGAGATTCGTAAAGTTATTGCGGAAAAGATAGGTATGCAAGAAAGGAAAGGATATTTTTTACTTGAAAAGATGATAAAAAAATTTGGTCTTAAAGTTGAATTAATTGAGGCCCTTAAATTAACAAATGAAAAAAATGCAAAAGATCTTTTACTAAAAAATCTTTATCAAAATAATAAGTTAAATATTCATATAATTAATGCTTTAGAGCCCTGGGGAGGAGAAATTAAACTTCAATTAATTAGAGAAATATTCGATATTTGCGAAACAGATTTTTGGATTGCAGGTCTTAATATTCTTCATTTCAAAGCTCATCAATTAACTGATGAAAAATTATTCTCTTTTATTGATCAAATAAAAATTTACGATAATTTCAAAATCAACTACAAGATAATCTCAATCTTAAAAAGAAGAGAAAGCGAAATAGTTTGTAAATTACTCTATAAATATTCTCTAAATAAAGAATTAGAAATCGCTAAATATGCAATTTTTTCTTTAGGGAGTATTTGGAATGATAATAGTTTTGAACAATTATCAAAATTAGAAAATGAAATAAAAGATCCTTCTCTACTTAAATGCATAAAAAATCAAAAATTGATCTCAAATCAATTTCTAATAAATAAATAAACTAGAAAATTATTTTTTTAACTTATCAATGAGATTTATTAAATTACAAGGTTTTGTATTTTCATTAAGTTGATAAGAAATTATATCTTGCCAACCTGTCATCACAGCATCCTTAGATCCAGGTAAAACGAATAAAAACTTACCATTTGCAGATCCTGCAATACACCTACTTTGTAAAGTACTAGTTCCTATCTTTTTAAATGATAAAAATCTAAAAGTTTCCCCAAAACCATCAATCTCTTTATCTAATAAAGGTCTAATAGCTTCAGGAGTAACGTCCCTAGCTGTAATTCCTGTACCACCTGTTGTGATAATCACATCAATATTTGGCTCTGAGATCCAATCGCTTATATATTTTCTAATTAAATAAATATCATCTTTGCAAATTATCTTATCAAGGATATTGTGTCCTGATTTCTCAGCCTCTTGAAGTAGATAATTTCCACTCTCATCATTTTTTGTGTTACGAGTATCAGAAACAGTAAGCAAAGCTATAGAAACCACTTAAAATTAAACCATTAGTTACTAGATCACTATAGATGGAAAGTGAAAAATCTAACAAAATTAAGGTGGTTTTATTATCTAGTATCGCTGAAGATCTAGGATGGAATGAAAAATTTCTTACAATTGAAGGCTCTCAAATGAAGGTTTTTTCTGTATGGAAGTTAATTAATTCTAAATTACCTCAAGATAATATTATCGTTTCTATTAATCAAGAAATTACAGATATGGATGCGAAGATTAATCCAAATGATGAGGTGGCATTCATGCCAATGTTTACCGGTGGATAATTTAAGAATACAATTTAAAATCCTAGAAAAAACTTTTAATCCTTATAAAGAATTCGAACTTTGGGAGAAGGTCAATAAAAATTCAGCAAACTCACTTTTTATTGGAAGAGTAAGGCCTTTTGATCAATTTGGAAATGATTTAAAGAAACTAGAAATTGTTCATTATAAAGGAATGACCGAAAATTATATTAAAAGATATTTAATGAAAATTGCTGAAAAACAGGATGATTTATGTATTTTTCTCTTACACAGGATAGGTTTCATTTACCCTAACGAACCTATTATTTTAATAGCAGTAAGTGCAAATCATAGAGGCATTGCAAATAAATATCTCCAAGAAATACTTGAATTAACAAAATACAAAGTTCCTTTTTGGAAAAAAGAATGGACTTTCAAAGGATCCTCATGGGTAAAAAAGAATACTGAATTAGGCTTCAAATTATAAAAAATTATTTTTTAAAAGTTGTGCCCATAATAAATTTCCCTTTTGACAAAAATCGATTTCAGAAGGTATTTCTATTAATAAATCTGAATTAGATATTGAACTAATCTTTGATGAGGATTGTTCTTCAGAAATATCTGCAATCAATTCACCTTCTTTATTAACAATAAGTTTTCCTCTAAGCAATTCAGGTCTCCCTTTTCTTCTTTTCAAATCAGAATTCAGCTTAACCTTAATCCTAAGAGGGAATTCAATATTAGTAATTCCTTCAAGTTTCTGAAGCGCGGGCCACACAAGTTGGATGAAAGTAATCGCTGCTGAAACGGGATTCCCTGGTAATCCAAAATAAGGAATTTTTTTATTTATCAATCCAAAAGCAAAGGGTTTTCCTGGCTTTAAAAATAGTTTCCAAAATTTAATTTCTCCTATCTCGTTAATAATATCTTTTAAAAAATCTTTTTTACCAACTGATACCCCACCAACTGAAATAACCACATCATTAAATTCAGAAATATTTCTAAGAGAATTTTTAATATTTTGATAATTATCTTTTTCTATATGAATTTCATTAATTTCAAATCCAAGATTTTTTGCAATTGATTTTATCAAAATACTATTACTTTCCCATATTTCTCCTTTCTTTCTTGCAGTTCCTGATTTAATAAGTTCATCTCCAGTAATTAGTAAACCTAATTTAGAAATTTTGCTAACTTTTATAGTTTTTATCCCACAACTTGCTAATTTGCTTAAAATCCCAGGTGTAATCTTTACCCCTTTCTTGATTAATATTTCACCTTTAAATACTTGATCATTTTTTTCTCTAATCCAAGAGTTATTAGATGATTTTTCTTTTTTAAGAATATACTCATTTCCGTTTAAAAGTTCTAAAGAAACTTGTTCTTGAGGTATCACATAAAAACAATTATCAGGCACAAATGAACCTGTACTAATCGTTACAGCTTCACCTTTTTTAAGAAGGTAATTAAATGGCTTTCCGGGAAAAGACTCTCCGACAATTTTCCATTTATTCCCTTTAGTTGATTCTCCTAGCGCATATCCATCCATAACTGATGATCTATAACCTGGTATATCTTCCTCAGATAAGATTTCCTCCATAGATACTTTTCCAAGTGCTTCGTCTAAATTGATCTCTTCCTTATGTAAAATTTCATTAT
Source organism: Prochlorococcus sp. AG-418-O03 (assembly GCA_003213855.1). Taxonomy (GTDB): domain Bacteria; phylum Cyanobacteriota; class Cyanobacteriia; order PCC-6307; family Cyanobiaceae; genus Prochlorococcus_A. The sequence goes on from QCMJ01000003.1 coordinate 60,974, forward strand.
TCACTATTAAAGTATCTATCTCTTCCAAGATTTTTTTAATAGCGTCATTTAAATAAAGACCCTGATTATTTATATCAATTCCCATTATTGTGATTACTTAACTTCTTTTTAATATTCCATTCTTACCACCTTTTTTTTCTAAAAGGCGAATATTATCAATAGTCATAAAAGGATCTAAAGCTTTAAGCATGTCATATAGAGTGAGAAGACCAATTGAAACTGACGTAAGAGCCTCCATCTCAACACCTGTTTTAGAATGAGATTTGCAAAAAGCAATAATTTTAATTGCTTTCATTGATTCACAAATTTCAAAATCAATTGTGATTTTATTCAATGATAAATTATGACAGAGAGGAATAAGTTCTGAGGTTTTTTTTGCACCATTTATTGCGGAAAATCTAGCCGCTGCAAAAATATCACCTTTTTTAATTTTTTCATTTTTTATTTTTTCTAATATTTCTTTGTTTAAATTAATGTACCCTTCTGCTAAAGCCTCTCTTTTGGTTACTTCTTTATCAGAAATATCAACTATGTTCATTTCTCCCCTTTCATTAATATGAGTTAAAGATTTATCCATTTCCATTTAGCAATTTATTCAATAATACAAAAAATAAAATTTTTAATAAAGCTAATATCAATTTTTTATGCTTAGCATTAATTTATTAATAAATATCAATTTAATTTTGGTTAACAGTCAATCAAATCATTATTTTAATTTCGAGGATGATTTTATTAAAGACTTAAGATGCATTCCTTTGTGTGTAAGAAGGAAACTTGATTTAATTGGAATAAAATTAAAACTTACTCATTGGCAAGATTTTAATTTAATTGAAAAAAATAAGATAGTAGATTGGCCAGATTCAAAAAAAGATCTCATTGATTTAAAAATTTTTTTAAAAGAAATTACATCCAATTCAAAATCTGGAGAAGCAAAAGAAATAGAAATTTCAATTAATCAACCTTGGCAAAATAAAAATAAAGTTCCTGACCAAGTTCTAAAATCGGCACTTGCAAGGGGAATTAATATTTCAGTAGAAAAATGGAGAAATTTAAACGAATTAGATAGATTTGCTTTTTGCAAATTAGTTAGGCCCAGTCATGAACACAACAATTTAGATAGAGCATTTGATGAGATTCTGAAATAAAATTATTGCCTAGTTTGGAACAATTATTACTGAGCATGCTTTTAATTCCGGTTGTTTTGATATCGGGCATGACTTTTCATGCATCAAAGAGTTTACTTCACACATATTTTTTTGACTAAAACCCCAATGCATTGGTAAAAAAACTGTACCTGCTTTAATTTTGTCAGTAATCTGAACTTTTGCTTGAACTTCCCCTCTTTTGGATTTAATTTTTACTATTTCATCATTTTTGATTTTTAAAGATAAAGCATCTTTAGAATTAATTTCCAATAACGGTTCTGGATTCTTTTTTGTAAGTTTTTGAACTTTAGAAGTTCTTGTCATTGTATGCCATTGACTTAGATATCTTCCAATTGTCAAAATTAGTGGGTACTCATCTGAAGGGGGTTCAGCCAACCCTATAGGATCATCAATACAAAAATTTGCTTTGCCAGTCTCAGTTGGGAAATAACCATCTTCATATAATCTTTTTGAAGATGTACTAGGTACGCTGCCTTTGGGATAAGGCCATTGTTGAGGACCATGATTTTTTAATAATTGATATGATAATCCGCTCATATCGCATAATCTTTTTGTAGTCGTTTTTAAAAATTCATCATAAACTTCCGATGAAGATTCATATTCAAATTGTTTGAAATAGCCTATCTTCTGTCCTACTTCAGCAAATATTTGCCAATCTGGTTTTGAATTTTTATTCGATTCTCTGAAAGATGGGCAAAGGGTTACTCTTCTTTCTGAATTTGTCATAACACCATCTTTTTCGCTCCATTGAGCCGCGGGCAATACTAGATGAGCATATTTAATTGATTCACTTTGTTCATAAGATTCGTTGAGGATAATTAAAGGACATTTTGAAAGTGATTTTTTTACAAAGTTTAAATTAGGCATGCTAACCAAAGGGTTTGTAGCTGCAATCCACCAAATTTTCACAGATCCTTTTTTTATAGCTTCTATTTGTTCAAATGCAGATAGACCCTGTTTTGCAGATATCTTTCCCTCAGGGAACCCCCATATTTTTTCAATTTCATTCCTATCTATTTTATTTTTTACAAACCTATATCCTGGAAGAAGGTGCGATAGTCCACCAGCTTCTCTCCCCCCCATAGCGTTTGGTTGGCCAGTCAAAGAAAAAGGACCAGAACCTTCTTTGCCTATTTGGCCTGTCATTAGATGAAGATTTATTAGCCCATTTACTGCTGCTGTACCCTCCTGCCTTTGATTCAAACCCATAGACCAGAGACTTAAAACATTTTTGCTTTCTCCCCATAATTTTGCAATATCAATAATTGTTTTCTCGGATATATTGCAAATTTCACTTATTTTTATTAAATCCCATTTTTGTATATGTTTTACAAAATCAAAATAGCTTTCGGTGGACTTATCAATGAAATTTTGATCAGTTAATTGATTCTTATAAAGATAATTCGCAATCCCAATGAATAAAAAAAGATCTGTTCCAGAAGAAATTTGTAAGTAAAAATCTGCTATGGATGAAGTTTCTGTTTCTCTTGGATCGATTACTATTACTTTTAAATTATCATTTACGTTTCTTTTACGTTTTTTAATTCGATCAAAGAGAACGGGATGACATTCTGCAGTATTTGTCCCTATTAATAAAATTAAGGAGCAATGATCAATATCTTCATAACAACAAGGAGGGCCATCAGAGCCAAAACTTCTGTTATATCCAGCTACTGCTGAGCTCATGCATAGTCTTGAATTAGCATCAAAATTATTTGTGCCTATTGCTCCCTTGAGAAGCTTTTGGGCTACATAATAATCTTCAGTATGAAATTGACCTGAGCCATACATAGCTATTGAATCAGGTCCATAATTCTTTATAGAACTCAAAATATTCTCTTTCAGAATTTCGTATGATTCGTCCCAGGAAATTTCTTTAAATTCTTCATTTAAATTTTCCCTGTAAAGTGGTACTTTTAATCTCCCATCTTTTAGGGTCTCACAAACTGTTGCTCCTTTTACGCACAATTTACCTTGAGATGAAGGACTATCCCTATCTCCACTTACTAACCATTTATCATCAGAAACCGAACTTTTAGGCTTCATTTTTAAACCACAGCCAACACCGCAATATGGGCATTGACTTTTAGTAAAATTCATAAAATTTCTTTTATAAATATCTCAATAGTTATTGGTTAAACGTAATTTTCAGCTTTTTCGCCTTCATAAGCATCAGCGAATGATCCTTGAGGTTCCTTTAAAAAGAAATAACAGAAGAATCCAACTATTAATCCTGCTATACCTAAGACTTGGAAGAAGGCACTATTTGAAGCAGCAATTATTTCTGGAGAAGGATCTTTACCTCCACCCATCCATAAAGGTAAAAGGCTATAAATATTTAGATAAGTTACCGCACCAACATTTCCATAAGCTCCAACCAATCCAGCTATTTGTCCTGTAACTCTTTTTTTAACTAAGGGAACTAAAGCAAAAGTTGAACCTTCTCCTGATTGTACAAAAAATGAACAAAGCATAGTTAAAAATACAGCCATAAGAATTCCCGCTGATCCTGTAAAAGTTCCAGGTTTTATTAAAGACATCAATAGATATCCAAACCCTAATCCCATAGTTAGGAATCCCATTGTATTTTTTCTATTGCCTGTTCTGTCAGATATCAATCCTCCGGCAGGTCTAGCTATTAAATTCACAAATGCATAACATGATGCAAGAATTCCGGCTACAGCTTTAGGTAAATCAAATGTAAATTCAAAGAAACTAGGAAGCATTGAAACTACTGCCAATTCTGATCCAAAATTCACAATGTAAGTTAACTCCAAGATCGCTACTTGTTTGAATTCATATCTATCTTCTTTAGGGTAAATTTTAGTTCCATTTAATAATTCAATATTCGTTCTTATAATTCCCCAAGTTTGGAAAATAAACCAAGCTAAAACTGCGATTAAGGCTATTGGATAAGTAGATGAAGTAAGGAAACCTACTTTTTGAAGTCTCCAACATAGGACTGAAAGAATTGCTGCGAATGGGACATTCATTCCAATTAAACCCCAGAAATCTCTTATACTCGTTACTTCTAAACCAGCTGTTTTTGCAGGCCTTTGATAAGGTTTTCCTGGAGGTGTATCAGTCACACTAAAGAAATAAATAATTCCATAAACGAAAGAAATAATTCCTGTAAGAGCAATAGCCCCCCTCCAATTAAGTACAGCTCCAGTAGGCAACTCAAACCCTCCTGAAAAAGACAAGAATCCAGCTACAGCAACAAGAGAAAGAGCAGAAAAAGCAGATCCAAAATTTCCCCATCCTCCATATATTCCCTCAGCCAAACCAATTTCTTTAGGAGGGAACCACTCAGATACCATTCTTATTCCGATAACAAAACCTGCTCCTACTATTGATAAAAGCAATCTCGCAATAACGAGTTGATTGAAGTCTTGCGCACTTGCAAATAATAAACATGGCACTACAGAAAATATCAAAATTGATGAGTAAGTTTTTCTTGGGCCAAATTTATCCAATAACATTCCAATCAAAACTCTTGCAGGAATAGTCAAAGCAACATTACATATTGCTACTGTTCTAATTTGAGCAACAGATAAACCTAAATCGGCTTTAACAGTAGTTGCAAGAGGTGCGAGGTTAAACCAAACAACAAAAGTAAGGAAAAAGGCAAACCAGGTGAGGTGAAGAGTTCTATATCTGCCATTTAAAGACCAAACGTCACTTAACATGAAAATTTTTTCGAGAATGATTTTTAAGCAATTTATATTTCGATCAATGCATTCATTTGTATTATTTAATACGAAATCTGGTTTTTAAGAAATGCAACTTTTTTAAAAGACTAGAATTAATAGTCAGCACTAATAAAATCAAAAATTGGGGGAAATTATTAATTTGATTTTTGGTACTATCCGATACATAAAATACTCGTGGGAAAATATTACCTAAGTTATGGAAATAAAACTTAAAAAATTTAAAGCATTCATTTTGGCTGGTGGCAAGAGTTCAAGGATGGGATCTGATAAAGCACTCATTAAACATCATGAAGGAGGGAATTGGCTGACTCACAAAATAAAAATATTAAATAACCTTCATTTAGAGACTTTTGTAATAACAAATTATACTTCTCATTTAAAGGAAGTTGATAAAAGTAATAATGTTGAGTTTATTTCAGATGCCCAACCCTTTGATGGACCCTTAACTTGTATAGAACAAATTTTTTCATCTTTTAAAAAAACCACTAAAAATATACTAATCATCCCAGTCGATATGCCTAATTTGAATACGAAATTAATTTATTCACTTTTTAAATCATGGGAAGAAAATCAAAATTTTGCGGTAATATCCCATGATGGAATTTTTGCACAACCATTATTCGGAATTTATCCCATCAATGAAGAAAATCATTTTAAATTAAAAAAAAAGTTATCCTCTGAGAAGAAAAATTTTCTCGGCTGGGTTGATCAAATTCCCCATAAATATTTCTATGCAAACAATGGAGATTTAATTAATATAAATTCCAAGAGAGAATTTTTAAATATGAATAATGGAATTTAAGCAATTGGAGGATAATAGAAAAAGAAAGTTAAAAGTTTTAAGGTTATCTCTTAAACAAAATTGCAATTTTTCATGTATTTACTGTAAGCCTGAGAACTCTAGTTTGGATGTTTTAAATATTGAACAATTTAAAAAGTTAATTTTAGTCAGTTGTCGATTAGGGGTAAATTCTTTAAGAATCACTGGAGGAGAACCTTTATTGAGTTCTCAATTAGATGAACTTCTTTATGAAATTAAATCGCGAAGATTAGAAGAATCAAATCCAGTAGCTAATTTACAGGATATTTCTCTAACCACAAATGGATATTTGCTCTCTAAGAAAAAAGCTAATGAGCTTTTTAAAAATGGTTTAGACCGCATAACAGTAAGTTTAGATGCGATTGATCCTGATATTTTTTCAAACATGATTGGAGAGGAAAATAAAATTATTGGCAAAGAAAAATTATTTACTGTCCTTGAAGGAATAGATCATGCAATTAATGCTGGATTTAATCCAAAGGCGGGGAAATTAAAAATAAATGCAGTTATAAAAAAAGAGATTAATGACAATCAAATTTTTGAATTAGTTGATTTTGCAAAAAAAAGGTCTATAGAAATTCGTTTCATTGAGTATATGGACGTAGGGATATCTAATAATTGGCAGCCATCAGATGTTTTTTTCTCTGAAAGAATTATTAGGCTATTAAAGAAGAAACATCGATTAAAAGACTACGGAAGAAAGGAGGGACAAACTGCTAATAGATGGTACATGAGTGATTCAAATAGTTTTGTAAGTACAATCTCTTCAATAAGTAATCCTTTTTGTTCAGACTGTAATAGATTGAGGATAACTAGCGATGGTTATGCTTATACATGTCTTTTTTCTAATGAAGGTATAAATCTAAACCCATGGTTGTCTCTACCAATTAATCTCCATGAATTGGAAAATAAAATCAAGAGCATTTGGGAAGCTAGAGAAGATAACTATAGTGAAGATCGATTTAAAGTAATAGAGAAAACAACTGACAAAAATCAAAAAATTCATCCATCAATGTCATATCTTGGGGGATAAAAAATTATTTAGTATAAATAACAACATCATATATTCTTAATTCGAGGGAAATTAACATCAAATTTATATTCTTGGATGCGTTTAGCAATCTTACTTGGTTTTATTTTGGGGGTAACTCACGGAACTGTTGTTTCCGAAAGTTATTCTGCAAACAATTATGAAAATAATCAATTATTTTTTACTCAAAAAAATTCAAATATATTTTCTTCACTTTAAGATTTAATTTCTTATTTTTTAATAAGTTTTTGTATTGCCATTAACATCTTGTAAATTAAATTATACTTATAGTAAGAATGTAGCGTAGACTACATAAACGTTCATCTCGTTTTTCGAGCCGCATTAAGATTGAAGCCAAGGAACGGGGACTTCAGTCAAAAATGAAATTTAGTCACATAACTATTATGTCTAATAACGTATCTACCACAGTAAGTAGTAACAATATTACTGCTGTATTTGCAGGTTTTCTTGGAGCATTTATTGTTGGTTCTCTTGGTGTCCAACTTGTAAGAACCCAAAAGCCTTCTTTTCAATCTCAACCATTAAAAGTTCAACCAGTTATCGCTCATCAATCAACTTTATGGGCAGCTTTAGGAGAACAAGATACTCCTATTGTTAAAAATAAAGTTTCTAATGCAAAAACTACAGGAGTTGTACCTGTTATAGGTTCTGAAGCAACTCTTTGGGCTCCTCTAGGTTTAGGTAATTAGTAAATTAGGTCTTTTAATAAACCGAAGGGGGTTTTTAACCCCCTTTTTTTTATTAATTGCATTAAAAAGATGATTGAAAATTTTCAATTCAATTCATGGATAACTATAAATTAAATCAGGGTTTGAAAACAATGTAATCGTAGATACCAACAGCTTTTTGATTAATTGATTATAAATTAAAAACACGAGTTAACCCGTTCCAATTTGTTGACTCTGAGGTTTTAACCGTTGACTCCTTATCTACTTCTAGTTGTGACTCGCTAGTTTCAAGATTCAAAAATGGTACTTATATATCTTAAATTATGGAAAAAAAAATCGCAAAGAAATACGCCGCTCTTATAGTCCAGGCTAATAATTCAACTGGCAGAAAAGAAGCTTTGTCATTGATTAAGCAAGCAACAAAATTAAAAACCAAACTTGATCAATACGAAATGATGTAGTCTCTTAAAATCTACAGGATATTCAAGATGAGGTAGAAACTAGTTCCTTTTTTTTTTATCCTGCTATAAAAAATACTAAGAGATTATTTAACTTCTCTGCTTTAATAAAATATCGTGGAATTAACTGAGCTAATTAAGGATTACGTTGCTACAGAATTATTATCAAGTATTGAAATTGATTTTCTTGAAGGAGAATTATGGGAAACCACTCAACATATTGCAGAAATAAATACAGTTATCAAAGCCCCAAAAAATATATGCAAGAAATTGGGACTAGATGAAAAATCTTGCTGGCAATTATGTTGTGCAGCCGTACTTGACTCATCAAGACCATTAAAAAATGGACAAAATAGAGTAGATGATTTTAAAAAATTAATTAATCGATATGAAATTAGCTACATATAAACTAAAGACTCAATGATACGTTTACTTATTGCTTCAATTCTTTTTTTTACTCCACTAGGAGGTTTTGCTGATGAAAAGCAAAGAGAAATTGAGAATGAAGCTCTAAATCTTGTTATTAAAAAATATGGAAAAGGCTTAGAAAATAGATTAAAAGGAACGGGAGTGACTCCCAGTTATCGAAGTTGGTATGAAAATGATTGTTTTGTGAGTATTGCAGCAGGTACATACCAAGAAGATACTTGGTCGGCAATGAAGTGGTTTAGCGTTAATGTCTGTTCTGAATCAGCTGAAATAATGGAAATTGAATGAAGGAAATAAAACGCCTATTAGTTTTGCAGCATTTAGAAATAGAGGGTCCTGGTCTTTTTGAACAATTTGCTAAAGAAAGAGATTTAAAAATAGAAATTATTCGTTTAGATAATAAAAATGCTCTTCCGCAAACAAAAAAAGGTGACTTAATTTTAATTATGGGTGGACCAATGGGTGTTAAAGATATTGGAAGCGAAAAATATCCATGGCTTAAGTTAGAAAAAGATTTTATAAAAAAAGAATTAGAAAATGAGAGACCTATAGTCGGTGTTTGCTTAGGTGCTCAGTTGCTTGCGAGTGCTGCTGGGGGAGATGTAGAAATTCTTAAATATGGATCACCTCCAAAAGCATTACCAGAAATTGGATGGTCTCAAATTTTCATAGACAAATCGAATAAAGACTTTAAAGCACTGTTTGAAGACCCTTTTCATGTACTACATTGGCATGGAGATAGGATTTTATTACCTAATAAAGCAGTACTCATTGCTAGTAGTGCACGTTGTAAGGAACAGTTTTTTAGGATTGGTAATTTTGCTTACGGATTACAATTCCATATAGAGACGACGGGGGGAATGATAAATAACTGGATAAAAGAAGATAAAGAGTTTGTCCTTAAAGGATTAGGCTTAAATGGTCAGGAAATTTTAAAAGAAGAGAATAAAAAATATATTGATAAAACTTTTTCAAAAAGAAAGCTTCTAATAAGTAAATTATTTGAATTATTAGATAATTAAAAAGGGCATAATCCATTAAAAAAGGGCTTGATAAAGCCCTGAAAAAATTTAAAAAGGATTTTTATTAGAAAATACCTGGAAGAATTTGACCAGTAAAATAGTAGGCTCCTACAAGAGCAAACATTCCAAGCATTGCTGCTTTACCATTAAGCTTTTCAGCTTTTTCGGTCATGATTTTTTTTGCGAATTCCATAATTATTCGAAATAGATTTATATCTTTAAATTAATTATTCCCAAAAGTTAGATGTTGTAGTATTTCATACATAAATCACTTTTTTTCTTAGAATTTAATTTTTAATTTATTTTTTATTTAGTAGTACTAGAAGTTTAAGAACCTAAGAGAGCTTTGCACTCCAGCATTTCTTTAGCAGCAGCTGATTTATTTGATCTCAATGAAATAATATCCGCTAAAAAGTTTGCATCATCTTTTACTCCACAAAAACGTCCTGAGCCCCATGTATAAAGCCAAGGCAAACCAATAAAATACAATCCAGGAGATTGTGTCACACCTCTTTCATGAACAGGGATCCCAGTTCCGTCAAAAACTGAGATATCTACCCAACTAAAATCACTTTTATAACCTGTACACCAAATCACTACTGCTAAGTTTTTGCATTCAAGTTGAGTGCCTTTGACATCTTCAGTTGGTTCCCAACATGGAGTATATATTTCGCCTTTAGGAGCTTCTATATTATTTTTTGAAATCCACTCATCAATACTATTTCTTATTCTACAGTAAACAGAATCTGCTCCATCAAGATTTTTAGAAAGATCATTTGAAAATTGAATATTATCAATTGTTATCTCTTTAAGTCGCCCATGAAGATTCATCCCTTCTATTGCTCTCTTTCTAAGATCTATTTCTCTTCCATTATCTCTTCCAGTTAAATAATGATTAGTTTTATTCCTTACACTTTTAGGATCATCGTGCTCACCAATAGGCATTGAATAATAACCCATTCTGTCAAGCCAATCTACAACATCTCTTCCTCTATACATTCTGGGAGATCTTGGAGCACTCCCAACACTTAGATGAACTTTTCTTTTTTCAAAAAAAAGATCTTCAGCTATTTGACAACCTGATTGACCACTGCCAACAACTAGGACAGGTCCGTCTGGTAATGTATTTGCATTTTTATATTCTCTCGCATCAATTTGCAGGATATTAGTTGGTAATCTCTCAGAAAGAGGATGTCGGTTCGGAACATGATAAGCTCCAGTAGCTATAACAACTTGATCAGCTTCAAAATTTCCACGGTTAGTTGAAATAAAATATTTTTCATTTTTTTTAACTAAATGTTTTACTTCAATCCCTTCAAGAATATCAGCCTTTACAAATTCAGAATATTTTTTTAAATACTTAACTATATTTTCTTTATCCATAAAACCGTTAGGATCTTTACCAGAATATTGATAATCAGGAAGTGTGCATTGCCAATTTGGAGTCACAAGGCAGAAAGAATCCCAACGTTGTTCTTTCCAAGAAAAACCTACATAATTTTTTTCTAAGATAAGAGGTTTTATCCCTTTTTTTTGGAGTGAATGAGCAATAGACAACCCTGCTTGTCCCGCACCAATAATAATGACAGAACATTTAGCAGAAATTTGATTTAAAAATTCTTCAGCCATCTTTTTTATTATTAATTAAATTCTGTCATATTTATGAGATTCAATTTGTTATTAAACTCACTAAAAAATTTTTTGATCTGAAATCTTAAGTTAACTAATTTGGTGATATTGGTTACATTCTTTTTGAAAATCAAGTCAGAGAATATTCTAAGTTTTTTTAGATTTTCATGCCATCCGTAACTCGTCCCGCAAATCAGCCTGGAGAATTCTTAGTTGATTATGAAGAAAAAGTATTCCCAGATGTTAAAGCCGAGCCAGGTGAGAAAGCCTTACTAACTTTTCATACTGTCGCTTTTGAGGGATCTATTGGTCTTGTTAATCTTTTGCAAGCTAGTCGTCTTATAAACAAGGGTTTTGAAACTTCAATATTGCTATATGGTCCTGGAGTGACATTAGGACTACAAAGAGGCTTCCCAAAGCTTGGGGATGCAGCATTTGATGGTCATTTAAATTTTAATGCTCGCTTAGAAAAATTTATGGGTCAAGGCGGAAAAGTTTATGCCTGCCGATTTGCACTACAAGCTTTGTATGGACATGGAGAAGGAGCTCTTACACCAGGGATAAAACCAATAAGTCCTTTAGATGTTCTAGATATCGTTTTAATGCATCGCAAAGATGGGGCATTTATTTTAGATACTTGGACTCTGTAAGACATAAGATCCAAGAAAATGACTAAAACATTTAAAGTAGCTGCTGCTCAAGTTAGACCTGTACTTTTTGACTTAAATGGTTCATTGAATAAAGTTCTTTTAAAGATCCAAGAGGCAGCTACAAAAGATGTAAAGTTGATAGTCTTTCCAGAAACTTTTCTTCCTTACTACCCATATTTTTCATTTGTAGAGCCACCAGTTCTTATGGGTAAATCTCATATGAAGCTATATGAGCAAGCAGTAGAAATCCCGGGTCCAGTTACAGACATAGTTGGGAAATCAGCTAAAAAAAATAATATCCAAGTTCTTTTAGGAGTTAATGAACTTGATGGTGGAAGTTTGTACAACACTCAAATTCTTTTCAACGAAAAAGGTGAAATTATTCTAAAAAGAAGAAAAATAACTCCTACGTTTCACGAAAGAATGATTTGGGGTCAAGGCGATGGTTCTGGCCTAGAAGTTGTAGATACTCAACTTGGCAAGATAGGATCTTTGGCTTGTTGGGAGCACTATAACCCTTTAGCTAGATTTGCTCTTATGGCTAAAGGGGAACAAATACATTGTGCTCAATTTCCTGGTTCATTAGTTGGTCCAATATTTACCGAGCAAACTGCTGTCACAATGAGACATCACGCTTTAGAGGCTGGCTGTTTTGTGATTTGCTCAACAGGATGGTTAGATTCAGAAGATTATGAAAAGATAACGTCCGATACCAATCTTCACAAAGCATTTCAGGGAGGATGTCACACAGCAATTATCAGTCCAGAAGGCAAATATTTAGCAGGACCACTTGATGAAGGAGAAGGATTAGCAATAGCAGAAATTAATTTATCACTTATTACTAAAAGGAAAAGAATGATGGATAGTGTTGGTCACTACAGTCGTCCAGATCTTCTTTCTCTAAAACTAAATACATCCCCTAACAAGGTATTTGAGATGACAAATAAGAAAAATTTCATCCCAAAAGATCTAAGTGCAAAAGACTTTTTAGAGGAAATCAATCATGTCTGAAATAGGTAAAATTATTACTGATTTGCAAGTTAATGGGATAAGTTCAACTCCCAAAAAGGGCAACAGAGGTAGGAAAGGAGGAGCTGGTCCATCGGATCATAGAGCTTTAACAATTGAAGGAAAAACTGTAATGGTACCCGTTTATAATCACGTATCTAAGAAGTCTAATTATCAACTTTCAGAGGAGCCTGACGGACAACTTATTCTCCAGAATAGAGAAGATTCAATCATCAAGGAATTATCCACCACAAAAGAACCAAATTTTTATTCTTTAAAAACAAAAGACGGTATACCTTATAAATCGATTGCTCTTCTTCATAGCAAGGATGTATTAGCCACAACAATTCTTCAAAAATGTATTCGTTTCAGAAATAGAGAAGAATCTTGCCAGTTTTGTGCAATAGAACAATCTTTGGACAACGAGCAAACCATCGTAAGAAAAACTCCAAATCAAATAGCTGAAGTTGCAGAAGCAGCTGTAAGACTTGATGGAATAAAGCAATTAGTAATGACAACTGGGACCCCTAACAGTAGCGATAGGGGAGCAAGAATAATGGCAGAAGCCGCTAAGGCTGTTAAGGCTAAAGTTAATATTCCAATCCAAGGTCAATGCGAACCGCCTGATGATCCTATTTGGTTTCAAAAAATGAAAGACTCAGGTATAGATAGTTTAGGCATGCATTTAGAGGTTGTAGAGGAGGAGATAAGAAAAAAAATTCTGCCCGGCAAATCTGAAATTTCTCTTGAAAGATACTATAAATCTTTCGAAGAAAGCGTAGCAGTTTTTGGAAGAGGAGAAGTTTCTACATATCTATTAGCCGGATTAGGTGATAGCAAAGAATCTCTAATAAATTGCAGTAAAAAATTAATATCTATAGGAGTTTATCCTTTTATAGTTCCATTTGTGCCAATAGCAGGGACTCCTCTAGAACATCATCCCTCCCCAAATACTGATTTCATGATTGATATTTATCAATCAGTTTCACATTTACTAAATGAAGGCAACATAAAATCTGATGAAATGTCAGCTGGTTGTGCCAAATGTGGTGCCTGCTCAGCTTTATCCCTATTTGAGAATTAAAAAATTATGTTTTGTATTGACCCCTCAAGTCAGGATATAGGCAGAAGCTTTAGCTCTGCGCCTTACTATTTCACACCCTCTGTAAGATCAGGTATAGGGATTGAAGAAGAAGATTTCATGCTATCTCCAAATTCAAATTCAGAAAACTTTTCATTTCATTTGCTTGAAGAGAATTCTCCTCTTATCAAAGACTACTGGGGATTACGAAAGAGGATATTTTGCGAGGAACAAAATATTTTTGCTGAATCAGATATTGATGAAATTGATCAAGTTGCGTACCCAATAGTTTCTTTGAATTATGGATATGGCACTCAAGAGAGAGTCGTTGGAGTAGTAAGAATTTACGAAACAGAAAAAAGACAATGGTACGGTGGGAGACTAGGTGTTGATTCTACTTTCCGTAAATTCAACCAAATAGGAAAAGGATTGATCTGGAAAGCAGTAACTACAGCAAATGGATGGGGATGCGATCAATTTTTAGCCACTGTTCAGATACAAAATGTAAGGTTTTTTAGACGACTCAAATGGAATTCAATTAAACAAATTGAAATCAAAGGAATAAAACATCACTTAATGGAGGCTGACTTAAATTACTACAAGCCATCAAAATTAAGCAGACCAGGCTCATATTTAGTGAAAAAGTGATCACAAAAAATGTTAGATAGTCTTATCAAAAAATTGCAAACACATAGTGGTATTGAATCTAAAAAAGACATTCAAAGTGCTGCAAAAACCTTCTCACATAGCCCGTTCAGTGAACTTGGCAAATCTGCAATGCTTGGAGATGATGCTGCAGTAATCCCTAAACAATCAGGTTTGTTATTAATGGCAAGTGAAGGAATTAGTCCAAGCTTGGTAGAAAAAGAGCCGTGGTTCGCAGGCTGGAGCAGTGTATTGGTAAATATCAGTGACATCGTTGCGATGGGCGGTAAACCTTTAGCTTTAGTTAACAGTATTTGGAGTGATAAAAATGATTTAGAAAAACATAATCAAATTCTTTCTGGCATGAGTTTTGCGTGTGAAAAATTTAATGTACCAATGGTCGGTGGTCACTCAAATCAAAAAAGTCCTTATACTGCTTTATCAGTATCAATTCTTGGAATGGTAGATGGTCCTATTCTTTCTTCAAGATTCGCAGAGTCTGAAGATGAATTATGGATAATAGCAAACAAGGATGGATGCTTTTTTAAAGATTATCCCTTTTGGGATGCAGCTACGAAAGCATCTGCAACTTTACTTAGAAAACATTTTTCATTGATACCTTTTCTTGCTAAAAAAAATATCATTCATGCGGCCAAAGACATAAGCATGGGCGGTATAACAGGTACTGCAGTTATGTTTGCTGAATCCGCTGGAAAAACAATTGTAATTGATCTTGAGAAAATTCAACGCCCTAAAGGAGTAACAGAATTCGACTGGCTTACTTGTTTCCCCAGCTATGGTTTTCTTTGTGCTATCAAGCCATCTAAAGCTAATTTTTTAAAGGAAGCTTTAAGAGCATATGAAGAACTAATTTGCTGTCATGTCGGCAACTTTAAAAACGGGAATAGCAGTGTTTATATCAAAAATTCAAATGGAGCAAAATTACTTTGGGAAGAAGATACTCCTCTCACTGGATTTACTCATGCAAATTAAATAAATAATGCTCCAATCCACTAAAATTTTCATATAAAACAAAGAAAACTAATTTAAAAATGCCAGAAATTAATTTTCAACTAAATTTACCTGACGGTAAAAAAGCATCTCTATATTCACCTTCTACAGTAATTTTAGAATATTTAAAACCTGGAGATTCCTTAAAAATTTCAGATTTTAAGTCTCTTGCTATTCAAGCTTTGCATAAAGCTTCTGAAAAAGTCAGATCAAAATATGGTTTTGCGTGTACTAGAACATTAGAAGAAGAAGAAAAAATACTTAGTTGGATTTCTAATTATGATCCTGACCAACTTATTTCAATATCAATGGAATAAGCTATTCAAAATTAGATTTACTTAAGAAAATAGAAGCCTAAATCAAGTTTTTCCTACCTAGACCTAATAAAACCTTTAAAAAAGTATTTTTTTTTCATCTCTTAAACAGAATACTTGCCCATTCATGATGCAAAGAAAATAAAAAAAGCAATCCCAAAAAACAACTATTTAAATAATTATGTAACGGCTATGTTACATATATGTAGTAAATATATTGAAAATAACTTAATTTAGGCTTAATACTTTACATTTGTTAATAGTAGTGTTACATTAATTAACAATTACACAACTTCAATGGCTAATTCAAACGTTACTACTGAATCAGGCGGCAGACAGAATATGTTTCCTACTGAAACACGTCCTTACATAGATGAGTCTGTTTCATACGACAGCTACCCGCAAAATGCAGAAAAAGTTAATGGTCGTTGGGCAATGATTGGCCTTGTTGCTTTAGTAGGTGCTTACGTTTCAACTGGACAAATTATTCCTGGCATCTTTTAATGAGTCCACTTTCAGGTTTTTTAGCTGTAATTGTATTCTTTACAGCTTTCCTCGTTGCTTATTTAACCAAGCAATTTCAAAACGAAAATTTAAACTATTCATCTTTTAATCAAATGAAAAACACAAACACAAAAGCTAAAACAATCGAAAAAGAAAAAGTTGTTGCTGAAACTCTTAACGGCAGATTCGCAATGCTTGGATTAATTGCTGCAGTTGGAGCATACCTAACAACAGGCCAAATAATTCCTGGTTTCGTTTAAAAACCTACTATTTAATAATTCTACAAATCAGAAAAATGGAAAATTCAAAAACAACTTATTGGCAAAACGCCGAAAGAACTAATGGAAGAATGGCAATGATGGGCTTATTTGCATTAGTTGTAAATTATGGCTTATTCGGGTGGATAATCCCAGGAATTTTTTAAGATGAATTTAGGCTTACTTTTTCTTAAAGTGAATACTTTGGGAGTTATAACTCTTTCTGAACTTGATTGGATAACTAACCATCAATCTGAATTTTCAAGGCTAGATATGTCTTTAGTTATTAAAATCGGCCGTCTTATGGATTCTGGAGTTGTTGAAATTGATCATAGATTGCCTATTTGATTTTTAAAAAATTGATCGTCATGAGTGTTTGTCAATAGGGATACTGACAAGCACTTTTTTATAAGAAAAAATATTTATAAAAAAAAGAGATTGTTTCTTAGCTAAAAACAATCTCTCAATTACCTAATTCTTACATGAAAATTTCAAGTAAGCTTTCAGATCTTAACTGATTTGTTTTTCTAGCAAATCCTTAAAAATGCTTTTGTAATTTATCTTTTTAAACCACCTCTTTTTATCCAAAGGAACCAAGTAACCCAAATAGGAGGAAGGAATCTGATTAAAAAAGAAATTTTGTATATATAAAATGGGGCATTTTCATTTTGAAATAAATTCATCAAAAAGGAAGATATAGTTACCCAAAGTAAAATTATTAATATATTTGCTCCCAACAAAGCGAACTTATTTTGTTTGAATATTTTTGGCATAAGGTAAATTTTTTTATATTCTTAATTTTAAATAATCTCGGGAAATAAATTATACGTTTTCAAAAAAACTTCAAATTTAAAATCCATATCCAAATAAAAAAAGTACTAAATTTCAATCCCTCTCCAAATAACAATCCAAAAGCGATAGGAGGAGAAAATATTAAAAAAAGAATAGAGAATAAACTAAATAACGCAAATGCCCCTCTTAGAAAAAAATTCTTTCTTTTTGTTCTTCTTAGATTTTTTAAAGTATTCCACTCCCATTCGATAAACCTATAGAACTTTTCTGATAATAAAAAAAAATACTTCATTAAATATTATTAATTTCTATCGGCTTTTCTTATTTATAAAATTAATTTCACCTGTTAGCAATAAACCTTATCCCCTTCTTCAGAAAGATAATAAATTTTATTTTCTGAACTTACGAAGAAAGTTAATCCCTTATATTGTGATCTTTTAAATTTATCTAATCTAAGTTTGTGTAAATCCCAATTATCAGTACTTATGTCAGGATTAAATTCTTCTTTTTTTAAGAAAGGTACATAAGTTGGAATAATTGTTGTTTTTTGGGCTAACCCTCTTTTTCGTTTTGAATAAAAAAGTAATAAAAATAAAAGTACAAAAAAAAGAATTAATAATATATTTGTCATTGTCAATTTTTCTAATTTGAAAAAACTTTATTTTAGAGAATCAAGAACTTTTCTCAATAAATTTCTTAGTAAGTAAAAAATCCTATTTTTATATTCTTGTATTTTTGAATACTTATCAAGGGGTTATCTAAATCAGATTATAAAATCAGTCGCATTTTCAACATGACTCAAAATTCCATGAATACTCCTTATGCAAAAAGAGTAGCTGAAAAATTTAGAGAGGCTCAAAACTATTTAAAAACTAATGGTTTTAGTAGATCAACTAAACATTTACTGGAAGACATTGAAAATTCTGTTGAAAAATAATGCCAATACCCCCTCACTTACCACAATTGCAATATGGCTACGATAATGGCTTTACAACCATTGTTTTTGGGTTAATAGGAAGTTGCTTAGGATGTATCTTAATTTTATTAATTTCATTTTTTGAATTTAAATTCAAAAAGCAAAATAGTAAGCCTTAAGAGACTTACTAAACATTAAATAAGAACTCCATTACATCACCTTCGTTAACAATATATTCCTTACCTTCACTTCTTAAAAGACCTTTAGTTTTTGCATTGGCAATTGAACCTGAATCAATTAAATTTTGATACGAAATAGTCTGAGCTCTTATAAATCCTTTTTCAAAATCAGTATGAATTACTCCTGCTGCCTGTGGCGCAGTCATCCCATCTTTTATGGTCCATGCTTTTGTCTCCTTTTCTCCGGTGGTGAAATAAGTTTTTAATCCCAATAATTTATATGTTGATCTAATTAAAGAACTTAATCCCCCTTCTTCTACTCCTAAACCAATAAGGTAGTCTTTTTTATCTTCTGGTTCTAACTCTATTAATTCAGATTCGACTTGGGCTGATATTTTTATACATTCTGTATTTTCATTACTTGCAAAACTCTGAACTTTTGATGAGAAATCATTACCTTCAGCTAAATCATTTTCATTCAAATTTGTTGCGTAAATAATTGGTTTAGCAGTAAGGAATCCAAGTTGCTTAATTATTAAATTTTCTTCTTCACTCAAAGATATTGATCTAACTGAAAGTCCTTTCTGTAGCTCTTCTTCAATTTTTTCTAGTAAATTATCTTCTTTTGCTGCCTCTTTACAAGTTCTAACCTGTTTTTTAATTCTTTCTCTTCTTTTTTGGAGTTGGGATAAATCAGCTAAATTCAATTCCAGATTAATTATCTCAATGTCATCTAAGGGATCTACCTTACCGGAAACATGAATTACATCACTATCTTCAAAGCACCTCACAACATGAACTATTGCATCAACCTCCCTAATATTTGATAAAAATTTATTTCCTAAACCCTCACCTTTACTGGCTCCTTTTACTAGTCCTGCGATATCTACAAATTCAATTTTTGTTGGGATAATATTTTGGCTAGAACTTAAATCACCTAACTCTTGTAACCTTTGATCTGGGACGGAAACTATACCTTTATTAGGTTCTATAGTACAAAAGGGGAAATTAGCCGCTTGAGCTTTAGCATTTTCTACAAGTGCATTAAATAAAGTTGATTTTCCAACATTTGGTAATCCAATAATACCGGCTTTTAACATTTGAAAAAAATTTATGGAAAAAATTATTCAGAAAACATCTTCTAGTAATATAGTATTTACTTAACCAATCTTGGATAAGTTAATTATAATCGACTTGATTATTTATTTAGTTCCCAAATATTCTTAATTACTGTTTTTTAAAAGAAATGCTTGATTTAATAAAAAAAAATATAAATCTAAGAAGTGGAATTATATTACTTTCTTTAACTATATTTTTCGTTTTCATAACCAATTCCTTCAAGAAAAATAAATCAAAAGACATTTCTGATTTTGTTGTTCAAGTTGAAAAAGGAATCCTCTCAGATTCAATTAATACAAGTGGTGAAGTAAAAGCAATCAGGACAAGCAATATTGGACCTCGGAAGCAAGGTGTAATAAAAGAAATCAAAGTAGATGAGGGCGATCTTGTAAAAAAAGATCAGGTTTTAGCTTCTCTTGATGATGAAGACTTTATTTATAAAATTGAAGAACTTAAATTAAATGTAGAAAAACAAAAATCTGAATTTTTAAGAAGGGAATATTTATATCAAGAAGGTGCAGTAAGCAAAGAAGATTACGAAAGTTATAAAAATAACTACAACATTAGTAGCGCCAAACTTAATGATGCAAAAACCGAAAAAAGTTTTTATCTAATTAAAGCTCCTTATGGAGGAAAGATAACTGCAAAATATGCGGAGATAGGATCTTATGTCACACCAAGTACAAACTTAATTTCAGACCCTAAAACCAAAAACTTTATTTTCGAACTATCAGAGGGTCTAGAAATTGTTGCCAAAGTTCCTGAAAGTGACATTGGCAGAATAAAAATAGGTCAAGAAGCCTCAGTAAGAATTGAGGCTTATCCCTCAAAAAAATATAGTGCCATAGTTAAAAAAATAGCTACAAGAGCTGTAAAAGATAATAATGTAACCTCATTCGAAGTAACTTTAAATTTTAAAGATATTTCTGAAGAAATTAAAATTGGAATGACTGCAGATCTTGAATTTAGAGTCGAAGGTAATGAAGAAAAAATCCTAGTACCAACAGTTTCAATTGTTACTGAAAAAGGTGAAAAAGGAATTTTGAAAGTTGATAAAAACAATTCTCCCAAATTTGAAAAAATCGAAATTGGTATTAGTAGTGGAAATAAAACTTCAGTAATTGATGGATTAGAACCTGGAGAGCAAATCTTTATTGATATTCCACCTTGGGCTAAGAAGAGAAAATGAGTTTAAAGTCTGAAAACTCTAAAAAACCAATTTTGCTTTTAGTCGATGGCCACTCACTTGCTTTTAGAAGCTTCTATGCATTTAGCAAAGGGATTGATGGAGGTTTAACCACCAAGGAGGGATTTCCAACAAGTGTCACTTATGGATTTCTAAAAAGCCTTTTGGATAATTGCAAAAATATTAGTCCTGAGGGTGTTTGTATTACGTTTGATACCGAAAAACCTACTTTCAGACATGAATTAGATCCAAATTATAAGGCCAATAGAGATGTAGCACCAGATGTTTTTTTTCAAGATATTGAACAACTAGAAATCATTTTAGAAGAAAGCTTAAATTTACCAATTTTTAAATCTCCAGGTTACGAAGCAGATGATCTCCTAGGCACAATTGCAAATGATGCTTCTTCTAAAGGATGGTGTGTGAATATTCTTTCTGGAGATAGGGACTTATTTCAATTAGTAGATGATCAAAAAGATATTTATGTACTTTATATGGGTGGTGGTCCATATGCGAAAAGTGGTAATCCAACTCTTATGAATGAAAATGGAGTAAAAGAAAAATTAGGTGTTGCACCAGAAAGAGTAGTTGATCTTAAAGCTCTAACTGGTGATAGTTCTGATAATATTCCGGGTATTAAAGGGGTCGGTCCAAAAACTGCAATTAATCTACTAAAAGAGAACGATACGCTTGATGGGATCTATAAGGCTCTAGACAAGATTCAGCAGAACAACGATAAGAAATATAAAGGATTCATCAAAGGTTCAGTTATAGAAAAGCTCAGAAACGATAAACATAATGCTTTTCTTTCTAGGGATTTAGCAAAAATAAATACTGAGGTGCCTTTGATTTTAAGTAACGGTTATGAATTAAAAAATATAAATCAAGAACAACTTTCAGAGTCACTGCAAAAACTAGAACTATCAACACTACTTAGACAAATTGATATTTTCAATTCAACTTTCAGCAAAGGTGGTTTTGACAAAAATAATGTAGCTAAAGAGGGGGAGAAGGCACCAAAAGTCTCAAGTAATAATGAATTAGAAAATAGTGAAAATAAAATCCCAAAAATCAACGTAACTGTTGTAAATAATTTCGAATTATTTGATAAATTAATTCAAAGATTAGACAAGACCAATCAAATAGTTTCTTTAGATACAGAGACCAATAGTTTAAATCCAATCGATGCGGAACTTGTTGGGATAGGGTTATGTCTTGGAGAAGAAAATGATGATTTATTTTATATACCTCTTGGCCATCAAACGAAAAATGCGACCCCCAATCAATTATCAATTGAAGATGTTTTCTCAAAACTAAGAACTTGGATAGAAGATCCAAACAAAGAAAAGGTACTCCAAAATTCTAAATTTGATAGGCAAATATTTTTTAATCATGGACTTGATCTTAAAGGCGTAACCTTTGACACCTTAATAGCAGACTACCTTCTTAATAATCAGGAGAAGCATGGGTTAAGTGAAATTAGTTTTAGATTATTTGGATTTAAGCCCCCTTCATTTAAGGAAACAGTTGGGAAAAATAAAGACTTTTCATTTGTTGATATTGATGAAGCAAGTATTTACTGCGGTTATGATGTATTTCTAACTTTTAAGATTGTCAAAATTTTTAAAGAAAGATTTTCAAAGGAAAAAAATGAATTAATCAAATTGTTCGAAGAAATCGAGCTACCTTTAGAGCCGGTATTGTCCCAAATGGAAATGAATGGCATAACCATCGACATCTCTTATTTGGATAAACTCTCAAAAGAACTAAAAAGTACCTTAGAAGATATTGAAAGTAAAGTTTATGAATTGGCTCAAGAGAATTTTAATCTATCTTCACCAAAACAACTTGGTGAGATCTTGTTTGAAAAATTAAATTTGGATAAAAAGAAATCACGAAAAACGAAAACAGGATGGAGCACAGATGCAATAGTTCTTGAGAGATTAGTCGACGAACATGAAATAATCCAACATTTAATAAAACATAGAACTCTCAGCAAATTACTTAGTACTTATATTGATGCTCTTCCAAATCTTATTAACGAAAAGACAGGAAGAGTTCATACAAACTTTAATCAAGCTGCTACAGCAACTGGCAGACTAAGCAGTAGCAATCCTAATCTTCAAAATATCCCAGTTAGGACTGAATTTAGTAGGAGAATAAGAAAAGCATTCTTACCTGAAAAAAATTGGAAACTTTTATCAGCTGATTATTCTCAGATCGAATTAAGAATACTTGCTCACTTAGCGGATGAAGAAATACTCATTAATGCATTTCATAAAAATGATGACATTCATTCTTTAACTGCAAGATTAATTTTTGAGAAAGAAGAAATATCATCTGATGAGAGGAGAGTTGGGAAAACAATAAATTTTGGAGTTATCTATGGTATGGGAATAAAAAAGTTTGCACGTTCTACAGGAGTAAGTACTCCAGAGGCGAAAGAATTCCTAATAAAATACAAAGAAAGATATTCAAAAATTTTCAAATTTCTTGAACTTCAAGAAAGGCTTGCCTTATCAAAAGGATATGTAAAAACAATTTTTGGTAGAAAGAGAGAATTTAAGTTTGATAAAAATGGACTTGGAAGATTAATAGGAAAAGATCCTTATGAAATTGACTTGCAATCCGCAAGAAGGGCTGGCATGGAAGCACAGTCATTAAGAGCCGCAGCTAATGCACCAATACAGGGTTCAAGTGCAGACATTATTAAAATTGCAATGGTTCAACTAAATAAGAAATTCATAGAAATGAATGTTCCAGCAAAAATGCTTTTACAAGTACATGATGAATTATTGTTTGAAGTTGAACCAGATTCTTTGGAAATTACGACGAAATTAGTAAAGAAGACTATGGAAGATTGTGTAAAATTAAATGTGCCTCTTTTAGTTGATATTGGTATTGGAGACAATTGGATGGAGACAAAATAAACCTTATGAAATACTTTGTTTAAGATGATCAAATTTTTTAATACTTTAAGCAAAAGAGTTGAGGTTTTTAAGCCTATTGATGATGTCATAAAAATATATTGTTGTGGAGTAACTGTTTATGATTTATGTCATCTTGGTCATGCCAGAAGTTATATAGCTTGGGATGTATTGAGGAGATTTTTAATTTATAGTGATTTCAAAGTGAAGTATGTTCAAAACTTTACAGATATTGATGACAAGATCTTAAAAAGAGCGAAAGAAGAAAGCAGTTCAATGGAGAAAGTATCTGAAAAAAATATTATTGAATTTCATAAAGATATGGATTCTTTAGGGATAATGCGTCCCGATAGTATGCCAAGAGCAACGAATCATATATGCAATATCTGCTCCTTCATAACAATACTTGAGGACAAAGGTTTCGCATACTCTAGGGATGGAGATGTTTATTATTCTGTTTTTAAAAATAAAAATTATGGAAAGCTAAGTAATCAAAATATACAAGGTCAAAATATCAATCAGCAAGGAAGAATGGCTAATGAGGAAAATAGTAAAAAACTTAATCCGCAAGATTTTGCACTATGGAAAAAAGCCAAAGACGATGAACCATATTTTGATTCGCCATGGGGTAAAGGTAGACCAGGATGGCATATTGAATGTTCAGCGATGGTCAAAGATGAATTAGGAGATACTATTGATATCCATTTGGGTGGTTCTGATTTGATTTTTCCGCATCATGAGAATGAAATCGCCCAATCAGAAGCAGCCAATGGTAAAAAGCTAGCGAACTATTGGTTACACAATGGGATGGTCAATGTAAATGGACAAAAGATGAGTAAATCCCTTAAAAATTTTAAAACTATCAGAGAGCTAATTAAGTCAGGTATAAGCCCTATGACTTTGAGATATTTTGTTATGACTGTGAATTATAGAAAACCACTTGATTTTACTGAAGAAGCTTTAAGAAGTGCTTCAGAAGCTTGGAAAAACATTAATGTAGCCCTTTCTTTTATGGAACTTACAAAAGGTGATTTTAGATCTATTGATAAAAATGAATCTATCGAAGAAGAATATAAAGAGAAAATAAGTTTTGAATTATCTCAAAAAAAGATTAAATTTTCTGAGGCTCTTGGAAATGATCTTAATACAGCAGGTGCTATTGCAATTATTTACGATTTAGCGAAACCATTAAAAAACTTTTTAAACCAATTTCAAAGGATTGAAGGTTTTAAAATAGACCTAAATGAAAAATTCTTTCTACTTGAAAATTTTAAAACTCTTGAAAAGTTGACTGAGGTACTTGGTCTTAAAAAAGAGGTTTTAGTAAAAGAAAGTAAAATAACAGAAGAAGAAATATCATCGCTTATTAATGAAAGATTGAATGCAAAAATGGAAAAGAATTATGCGAAGGCCGATGAAATCAGGAATTTGTTAAAAGAAAAAGGTATTGAACTTATTGATCAATCAAAGGAAATAACAACATGGATAAGGATCTAAATTTTTAAGAAAAAAACCAATTTGAAATTTTTGTTTTTTAAATACACCTTTAAATGGGAAAATATTAGAAACATCAGAGAAAATTGAAATACATTACTGTGCTCGGTTCTACTGGTTCAATAGGGACTCAAACTCTCGAAATAGCTAGTGAGCAGCCTCATAAGTTTAAAGCCGTAGCTCTTTCTGCAGGAAGAAATATTAATTTATTAACTGAACAAGTTAAAACACATAAACCAGAGGTAGTTGCAATTGAGGATGAAAATCTTATAGAAGATTTAAAAGATAATATTAATAACTTAGATTTGGATGGTGCTCCCTTGGTTTTAGGTGGAAAGCAGGGGATTAACGCAGTTGCAGCATGGGATAAGGCAGATACTGTGGTAACAGGGATAGTAGGCTGTGCAGGCTTAATTCCAACAATGTCAGCAATTAATGCGGGGAAAAATATTGCACTTGCTAACAAAGAAACTTTAATTGCGGCAGGGCCAATTGTTATTCCTGCATTAAAGAAAAATAATAGTAGGCTTTTACCTGCTGATTCAGAGCACTCTGCTATCTTTCAATGTTTACAAGGATTACCTAATTATGAAAATGCAAATTTTTCAACAGGAGAGATGCCTAAGGGTTTAAAAGCTATACATTTAACAGCTTCTGGTGGTGCTTTCAGAGATTGGCCCGTTGAGGATTTAAAGCATGTCACAGTGGAAGATGCGACTTCGCATCCTAATTGGGATATGGGGAAAAAAATAACTGTAGATTCTGCAACTCTTATGAATAAAGGATTAGAAGTTATAGAAGCTCATTATTTATTTGGGACCTCTTACGAAAATATCGAAATAGTTATCCACCCTCAAAGTATTATTCATTCAATGATTGAGATGGAAGATTCTTCAGTATTAGCTCAATTAGGTTGGCCAGATATGAAGCTACCTATTTTATATGCGATGAGTTGGCCTGAAAGATTTAAAACAAATTGGAAAAGATTAAACTTAAGTGAAATTGGAAAATTAACTTTTAAAGAGCCAGACGAGTTTAAATATCCATGCATGGGACTTGCCTATGCCGCAGGAAAATCTTCTGGGACCATGCCTGCAGTCTTAAATGCTGCTAATGAAATGGCTGTTGAACAATTTCTTAAAGAAAAAATCTCTTTTCAAGAAATTCCAACATTTATAAGTAAAGCTTGTGAATCACATATGGAGAATTTGAATTTAAGTCCACAATTGGAGGATATTCTTGAGGTAGACAATTGGGCCAGACTTTTTGTTAAGCAAGAAATTAAGA
Source organism: Prochlorococcus sp. AG-418-O03 (assembly GCA_003213855.1). Taxonomy (GTDB): domain Bacteria; phylum Cyanobacteriota; class Cyanobacteriia; order PCC-6307; family Cyanobiaceae; genus Prochlorococcus_A. Next base: position 87,300 of record QCMJ01000003.1, read on the forward strand.
AAGGGAAAAAATACTTAAGTATTGGATAAAAGTGAATATTAAAAAGCATCTTCTACTATGCGCAACACCCACAAAACAGAAATGCTTTAAAGGCAATGAAGGTCAAAAAACATGGGAATGTCTGAAAAAGACTTTAAAAAAATTTGAGAATGATCCCTGTACAAAAAACGTTCGTATATTAAGATCAAAAGCTGACTGTTTAAGGATATGTAAGAACGGCCCAATTCTTCTTGTTTGGCCTGATGGTATTTGGTACGAGAAAGTTTCTCCAGAAAAAATTTCAGAAATTTTTACCTCACATATTATTAACGGTAAGCCAATAGAAAAATGGATTTTTAAAAAAACACCATTTTTAAATAGTCCTAGATACTAATAAACCAGTTCTTTACGACTTCGTCTGACCAGCAGCCATTAATCGAGTGAAAACCATTATGACCTCCTTTTTCAGTTATGAAAATAGTAAATTTATCAATAAATTTTCCTCTTAAATTCAAAGTTGCATTATATGGAACCCAAGGATCATCCTTGGCGTGAATAAAAAGAGTTTGAGGTAATTTTTTTATTGAGTTTTGGATTCTAAATATTGGAGAAGCTTTAACATAATAATCTTCTAAAGAATTAAATCCCCAACTAGGAGCTGTAAATTTCTGATCAAATTCCCTTATACTTTTTAAACTTCTAATTTTTTTTCTTAATTTCTCATTATTAAGAATTTTGCCTTCATCATTAAATCCGTCCCATAACTGATTTTTTAAGCGGTGAAGTAACCATTTTTGGTAGATATAATTTCTAGATTTTTCAATACAGAGACTGCATGATAATAAATCTAAAGGGCTACTCACACAGGCTAGGCCATCTAAAAGTTTTTCCCCTTTGTTTTCATCGTAATCTAAGCAGGCATTTAAAAGAATTGTTCCGCCTAAAGATAATCCAACTCCGTAAATTGGAAAATTATTTATCTTAATGAGATCTTTAAACTCTAAATTAATGAATTTTTTAAAATAATTAATTACTGAAATAATATCACTGGAGCATCTAGCACAATAATTTCCTTTAGCTAAATATCTCGCAGATCCAGATCCTCTTAGATTTAATTTAAGAACTCCAAAACCATTATTTGCTAATTTCCTAGAAATTCTTCTTAAACCAAACCGTTTAGTTGAGCCCCCTAAACCATGTGTAACGATTATAAAACCCTTAAGTGAGTTTAAGTTTTCAGGTAATTCTAAAAACCCTAGAAGATAATCACATTCAAATTTTTTAGAAAGAATTTTATTAATCGGAAAGAATATTTTTTTATTTTTTTTTGATTTACCAAAATCAATAACAAAAGTATCTCTCAAAGTTTGTAAGTCGCCACCTATCCAAGGTAAGACTTCTCTAAATGGCTTATTTTTTAAGTAATCTGAAAAACTAAAAAATATACTATTATTTCTCCCCAACTCCAAGATCCTTTAATTCTCCAATCAAATCATTCAGTACCTTTTTTGCATCACCAAAGACCATTGAAGTATTGGGCAGATCAAATAAATCATTTTTTATTCCGGAGTAACCTGCACTCATACCACGTTTAATTACAAATACCGTTCTTGCTTCCTGCACATCAAGAACTGGCATGCCATACAAAGGAGAAGAGCTATCATTTTTAGCTTGAGGATTAACCACATCATTTGCTCCTAAAACTAAAACAACATCCGTTGCTGGAAAATCAGGATTTACAACGTCCATCTCTTTAAGTTGTTCGTAAGGAACATCTGCTTCTGCTAAAAGTACATTCATATGACCAGGCATCCTCCCTGCTACAGGATGAATTGCGTAAACAACTTCAATACCATTTTGCTCTAGTTTTTTTGTCACTTCCCTTAAAGTATGTTGAGCTTGAGCAACTGCCAGACCATAACCAGGAACAATTATTACCTTGTTGGCTGCCTCTAAAGTCAATGCACATTCTTCAACACTGCAAGAAGTTATATTTGTATATTCGCCTGAACCAGAAGAGGCTGTACTTTGTGCAGATAAAGATCCTCCAAAAAGAACTGAGACCAAAGATCTATTCATTCCCTTGCACATTACTTGAGTAAGTATTAATCCTGCCGCTCCAACCATTGCGCCTGCTACTATCAAAAGCTGACTATCTACAACGAAACCTGCTGCTGCTGCTGCAATCCCTGAATAGCTATTTAATAAAGATATAACGACTGGCATATCAGCTCCACCAATTGGCAAAGTAACTCCAATACCTAATAAAGAAGAAACTATAACTAAAAGCCAAATAGAACTTGTATTGCCGTTTATCAAATCAAAAAAGGCTATCAAGGAAGCAACTGCAAAAACAATATTTACAAAATGTCTAAATTTGCTCTGAGTCCATCCTGGAGTTGACAACCAACCCTGTAACTTTGCCATCGCCACAATAGAACCTGTGAAAGTTATGGCACCAACAAATATAGAAACAGATATTGAAACTTCGTTAATCAGTGACTTAAAAAAATCAAAATTTTCTTGGCCACCAGATATAGGAAAAATAGCTACTCCCAAGGCCACTAAAAGTGATGACATTCCTCCGCAACCATTGAACAATGCCACTGTTTCAGGCATGGAGGTCATAGGTACTTTTTTTGCAAGAATTGCTCCTAATAAACTACCTATGATTGATCCAATTATTATCCAAATCCAAGACTGAATGGCAATTCCAGAAGTGCCTAAATAATAAGAAAGTAATCCTACTACTGATAGGGACATTGCAAATGCAGCTAATCTATTGGCATCCCTTGCTGATTTTACTTTTGACAATCCTTTAATTCCCAAAGCCAGCAAAAGTACTGCTAGAAGGTCAATAACAAATTTAATGATTACAGGTAGATTCATGTTAAAATTTACTTCTTATTTGATGGTTTACGACTAAACATCGCGAGCATTCGATCAGTTACAAAGAAACCGCCTACAACATTGAAAAGAGCAAATCCAAGAGAAACTGAACCAATGATTAAAAGTGGTACGTTACCTTCTGCTTTTACAATTAAAGTCAAGGCTGCAAGCATTGTTATTCCTGAAATTGCATTTGCTCCACTCATTAGGGGTGTGTGAAGAGTAGGGGGAACTTTTCCAATTAACTCGAGGCCTAGTAAACTACCAAGTAAAAGGACCCAAAGAAGACTTATAAAAGACATAATTTTAAAACCTCAATTTTCAAAAACTTTATTTTGAAGAACAACTCCTTGATCGCTTAATAAACATCCAGAAATGAGTTCATCCTCTTTATCTAATTTAATTACACCATCTTTTATAAATGGTGTAATCAAAGATGTTAAGTTCTTAGCATAAAGTGAACTTGCATCATAAGGAACTGAAGAGGGTAATTCTCCAGCTCCTATAAGTTTTACCCCATCTTTGATAATAGTTTCATTTGATTTTGTTCCTTCGCAGTTCCCTCCCTGCGAAACTGCTAAATCAATAACTACTGCACCAGGCCTCATTTTTTCAATCATGGGAGAGTCTATTAAAACAGGAGCCTTTTTACCTAGAACTTGCGCAGTACATATAGCAACATCAGCTTCAGATAAATATTTAGTTAAAGTTGCCTTCTGTTTTGAGAGGAATTCGGGTGTTACAGCTTTTGCATAACCACCTGCCTCTGCTGGCTTTTCCTCAACTACAGGAAGTTCTATAAATCTTGCTCCGAGGGACTCTACTTGTTCTTTAACAGCAGGTCTAATATCAGATACAAATACTATTGCTCCAAGTCTTTTTGCTGTCGCAACTGCCTGTAATCCTGCAACGCCTCCACCAAGAACCACTACTTTGGCAGGTTGGACTGTCCCTGCTGCAGTCATAAGCATTGGAAAATATCTATCTAATTCACTTGCAGCCAAAAGAACTGCTTTATATCCAGCAATATTGGCCTGTGAAGAAAGAACATCAGAAGATTGAGCTCTACTAATCCTCGGAAGCAACTCTAATGATAAAGCTGAAATCTTATTACTATTTATAATACTAAGAAGCTCCTTATTACCATATGGGTTAAGAAGACCAAGAAGAACAGCGCCTTTCTTTAATTTAGTTAAATTATCCTGTGATGGAGTTTGGACACAAAATATTAAGTCGGCTTCACCCCAAATTTTTTGATCTAAGTTATTTATTATTGTTCCGCCCGATTCTTCATATGATAAGTCACTAAATCCTGATAATATTCCTGCTGAACTTTCAATATAAACATCACATCCAAGGCTTTTTAATTTCTTTACCGCTTCTGGTGTAGCTGAAACTCTCCTTTCACCAGAGCTTGTTTCGGAAGGAATAAGTATCTTTGTCAATTTATTTATTTTTTTAACATACTAAATATAAATTGAAGAAAGTCAAAAGTCTTGGATTTTTGTTAAAAATATATTTTCTTTTCTATAAAAAATAGCTATCTAGAATATATAAGTACTAAATAATCCAATGAGTATAAAAGCAATCGAATGTCCTGATGGAGTGTGCCACAGTCATCATGGTGGTCATGCTGTTCCAAGACAAACTATGCAGAAAAATCTAGAAAAGCATGGTAAAGACTGGTGCGAGAAATTAGCAGAGAGAATTTATGAAATGTCAGTTGATACCTATTCACAGACAGTCATGCCCAGCCTTCACTCAGCAGGTTGGCAAAGAAGACATTTAGATTGGGAATTTAAGTTAGCAGAAAATGATTCTGAACCTGATGAAGCTCTTGTTGAAGGAATTATTAATGCCACCGAAAGCTTTCTAAGGAGTAGTGAGGTTCATCGATTATTTATTCAAGAATTAGTTCAGGGCACATTCGAGGAAGCAAATGACAAAAAAATAATTTCTAAAGCAATAAAATCTATCATTGAAGAAGAAATTGTTAGTTCACTAAGAGAAAAGAAAGAAACTCTTTTAAAGAAAATATCCGCAAAATTAATATCAGAAGAAAAAGTTAGCGAGGAACTTGCAATAAATTCAGCTAAAGAGGGTTTTGAGGAAGTTGAAAGGCTACTTGCAAATCACAGCGAGGCAGTCTAACTCTGTTTCTTTATATTTCCTTTATAATTAATACAAAAATACGCTCAAATATAAATTAAAGATTAAATTATTGTTTGGAAGTACAAAGTTGTAACTTATTAGACAATACATAGGTTCTCTGATGTGTTTACCTATATACAACTTGAGGCTTTCAATGGACAATTTCATTAGAAAAAGGATCGACATAGCTACCTGTTGGGCTACCAACAGGATTTCTGCAATGGACACTTTAGAAAGGTATGAAGATAGTTATGCAATCGCTGAGGAATTTAGAGAGTGGATATTACATATTGGAGAAAAGAACGAAAATTTAAAAGATTCCGTTTTAAATTTCCCAAAGGAATTGAAAAAGTTATTAGATCAAAAAGTTAACGATTGAGTAATAAATCTATAAAGTGAAATCCGCCTTACAATATTTGGGTTTGTTTATTATTATTAGAAGTGAAGTTTGCAAATAAATGGAAAATAAAGAAAAAATTTCTAACGTAGAAAATGTTGTAATTATTGGTTCAGGACCTGCAGGTTATACTGCTGCAATTTATGCCGCAAGAGCGAATCTTCAACCATTGCTTGTAACAGGATTTAATTCTGGTGGGATTCCTGGTGGGCAATTAATGACTACAACATTTGTTGAAAATTATCCAGGTTTCCCCGATGGAGTACTAGGTCCTGAATTAATGGATCTAATGAAGGCTCAAGCAGAAAGGTGGGGCACTAATTTACACGAAAGTGATGTTGTCTCAATAAATACTGATTCACATCCTTTTGAATTAAAAACTTTAGAAGGAACTTTAAAATCTAACTCAATTATCATTGCAACTGGAGCAAGTGCAAATAGGTTAGGCATGATAAATGAAGATAAATTCTGGAGTAAAGGAATAAGCGCTTGTGCAATATGTGATGGGGCGACCCCACAATTTAGAGATGAAGAATTAGCTGTTATTGGAGGGGGCGACTCTGCATGTGAAGAAGCAGCATATCTCACAAAGTATGGAAGCAAAGTTCATTTGATTGTTAGATCAGAAAAATTAAGAGCTAGCGCAGCAATGGTAGATAGAGTAAAAGCTAATCCAAAGATAGAAATTCATTGGAACACAAAAGTTGATAAAGCGGATGGTTCTGAATGGCTTGAGAAAATTGTAACTATTCACTCTCAAGAAGGCAAAAAGGAAATTAATATAAAAGGTCTTTTTTACGCCATAGGGCACACACCAAATACAAAGTTCTTAGACAACAAAATTGATTTAGATAATAAAGGATATATTGCTTGCAAATCAGGAAGACCAGAAACATCTATAGAAGGCATTTTTGCAGCAGGTGATGTTGTTGATTCTGAATGGAGACAAGGAGTTACCGCGGCAGGAACTGGATGTATGGCAGCATTAGCTACTGAAAGATGGCTAGCCGAGAAAAACTTGGCAAAAACTATAGTCCGAGAAACACCCGAACCAGAAAAAAAACTTAATTCATCAGATTTTAATGAAGAAGAAGTTAATGAAGATACTTTCGATTCAAATTCTGAATGGCAAAAAGGCAGTTATGCATTAAGAAAACTTTATCACGAGAGTAAAAAACCTATCTTAGTAATCTTTAGTTCTCCAAGCTGCGGCCCATGTCATGTTTTGAAACCTCAGTTAAAAAGGGTAATTAAGGAACTTGATGGTGCAGTGCTTGGCGTTGAAATAGATATTGATAAAGATCAAGATATTGCAAAACAAGCTGGTATTAACGGCACACCAACAGTTCAACTTTTTAAAGAAAAATTATTAAAAAAACAATGGCAAGGTGTCAAACAAAGAAGTGAGTTTAAAGAAGCGATAAAAAATATTATTTAATGTAAATGTTTACTTATTATTCCTCTTAGGATTATTTTTATTAGTTGTAGGTTTAGCCCCTCCTGCATTTCTTTCTCTATAAGTTATCCTCCCTCTAGAAAGATCATAAGGACTTATCTCAACTAACACTTTGTCTCCAGCTAATAATTTAATTCTAAATTTAGTCAATTTACCCGCAGCTCTACATAAACACTGATGACCTTCAGGCTGTTCTAAGGTAACCAAATAAAATCCATTCCCCTGCTCTTTTTCTATTACACCCGAAGTTTCAATCATTAATTAATCTTTTACTAAGTTCATATTATCAGAAAAAGATTGGCCAAAATTGATTTAAGAAAAATTACATCAGTAAAAATACTAAATGCAATTCAAATTGAAAATTTAATTTCATTTATTATTTGAAGTTGACCATAATAAAAATTTGCTTTCGCAATTTTTTCAGAATCTTTTAATTGATCAAAAAAAACAAACCCAAGGCTTTCCCATAATGAAGATCCGCAAACATTATTCAATTCATTTTTTGCTTCTTTTGCAAAATTATCTAGTTTTCGTTCTAGATTTTTAAATTTAGAAACTGACATAATCAAAAATATTTCATAGTACAAATATACTATAAAAATCCAGAATTGCAATATTAAAAAGGTAATCTCTTTTTTTCTTCAATATTTAGATCTGCTTCCATTTCCCTTAGTCTTTTAAGTATTTGTTGGTAGTACTCCTTTATATAACTCTCTAGTGAGGTCATATCTTCTTTTTTAAGTTCCAATATTTCGTAAGTTTTGCTCATGTCAGCATCTAATGATTCACCACTACTAGTTACTTCAGCAAAAGCCAATCTTTCAGCAACATTTAAAGAGTCTTGAAAAAAGGAAACTACTTTTTGAGTGATGCTAATAAGGAAGGGGGAAACTCTAAAAATTTTCGCCTTTTTTTCACTAAATTTTTCACATAGAGATATAACTTCGTTTGAATCCCATGCTTTGGGACCTACTAATGGCAATGATCTTCTGTAAGTTTTTGGATTATTTACTGCTGCTACAACAACTTTCGCCATATCTTGGGTATTCATATAAGCAATTTTAGTGGGGGTGCCACTCATCCATACTGCTTGACTATCCAAGATTGGGATAGCGAATTGACCAATAACCCCTTGCATAAAAGCTGCACATTTGAAAATTGTATATTCTAAATCTGATTTCTCAAGAAGTTTTTCAGTGCAAAATTTGACATCCATTAAAGGAACATTTCTAAACTTTTCTGTTAAAAGAATTGAAAGGAATATTACCCTTTTTACATTTAAAGATTCACAAGCATTAAATAAATTAAGTTTTCCGTCCCAATCTATTTCATAAATACTTTTAGGATCATCTGGCCTACTAGTCGCTGCATCAATAACTACTTCAATATCCTGCAATGCATATTCAACATCAGAAGAATTTAATAAATTACCTTTAGTTAGTTCACAACCCCACTCTTGAAGAAAGGATGCTTTTCTTGGGTTTCTTACAAAGCATCTAACTTCATGTCCATCTTCTATAGCCAGCTTAGCAATTTGCCTCCCAAGTGTCCCTGTTGCTCCTACTAAAAGAATCTTCATATTTAAGACTTACTTAACTTGTAGACAATAACTAAATTTGTGATGTATTCGTGAGAATCAATCTCCTTGAAACTTTAATAATAATGCTCCACCAACCAATCCTATTGGTATCAGTATCCAAAAAACTGCCGCGATACTAAAGATTTCTTTTGCCATAGTAAAATTCAATGATTACTATAATTTACATTCAATATACAATTTTTTGTTAAAAAAGTAGATAATGCAAATATCTTGAAAATTTTGAATATATGAATAATAATTTTGAAAAAAGTATTAATCTCCCTAATTTCTGGGATTGGAATGGTTTTAAAGTTTGTTGGAGTGTTTCAGGCGAAGATAATGAAATTCCAATTATCTTTCTTCATGGATTTGGCGCCAGTCGAAAACATTGGAGGAACAATATAGAATATTTTGCAAAAAGGAATTGTGCCTCATATTCTTTAGATTTAATAGGATTTGGAGATTCAGAACAACCTGGGATAAGACAAATTGGAAAATTAAATAATAAAATTTGGTGTAATCAAGTGAAAGATTTTATTTCACAGGTAATAAGACCAAAGAACTCTGGGAAAGTAATTCTTATTGGCAATTCACTAGGATCATTGGTGGCTTTAACATGTGCTGTTACATTTGACGATCAGATTGCAACAGTTATTGCATCGCCTCTGCCAGATCGAATTCAAGAAAATAAAAAATCCAAAACAAAAAAATCATCATTTATAAAATTTCAAGATAAATTTATAAGAATATTTTTTATATTTTTCCCTTTAGAGATTATTTTATTTTTAATAACAAAATTAGGCGTTATAAAACTGGGATTAAATTCTGCCTATTTCAAAAAAGACAATATTGATGGCGAACTAATAGATTTGGTAACAAAACCAGTATTAAGAAAAACTTCAGCTAGATCATTAAGAGCAATGTGCATTGGAATGTCTTCAAGAGATGAAAAATTTCAAGCTTCTTACCTTTTGAGAAAACTATGCGCCTCAAAAAAAGTTCCTTTTTTATTGATTTGGGGAGAAAAAGATAATTTCATACCTTTGTTTGTTGGTAAAAAGATTGCAAATTTCCATAGATGGGTAAAATTAAAAATAGTATCCAATTCAGGGCATTGTATCCATGATGAAGATCCATCAGTATTCAATAAAATTTCTTATGAATGGATTAGAGATTTAAAATCTTTTAAAATATGAAACATACATTATCAGTTCTTGTAGAAGACGAATCTGGAGCCTTGAGTAGAATCTCAGGTCTCTTTGCTAGAAGGGGATTCAACATAGATAGCCTTGCAGTAGGACCTGCAGAATCCAAAGGGATTTCAAGGTTAACAATGGTAGTAGAAGGTGATGATGAAACTCTTCAACAAATGACTAAGCAGCTTAATAAGTTGTTTAATGTTCTGGGAGTTGTAGATTTTACTAATCTCGCAGCTGTTGAGAGGGAATTGATGTTACTAAAAGTCTCATCAAAAGAAGATACCAGGAGTAATATCCTTGATATAGTGCAAATTTTCCGTGCAAAAGTTGTTGATGTATCAGATATGGCCTTAACTCTCGAGGTAGTTGGAGATCCTGGGAAGTTAGTTGCTCTAGAGAAATTACTCGAGCCATACGGCATCCTTGAGATAGCGAGAACTGGTAAGGTAGCTCTTAAACGCTCTTCAGGAGTTAATACAGAAATGTTGAAAATAAACAAATATTCTCTAGAAATTTAATTAATTATCTGGACCGCCTTGATGTAGTCTTCTTTATTAATTTTTTTGAGTACATCTAATCCTTTTATAATTTTCCCAAAAATTGAATATCTTCCATCTAATTCTGGGATATTAGTAGTTACAAAGAAGAATTCCGTTGATGAAGACTTATTGTTACCGCTCTTAACCATAGCAATTGAACCATTCTCAAAAGTATTAACTAAATTTTCAGTTTCGTTAGGATTTTTTATTTGATAGTTATATCTTGGTTTACTTTCTTCTTTGAATTTTATTTCTAAAGGTATTAAGGGACTTGTCTTATTCAGGTTTTGATTTCGTTCAAAATAAAATTTATTTTTTGGATTAACACCACCATGAACAAACCTTATTTGGGTAAAATTTATTATTTTATAAAATTTTTGATTTACATAAATATAATTGTTTATGTTTTCCAGAAAGTTTGATACTGTTACTGGGTTATCTTTACCAAATAATTCAACCTCAAAATCACCTTTTGTAGTTTTAAAATTAACTATTTTATTACTCTGAATACAACTTAATCTGAGTTTTTTGCAGTAATAATTTGAATCAAACTTGTTTTTATAACTACAAGCTTGAAACAAAAACAAAACCTGTATAAAAGATAATGTTCTTATAAAATATTTTTTTTTTATTTTAAGCCCTCCAAATTTACATCCAAAAATTTAGCCAGACGAGCTCCTTCTTCTTCAACTTGAAGCAGTGGTTTAAGTTCACCTGCACCGCTTAAAGGGAGAGGTTTTTTTCTACCTTTTAATACTAAAGCAATTCTTCTTCTAGGATTAAATCCCTCACTAATATCCAACTTTACCGATTTAATTTCATCAAAATTCAATTTAACTTCAATATCTTTAAATAATCCTTTTCTTTTTATTTCCACAGATTTTGATGATTTATCAAAATAGTTACTTCCTGACCCAAAGTTTATGTAAACCAAATACCACAAGTAAAAATTTAATAAATTGGCTATTACTCCGTATGCTCCCATTATTATCCCTTGAGGGATAAACAATAAAGTGGAAGGATTTCCTAAAGGTAATAAATCCCTTCCTGTGTAGCTAGATATAGAGGCCAAAAGAAAACCAATCCCTCCTATCGTTAACATTCCTCCTATAATGTAATTTGAAATTTTTCTTGATCCACCAATTTTTTGTTCGATTTTATCGAAAGACGTGAGGTCTGAATTCATTTTTATCTTTTTTTAGAGCCTAATTCAGATAATTTAACAAACTAAGGGAGTATTCTTACCTAATTTTTAATAAAAAAGTCAGGAAAGCTTTACAAGGCATTTCAGATATACAAATATTTCCCCACATTACTCTCAATCTTTGTTACAGTCACTGCGTATCCCGAAGCTAAAAACGATTTCTCATGACGATCGCAGTTGGTAGCGCCCCACAAAGAGGATGGTTTGATGTCCTCGATGATTGGCTGAAGCGCGACCGCTTTGTATTTATTGGTTGGTCCGGACTACTTCTACTTCCTTGTGCATATCTTGCTATAGGTGGTTGGTTCGTCGGAACAACATTTGTTACCTCCTGGTACACACACGGAGTTGCAAGCTCATACCTTGAAGGTTGTAACTTTTTAACAGCAGCTGTAAGCACCCCTGGTGATGCCATGGGACACAGTCTTCTATTTTTATGGGGTCCAGAGGCCCAAGGTAGTTTCGTAAGATGGCTACAACTTGGTGGTCTTTGGAACTTTGTTGCATTACATGGAGTATTTGGCCTAATTGGTTTTATGCTTCGTCAGTTTGAAATTGCTGGCCTTGTTGGAATTAGACCATACAACGCATTAGCTTTCTCAGCAGTAATTGCAGTATTCACAAGTATTTTCCTTATTTACCCCTTAGGACAGCATAGTTGGTTCTTTGCACCTTCATTCGGAGTTGCAGCAATCTTCCGTTATATTCTGTTCATTCAAGGTTTTCACAATATTACTCTAAACCCATTCCATATGATGGGAGTTGCTGGAATTCTTGGTGGTGCTCTTCTTTGCGCTATACATGGAGCTACAGTACAAAATACTTTATATGAAGATACAAGTATTTATACAGATGGTAAGGTTCAAAGTTCAACATTTAGAGCTTTTGACCCAACTCAAGAAGAAGAAACTTATTCAATGATTACAGCGAATAGATTCTGGAGTCAAATCTTCGGTATTGCTTTCTCAAACAAGCGTTTCTTACATTTCTTGATGCTATTTGTACCTGTTATGGGTATGTGGACATCTTCAATTGGTATTGTCGGCCTAGCACTAAATTTAAGAGCTTATGATTTTGTAAGCCAAGAAATCCGTGCAGCAGAAGATCCAGAATTTGAAACTTTCTATACAAAAAATATACTTTTGAACGAAGGTATGCGAGCATGGATGTCTTCTGTGGATCAACCACACGAAAACTTTGTATTCCCTGAGGAGGTTCTTCCACGTGGAAACGCCCTTTAATAATTTATTAAGAGCTCCGAACCAAAGTATTGAGGAAACTGGTTATGCCTGGTATGTAGGCAACGCTAGATTAATCAATTTATCTGGACGTTTATTAGGAGCTCACATTGCTCACTCTGGACTAATAGTCTTTTGGGCGGGAGCAATGATGCTCTTTGAGGTTAATCATTTTACTTTTGATAAACCAATGTGGGAGCAAGGTTTAATCTGTATGCCACACGTTGCAATGTTTGGCTACGGAATAGGCCCAGGTGGTGAAGTTACTGATATCATGCCTTTCTTCCAAGCAGGCGTGGTTCATTTGATAGCTTCCGCTGTGCTTGGTTTTGGTGGTATTTATCATTCATTAGCAGGTCCAGAAAAACTTGAAGAAGATTTTCCATTTTTCTCCACCGATTGGAGAGATAAAAATCAAATGACAAATATCCTTGGATATCATTTGATTGTTCTAGGTGTAGGTGCATTAGCATGGTCAGTAAACTGGTGTTTTATTGGTGGTGCATATGACACTTGGGCACCTGGTGGTGGTGAAGTCAGACTTGTAAATCCAACGTTAGATCCAAGAGTTATTCTTGGTTATCTATTCAGATCTCCATGGGGGGGGTGCTGGTTCAATAATCGGTGTTAACTCAATTGAAGATATTGTTGGCGGACATGTTTATGTGGGTATTACTGCAATTATTGGAGGAATATTCCATATCTTTACTAAACCTTTTGGATGGGCAAGAAGAGCATTCATCTGGAATGGTGAAGGACTATTAAGTTATGCTCTAGGTGGAATTTGTGTTGCAAGTTTTATTGCTTCAACATTCATCTGGTTTAATAACACTGCTTACCCTTCCGAGTTTTATGGTCCAACAAATGCTGAAGCTTCACAGGCTCAAAGCTTTACTTTCCTTGTGAGAGATCAAAGAATTGGAGCTAACGTAGGTTCAACAATGGGACCAACTGGTCTAGGTAAGTATCTCATGAGATCTCCTACTGGTGAAATTATATTTGGTGGTGAAACAATGAGATTTTGGGATTTCAGAGGTCCATGGTTAGAGCCTTTAAGAGGACCTAACGGATTAAGCCTCGAAAAAATCCAAAATGATATTCAGCCTTGGCAGGTAAGAAGAGCTGCTGAATATATGACTCATGCTCCTAACGCTTCTATCAACTCTGTTGGTGGAATTATTACTGAGCCTAATGCTGTTAACTTCGTTAATTTAAGACAATGGTTAGCTGCAGCTCAATTCTTCCTAGGATGGTTTACATTCATCGGTCACCTTTGGCATGCTGGACGTGCTAGAGCAGCCGCTGCTGGTTTCGAAAAAGGAATCGACAGAAAGAGTGAACCAGCTCTAGAAATGCCTGATTTAGACTAATTTCTATCTCATCAAAAAAGCCCTATCTTTTGATAGGGTTTTTTTTTGCTCAATTTTATTATCTATATAAATTTCCCCTGAGCCATGGCAAACTTAAACCCATTACATTGCTGAAACAACCCTCTATTTTTTCTATATATTTACCGCCTATACCTTCCAAGGCAAATCCTCCGGCGCAATATAAAGGTTCGTTTGTGTCTACATAACTCTTGATTTCCCAATCCTCCAAATTAGAAAAATAAACTCTTGAACTTACTGTTTTTTTTATTACTTCTGTGATTTTAAATATTTTGGAAGTTGAATCAAAATTCCCAATTATTAGAGTATGACCAGTATGTAAAAATCCAAATTCTCCAGACATTTTTTTCCATCTAATAAATGCCTCCTCTTTATTAGATGGTTTTCCATAAGCTTCTCCTTTAAATTCAAAAATTGAATCGCACCCAAGTATTTCCAAAGGACCATAATTAAATTCTTCGGGCAATAATTTGTTTTGAATATTTTCAGATAAACTATTAGCCTTTTGAAAAGATAATTCCAAAGCTAAATTAAATATATTCTCTTCTCGAATAGTAGTTTCATCAAAGTCACTTGATATTTGGATAAATTCGATTTGACAATTTTCTAGTAATTTCTTTCTAGATTGAGAAGCAGAGGCTAGAATTAACACAAATTTTTTACCAAATTATAATTCAATTTAATAATTAATAAATTTTAAAATTAATATAAATTACTAATGGAGTTAGAAGCAAAATTACATGAAATAAGGAAACCAATAATGGTCCTTGGTACTTCCAGTGCGGCAGGGAAATCATTAACGGTTACTGCTATTTGTAGGATTCTTAAAAATTTAGGAGAAGAACCAATACCTTTTAAAGGACAAAATATGAGTAACAACGCTTGGGTTGATTGGGAAGGTGGAGAGATGGCATATTCACAAGCACTTCAAGCTTTTGCTTGTGGTATTAATCCCTCTGTAGAGATGAATCCCATTTTATTAAAACCACAAGGAAACTCAATAAGTGAGGTGATTCACCTTGGCAAAAGCATAGGGACCACAACTGCACAAAATTACTATAAAGATTGGTTTATTCCAGGCTGGGAAGTAATTAAAAAAAGTTTAAAGTCTATTTATGAACGGAATCCGAATTGCCGTTTAATTATCGAAGGGGCTGGGAGTCCGGTAGAGATGAATTTGATTCATAGAGATCTAACTAATTTAAAAGTTGCTAAATATTTAAATGCAAATTGCATTTTGGTTACTGATATTGAAAGGGGAGGGGTATTTGCACAAATAATTGGTACCCTTGAATTAATGAAGCCTGAAGAAAAGAAGCTTATTAAGGGAATTATTATAAATAGATTTAGAGGAGACCTTTCATTATTTGAAGATGGGAAAAAATGGATAGAGAATAAGACTCAAATTCCTGTTATTGGAATTATTCCATGGTTAAATGATTCATTTCCTCCAGAGGATTCTTTAGATTTAATAGAAAAAAAATCACTTTCTAAAAATCCTGAAATCAAAGTTGGAATTATAAAATTACCATCTATTAGTAACTTTTCTGATTTTGATCCACTAGAAAATGAAGAAACAATATTAATTGAATGGATTAGAAAATCACAAAACCTAAGTAAGTATGACTTCATTATTTTGCCGGGCAGTAAACAAACGATTAAAGATCAAATATTTCTTGAAAATTCTGGTTTATCTCAGGATATAAGGGACTATTCAAATAACGAAGGAAATATTATTGGAATATGTGGAGGTTTACAAATGTTAGGTACTACACTTAAAGATCCTTATTTTAAAGAAGGTTCCAAAAATTATTCTGAACAAAAAATTAAAGGTATTGGATTACTACCATTAAAAACGACTTTCTTCAAAAAAAAATTAACACGTCAAATCAACTCTAAATCCATATGGCCGTGCCAAGCAGAAATTAATGGATTTGAAATTCATAATGGTCAAACTGTATTAGATGATATCCAAAGTTCATTAAAGATTAATCCTATTTTTGAAAATTCAGATCTTGGTTGGTACAAAGAAAATAATAAAGGCGGAACTATTGCAGGAACGTACATTCATGGGATCTTTGAAAATGACATTTGGAGAGAGCAATATATTAATTTAATAAGGAAGAGTAAAAATCTACCAATATTAAATAAAAAATCAATATCTTATAAAGAGAAGAGACAATCCATTATTGATAATCTTGCGAATGAATTCCACAAACATTTAAATCTCAAATCGTTTTTAAGTTGAAAGAAAAAAAAAATATAAAAGTAATTTGGCCAAACAATAAAGAAACATTTGTTTCAGATGGTGATGACTGGTTTTCTTCTGCAAAAAAAGCAGGTTTAGAAATCCCTACTGGCTGCCTCACAGGAAGTTGCGGAGCCTGTGAAATAGATGTAAATGGTTCAACAGTAAGAGCTTGTATAAGTGAAATTAAAAATAATAAAAAATGTATGTTACGGGTTTCTTTAACTACAGACCCCTTTTGGGAAAAATAAATTCCCCTAAACATTACCTATACAACAGATAAAGGAAAACATAGTAAAAAAATGATCCTAAAAATGTGTTTAATAGAATAACCTTCTTTTTAATTTTTGATGAGGCAATAATATAGCTACCCAAAAAATGAAATAGGATTGGGAAAGATATAAAGTATCTAAAATATAAATTACGAATTCTTTTCCCAAAACAGATAAAGATTTGAAAACTGGTTTTTAGTATCTACTATTGCGGTACTTGTTGAGATCAACTTCCATCCTGCAGAATTACGTTTTTTTATAATTGCTGCAAGTTCGTTTTCTTGTCTTTGAGTATTTGCATTTCCGACTGCGTAGTATATATCAAGATCATTTTCTAATTTTGCCATTTTTTAAGGTGGTGCTTTTTCAGAGTTAATATTACTCAATCTTTCATCGTTAATGGAAAAGATTCGATAGGGTGTTTGTAAATAAGACATATATGATATTACCTTCACCCCAAATTGCGATTGGATTACTGCTTATAAGTATTGGAATAGTAGTTACTTTTGATATCAAAATTGATCGATTTAAAAGTAAAGAGTAAAAGAAAAAAGTTGAATATCTGGGGAAATAACTATATTAATTTGATCAAATAATAATTAAATTAAGAATAAAAAACATCCTGCAATAAATCCACTTAAATGCCCTAATAAACTTACACCTGGTAAAAAAGAGAACATCAAACCTATCAGGCATATTATCTTTAACATTTTTTGAACTTCATAATTGGACTTAAAACCAATTTCTTTACCTAAAAAATATTTCTTTCCATAAAAAGAAGTTAATAGTAAGAATCCAAATAAAGCATAAATTATTCCACTAAATCCTAAAGCGGCATAATTCGGATAGATATTAAAATACGATAAGATCTTTTCGTAAACCCAGATAATTAAAAAATTTAAAAAAGAACAAATTAAAATAAATTTCAAATAAAAAAATCTTCTCTTAATACCTAGTCTCATCAAAAAATATCTAGTGATGATTATCCCACCGAGATTACTTAATAAATGATTTAAATCTGAATGAGTTATAATTGATGTGAAAATCCTATGTGGTTGATCACTAATTAATTTTGGTACAAAGTAAAAATATTCTTTATCAATAACTCCAATTAAATCTGTAAAAATAAAAACTGAGATTAAAAAAAATCCAGTTATAAGATACTGCCAGTCATATTTTGATATTGAATTATTAAAAGGCATTTTTTAGTTTTAAATTAAAAAATATCTTCTTAAATAGAAGAAAAGACCATGAAAGGGTCTTTATTAATATCTTAATTTATATTGCCTTTAGTAAGCTTTGCAATGAGAGCTTGTTGGGTGGTCTTTGCATTCTTTTTCCCAATAATCTTGTCTATGGTCTTTAGGTAGTTGATAATTAAAATCATGCATTCTCCAAATATCTGAAGTTGCATTTCTAAGAGCAGTAAATGGAGTGGTGAGTCTCATAAAACCTCCTATATCTCTACTCCTTAATTATCCTCCTATTCAATTGAAATTAATAGAGTATTAATACCCGAGTATTACTGCTTTGTGGTTGTCGCGACTATCTTTTCCCATTCAGTAGGAGTAGAGATAATTCAGAAGTCAAAAGCACTTCATCTACTTTGTAGACAGTGAGGTGCATAAGACTCATAGAGAACGAATCTGACACCTTCAGAAACTAAAAAAATCCGGAGAGGGTGTAATACGACTTCAACCTCAGAGAACACTATAGAACTCGCCTGAGCATGTTTTTCATATCGTAAATCAAATTCCCGACAACAAGCCCGCCAACGAGAGAAAAGTTAACAAGACTATTTAGCTCTTACGAAATTTCTATTTAATTTAAAATTAAATGATAGGCTTATCCTATCTTCATCAGATAAATTAATCTCAACACCGTGAGGTACCCAAGCAGGAAAAACAACTAGTAAATTTTCTTTAGGTGAAATTGTATTTATTGCATAGTCATAACTTTGCAGTTGGTAATCTTTTTTAAAATGACCCATATATTCTGTTGAAATAAAGTCAGCTTCATTAAAATTCCTATAAAAAAGAAATCTTCCTCCTTTAATCTCTTTTGGGACTTTAATGTAAAACACTCCTGAATAAGTTAAGCCAGAATGTGTGTGGGGTATATTCGAAGAACCTTTTGGACTTATATTTAACCAAAAATTTGTTAACAGCAAGTCTCCTTGTCGACTGATTTGATGTATTGCATTAACTGCATTTATTATTTGGTTTAATAAATGATTTGTTCCTGGAAGATTGTTTAAATCTCGTATATCTTTTGAATGATATCCGTTAAGACCAGTATTACTTTTACTTACACCATCTTTATCATTTTCCCTTATTAGATAAGCCTCATTTTGTAATCGCTCTATATTTTCATTTAGTTCAGCTGTCCAAAACTGTGTTGGGAAACAAAAACCAGGCTTAATCTGAAATTTCATTTTTAATCAAGTCTTCAAATACAATAGTAGCCTTACGCTTTAAAATTTTAAAAAGATATTATCTTTAAAAAAAAATATTTTTATTTTCTCTTTTTGAAATGAGTAAGGTACAAATTAGAGTAATTAGCTAGAACTAAAAGCAATAATAAAAAAAACTATTTAAATAGTTCAAATTAATTTTTAACATTTAACTACTTTTCAATCTATCGTCAAATAATTAGAGAGGGAACTCTTAGCTTTAACTTTTATGACTAATCCACCAACAGATTTTTAAATTCCCACCAACAACAATTATTCTTTCAGATTAAATTTAAGAACTAGTTTTAAATTTTAATAGATGTGAAATTAATTTTTAGCTATAAACTCAGGGTAATTTTAATAAATTTGTCTTCCGTGAAATGGAATAATTTTAAATCGTACGGAGAGGGTGGGATTCGAACCCACGAATAGTTACCTATTAAACGATTTCGAGTCGTTCGCTTTCGACCACTCAGCCACCTCTCCTACTATTTATTAAGTATGAACAAAATAAACAGAAAATTATGAACTATGTAATTATCTTAATTTTTAATTCCACCCTGCATCTTTCATCAATTTAATAGCTAAAGAATTTTTTTCTCCAAGTTCTTCTACAGTGACACTATCAGGTATAAACTCTCCAAAATTCTGCACTATTTCATTCTGATTAACTTCCTTTAAAGGATGTTCAAAAGTTGGAGCAGCTAAACCTTTACTTCCTTCTGGAGATGCCAAGAATTCAAGCAACTGAACAGCTTCTTTTTTATTTGTAGCATATTTTGCAACGCCACCAGCACTTATATTTACGTGCGCAGGAATAGGAGTAAGGACCTTCGTTTTTTTCGCGTACAAAGCATCTCTTCTTCCATTAACACCCCCTAACATTCTTGCTACGTAATAGTGATTAACAATTCCTACTCCACATTTTTTCTTAGAAACTGCTCTAATTATTGCAATATCGCCTGGGAAAAACGGTTTTGAAACGTTTGAAATCATTCCGCTTAGCCAAGCTTTAGTTTCTGATTCACCTTTTTGAATTATTTGATTAGCAACTAAAGATTGATTATATGGACTTTTTCTATTTCTTAAACATACTTTGCCTTTTAAAGAAGGATCAGCCAAATCAGTGTAATCATTAATCTTGCTAACATCTACCACTTTTGGATTGGCTATCATAACTCTAACTCTTCTGGTTAATGCATACCATTCCTTGTTTGGATCTTTTAATCCAACAGGAACATCATTTTCTAAATTAGAAGATTCTACTGGTTGCAGTAATCCAGCTTTGGCTGCATTAGTAATTCTTGCTGCATCTACTAACAATATTAAATCTGCTTGGGAATTCTTTCCTTCTCGTTTCAATCTTTCAATTAAAGAAATTCCTGCTGCCTCTATAAGCCTAACTTTAATTCCTGTTTCTTCTGCAAACTTTTTATAAATACTTCTATCTGTATTGTAATGTCTACCCGAATAAACTTTGACTTCTTTTTCTGTTGAATTAGCGGGTATATTAACGTTTAGCAAAAATGTACATGTTAGTGCTGAATAAAAAAGTTTTTTGAGATTTTGCACTTTTTAAAATTAGTATCTATGGTTACTTTATCTCTAACTACATAACAGGGGTTCTTAAAGATATTTTCTATACCTCAATTTGTATCATTTTTAATAGAAACAATGAATTATTTAACTCATCAATTAATAAATCCTCAAGAAATAAATCTTTTAAAGAAAAATCTAACTCTAAAAGATTTACCATGGGAAGATGGCAAAAAAACTGCTGGGAATCACGCTGCAAAAGTTAAAAATAATCTTCAGCTAGATAGAAGTTCTAATATTTCAAAAAAATGTACTGAATTGATTGAAAAAAAAATGCTCAATGATGTTCTAATAAAAAGTTTTGCTTTACCTAAAAGAATTCATGGAACAATGATTACTAAATCATTGGAAGGGATGAAATATGGGAGACATATTGATAATGCTTATATGCCAACTGGAAGGGCAGATTTATCATTCACTATTTTTCTTAATGAAAAGGATAAATATACAGGGGGTGAATTATTAATTGAAAGCCTAAATTCAGAAAGTAAATTTAAACTCGATGCAGGAGGTATAATAATATATCCTAGTACATATTTACATTCCGTTTTAGAAGTTTTATTTGGTGAAAGATTAGTTATTGTTGGTTGGATAGAAAGTTATATAAAAAGTATCGAGGAAAGAGAATATTTATTTGACCTAGATGCTGGAGCAAGAAGTTTACTTGCTAAGCATGGCAGATCTGATGAATTAGACCTTATCTTTAAATCCTATTCAAACTTGCTTCGTACATTAGGAGATTGATAAGAATCATTTTATACACCTATTAGAATATAAAAATAAATTTGATTAAAATAAAAAAAAATAAATATCCAATGCCAAAAAAAAGTTCTATAGCTATTTTCTTAGCTGCAACAAGTGCTCTCGCAATCACTACATCTGAAACAAATACTTTAAATGCTGGAGAAAATGATTTAGGAGGATTAAAGGAATGGAATACTGATATGCCTTTAGATGCTGATTTTGTATTAGATGAAAACGCTCAAAAAATAGCAGATGAAGCTGCAAAATCAAGCACATGTGTTCCTATTGGAGAAGGAGAAAATTGTTGGTAAACCAATAAATATAAAAACAAAAAAAACAAAAAAAAAACACCCTTTCGGGTGTTTTTTACTATTTAGACAAATTTTAGAATTTGAAAGTTGTCTGTAGAAGTGCTCCGAAGACATCTTCAGAATCTCCTTCTCTATCCTGACCGCCAAATACAGAAGGAGTGATTGTCACAGAATCATTAGCTTTGTATGAATAATAAAGTTCATAAGCAAATGGATCTGTAGTCTCATCATCATGCTTAGTTGGCTGACCAAAAGCAATTCCAATTCTGTCATCAGCAGTAATCATATCTTGCCATGTAAGACCTACAAACCAAGCATCTGAATTATCTGAAGTCCCTGCAGGAACACCAGAATACTGTGTAGTATCATAGCCCAATGAAATTGATGGGGTAGCTGTTCCAGTTTCTAATGGTCTCCACCAGCCTCTTAAACCAACAGCTGTATGGTTTCCGTCTCCTCCAGACACAGCGTCATCGGCATATTTTGTATGGAAGTAACCATCAGACCAACCATTGTACTTCTGATTAACCATCAGTGAAGCAGAATATTGTGGTTTAGTAATACCAATTTGAGTAGCCCAACTAGTCTTTGAACAATCTGTCAAAATACCAGTATTGGAATAAGAGTTACTGGCTGTCTTTGCAACACATCCAGATTCAGATGCGCTTGAAACTGAGTTAGTTGATTTAGATACAACGTTAGAACTAATTGCAAATCCATTATCTGCTTTATAAGCCCAACCTGCACCAGTGTTTGTACTTGCACCATAGGCGTTTCCATTACCACCTAAAGTAAATTGCTTTGTAATAGGTTTATATATAGATGGAGAAGTTCCATGCATATAATAGTTTTCAATTTTTGGACCTACCCAAACAGTATTATTTTCCCCAACAGGAAATTCGTACCAAATTTTATCAACCTTAAGTGCATCATCGCTACCTTTTGCAGAACTTAGGTATCCACCATGATCACTTGATGTCATCCATCCAGAATGGTTACCAGTCTTAAGCCGAACGTAGAGATTATCATCTCCAGTAAAACTACTATTAAGATTTAGAGTATAAGAATAAGAAAATTTTACAGCTTCAGCAGAACTTTCTGTTTCACTATAATCTAAAACACCAAGGTCAAAGATAGCTTTACCATCCATGGTTGTTGTATCAGAGAAAGCTCCAGCTTCAAAGACATTTTGCTGTGCTTCTAAACCGTCAAGACGGCCCTTAATTTTTGCTATATCTTCACTAACTTCGTTAATGAATGTTTTGCTATCGAATCTTTGAATTTTTGAACTACTACGGGAGTAGTTATTCATCTCTTCAAGATTCAATGTGTCAGATGCTTGAGCTGCTAAAGGAGTAATTAAACTCATAGCAGTGCTGGCAACCAACAATTTTTGGAAGAGTTTCATTTTGCCTCACACTAAAATAACCCAACAAAATTGGGTAACTATACTGTATCGACAGTAACAAAAAAAGAAAGGAATAAAAGTATCAAAGCCATGTATCTTTTGTTACTGCAGTAATTAGTTTTTAAAATCTATTCCTTTCATTACTTTAATAATGGATATTCCAGAGATTCTCTTTCTCCTAGCCAAGATGATGCGACTTCTCTTGCTAAATTTCGAATCTTTTCAATGTATTGAGCACGATCTGTAACTGAAATTACTCCCCTTGCATCAAGCAGATTAAAAGTATGACTACATTTCAGAACAAAATCAAGGGCAGGATAAGTTAATTTTTTATCAACTAAAGAATTTGCCTCATCCTGGTAAATATCAAATAATTTCCTGAGATTATCAGGATGAGACTCGTTAAAGTTATATGAACATTGACTTTTTTCAAATTGAAGCCAAATGTCACTATATTTCAAATCTTTGTTCCAATTTAAGTCCCAGATACTTTCTTTATCCTGCAAAAACATTGCGATCCTCTCAAGTCCATATGTAATTTCAATCGGGATTGGATTACAATCTATACCTCCGCATTGTTGGAAATAAGTAAATTGAGTAACTTCCATGCCATCCAACCAAACTTCCCAACCTACGCCCCAGGCTCCAAGTGTTGGAGACTCCCAATTATCTTCCACAAATCTTATGTCATGATTTCTAGGATTAACGCCAAGAGATTCTAGAGATGTCAAATATTTTTCTTGGATACCTTCGGGTGAAGGTTTAATTATTACTTGATATTGGAAGTAATGTTGCGCCCTATTTGGATTATCACCAAAACGTCCATCTGTAGGTCTCCTACATGGCTCTGCATATGCCACACTCCAAGGCTCTGGTCCAATAGCTCTTAAAAAAGTATGCGGATTCATTGTTCCAGCTCCTTTTTCAGTATCATATGGCTGCATAATCAAACAACCTTCTTTCGACCAAAAATTATTTAAATTTTGAATTATATCCTGAAAAAACATTAAATTAAAAAAATGGAAAAATTTAGATCAATGCCATTAGTCATAATAACAAAGCTTTAAAGTAAAAAAATTTTGAAATCCAAGTTCTCAAAATATCATCCTATAAAAAGTTGTAATTAAATTAGATCCTAGATAAAAAAAATGAAGAATTAATTATGTAAAAAAATCTAATGGAAATGGTCCAAAAGTATTAGATTCTTTAGCATCTTTGTCATACTGACATGTTATTAAAATTCCCTCTCCAAGACCATTTTCAGATCTCACAAAAACATTACCAGTTTTTTGATTAGCTTTTAAAAAAACACCTCCAACAGCGTGAAGAGAACCTAGATTCCCAAATTTAATTGAGGAATATTTCTTAGAAATTGATTGTAATGTTTCAATAGCTTCATTATCACTAGATGACATGATACCTATTGTTATCCAATCGGCATTAAAAATATTTGCTTCTAATTCCTCTAAAAGTTTTTTTTCTTGCCTATCACTTAATTTAGGAGCAGTTCTAAAATTATTTAAATCGACTAATTTATTTATTTCCATTTGTTTTATACATAAAAAATCCTTAACCAAATGTTTTTCCATTCCAAGCCCACAACGAAGCTGGAACATCTTCAAAAGAAATATAAATCCTATCTATTGGAATCCCCATTTTCTCATATACAAAATCTGATATTGGCTTTGCCATTTCTGAAGGATTTAGAGAACCTATTGATTTGATTTCTAAAAAGCAGGCTGGTGTTTGATTTTCAAAATACATTTGGCAATTATCATCTATTTTGGCCATAACAAATCTTTTTGATTTGTTAGTTAAAGATGAAATAAGAATTGAAATTTCTTCGAGTAATTTACCTTTATCATTTACTTTTGCTGAAGTCGAAACATTAATATAAGGCATCTCTATGCAGCAAGATAATCTTTCTTAGAATCATTTTCTAGAAAAACAGTTTTATTTTTTGAATTTGTTTTTGATGAAAGATATGCCATATCGTATGAACTTATTCCGTTTTTATAAGGATTGAAAAGAGCATTTTTAGACCTGTTTTTTTTGCTCCTCTTGAACTCAGTCATCATTATTCAATCATTAATTAATAATTTAACTTTTTTTGAATAGATGTCTAGTTTTTTGAAATTTTTTAAAATAAAAAGAAAAAAATTTCTAATACACAATTAGAATTTCTATAAACTAAATTTGTTATACGTATATTAAAGAACTTATCTTGGAAGTTTTAAATAATTATCAAAGGAAAAAACTTGATGAGAGTAATGATGAAGAATTTTATTCTGATCCAAAATTTGTTTATCATCTAGATGCAAACTTCAGGCAAAATCTATCAGATTTATATGAAAGAGAAATCGATAATTATTCAACAGTCCTAGATTTAATGTCCAGTTGGGATAGTTATTTACCTAAAGGGAAAAAATATAAAAAAGTTATTGGTCATGGTTTAAATAAACAAGAACTTGAAAAAAACAAAATTTTTGATTCTTTTTGGATACAAAATTTTAATTTAAGTCAAAAAATTCCTTTAGATATAGAAAGCGTTGATTATTGCTTGATGGTAGCCGCATGGCAATATTTACAATATCCAGAGAATTTAACTAAAGAAATTGCAAGAATATTGACAAGAAATGGCAAGATTATTATTGCTTTTTCAAACAGAGCGTTTTGGCATAAAGCTCCTAATATATGGACTTCATCTACTGAAGAAGAGAGGGTCAAATATGTAAGAAAAGTCTTAATCTCAAACGGATTTAATGAGCCAAAAATTATCAAAAAGTTTACTGAACCAGCAATTAATATTTTTAATTTTTTAAATAAAGATCCATTTTATTGTTTAATAGCGACCAAAGAGTAATTTTTTAATTTCATAATATTAAAAAACAACTCTATGAAAAAGTTATCAACTATTTTTCATAGCCATACTTTTAAATTTTTACTAATATTGGGTAGTTAAAAATTAATCATATGGGTTCTAAAAGAGAAAAATATCCTGAAAAATGTCCTTGGGATCTTGGCCCTAATCAACATTTAGCTAAGGAAGAGAACTGGACTTTAAGATTAGGCGAAGCAAATGTATGCTTTAGCAAAAATAAATTAGATAATAATTATTTTCATGTAATTAGTAATGAAAATGAAGAGCAAATTCTAGCTTTTAGAGCAAGACTCTTATATCAAAAACTACTTGATAAAGGGTTTAGATTGGTTGAATAAAAAACCTAGTTTAATAAGCATAGATCCTCGAAAATAAACTTTTGTATTTCTTCTTCTTGATTTAGGTTTAAGTATTTTATTGTCCTCGAATTTAATATCCAATAATCGTCTATACCCATATATAGAAATTCATCCTCGTATTCCAATTTTTGAGAATTTGTCTCTAGTGTATCTGGATCAATTTGCTGACTACTGTATTTTTTGCTGAGGGAACCTGTTCCTGTATCTAAAAATTCTTCTACAAAAATTTCTATTATAGTTCCATGAATTTTTCTGTAGACCATATTAATACAGTTATTTTTAACTCTATATTTATCGCCTTGATTCTTACCTGAAACGCTCATTTCAATACCACTTTCAGAATTTTTTAGTAAATTAAAATTATTTTCTGAATGCACTGATTCAAATTCTCTCTTTACCCTATGTATACACACTTCAAATAACTGAGAGGCAATACTTTTAACAACTTTCGCATCTTCTATTTTTTGAATATTTGGCTTAAAGTCTTCACCTAATACAAAGTCACCTTGATGAATATTATTATTATTCAAAAAAATACATTTACCTTGGTAACCATGAAAATCATTCTTCCAGGTGTATCGATTTTCATAAGCCTTTCTGAAAATCTCCTTACAATTAGTTTCTTTTATATTATTCATTAATTTTTGAATAAGTGAAGTAATTCTAAAAAAAAAACCTCCCTGTTGGAGGAGAGGTTTTTTATTAGATTAAACTAGTTTTGAGTAATTTTTGTATTTTCAATATTGTCAAAAGCTTGACCAATTTTCTTAAAGTCAAAACCCATTGCTCTTAGTGCGTGCCAAAGATGACCTTGTAAGAAAAAGAAACCCAAATAAAAATGAGTATTAGCAAGCCAAGCTCTTGAGCTATATGCTCCTGAACCTAAATCTACTGTATCAGTAAAATAAGGGGCGAATTCAAATTGAAGTTTTAAGGGCTCTCCATATAGATCAATTGGATATATAGTTGTATTTGAAGCACACCAAAAAGCAGCAACAAAAGCCATATAAGAAACACCAACAACTGAGTATGACAAAATTGCCTCAGCGCCAAGTAATCCTTTTCCTTTGAATTCTGTATATTCTCCAAATTGTTTAGTACAAATATGGAAAACACCTCCAATTATCTCCAGGAAAGCTAGGAAAGCATGTCCTCCCATAACGTCTTCAAGACTATCAATTTTTAAAAAATCAAATTGATGGTTCCAGATAGCGGCAATATCTAAATTGTAAATAACTTGTCTTGTAGATCCTATCGCTGGGTCGTAAATTCCATGAATACGAGCCCATTCAACGAACATAATTGCTCCAAGCCCAAGAAAGATTAAATGATGTCCAAGGATAAAGGTTAATTTATCTGGGTCATCCCATTCGAAATCAAATTTTTGTGGCTTACTATTTTCTGGGTAGTCTCCAAGATCACCTGCAAATTTGTTGGAATGTAATAATCCCCCAGCACCCAATACGGCTGAAAAAATTAGATGTAATGTGCAAATTACAACAATTCCATATGGTTCTGTAATAACACCATTTTCAACGCCACCAATTCCAATACCCGCTAGGTGAGGCAAAACAATTGCTTTCTGTGCCCCCATTGGAATACTGGCGTCGTAACGGGCCAATTCAAATAATCCAAAAGCTCCTGCCCAGAACATCATTAGGCCTGCATGGGCAGCATGAGCAGCTATGAATTTACCTGAACGGCCAACAACACCAGAATTCCCTGCGTACCAGTCATAGGTGACATCAGATTTTCCGTAAGTTTGTAACACTTGATTTAAGTAAACAGCAAATTGAGCATATTGCTTATCGCTATTGTTTTTACATGTTCTTTACAGATTTAATTACTTATGTAAAAAAAACATATTTTGAAAGAACAAATGTTACAAACTAGGGAAGTAATATCTGAGAAAGCTTACGCCAATGAGGGGATTTCACCCTTAAGCTGAGAAGCCCATGTTTCAAGACGCGAATCGGTCAAATCAGATTCACTATCTTCATCAAGAGGTAATCCACAAAAGCTTTCTCCGATGACACTTTTAGACTCATCAAATGTATAAGAAGATTTATCTACGTAACCGACCATTTCGGCGCCTGCTTTTGTGAAGTAGCTATGAAGTTCTTCCATTGCATCACAATAGTTTTCTGTATATGTAGAAGAATCTCCTAAACCAAAAATTGCAACTTTTTTTCCTGATAAACTTAGTTCACCAATATCATCTAAGATTGAATCCCATGCAGTTCCAGATCTTTCTTCATCTGCGCCAGTATTCCAAGTAGGTATCCCGCAGATAATTCCATCAAGACCTTCAAATTCCGAAAGATCATCTACATCAGATACATCTTTAGGTGCTTCTGCTGAAGAGATAAAGTTGTGAAGACGATCAGCTACGTCTTCAGTTTTTCCAGTTGTAGTTGCGTAATAAATTCCTACAGTCATAACTTCAAAATGTTTACATTAAGATAATAAAATCTAAAAACGTTAAATTAATTTCTTTAAAAACTTTTTCATGTAAAATTTTATACTAATCAAAGTAAGAAAAATTTTTTGAGAATAATTTATAAAAAATTCAAGCCATCGTGACTGACAAATTTCAAAATAACATAAAAAATCTTATTGAAGAATTCAACTTTAATGGGCATAAAAAATTCAAATTAATTGTTTTATTTGGTTTATTGGGAGACTTTGATAGCTTTGAATATGCTATAAATTTGAAAAGTTTTATCGATAAAAATCAAGATAAAAATTTAGATATTTTTGCAATTGCTATTGGGAACAAAAATGGTAAAGAAAAATTCTGTAAATTTACTGGCTTTCACAAAGAAAATTTAATAGTTGTTTCTGATAATCAAATCCATAATAATCTAAAAATCTCAAGAGGATTAGATATTGGTTTAGGAGGTTGGATCAATATGCTTTTGATGTTATCAGGGATAAATTCTTTTAAAACAATTAAAGAAGTTATTAGAGGTTATACCGGCGACCGAAGAGCAAAGCAAATCTATTCGGAATTTGACAACATTGATGTTTTAAAATTTTTAAAATTCTCAGGTAATTCTTTTAAAAAGGTTTTCGGGGAAGGTTATTTGAGACCATTTGAATTAGCAACATTTAGATTAAATAATATGAATGAAATAATTCAAAATTGGAGTGATTATATTCTTAATGAAGAATACCTTCCTCAAAGAGGGGCTTCTTTTCTATTGAATAATAAAAATCAAATTATTTATAATTTTTTTTCAAAAGATGTGCTTGGATATTCATCAAACATGAGGGATCCCTTAGGATTTTTGACTGATTTAATTAAAGAATAGTTTTTAAAATATTTTTATGAATGTAGATATATTTGGATATTTTGCAGCGATTTTAACAACGGCAGCATTTCTACCTCAATTGATAAAAACTTTAAAAACCAAAAAGGCAGATGATGTTTCTTTGACAACATTAATAATGTTCATTATCGGTGTTTTATCTTGGATCATTTACGGTT
Organism: Prochlorococcus sp. AG-418-O03; assembly: GCA_003213855.1. GTDB lineage: Bacteria > Cyanobacteriota > Cyanobacteriia > PCC-6307 > Cyanobiaceae > Prochlorococcus_A. Next base: position 117,080 of record QCMJ01000003.1, read on the forward strand.
ATAAAATTTCTTCTACACCAATATTGATAGCAAATTTAATTACCCTGATCTTAAATTTATTGATATTAATCTCTAAAATATATTTTTCAAAAAACTAATATGAGTAAAAATTTTTTTAAAAGTAATAAATATTAGATTTATTACTTAAATCTTTATTAAAATAAAACAAAAAATTTACTTATCTTGAAAACTTCAAAATGCTGGGTTTGGTTTAAAGGAAGCCTTAACAGTGGTGGATATTGGAAAGAAGGTTTTACATGTACTTTTGATGAGAACCCTGGAGTTTTAATAGAAAGTCCTGCTTACGTAACTTGTCGGGTTCCTACATGGAGAGTTTTGACTAAAGAACCAGAAAATTTATATAAGTCTCCTACAATTCCTGACAAAGCAATCTGGAAAATAATTTAAATTCTCAATAAATTATAAAAACCTTTTTGACTGCACTATGGCAAGTTAATATTGCTTTAATAAATTTCCAATTAATACCATCTACTCTCTTTTTATAAATATTATCCCTTTTTTAATCTTTGGTTTTCTTCTGGGAAAAAAGAATCCAAAGATTTCAAAATATATAGCAAGACCTCTAATAAGATTTGGCATTCCATTAAGTGTAATGGGTCTTCTATTAAAGGAAGGTATAGATATAAACCTAATTAAAAGTGCATTTTTAGCATTCTCTGTAATTGGATTTTTAATAACATTATTAAATATAATCCCAATATTTAAGAAGAGGTTTGCAAATTACACATTGCAGTTAGCAGGCCTAATAGGTAATACATCATTTCTTGGAATACCAATTGCGCTAGCTCTTCTACCTTCAACAACTATAAATTTCACTATTGGATTTGATTTAGGAACAACACTTTTCGCTTGGATATTTGGACCTTTTTTTCTACAAGAAAAATCCAACAGCAATAACATCCCAAACATCAAAGGTCTATTAAGTGCATTGATAAATAGCCCTGCATCAAGAGGGATTATAGGTGTACTTCTTGCATATCTTTTTCAAATAGATGAAATTTTAGGCAATTATCTTTGGATTCCTGCAAGATTAGTTATTGCTTTGGCAATAATAATTGTGGGAACAAGACTTGGAATAATCACAAATCAAAATGAGAGGATTTTGGATCTAAATGAAGAAATTAAATTTTCAATTTTATTAAAGTTATTTATTTTTCCTTTTATTATTTTTTTAATATGCAAATTCTTAAATTTCAACTTCTATCAATCATCTGCAGTAATTCTTCAGGCAGGAACCCCAACGGCAATATCCACTATATTAATGGCAGAGGCTTATGGTGTAAAACAAAAAATAGCTTCAAAGATTCTTTTTACTACAACCATTATTTCAATAATTACAATTCCTCTATTAAAAATGTTTATGAATTTATTTATTTAAACAACTTACATTAACGTCTTACGCTTAATACATGATTAATGAATATTGTAAAGATTATATTCTGATAACTAAATAATGTCTTAAGATTTAGTGTATGAAGTCAGCAAACCCTGAAAATGAATATATCCCTTTAGATCTAAGGATTTCTGTTAGGAGGGATACTCTAAGGCTTATCTCAGAGATGGCGCAAGATATGGGAATAAGCATTAATGAAGTTTTTAGTTTTTTAGCCGAAGATTCTGTCATCGATCTCGAATTAATGGAAGATTTAAATAAGATTGATATACCAAGCAAGTGCAGCCTTGATGATTTAAAAAATGCTCTTCTTAAAAAAAGACTTTGTTAAAATTTTTCAACTTTTCTATTTTCCCAGTCAGATTTATAACCACTTTTAACTAAAAATCTCGAATATTTATTTAAATCACTTTTTTGAATTCGCCATAAATTATAAATCCCAAATTTACCCAATTTTTGATGATTAATTTTTGACCATTGCTTTCGGCGTGTAGAGTATTCATCTATCACTACTAATAGAGATTTGTATTCATAATCAGGTTGATCCGCATAATTCTCTCTCCTATCAGTATTTAGCCTTTCTGACAAATTAATTAATCCCTCTTCAGTGTTTGGTTCATAAAAAACTATTTGTCTGGAGTAATAATGTAATGAAGGTTTTCTTATCCCTATCATTGCTAAAGTTTCCCTCCCCTCGCGAATATCTAAAATTAATTTTGAGATATTCCTTAAGGGTAATTGCCTTGAAGTATCTGCTAAGTTTCTAATTGGCGACATCAAATAAGATTGTCCCATAAGAAGTAAAATTTGGAGATAAAGAAGGATATTTCTAGACTTTAAAGAAAATAAAATTAATGCAAGAAGGGTAAATGAAGAGAAGAACAATTTAGCTTTGAAAATAATCCCAGAGCTTATAAGTTCGGATGCAAGATTAGGCATTTCAGGATCATTAATTGAACTTAACCAAATATTCGAGAAAAAGAATGCTATCGAGAAGCCAAACAAAATTAAAATATTAAAAATCCAGAAATATAAATAACTTTTATTTATATTTTTTAAGCTTATAAAGCTATTACTTGTTAATAGTGCCGCCGCTGGAATTGCTGGCAACCAATAGCTAGGTAGTTTCGTCGCAGAAAGGCTAAAGAAGATTAAAACTGAAGTTAACCAGCATAGAGAATATGTATAAAGGGTGTCAGTGACATCGCCATTTTCTTTTAAACTTTTAAAGAAATCCTTAAGGGTTTTAAATATCCCATGATACAAAAAAGGAGTGAATGGTAATGAAGCCAATATCATTATGTAAAGAAAAAACCAGAATGGTTCTGCATGATTATTTACAACTGAGGTATATCTTTGAAAATTATGGTAACCAAAAAAATTATCCCAAAAAGGCTTTCCCTCTTTTAAAAGTTCTAATAAATACCATGGAACACTTATTAGTGTTGTTATTAAAAAACCTTTCTTGGGGTTTATCTTACTGAGCAACGTTTTCCAATTCTTCTGACAAAAAAAGAAAGACGTAATAGTAAATAATGCCAAAACAAATGCAACAGGTCCTTTAACTAAAATTGCAAAACCTAAAAATACCCAAGCTGAAATGCATTGATCATTATTTTCACTTGCCATTCTTCTCCAAAACAAAAGCAGGCTAATCCCTAAGGTTCCAGTTAAAAGGGCATCACTCACGGCAGTTCTACTCCAAATAATTATTAATGGAGAAAGAGCAAAGCCTAATGATGCAACTATTGGCGTGAGGAATTGCCTATCACCCTTCTGTGGCCAACAAAACAACGTATCTCCAATCATCAACATTAAAAATAATGAAGCCAAAGCTGAAGGGAGTCTTGCTGAGAGAGTCCCCAAACTATCCCAAATCTCGTTTTTAGGTAACGAGTAAAAAAACCCCATCAGCCAATATATCAGTGGAGGCTTATCAAAACGGAATATTCCATTGACTTTTGGAGTCAACCAATCACCAGATTCACTCATTGCCCGTGCTGCAGCGGCAAATAAAGGGGGAGTTTCATCCACCAATCCTGTAGCGCCTAAACCTAAGATAAATATAATGATCCCGCAAACTAAAACTATCAATAAGGTTATAATCCTTTTTTTTGAGTAAAGAAGAATCATTTAATATTATTTATATTCATGCATTACCTTATTAAGCCAGTTCACAACCTTGTTAGCAAATATATCTGCAGAGGCATTCTTTTCTACCCAATCTCTACATTTCTGACGCTTTATTTTTTCAATAATCTCTACATAAGAAAGCATATTTTTTTTATCATCAGGATCAGCAAGATAACCTGTTTGGCCATGCTGAATAATTTCACTAGGTCCTCCCCTTTTATAAGCTACAACAGGTACCCCACAGGCTAAAGCTTCAACAATAACGTTCCCATATGCCTCATTCCATTTCGGAGTATTTAGCAGACCTCTGCATTTACCAAGTTCTTTTTGTAATTCATCGGTTGATAAAAACCCCATCCAATCTATAGCTCCTTGAGGGAATAATTTTTCTATCTTAGAGGCATACATCTCATCTTCTATAAATCCCCAAACTTTTAATTTTTCGCCAAGTTGATTTGCTACATAAGCTGCGTCCTCCAAACCTTTCTCAGGAGCCACTCTTCCAACCCATGCCAAGGGTCCCTTAACTGAATCTTGAAAAATATAGTTTTCTAAATTAAACCCATTACCGATAATTGTTGGTTTTTTTATGAATGGATAATCATTAGCTTGCATTTTCGAATGAAAAGCAAAATTATTTGGATATTTAGCATATACCTTAGAGATTAAATTAGTAATTACTGAACTTTCAGAACCCATGCTAATAATATGTGCAATGGGTATCTCTGAATTTAGGGTCATCCAGATAGGCAACCAATCATAAGACATGTTCAACAATAAATCTGCATGTTTAGCAATATCTAATCCCTTTTCAAGCATTCCTGCTAAAAGAGAATTGTCTGGGATACTTACGGGAGAATTATAATTTTGATGCTGCCAACTAATTTGACCTTCACCTTCTACAAAATGTAATTTTGCTTTTACATTACTTTCATGTAACTTAGAATTTTTTGGAGCTACAACCTCAACAGAATGACCTAAAGAAATTAAACCTGAAACTAAAGAATTTAAAGTTAGTTCAACTCCACCACCTTTACCACTCCCTAAGAACCCTATTGGCGTACTAATCAAAACTATTCGCATTATTAGACTTTTTACAAAAAGAAACTAATTAAATAGTAGTATCAGGAAATTTATTTTCCCATAAACTCTTTCTCTGGCTAACAAAAAATACTGAGATAAGAACAAACACCACTCCAATCCACTGCACAATAGTGAGTCTTTCATCTAACCAAACACCTCCACTGAGAAGAGCAAATACAGGTGTTAAAAATGCAAGAGTGCTAAATCCAGTTATTTCTTTATTATTAGCAAAGTAGAAAAACAATCCATAGGCTATTGCTCCTCCAAAAATACTTGCAAATGACATAAGTCCCCAATCAAGTAATGTCCAATCTGGAATTATTGTGAAATTTGATTGTATGAAGTGCTTAATAATTAAGGGCAAACTCCCTAAAACCATATGCCAGCCTGTAACTGCAACTGGATCACTTTTAGTGCAAGTGAATCTAATTAAAATTGTTCCTAATGCCATAGCGAGAGAAGCTGCAAGCATCCAAAGTTCTCCAAAGTTAAAAGCAACATCATTTATAGACTTATCAGACATCAACCACCAATTCCCTAAAAATTCTTGTGGAACTCCTAAAAATACTATCCCTCCCAAGCCAAAAAGTAGTCCTAACCATCCTATTGGATTAATTAAATTCCCAAAAATTGCCCTAGCTAAAATAGCTACCAAAAGCGGTTGAGAATCAATCAAGACAGAACCTAAACCTGCTCCAGTTTTTTCAATACCATAAGTTAAAAACAACTGAAAAAAAGTGGCATCAACAATCGTAAAAATAAAAAACCACTTCAAATCGCACTTATAAATTTTTAAATCTCTTTTAAACAAATATGTTGTTATTAGAACAAGAATACCTGCAGGAAGTAATCTTAAAGAAGCCACAAATTCTGGCCCAGCACTAGAAACTAAAGGAGTCATAGCCGCCATTGAAGTACCCCAAAGTGCAAAAGGGAGTATCATTAAAAACCAATTTAGGATTGAATTCATTAGGTCTGCTGATAGTCTTTTTAAAGTAGTTTTATGAATTTACCTTAAAAGAATGATTTGGCCTTTTAGACGAAAGTCAAAAAAAAGAATAGCTCGTATAGTAATTGATGAGCCTATCACAAGTTCAACAAGAGTTTCAGTCCTTAAAGCTCTTAAACAAATTGAGGATAGAGAATTCCCCGCTTTAATCGTGAGAATTGACTCTCCAGGGGGAACTGTTGGGGATAGCCAAGAAATATACTCTGCTATTAAAAGACTAAAAGATAAAGGATGTAAAGTCATTGCCAGTTTTGGAAACATTTCAGCATCAGGAGGCGTTTACATTGGTGTTGCATCTGACAAAATAGTTGCTAATCCAGGCACAATTACAGGATCTATTGGTGTGATTATAAGAGGAAATAATTTATCTGAATTATTAGATAAAATCGGCATTAAATTTGAGACAGTTAAAAGCGGTGTATTTAAAGACATACTTTCTCCAGATAAACCTCTAAGCGAGGAAGGTAGAGGTCTACTCCAAGGGCTTATAAATGAAAGTTACAATCAATTTACCGAAGCTGTTGCTGAAGGCAGGAATTTACCTGTTGAAGAAGTAAGAAAATTTGCTGATGGAAGAATTTTCACTGGGACTCAAGCACTCGAACTTGGTCTTGTTGATAAGGTTGGAGATGAATTTGTTGCAAGGGAGCTAGCTGCAGAAATGGTAAATATTGATCCTAAAATTCAGCCTTTAACATTTGGGAAGAAGAAGAAAAAAATACTTGGACTAATTCCTGGAAGTAGAATGATTGAGAAAATTATCACTAATATCTTTTTTGAGTTTGACTCATCTAATAAAGTACTTTGGTTATACAAGCCTTAAATCGATATGTATGAGAAAATGAAAGATGATTATAAAATTACATTTATTCGTGGTGCCACAACTGCATCTGGTAATTCTGTTAAGGAAATAGAAGCTGCCGTAGTGGAATTAATTGATGAATTAATTTCACGAAACAATCTAATCAAGACGAACATACTATCCATTACATTCACAGCGACAAAAGATTTAAATGCATGTTTTCCCGCTTCAATTGCAAGGAAATTTAATGGACTTGATTCAGTTGCCTTTTTAGACTGCCAACAAATGCACGTATCCAATGATGTTGATTTTTGTATAAGAATAATGGCTCAAGTTTTATTGCCGCCAAACTATGCAATAAAGCACCCTTATTTAAAAGGCGCTGCGAAATTAAGGTCAGATAGATGTTAACCTTAGTAAAAATATTTTTCTGCTTTAAATTTGCATAGCACTAACTAAAACTTTAAATTCCATTTCCTTAATGCTAAAAATCACAAAGAAACAAATTTTAAATCTTAAAATTTTAAGACTTTTTATTATACCTACAATTTTAGTTTTTACTCCCTTTTATAACACCCAAGATGCTAAAGCTGGGTTGGAATTTCAGTGGGATCAAAACGATGGTTATAGAAGATTAAAGTGGTTTCAAAAAGAAAATGAAAGGAGATTTAGAAATAAAATTTATTTTTTCTTGAGGCCATCTGATAGAAGAAGTGATCTCTTAAAAATTAATCTAGCAATTCCTAAGTCCTTTAAATCCACTCTAAATAATGAAAAAATTAGTTTTTGTAAAGTAAAAATAGGTGGTTTTGAGAGTAGAACTAAATGCTTAGAAGACATTCCAGCTGATTTCGAAATCAAGACTGATGAATCAGGTTTACGTTCACTGGATATTTACCCCTACAGCCCAATTCCTTCTAACAAAGACAGTTATGCAATTGTCTTTAAAATCTTTAATCCAAAAAAATCAGGTTTATATCAATTTCATTCATTTGGGCAACCTAAAGGGAAATCATTTTCAAGTTATTTAGGAAGCTGGACTATAGTGATCGATTAAATGATAAATTAAATAAGGATAATTAAACAAATGACTAAAAGAACTTTTGGCGGAACTTCAAGAAAAAGAAAACGTGTATCTGGTTTTAGAGTAAGAATGCGTTCTCATACTGGTAGAAGAGTTATTAAGAGCAGAAGACAAAAAGGTAGAGAAAGAATAGCTGTATAACTTCTTATTTAAATGGCCTTACCTAAGGATATGCGTTTAAAAGGTCATAGGACTTTCAACTATATTCATAAAAATTCCAAAACATATTATGGAAATTTAATGACATTTAAAGTTGCAAGATCAAATCCAGAAATTCTCTTAACCCATAAACTAACAAATACCTCAAACAAATTTAGAATAGCAATAGCTATTAGTAAAAAAGTCTCAAAAAAAGCTGTAGAAAGAAATAAATTAAGAAGAATCCTTCAAGAGTGGTTAATAAAAAATATTCAAAAAATTAATAACCACAAACCATATTGGTTACTTGTTAACCTTAAATTTGGAGATTTCTGCAACGATAAAAGCAGACTTTTGGAAGAATTTCAAAACTTAATGTTCAAATCTCGTCTAATCAAATGATTAACATGAATGAAGAATCCTTTTATGAAGGTGGTCCCGCAAAAGGGGATTTATTAATAAATCTACTTGCAGGTATAACTATTCTTGGATTACCCTTTACCTTTGCTGCAATAGTAAGAGCATTTTGGTTGAGATATAAGATTACAAATAAAAGAATTACGATAGACGGCGGCTGGTTTGGTAAAAACAAAACACAAGTTTCATTAAGTAACATTGAAGAAATTAGATCTATTCCAAGGGGATTCGGATCTTATGGTGATATGGTCCTTATTCTTAATGATGGATCCAAGGTTGAAATGAAATCAATACCTTTATTCAGAGAAAAGCAAAAATATATTGAAGAAAATATAAATAAAAGATCACAAATCCAAAATCTCAACGAGGTAGAGGGTTTTGCTACTAAATCCTAATTAAATTAATTACAAAAACCTTATTTTCCTGTAAAATAAATGTCTAATAAAATTACACTCCTTTTAATATCGTGATAGGGTTCATTTCTGAAAAATTACTTATCCCTATTCTAGATTTTTTCTACGGTTTAGTACCTAGTTATGGTTTAGCGATTGTTGCATTGACAGTCGTAATTAGAATTGCACTTTTCCCTCTAAGCGCTGGTTCCATTAGAAGCGCGAGAAGGATGAAGATTGCTCAACCAGTAATGCAAAAAAGGCAAGCAGAAATAAAATCTAAGTTTTCTGGTGATCCAAAGAAACAGCAAGAAGAATTGGGAAAACTAATGAATGAGTTTGGAAGTCCTCTAGCAGGTTGCCTTCCATTGATTGTACAAATGCCCGTGCTATTTGCATTGTTTGCGACCTTAAGGGGATCACCATTTGCTGATGTCCCCTACAACATAAATCTCAAGGTTGTTCCACAGGATCAAATAGCGGCTATTGATCCAAAACCTTACAAATCCCCAAGACACTCTATTTTTATTACAGAAAAATCACATTTTCCTGTAATAGCTACCATCCCTAATGGAACAAAATTAGGAACAGAAGAATCTGTAAAAATAAATTTACAAACAACAAACGGCAATAGCTATTCGGAAGTTTTGTCTAAATATGACAATGGATCAAAATTTCTACCAACATGGAAGGTTTCTAAAGGATCCGAATATCTTAAAGTCTCCCAAGACGGCACAGTAACAGCAATTAAACCGGGCGATGCAACAATCGAGGCAAAAATTCCTGGCCTAGCTGCAAAAAGTGGTTTTCTTTTTATAAAAGCCCTTGGACAAGTTGGTTTTTATGTAGATGGGTCAATTAACTGGGATATTGCGACACTTGTAGGTGCCTTTGGATTAACCCTACTTCTCTCTCAAGTTTTATCTAGTCAGGGGATGCCTGCAAATCCCCAGCAATCAACAGCCAACAAAATTACGCCAATTATGATTACTGGGATGTTTCTGTTTTTCCCACTACCAGCAGGAGTTTTACTTTATATGGTTGTTGCTAATATATTTCAGGCATTTCAGACTTTTCTACTTAATAAAGAAGCTCTTCCTGAGAATCTACAGAAAATTTTGGATCAACAATTATTGGCCAAAAATGAAGTAATAACAACTTCTGCTTCAACTATCTCAGATAAAAGATTACCTTTTGAACCTAACAGTAAAAAATAGTTTGAATCTTAAATAATGAATTCTTGGTGTAGAAATTTAGAATTACTCATAAAATCAAGAACCTCATTGATCTGGATCAGGACTAAAGAAGAGGAAAGATTAGAAAAATTGATCAATTTCTCTTGTGAAAGATTAAAAATAAAAAGATTCATTTGCTGGGATTGTGTTAGCGGCATAAAAGGATTAATAAATGAAGAAGGTAAATTTCCTAACAATCCGTTAGGAGTGCTTAATTGGCTTAAAGAACAAAGTTCTGAAGTCTCAACTATTTTGTTAGTAAAAGATTTTCATAAATTTTATGACGATCCATCCATCAATAGAACTATTAAAGAACTATCTTCAACGCTAAAGAAAACTAGTCATAATTTAATAATTAGTTCTCATTTATTCCCATCATCAGAAGAGCTGGATGAATTAATGACAATTTTAGATCTACCTTTACCTGATCAAAAAGAATTGAAAAATCTAATAAAAAAAATAGCTATCAATTCCAATTCAAATCTTGAGGAACAAGACTTAAACGAACTTTCTATTGCCTCAAGCGGACTTACCGAAATAAAAGTAAAGCAAGTCACTGCAAAGGCCCTTGCTCAAAGAGGAAAAATAAGTAAAGAAGATATTAAAGATATTCTTGAAGAGAAAAAACAAGTGATAGCAAGAAGTGAAATTTTAGAATTTTTCGAGGCTAAATCAAGTCAAAATGATATTGGTGGTTTAAATGTTTTAAAAGTTTGGCTTAATCAAAGATACAGGGCCTTTTCTAAAGAAGCTAGAGATTATGGATTACCAATCCCCAAGGGCGTCTTACTTGTCGGGGCACAAGGAACAGGGAAATCGCTTACCGCAAAATCAATTTCTAAGAGTTGGTCGATGCCGCTACTTAGGTTAGATGTTGGAAGACTGTTTTCTAGCCTCGTTGGCTCAAGTGAAGCAAGAACTAGAGAAACAATTGCAAGAGCTGAGGCCATGTCTCCTTGTATCCTCTGGATCGATGAAATTGACAAGGGCTTTGGCGGCGATGCTAGAAGCGATGGAGGAACAAGTCAGAGGGTTTTGGCAAGTTTACTAACTTGGATGGCTGAAAAAGAATCCACCGTATTTGTCATTGCTACCGCTAATGCTATAGATAAGCTTCCTGCCGAATTATTAAGGAAAGGTAGGTTTGATGAGATATTTTTTCTTGATTTGCCAAATTCTGAAGAAAGATTAAGTATTCTGGATTTGCACCTAAAAAAAAGAAGACCAAGTTACAGTTTCCCTCTTTCTACTATCATCGATAGAACAGATGGATTTTCAGGGGCAGAACTTGAACAAGCAGTAATAGAGGGGATGCATATTTCATTCTCTGAGAATAGAGAGCTTGTGGAGAAAGATATAATAAAGGCAGTTTCTGAATTAGTTCCTTTATCAAGAACCGCTAAAGAGCAAATTGATTTCCTAAAAGAATGGTCATCCACAGGACGGGCCCGCTCTGCATCGTGAATTAAATTTAATTTTAAAAATATTTCACAAATCAGGAATCATTAATTTAGTTAATTTTTAATCAAAAAACCCAAATAATGAATTGAGATTAACTATCTTAATTAATGTATAAAAAAAAAAGAGTGTTAGATCAAAAATTAATAAGAGAAAACCCAACATCTGTTCAAGAGAATTTATCCTTAAGAGGAAAAGTGTACAAAATATCTCACATACACGAATTAACTGTTAGAAAAAAAGAAATTGACATAGAAATTTCCAGTCTCCAATCGGAGAGTAAAAAATTAAGCAAATCTATCGGCCAATTGATTGGTAAATCACCAAATAATAATTCACAAGAATTAAATGATTTAAAGAAAAAGGGAAACCAATACAGAAGCAAAATTTCTGAATTAGAAGAAAAACAAAGAATATTAGACAAACAAGTAGATGATGAGATTTATAATTTACCTAATTTTCCTAGCAAAGATGCACCTATTGGAAAGGATGAAAGTGATAATTTACAAATAAAAACTTGGGGAGACCCACTTATCAAGGAGAATCTTAAATCTCATTGGGAAATAGGCGAGAGCCTTAATCTTTTTGACTCTATAAAATCTACTAAAATATCAAAAAGTCGTTTTATTACACTCATTGGAAATGGTGCCAGATTAGAAAGAGCGTTAATAAATTTCATGCTCGACATGCATACTAAAAATGGTTACGTAGAGTTAATGCCTCCAGCTTTAATAAATTCAGAAAGTCTTACAGGATCTGGTCAATTACCTAAATTTGCAAATGAAAGTTTTAAGTGCTCTAACGACGACCTCTGGCTTTCTCCTACAGCTGAAGTTCCACTAACTGCTTTTCATAGGAATGAGATTATTGATTCAAAGCAGTTACCCATGAAGTATGTTGCATATAGTCCGTGTTTTAGGAGAGAAGCTGGAAGTTATGGAAGGGATACTAAAGGCTTAATAAGACTTCATCAATTCAATAAAGTTGAGCTGTATTGGTTTTGTGATCCAAATAAATCCATAGAGGCTCATAAAAAGATCACTTCTGATGCAGAAAGTATCTTAAGAAAGCTTAATCTACCTTACAGATTAGTTGATATTTGTACTGGAGACTTAGGTTTTTCTTCAAGCAGAACTTTTGATCTTGAGGTCTGGCTACCAAGTAGTAAATGTTATAGAGAAATTTCAAGTTGTAGTAATTGTTTGGACTTTCAAGCACGCAGGTCATCAATAAGAACAAAAATTGAGAAGAAAAATACATATTTGCATACCTTAAACGGTAGTGGGCTTGCTATTGGAAGAACTATGGCTGCTATTCTTGAGAATGGCCAACAAACTGATGGGAGCGTAAAAATCCCAGAAGCTCTAGTCCCATATTTTGGATCAAATTTTTTAAAAACTGCCTAATATAATTAAATGAATGTTTTAACCTCAATAACAGTTCTAGGATTTCTCATTTTTTTTCATGAAATGGGGCACTTTCTTGCGGCAATTTTACAAGGTATCTATGTTGATGGATTTTCAATTGGTTTTGGACCATCAATAATTCAGAAAAGATATAAAGACATAACATATTCACTTAGAGCCTTTCCCTTAGGAGGCTTTGTTTCCTTTCCTGATGAAGAAATAAATAATATTGATCCTAAAGATCCAAATCTTTTAAAAAATAGGCCAGTTATACAAAGAGTAATTGTTATATCAGCTGGGGTATTTGCTAACTTAATCCTTGCCTACACCATTTTAATTGTAAATGTAACAACTATTGGTATTCCGTATGATCCCGATCCAGGTATTTTAGTTTTGGCTACTCAGCCGGAGAAAGCTGCCTCTATTGCTGGATTACAAGCAGGTGATAAAATCTTAAAAATTGAAAGCATTACTTTAGGAATTGGCGATCAAGCGGTTTCTGCTTTAGTAAAAGAGATTCAAAATTCATCAGAGAATCCAATTTCGATAACAATTAATCGAGATGGGGTTATAAAAGATTTAACTTTAATACCTAAAAATATAGACGGGAAGGGTACAATAGGTGCTCAATTACAACCTAATATAAAAAAAGAAACTAAAAAGACAAAAAACATATTCGAACTTTTTAAATACACCAATAATGAGTTTTCATCACTTTTGATTAAAACAATACAAGGTTATAAAGGATTAATTACAAATTTCTCCTCAACAGCTCAACAATTAAGTGGGCCAGTCAAAATCGTTGAAATCGGTGCACAATTATCTCAACAAGGTGGGACAGGCATATTATTATTTGCGGCTTTAATTTCTATTAATTTAGCAGTACTTAATTCATTACCTTTACCATTGTTAGATGGAGGACAACTTGTTTTCACTTTAATTGAAGGTTTTAGGGGGAAACCTGTTCCAGTCAAGGTACAAATGGTTGTTACTCAGTCCAGTTTTTTTCTTTTAGTTGGACTAAGCGTTCTGCTTATTATCAGAGATACTAGTCAACTATTAATCGTACAAAGATTATTAAACCAATAAATAAATTTTAAAAACTGTTCTCCAAGCTGTTAATATAATAGTTAGTTTTAAATATTCTGACTAAATGGCGAAAAAGTCCATGATTGCGAGAGAAGTTAAACGCAAAAAACTTGTGAAGAAATATGCTGCAAAAAGGAAAGCATTATTAGATGAATTTAATGCGGCAAAAGATCCAATGGAAAGGTTAGAAATTCATAGAAAGATACAGGGGCTGCCTAGAAACTCTGCCCCAAATAGAGTAAGAAATAGATGTTGGGCAACTGGCAAACCAAGGGGAGTCTACAGAGACTTTGGTCTTTGCAGGAATCAGTTGAGACAAAGAGCTCATAATGGTGAGCTTCCTGGAGTAGTTAAATCAAGTTGGTAGTAAATATAAGTTTTTTGAACTTTATTCTCTACCGTAAAACACATAATTAAACAAATTAAAAATCATTTTTGGAACAATTTTAAGAATTTTTATAGCTTATCTAAATAATTTACTCAATATGTCCCTATAAAATGTAAGAATAAATTATGTATAGATTTATAATTTAAAAAGTGGAAGGACAAAATAAGTCGATCACGTTTGACGGACGAGAGATACGACTAACTACAGGACTATATGCTCCTCAAGCAAATGGATCAGTAATGATTGAATGCGGTGACACCTCTCTATTAGTTACAGCGACAAAAACTACAAAAAAAGATGCTTCAGACTTTCTACCTCTAATATGTGACTATGAGGAGAAACTATATGCTGCCGGAAGAATTCCAGGTGGCTTTATGCGTAGAGAAGGTCGCCCTCCAGAGAGAGCGACTTTAATTTCAAGATTAATTGACAGGCCAATGAGGCCACTTTTCCCCTCATGGATGAGAGACGAGATACAAATAGTTGCCTCTTGCCTTTCTTTAGATGAAAGGGTTCCTGCAGATGTTTTGGCCGTTACTGGGGCTTCAATAGCGACTTTACTTGGAGAAATACCATTTTATGGACCAATGGCTGCAGTAAGGGTTGGTCTTATAGGAGATGATTTCATCTTAAATCCAAGTTATAGAGAAATTGAGAAAGGTGATTTAGACATTGTTGTTGCAGGTTCACCTGAAGGCATCGTCATGATTGAGGCAGGTGCTAATCAGTTATCGGAGCAAGATACTATTGAAGCTATAGATTTTGGTTATGAATCAGTTACTGAACTTATTAAATCGCAAGAAGATTTACTAAAAGATTTAGGAATAAAACAGATTAAGCCAACTGACCCTAAAGAAGATAGAACATTACCCTCCTATTTAGAGAAAAATTGCACAAAACCGATTGAGTTAGTTTTAAAGAAATTTGATCTCACAAAGGAAGAAAGAGATCTTGAACTCGAAAAAATAAAAGTTGAGACTCAAGATAAAATTGAATCTTTGAAAGAGGATAACCAACTCAAAGTTCTTCTTTCAGAAAATGATAAGTTATTAAGTTCCGACTTTAAAAAATTAACAAAAAAATTAATGAGGTCACAAATCATAAATGATGGGAAAAGAGTTGATGGTCGCGAATTAGATGAAGTTAGGAAAATTTCTGCATCTGCAGGAATTCTTCCAAAAAGGGTTCATGGTTCTGCATTATTCCAAAGAGGGCTAACCCAAGTTTTATCTACAACCACATTAGGAACTCCTAGTGATGCTCAAGAAATGGATGACCTAAATCCAAGCACTGAGAAAACTTATTTACATCACTACAATTTTCCTCCTTATTCAGTTGGAGAAACAAGACCAATGAGAACACCCGGGAGAAGGGAAATTGGTCATGGCGCCCTAGCTGAGAGAGCTATAATCCCTGTATTACCTGGGAAAGAAACATTCCCTTACGTCCTAAGGGTAGTTAGTGAAGTTTTAAGTTCGAATGGATCAACCTCAATGGGTTCTGTATGTGGCAGCACTCTTTCGTTATTAGATGCAGGAGTTCCTTTAAAAGCTCCTGTAGGTGGAACTGCTATGGGCTTAATCAAGGAAGGTAAAGAAGTAAGAATTCTTACAGATATACAAGGAATTGAAGACTTTCTTGGAGACATGGACTTTAAAGTTGCAGGTACTGATAAGGGTATAACAGCTTTACAAATGGATATGAAGATTACAGGTTTACCTGTTAGCGTTATTTCTGATGCGATTAAAAAAGCAAGACCAGCTAGGCTACATATACTTGAAAAAATGCAAGGAGCAATTGATAAGCCCCAAGAATCATTATCCCCTCATGCCCCAAGACTACTAAGCTTTAGGATTGACCCAGAACTTATCGGCACAGTAATAGGCCCTGGAGGTAGAACTATTAAAGGCATAACAGAAAGGACAAATACAAAAATTGACATAGAAGATGGAGGAATCGTAACCATCGCATCGCATGACGGTGCCGCAGCAGAAGAAGCTCAAAAGATTATTGAAGGCCTCACGCGTAAAGTTCATGAGGGTGAAATCTTTTCAGGGGTTGTTACCAGAATTATTCCAATTGGAGCTTTTGTCGAAATTCTTCCTGGGAAAGAAGGTATGGTCCACATATCACAATTATCTGAGGCTAGAGTTGAAAGAGTTGAAGATGTTGTAAGACAAGGTGATGAAGTTACAGTAAGAGTGCGCGAAATCGACAGCAGAGGTCGTATAAATCTAACTTTAAGGGGAGTGTCTCAAAATGGAGGCATGTCATACCCTGAACCTACCCCTACTCCTGTGGCCCCTTTAAATTAAGTTTAAAGCGGATAAATATTATATCTTTTAACGATTTCTTCTATTTCTGAACAAATTTCTTGATGCACCTTGCAATTATTAGATGCCACAATAATTCCTCTTTTTTCATAATTTGGATCTCCATAAAAAAGTTTTTTATTTTTTAAATTTGTGACAGCTCCACCTGAGGCCTGTAATATTACCTCAGGTGAGGCAAAATCCCAATCTTTAGGAGAGCTTTTACCAGGAAGACTTAAAGAGATATAAATATCACTCTCCCCTCTTAAAATTGAGGCAAATTTGCAACCAATACTTCCCATAACCAAAACATTTTGAAAATTAACTTTCTCTATTAAGTCTTTTAGATTTTTATTTCTATGGTTTTTACTCGTTACTACAGTCATCTCCTTAAGAGTTTTCTTTTTAGGAATATTCATACTTTTTTTTGAGCCATCCATACTCTCGCACCAAACCTCCCGACCATCTGCAATCCATAACTCATCCTTTTCAGGGATAAGAACAACTCCAAGGTAGGGCCTTTTTTTATAACATAAAGCAAGATGCATAGCATAATTTTCTGTACCCTGAATAAAATCCTTAGTACCATCAAGAGGATCTAAAATCCATATCCAATCAGATTTGTTCTGAAAATTATCAATTTTATCTTTTACATTTTCTTCGCTTAAAATTTCCCAATCGATATTCTGATATTTTTCATTAATTCTTTTAATAATTAAATCATTTACTTTCAAATCAGCTATTGTAACAGGGTTGCTATAATCCACTTTCTCCAAAATATTACTATTAGAATCTACATCTCTCAGTATTTTTGAGTAATAAAGCAATATTTCTGAAGCTTCCCAGCTGAAAATTCTAAGATCATCGATAAGATTATTAATATCAACACCTTGAGGTAATTTAATCACTATATGAAATCTAAAACAACATCATCTCACAAAAGCGCAGAACCTGAGAATAGTGTTTTATATATTGTTGGGACACCAATAGGTAATTTAAGTGATATATCCCCAAGAGCTTTAAATATCCTTAAGAATGTTTCTCTTATTGCTTGTGAAGATACAAGACATACAAGAAAAATAATGAACAAATTTGACTTCAAAAATAATATCGTAAGCTTCAATAAACATAATTCTTTAAATAGAATTCCGAAATTAATTGACGATCTTTGCTTAGGGAAATCAATTGCTTTAGTGAGCGATGCAGGAATGCCAAGCATTTGTGATCCTGGAGAAGATTTAGTTAAAAGTGTAAGATCTAAAGGTCTTAATACTATCTGTATTCCAGGACCATGTGCAGCGATTACTGCTCTTGTATCTAGCGGCCTTCCCTCTTCTCGATTTACTTTTGAAGGTTTTCTTCCAAAAAAGAACTCAGAAAGAAAAAAAATTCTTATTGAAATTAGTAAAAGTGACAAAACCACAATTTTATTTGAATCTCCCCAACGTCTTAAAAAATCATTAAATGATCTGAAAGATTATTGTGGTGGAGAAAGAGAGATAGTGGTTAGTCGAGAACTAACAAAAAAGTTTGAAGAAAGTATTGGTAATAATATTGATGAAGCTCTTAGTTTTTTTGAGTCCAAGGAAGTCATTGGTGAAATAACAATAGTTGTTAAAGGAATAAAAGCAAAAAAATTATCGGATAATTTTAATAAAATAGAGATAAAAAAAGAGCTTTATGAATTAACAAAAGCAGGATTAAGTTTATCTGAAGCATCTAAATACTTGGCTAAAAGAAATCACATTAAAAAAAGCATAATTTATAATCTATATTAAAATCCAATAAGCAATGCCTTAATTTTTGGTGACAATTAAAAAAATACTTTTCTCAATAGGATTTAATCTATCTTTATTCTTCCTTTTAATGATAGGAATCCAAAATAGTTCAAAACAAATAAAAATAAATCTTATACTAAGAGAAACAATTGATTTGCCAATTAGTTTCATAATTGGTCTGAGTTTTATCAGTGGATCAATTACAGGTAGTGTTCTGAAAATAAATTTTGACCATAAAAGAGGTTAGATCTTTTCTAGCGCAATCAATTTATCAGGACTTACGATTCTGGAGATTCCTTTAGAAATGAGTATAGGGGCAACAATCTTAAACACATTAGTATTTGGAACTTTAATTACTTTTTGATCTTTATTGCAATATCTTTTGGCATTTTTTAAATCAAAGTAGATTTCAATTGTTTGTCTATTTAGATCAACTTTTGGTAGAAATTGCCAATCTGGAAAATCTTTTAAATATTTAGTTTCTAATTCAATTTTTTTATCAACAACCATATAGACGATACTTGGCAATTCAACTTCGGAAATAGGCACTGATGAATAATCTTTTCGAGTAGCATTTTCAATTTCAAAATTTAAGGGCGTTATTTCCACAAATTCCGCGCCATAAATTGTTTGGTCCTGATTATTAATATTTTGCTTTTCTTCATTAAATTTATTATTAGAATTATTTTCTAGATTATTTTTCTTATTTGGAGATTTATTTAAATTTATTTTTTTATTATCTAAATTAGCTCTTTTAATATTCAAAGAGTTTAATTCAAGAAATCTTTGGTCCCCAAGACTTTTTTTGAGGTTCCTAGAAATCGTTAACTTCGTAAAGTCAAACTTCTTAGATATTTCATCTATTTTAAAACCGTCAATAAAATATTTAACTATTTCTTGTTTTTGTTTTTCAGAGAGCCTCTTTCCCAAAATTGATATTGCTATTAATTGTCTATTCTAAATCACTCTAAATGATACCACTATAGATTAAACTTTTAGCATAGAAATTTATAAATAATTTATTATTGTTTGTTTGTTTGTTATATATCTGTCAGATATAATTGTTTAGTGCTTCCTTAGCTCAGCTGGATAGAGCAACTGCCTTCTAAGCAGTGGGCCGCAGGTTCGAATCCTGCAGGAAGCGTTGATAATCTATTTATGGAATTTTTTAAAAGATTAAAACAATTCTATTCTTTGAATAATTTAGGGGAAGGGAGTTTCTTTTTAGGAATATTATTTTTACCATCAGCTCTACCAATCAGCGCTATTTTTATATTAATTTCTTTGATAGTTTCATTTCATATTTCAGAACGTCCTTATTTAAAAAATAAATGGAATTACTTTATTCTTGTATCTATAAGCCTAATTACATTTAGTTGCATTAGAAACTCATTAGATTCGGCCTTAAATGAAACTTTTAGCAGAGACCCTAGTCTAATCTGGTTAGATATGTCTAATTGGCTGCCTTTATTTCTTTTATTTTGGGGGTCTCAAATTTATACTAAAAATGAAAATAAAAGAAAGATATTTGCAAAACTACTTTTAATGAGTACTGTTCCAGTATTTATAAGTTGTATTGGGCAATATTGGTTAGGGTGGCATGGACCTTTTTATAGTTTTTATGGACTGATAGTTTGGTTTATGCGTCCAATAACTGAGAATGGCAATTTAACAGGATTATTTAGCAATTCTAATTATCTAGGGTGTTGGCTTTCTGTTGTTTTCCCATTTGCAGCTGTAATGCTTAAAGATAAAAAAAGCAAATTGAAGAGTTTTTTTATTTCATCCCTTAACTTACTTTTTATTTATCTAATTTTATTAACAAGCTCAAGAAATGCATTAGCAAGCATTTTCATATCATTAGGAATGCTTAAAATAAAATTTATATTTTTGTTTATTCTTTTTTTAATTTTTACACCTTTTATAACCTTCAATTTATTTCCAAAATTATTTTTTGATTTTGGTGAATCATTCTTACCAATAAAATTAATTAAAAGATTCAGCTTTAATTCAAATTCAACATTTTTTGAATCCATAAGATTAGAAATCTGGAACAAAACTTTGTCTCTAATTGGTGAACGCCCCCTCTGGGGGTGGGGCGGAGGTATTTTCCCTGTTTTGTATCTTGCAATAAATGGCTATTATGCTGCTCAACATTCCCATAATTTGCCTCTACATTTAGCGTCTACCTATGGCATACCTTTGGCTATATCTCTTGTAGGTTTAGTCTCATTAATAATTTTCAAATCATATAAAGTTATTTTTCAAGATATTGATAGAGGTTCTAATAATTTAAATAAGGCATGGTTTATATCTACACTAATAATGATATTTTGGCATTTTAGTGACATAACATATTTTGACGGAAAAATAAGTATTATTGCATGGGTATTACTAGGGGGCCTTTGTTCTATTATCAGAGAAAATGAAACGAAACAAAAGCCAACATATTAAATCTTAGATCATCTCTAAATCACTCCCCTCTCCAAGACACCAATAATTAAGTCCGTTATTCTTAATTTCAATACCATTAAGAATTTTTCTTGTATCAAAAACCCACCCAGGTTTTCGCATGGATTTTGAGATAGAACGCCAATCCAAACCTTTATATTCTTCCCATTCAGTGGTTAAGATAACTGCATCACTATTTTTTAAAGCTTCATAAACATCCTTACTAAATTGCCATGAATTTAAGCTCATACCATTTTTGTCTTCTTGGAAGTCTTTTAAATCCATTGCTATTTGTTGATGTGAAACTTTTGGATCATGTATTTTTAATTGTGCGCCCTCAATCAGTAAATAATTGGCTATTTTTATGGCAGGAGATTCACGCGTGTCATTAGTATTAGATTTAAAAGAGAAACCTAAAATTGTAATTATCTTCCCATCAACATTTCCAAATAACTTTTTTACTATTAATTCGTAAATTCTTTTTTGTTGCCAATCATTTATTAACACTATTTGATACCAAAAATCTGCCACTTCATTTAGATTGAAAAATCTGCACAGATAGACTAGATTTAAAATATCTTTTTTAAAGCAACTTCCTCCAAAGCCTGGTCCAGAATTAAGAAATTCCCTACCTATCCTGCTGTCTAATCCAACTGCATTTGAAACCTCTTTAACATTTGCTCCTGTTGCTTCGCACAATGCAGAAATAGAATTTATTGAACTAACTCTCTGAGCTAAAAATGCATTAGAAACCAATTTTGATAACTCACTGCTCCAGAGGTTTGTAGTTAAAATTTTTTTTTGAGGTACCCAATTTTGATATATTTTTGAAAGAGTTTGGATAGCATAATCATCCTCTCCTCCAATTAAAACTCTATCAGGATAAAGTAAATCATTAATCGCAGTCCCTTCAGCTAAGAATTCTGGATTTGACAATATAGAAAAAGTTCTTTTATTTGAATTATTATCAGTTGATGCAGAATTAAGAATTTGTTTAATAACTCTGGCGGTTCTTACCGGCAAGGTGCTCTTTTCAACCACAATAGTATGACCTAATGCCAGTTCCCCAATTTGTCTAGCGCATTTTTCTACCCACTTTAAATCACTAGCAAATCCTGCTCCAAGCCCAGACTGCTTAATTGGTGTATTTACAGAAATAAAAATAATATCAGCATTTTTTATAGAATCTTTCAGATTTTGTGTAAAAAATAAATTTTTGTTTCTTACCCTTGCAACTATTTCTTTTAATCCAGGTTCAAAAACAGGGATATTATCAAGATTAATATCATTCCATAAATTTATTCTTTTTGAATTTTTATCAACTACTGTTACTTTTATATTTCTACATTTATCTGCAATTACTGCCATAGTAGGTCCTCCTACATAACCAGCTCCAATACAGCAAATATTTAATACTTCAAAAGAATTCAAATTTTTATTCATTAAAATTATAAATTAAAATTTTTGTTAAATATAAACTTAATATTATCACTTATTTAATTAAGGTTTTTAATGATTTAATGGTTTTTGACAGCCCTGAATCTAAATCTACTTTTGGTTCCCAATTCAATGCTTTTGATACTTTTTTTATACAAGGGCATCTTAATTTAGGTTCATCTTTTATTGATTGACAATATTTTACTTTTAATTCTCTATCTAACTTTTTGGAAATTATTTTTGCCAAATCCAAAATTGAAATTTGTTCTGTTCCACCAAAGTTATAGGGTCCGGTCAAGTCACTTTTCATAAACCTCATCAAACCCTCTATTAAATCATCAACAAAACAAAATGATCTTGTTTGTTTACCATCTCCATTTATAGTCATCTCTTCATTTTTTAAACCTTGCATTATCAATGTTGCCATTACTCTGCCATCATTTATCGACATGTTTGAACCATAAGTATTAAAAATTCGCGCAATCTTTACATCAAGGTTAAACATTCTTCTGTAATCATAAGTTAGTGTTTCTGATAATTTTTTTGCTTCCGCATAGCAAGCTCTAGTATCTAAATGATTGATATCTCCAATAATATTTTCCTTTTGAGGGAGTGTCCTAGGATTTCCATATATTTCGCTACTACTTGCCAAAAGAAATTTTGCATTATTTTTTTTTGCCAATTCAAGCATTTTTGATGTTCCAATGAATGCCAGTTTATTTGTTTTAACTGGATTTTTAACATATTCAGAGGGGGAGGCACTGCATGCAAAGTGCCAAATATTATCAACTTCCAATTCAAAATCATTCAAAACTGAATTTTTAATAAATGAAAATTTTTTGTTATTTATTATATTTTTTAAGTTGGACATTTTTCCTGAACTTAAGTCATCTAAACAAATTACATTTTCATCATTTTTTATTAGATAATTACAGATATGAGACCCTAAAAAACCAGCCCCGCCAGTTACTAAATTAAGCACTAGTTATAAAATTACCTAATTTAATTCTATTAATTAAATTTAAAAATTATTTTTAGTTTTTTTATTTTTAATATTATTTAATTTCAAATAAAAAATTTGTGTCAAAAAATATTATTTTTCTTTTTATAAAAAGACCAACCACTTTTACATATCTCAAAAAGATCTCTTTTAATGCTCCAATTGAGTTTTGAAGTGATTAATTTTGTATCTGCAACTAATCTAGAAACATCACCTTCCCTTTCATCTGCAAATTCAAAAGGTATATTGCACTTATTAGTATCTTCAAATATTTTTAGGAGTTCAAGAACTGAAGTACCCTTCCCAGAACCAACATTAAAGATTAAAAATTCTTTATTAGTAATTAAATGTTCATAAGTCAAAAGGTGCGCTTCTGATAAATCCATTACATGTAAATAGTCTCTAATACATGTTCCATCTTTAGTAGGCCAATTTTTGCCATATAAAAATATTTTATCTTTTTTCTTTGCTGCTACATCGCATATTTTTGGAAATAGATTTTCAAGATTAGATTTAGGAAATTCTCCTAATATCCCAGAAGGATGAGCACCTGCAGGATTAAAATACCTTAAAATTCCTATTCTCCAATTCTTTTTACTTTTTGATAAATTTTTAAGAATATTTTCTACAGCTAATTTTGTAGATCCATAAGGATTGCAAGGATTTAATTCTGTATGCTCATCTAATAGATTATTTTTTGATTCTCCATAAACTGTTGCACTACTGCTAAAAACAATATTCTTACAATTATTATTTTCCATAATTTCTAAAAGATTAATCGTCCCATTCACATTACAATCCCAATATAGAAGGGGCTCATTAATAGAAATTTGAACACTTTTTAATCCTGCAAAATGGATTACGCCTGTTATTGGCTTGCCTATCGACTTGTTTCTATGAAACACTTCAGAAAGTAATTTTTTATTTCTAATATCTCCTTTTACGAAGGAAAATTTTTTGGTTAAATCTAGATTTTTTTCTCTTAGCAAAGCTTGAATTTTATAAAAAGTTTTAAGTTCACTATTAATTAACAAATCATAAGCTATGACTTCATAACCGTTTTCAAGAAATAATAAACAGGTATGACTTCCAATATAACCTAAGCCTCCAGTGATAAGTATTTTACCCATTCTTAAATTTAAAAAATAAAAATTTTTTTAATTATAAGCAAGCTTATAAAAGTATATTTAATTCATGTCTTTTTTGCTCTATATAGTAAAATTAAACTATTTATTATATGAAAGTTATAGTTACTGGAGCAGCAGGTTTTATAGGATTTCACTTATGTAAGCGTCTTTTAAAAGAGGGTAATAATGTTTTAGGTATTGACAATATGAATTCTTATTACGATGTTGAATTAAAAAACTCAAGAATTAATTTATTGCAAAAAGATAATCTTGGTGGAAAATTCAATTTTAAAAAAGGTTCGCTTGAAGATGAGATTTTTTTGGATCAAATATTTAGTAAGTATGAACCTAATTTAGTAGTTAATTTAGCTGCGCAAGCAGGAGTAAGATATTCTATAAAAAATCCTTCCGCATATATCCAATCAAACATTGTTGGTTTTGGAAATATTTTAGAGTGTTGTAAGAAACTAAAAGTTGAGCAATTAATATATGCCAGTAGTAGTTCAGTATATGGAGGTAATACCAAATTTCCTTTCTCTGAAAATGATTCTGTGGATCATCCAGTAAGTTTATATGCTGCCACAAAAAGATCAAATGAACTAATGGCACATACTTATAGTCATCTATATAATTTACCAACGACTGGATTAAGATTTTTTACTGTTTATGGTCCTTGGGGAAGACCTGATATGGCGTTGTTTATTTTCACGAAATCAATCATTGAAGGCACACCAATTGACGTTTTTAATAATGGCAATATGGTTAGAGACTTTACATTTATAGATGATATAGTTGAAGCAATTTCTTTATTAATGAAAAAAAAACCTATTAAAGAAGATTCTTTTAATTCCTCTAACCCACTTCCATCAAAGAGTTGGGCTCCATATAGAATATTCAACATTGGTAACTCAAATCCAGTATCTTTAATAACCTATATTGAAGCTATTGAAAAATCCTTAAATTTAAAGGCCAATAAAAATTTTGTAGACATTCAGCCTGGTGACGTAAGTAAAACTTTTTCAGATACCTCATTACTAGAAAATTGGATTAAATTCAAACCCTCTACCAGTATTGAAGATGGGGTTGATAGGTTTATTAAATGGTATAAAAATTATTACAAAATAATCTAAATAATAAAATTTATATAAATTAAAATGATTTTACCAAATTTAGATGAATTGATAATTGCAATAGTTGGAATTGGCTATGTAGGTTTACCTCTTGCAATGGAATTTTCATCAAAAGAAAAATGTCTAAGGACTAAATCAAAAATTTCGAGGAAAATCATTGCTTACGATGTTAATGAAACAAGAATTAATGATTTAAAAAATGGACTAGATAGAACAAATGAGTTTAGTAAAGAAGAAATTGAAAAAAATAAAAATATACATTTCACTTCAAATATAGAAGATATTTTTAATGCCGATGTTTTCATTATTACTGTTCCTACCCCTATAAATAAATTAAATAAACCTGATTTAGCATTTATAAAAAAAGCAAGTTCTGAAGTTGGTTTTGCTATAAAAAAAAGAAAAGTAATAAAAAAAGAAGAGAAGGAAGTACCAGTTATAATTTATGAAAGTACAGTTTTCCCTGGAGCTACTGAAGAAATATGTGTACCTCTTATAGAATTGAATTCAGGTCTTAAATTAAATAAGGATTTTTTCTGTGGTTATAGTCCAGAAAGAATAAACCCAGGAGATAAAAATAGAAAAATCTCATCTATTATAAAAATTACAAGTGGATCAAATAATGAGGCTGCAGAATTTATAGATAATTTATATGCTTCCATTATAAAAGCAGGTACTTTTTCTACAAAATCAATAAAGATTGCTGAAGCTGCAAAAGTAATTGAAAATACTCAAAGAGATCTAAATATAGCCTTAGTTAATGAATTTTCTATGATATTTAAACTTTTAAATTTAGATACTCTAGAAGTCTTAAAAGCGGCCAGAACAAAATGGAATTTTCTTGACTTCAAACCTGGGTTAGTAGGTGGACACTGTATAGGTGTCGATCCATACTACTTAACTTATAAATCAGAAGAGATGGGTTATTCTCCAGAAATTGTTCTCGCAGGTAGAAAAATTAATAACTTTATGCCTACTTGGATCACTGATTTAATTTTTAATGAAATGATAAAAAGAAATATTCCTAATGAAAAATGCGAGATGATAATCTTAGGCGGTACATTTAAAGAGAATTGTCCTGACTTTAGAAACAGTAAAATTCATGAACTGATTGAAATTTTTCAAAACCAAAATATTAATTTAACTATTATTGATCCCTATTTAACATCTGATGTGGCAGTTCAGTTTAACTGCAAAACTGATCAAAAAATCCCAACGAATAAAACTTTCGATGTAATTATATGTACTGTTTGTCATAATGAATTTTTAGATATTGAAGAGTCAGAGTGGCGAAGTTTGTTAAATAAAAATCATATTATTTTTGATTTAAAAGGATTTGTACCTTCTAGTTTGAATCCATTAAGACCTTAATTTTATAAACCCTCAACTATTAATTATTAAATGAAATTTTTAAATAAAAAAAATATTGCAAATAAAAATATTTCGAGTATTAGCTTGATATTACAACTATGGAAATTATTGAAATCTAAAAGAAAAAAACAATTAATTGGATTGTTGTTAATAATGATAATTAGCGGGATTAGTGAAATAATATCAATAGCAAGTTTTATTCCATTCATAAATTCATTACTTGACTCGAATGTATTATTTGACAATAAGTATATAAATTTTTTATCAACCACTTTTAATTTATATTCTCAAAATTCATTAATCTTCTTAACAACTTTTATTTTCGTTTTGTTCGTTATAATTTCTACGATAATAAGACTATTAAATATTTGGCTAAACTATAGGATGACTGCGATTATTGGTAGTGATATTAGTATAAAAGCTTTCAAGGGAATTATTTATCAACCGTACATTTTCTCAACATCAAAAAATAGTGGTGAATTAATATCAATTCTTAATACTCAATTAGATTTTACCGTTGCAGCTATAAGTCTAATTCTTAGAATAATAACAAATCTTACTATATTATTTATTATTGGAGTTGGACTTTTATTTCTTGATTTTCAATTAGCTATTTTTAGTAGTTTTTTCATAATAAGTCCATACTTGCTAATAACCATTTATACAAAAAAAAGAGTTTATAAAAACAGTACCCTAATAAATTATTCTTTGATTAATAAGGTAAAAACCATACAAGATAGTTTAAACATGAATAAAGAAATAATAATTAATGAACTTCATAATAAATTTATTAAGAGATATAAAAGCAATGAA
>QCMJ01000004.1 GCA_003213855.1 Prochlorococcus sp. AG-418-O03
CTTGAGAGTTTGTTATGAGCTAGGGCTTCTTTATAGTTCATAAGGTAATTTTTACAGTCATGTTCTCCCTTCCATCTTTTATTTGCTGAATTTGTTTCTCCTATATAAAGGATTATTTTAGAACTCTCCATCGAGTCAATTACAAAATACATTGCTGGACCATTATGTATATATTGATTGGTCCTCCAAAAGTTTAATGATAATGGCTGCAGGGAAAACGGATCAATTTTTCTTTCATTGGAAATTGTATTTATAGGAAGACTTGTTTGGCGCAAAGTTTGATTATGACTATCTTTTGAAATTTTGAATTGGTGATTATATATTCTATTTCTCCATTCAGTTAGGATGTCACCTCTGATTTTTAGATTATTTGCGTGTTGAAAATTAATTGATGTATTTACATTTGAACCAAATAATTCAAATTGTCTATTTTGGTTAGAAATATTATTCACGTTAAATTTTTTCAATATTTATGAAACATGTCTACTAAATTTAATTCTGAAAAAATATAAATCAAAGAATTATTTATAAACTAAAATTTATTAATGTTCTAATCAATTTAAAAGATTATTGTTATCTTATAATTAGGCCTTAATCTTTCGAAGTAAAAAATAGAAATGGAATTTTTTGAGTCTGAAAAAATCTCATAATTTATTCATAAAAAAATATTTTTTAATTTATATCTAAATTTTCATGTTTAAAAATTTAGGTAGTATTTTCTACCTTTCAATTGTTGGTAAAATAGATTAGTTTAGAACAACAAGAGTGCAACTCCACTTCAAATCCTTTGGTATTAGAAAATGAAAAATATTAAAAGTTGTACCGCACCAACTTTATTATTCATGATGCAAAATCATCAAGTTAGTTATAATAACATTTCTAAGAGATTAGAGGGAGGAATATAAGGATGGGATTCTTCGAGTCAGACATCGTTCAAGAAGAAGCTAAAAAGCTTTTTACAGATTACCAAGATCTTATGAAGCTTGGTTCTGATTATGGAAAATTTGACAGAGAAGGGAAAAAAATGTTTATAAAAAAAATGGAATCTCTTATGGATCGTTATAAGGTTTTTATGAAGAGATTTGAATTGTCTGAAGATTTTCAAGCAAAAATGACAGTAGAACAATTAAAGACACAGTTAAGTCAATTTGGGATTACTCCTGATCAAATGTTCGATCAAATGAATAAAACCTTAATAAGAATGAAGGATGAACTTGATAAAACTTCTTAAATTTAACTGTTAAAGCTTCATGTCAGATAATTTAATATTGCCATCATGGCTGTCAAGAGGAATAGAAGAATGTTTTCCAATTAAGGGAACAGATCAAACCTTTTCGGAGATAATTGATCATGCGAAAAAAAATAATAAAAAATTAAGGGTTAAACTCGGGATCGATCCAACTGGAACAGATATTCATATTGGGCATAGCATATTGTTTAAAAAACTTAGGGCATTTCAAGATAATGGACATATTGCAGTTCTAATTATTGGAGATTTTACTGCTCAAATTGGAGACCCAACCGGAAAAAATAAAACAAGAGTTCAGTTATCGGAAAAACAAGTTAAGGATAATGCAAAAACATACTTAACCCAACTAGGGATGGGAAAGCCAGCTAATAAATCTATTTTAGATTTTGATTCAAAAGATAGAATAGAAATTAGATATAACAGTGAATGGTTAAAAGGATTAAATCTTAATTCGATAATTGAATTAATGGGGAGCGCAACAGTAAGTCAAATGCTTGCTAAGGAGGAATTTAATAAAAGGTACACTTCGCAAGTTCCAATTGCTTTGCATGAATTCTTATATCCATTATTACAAGGTTACGATTCGGTAGTTGTGCAATCAGATATTGAGCTTGGAGGCACAGATCAGAAATTTAATATTGCAATAGGAAGAGATCTTCAAAGGCATTTTAAACAAGACCCTCAATTTGGTGTTCTGCTTCCAATTTTGACAGGTTTAGATGGAATTAAGAAGATGAGTAAATCTGAATTTAATACCGTAGGCTTGACTGAAGATCCTCTTTCAATGTATTCAAAATTAGAAAAAGTACCGGATAATATAATACCTACCTACTTTGAATTACTTACTGAATTAGATTTAAGTTTTCTTGAAAACTCAAACCCCCGTGAATTACAGAGAAGAATGGCTTTAGAAGTTACTACTTTATTCCATGGGGCTGAAGAAGCATTAAATGCGCAATTAAACTGCGAAAAATTATTCCTTGGACAAAAAGAAAAAGTTGGAGAAATTCCAGAGATTTCTTTAAAAGAAGTAATTTTTCCTGTAAAGTTTTTCTACTTGTTAAGTACTCTAAAACTTTTCAAATCTAGCAGCGAATCCAAAAGATCTATTAAAGGTGGGGGTGTAAAAATTGATAGTCAAAAAGTAATAAATCCTGATTTAGTTTTCAATTCAAAAAATGAATTGGAAGGAAAAATTTTGCAAATTGGAAAAAAAATCATTAAGAGGTTTGAAAACTGAAAATTGATGAATAACAGATTTAATTCAGAAGATAAAATAATATTGGCAATTGATGGATTAGATTTAAGTCAAGCAAAATTACTTTTAGAAAAATGTCCTAATATTAAGTGGGTGAAAGTTGGTTTAGAGCTTTTTGTTAGGGAAGGTCCAAGAGTTATTGAAATATTAAAAGGTTTAAATAAAAAAATTTTTTTAGACTTAAAATTTCATGATATTCCAAATACCATGAGTGCATCTTGTTTCCAAGTTTCAAAATTAGGGGTTGATATGATTTCTATTCATGCTTCAGCAGGTCTAAAAGCTCTTAAAGATTCGAAAAAAGCATCTTTAGAAGGAGCCAGCTCAGTCAGTCTGAAACCGCCATTGGTTGTAGGAATAACTGTTTTAACAAGCTTTTCTCTTAAAGATTTTCAAACTGATCTTGATAGAAATAATTCAATTGAAGAAAATGTATTGAGACTTGCAAAATTGTCTTTTGATGCCGGATTAGATGGATGTGTTTGTTCCCCTTGGGAGGTAAATATGTTGAGATCTATTTATAAACATAATTTTGAACTTATTACACCAGGTATCAGATTAAATATTGACAATAAAGATGATCAAAATAGAATTATGACTCCCCATGAAGCTATAGATAATGGCGCTTCTAAGTTAGTCATTGGCAGATCAATTTCAAAAGCTATAGATCCTAATAAAGCTCTAATAGAAATTTTTAAATCTATTGATTCTGATTAATTTTGGATTCTTCTCCCTTAAGCAATCTTGTTATGTTTGTTCTATGTTTCCAGATCACTAATAATGCCACAATTAAACTTATAAAAAAGTATGAGTGCATAAATTTACCTAAGTAAAAAAACATAAAAATAGGAAGTAAGATTGCAGCTGAAATACTGGATAAAGAAACAAATTTAGTTTTTGTTAGGACTATTAAAAAAATGCCAAGAGATGCGAGTCCAACTTTCCAAGAAAGAGCTAAAAACATACCTAATCCAGTAGCAACAGCTTTCCCTCCTTTACCTCTAAGCCATATTGGCCAAATATGTCCTGAGATAGCTGATATCCCTGCTATTACTTCTATTAATCCTTGATCGGTATAATATTGAGCAATTTTTACTGCTATAAGGCCTTTCCCAACGTCAATGATAAACACAAAAAGTGCCGGCCATTTCCCAACATTTCTTAAGACATTTGTGGCACCTGTAGATCCAGAACCCATAGTTCTTAGATCTATATTTTTGAGATATTTTCCAATTAAAAAACCTGTGGGAAGTGATCCTAAAAGATAACTTATAAAAATTATTAAGATATTCATAAACTTTAGTTTAGTTCAAGATCATCGTAAATTTCATTATCTGAACCAGCAAATGCAACCCATAATGGGAATTGAAGTATTGGAATTTCAACAGAGGTTTCTGCTGCATCAATAATAATAAATGGCAATTCTTCATTGGCTTCTAATCTATCAGCTCTTTCGATGACACCTTCAGGCCTTTCAAACAGAACAATCCCACTATTAGGTCCAAAGTCATCCCTTGTTAGACCAAGTGAATCTTGAAGAATTCTTCTCCATTCACCTAATCTTTCTGGCTGCGAAGCTAAAATAAGAGTCTGAAATTGATCTCCATATAATTCGCCAAGAATAGATATTAAGCCAGCTGATAACAAAGCATTTTTTTGTCGAGATCCTCTACTTTCAAGAGAACCTCTTCCGCCCATGTTAAAGAACCAATCATCCATAATTTCTATATCTGACGAATCAAGACTCCGTCTTAATTTCCAAGGTTCTGCATAAAAGTCTGGTTGTTCAGTGAAACTTTTAAAGCAACTTTTTATAATCTCTTCATCTGGCTTAAATGTCTCACAAAGAGCAGGAACATTAACTACATTATTTGTGCTATTGTCTTGCTTTTTCTCATCAAGGGGAGAAGGCTTTACGATTATTGGTTGAGAAACTAATTCAAGTCTCTCTACGTTTTGTGAAAGATTCTGCAAAGCTCCAGTTAAGTACTCTTGAAAGCCTTTAACTCTTTTAGCAATATTATCTGACTGTCCTTTAAAATTAGACTCAATATCTTTTTCTATTTCATTTTTTTTTGTTTCTAACTCTTTTATTTCTTTAACTAAAGAGTCTTTTTTTGAAAAAAGATCTCTAAAAATTTCATTAGAAATTTCATCAAAAGATTTATTTGATTTATCGTTTTTCGGTGTAATTTTTTTATTTAAAGTTGTATTTTTCTTACTAATTTGTTTGGTTTTATCATCTGAAATTGACTTATCTATTTTTAATTCCTTTTCAGGATTATTGTCGGAAATTTCTGTATTGGTCATTTAAATAATTTTGATGATTAAGCAAAGTCTGAATTTTAAGAATTTTTAATTTCCAGGGAGTCAACTTTTTTTATTAACTCATCTTTTAATTGCTTTGGATTAAATAAAATTGGTAATAAATGAGGACTGGACTTTTCTCTAAAATAAAAAATACCCGGGATTATAGGGAAAAAGAATTTCCATGATATCCAGTTCTTGAATGGAAAAGTTCTAATCTCTTTCCCTAATTGTAAAACGATAAAATCATCATTTGTTATTTTTATTCTTAAGGTGAATGACTGAAGTAATAAAAAAAAGCTAAAAGAAGCAAAAACTATTGTTGGCAAAGAACCAATATTCAAAAACAAAAGCATAAAACTTAAAACTATTAGAATGATTGGCAACTGAAATGATGGAGATATTATTACTGGTTCCTCTTTTTTTGATTTAGTGTTAAACATAGAATCATCCAAATAAAATTTGCGTTAGTAATACATCCATTAAAGATACAGTAACGAGAGTCATTACAACTGCGCCTGTTGTACTTGTTCCAACTTCTTTTGGCCCACCTTTAGTTGTGAGTCCATATCCACAAGCAATGATCGAAATAAGTAATCCGAACACTACAGATTTTATTAACATTGATGTTAAGTCTGTACTGGTTAAACTAACATTACCTGATCTTACAGATGTCCAAAAAACTATTGGAGGAACTTTATAAAAAATTGTGCTCCAAATTTGTCCACTCCATAAAGCTACAGATAAAAACAAAAGACACTGTATAGGAGACATTATTACCATCGAAAGTAACCTTGGGACTACCAAATATTGGACTGGTTCGGTCCTTAACATGGTTATTGCCTCAATTTGCTCTGTGACTTTCATAGTGCCCAGTTGAGCAGCATAGGCAGTAGCAACCTTTCCAGTCATTAAAGTAGCAGTAAGCAGAGGAGCCATTTCTCTCGCCATGCCAACTGCTAATAAACCTCCAATTTCACTTGAAACCCCCATACTTGTAAGTTGTGATGCAACTTGAATATTAAAAACCGTACCTGCGGCAATTCCTGTAATTAATACAATTAACAAACTTCCAGGACCTGACTCCATGAGTTGGTCAAAGAGATCATTTTTGGAAATTTTACCTCTAAAGATAAAATTAATTGCTTGCCCTCCAATGATTAAGCTGCTCAGGAGTCTTTTGAAAAAATTAGGGTAATACATATCTTTATATTAGTTTGTAATTAATTTTCGATCCCATTCTCTCATGATTAAAAGACCAATTATTACCAATATTGAGGGTATAAAACCAATACACAATCTAATCGTTAATTGTGCTGAGAAGCATTGTTCCATAATATTTAGACCATCTTTATTAACCAAGCATGATTGATAACCAGATAAATACAATAAAAATCCTAATAATTGAACACTAAACGCGATACCAATCTTCTGAATAAGTACCATCCAAGCGGTATATATTCCTGATGGTTTCTCTGGATCTTCATCTATTGCATCAGGAAGTAGTGACCAAGGGATAAGAAAAGCAGTTGAAGCTCCAACACCAATAAGACAAATTACGAAAATTAAAAGAATGAACAAAATTATATTTCCTGAATTTAGAAATAAATTATCCCCAACTCCTGAAACCCTAGATAAAGAGGGTAAAAACAAAGTTGCTGTACATGAAAGAATCCAAATCATCGCTCCATAGTTTAGAGCTGAAATCCTATTCAATTTATTTGATACTCTGGTCCATATTTGTAAACCCACCAAAGCGCTAATTTGGAAAGGTATCGGGATCCACTTCGCAATATATGTTGGTACATTAAGTACATCTTCTACATAAATTAACGCTACAGTTTGCATCAATTGTAAGGCGCACCAGAGAAGAATATAAAGCGTAATAACTTTTAGAAATTTTTTATTTCTGAAGATTCTTTTGAATTGAAGTGTTATAGCTTCCACTTTCCCTGAAGGCCTTCGTGCTTTTTTTGCGAATGGGGCCAATCCCCAACAAGAAATTAATGTTGCAGCAACTGCAATACATCCACTTATTTTACCCATTAAAAAATATTCATTATTTGCTGATCCTTCAGAACCTAATACAACCCCAGCAATTATTAAACCAGTTAGTCCTGCGATTATTGAGCCAGTAAATCTAGATGCGTTTAGTCTTGTTCTTATTGCTGTTTTTTCAGAAATTTCGGTAGATAGAGCTGCAAAAGGAAGATTAATACTTGTATAAGCAGTCATTACGACTATAGAAATTATGGCATAGTAAATAGTCTTGGTTAGCACGGAACCAGTGGGTGTCCACCATATCGCAGCTAAAGAGAAACCAAGAGGAACAGATGCTGCTACCATCCAAGGGATTCTGGGCCCCCATCTTGATTTGGTTCGATCACTTAACCATCCAATTAACGGATCATTTACTGCGTCCCATATCTTTATTAACATTAATAATGAACCTGCAATTATTACTGGTAAACCAGCAGAAATAAAGAATCTGAACAGAAAAAAACCAAATTGCGTCGCGACTAAACCTGTGCCTGCATCTCCTAGCCCATAAGAGAACATTAATCTTGTTGTTGATCTAGTAGTATTTTTTTTCGAGTGTGAATTTTCCAATCTTTTTACTTTGATGATTGTTTGATAATGTATTATTGCAATGGTAATTCTATTACTTAATGCGGGCGTGGTTTAGTGGTAAAACCTCAGCCTTCCAAGCTGAAGATGCGGGTTCGATTCCCGCCGCCCGCTTTTAGGATAAATTATTTTTTGCCCCAAATACTTCTTCTGAAATGATTAATAAAGAGCTTCTACTCTTTATTGAAACAGATTTTCCATTAATAGTTAAGGGTTGAAAAATCTCAGACATGCTAGTGTCAATAACTTTTAACCAATTATATTTACATTTCGGCAAGGGGAACTCGATACTTTTTGAATATGCATTTAAACCTATCCAGACCAGCGGATTAGTATGGCCTTTGTTAATGCTAAAGGCAACTGTGTGAGACCAACTACTCCAATCAGGGCTATCTAACTTTGTTCCATGCCAATGATATGTTGGAATATTTTCACTGGTTTGATTATTAGGGAAAGATGATGGATTGAAAATGTTTATTAGTTTTTTTCTGATTTTTATAACGTATTTAAAATATTCTAATAATTCCAAATCTTGTCGACCATGTTCCCAATTCATCCAGCCCAATAAATTATTTTGGCACCAAGAATTATTGTTCCCGCCTTGTGATCTTCCTATCTCATCACCCATAAGTATCATTGGAACACCTTTAGAGATAAGTAAACTAAGAATAAGATTTTTTTGTTGTCTTTTTCTTAAATCATTTATTAATAAGTTTGTAGTTGGTCCCTCTGTACCATGATTCCAAGAATTGTTATGGTTATCTCCATCTCTATTTTGTTCTCTATTGGCAAAATTATGTTTTCTATTGAAAGTTACTAAATCTTTTAGAGTGAATCCATCATGTGAAGTAATAAAATTTATCGATTTTGGGAAAATATTATCTTCCTTATAAATAGATGGCGTCCCTTTTATTTTATCGCTCATATTCCAAGCTGTATCTTTGTCCCCTTTCCAAAATCTCCTCAAGTCATCTCTAAAATGACCATTCCAAGTGAAAGTATTCTTAGATGGGAAATCACCTAATTTATATAAACCGCCACAATCCCATGGCTCACTTATGAACTTGATATCGATAAGTTCTGGTTCACATTCTATATCTTCAAAAATTGGAGGATTATCGAGTGGCGAGAGATTTTCTCCTCTTGATAGGGCAATTCCTAAATCAAATCTAAAACCATCAACTCCTAATTCACTCGCCCAACATTTTAATGATTCAATGATTAGTTTTCTAACTAATCCTCTGTTTGCTGCAATAGTATTACCACATCCGGAAACGTCCTGATAATTTTTATCTTTTCCAATAAAGTAATAAAGATTTTCATCTATACCTTTCCAAGATATTGCTGGCCCTTTTGAATCACCTTCAGAAGTGTGATTGTACACAACATCTAAGATGACTTCAATGCCTGCTTTATGACATTCCTCTACAAATCTTCTAAATTCCTCTCTATTCTCTTCGGCGGATTCATTCGAAAGATATTCAAAATGCGGAGTAAACCAATTAATTGGACTATAACCCCAAAAATTTTTTAGACCATTTGGGGCATCAGTAGGATCAAAACAAAAAATTGGAAGTAATTCAATTGTTGTAATACCCAGTTCTTTGAGATACGGAATTTTTTTTAAAAATTTCTTAAAACAACTTTTATCTTTATCAGTTAATTCAGTGAAAGCTTTGATATGGAGTTCATAAATAATTGTTTCTTCCCAAGAATGTTTCGGTCTTGGGTAATCCTTAAAATTAAATAATTTCCTATCGCAAACAACACTTTTAAGACAAGAATTAGTATTTTCTTGCGTTTTTAATGCATTTTCTCTTTTATAACTTCCCCATCCTGTAATACCCCTTGAACATGGATCAAGTAATACTTTTTTTTCATAGTTATTATTAATTTCATTATTTTTTTGTTTCACTCTAAAAGCATAAATGCAACCTTTATTTAGATTTTTTATTTCCGCATGCCAGTAAGGACCTTTATTATGAGTCTGATCTAATTTGAATATGCTTTTTGGGGAAATAGAGTCTTCTTTCTCAAACAATAAGATTTCTACATATTCTGCATTTGTGGCTATTAAGGAAAAATTAACCCCTTGTGAAGTTAGAGAACTCCCTAAAGGAAATGGTTTACCTTTAATGAGATGAATCACTTTCTCTTTATCATTGATTAGTTAAATATTGAGATAATTTATTTAAATTACTGATAATTGAATAATAGATGCAAAATTAAAAAAAAAACTCAAATTTAAGGCTTCACTAATCAACTTTATTAGATCCTGGAGAGTATTAATTTTTTCATTTATGGCAATTTATCCATCCATCTACTCAGTGAATTAAACGATTTATAGAAAAAGTCTGATAATGATTAAACTAGATTTTTCTTGATTTCAAAATACAAATTGTTTTTTTTCATGTGATGAGAAGGAAATATATCTGAAAATTAATAAAACATAATAAATAACTCAAATTCATAAATTCACCCCCCTTTAATATTTCCCCCCTTTGCTAAATGTAGTTAGATTTTTAACGTTAAATCCAGTGCTACCAATGCTTTTTGCTGTTCTCTAAATGAAGAAGCTATTTTTTATAAATGAAAAAGCGCGGCTACAAAAAATAAATAATGTTGCTAAAAATGTCCCTAAAATATGTATAAAGCTTTGCGCCGCCGGCATTTTCGGTTGCCGTATTTGTATTTGCTCCATATGATGTGAAAGTTCGAGGTTTAAAACTCGATTTAAATTCTTTTTTTAACCCTTAGCTTTAATTTAAATTTCAATGAACAAAGCTGATTTAGTAAATCTTGTTGCAGCTCGTACAGAGCTCACAAAAACGGATGTTTCTTTAGTTGTTGATGCAGCTATTGAAACTATTGTTGATTCAGTAGTGGAAGGCAAAAAAGTCTCTTTACTAGGATTTGGTTCTTTTGAACCAAGAGATCGTTCTGCAAGACAGGGATTAAACCCTAAGACAGGCGAAAAAATAGCAATACCCGCTAAAAGAGTTCCAACATTCTCTGCAGGTAAACTTTTTAAGGATAGAGTTCAAGGGTAATCTTTTTAATCTATTTCTTCCTTTAATAACAAGGTGCTCTTTTAGGGCATCTTTTTTTAGTGCAATAAGATGTAATTAGATCAATGACCAAAACTTCTGCCTTAATATCCAAATTTTTGAAATCTTAAAAAGTAATGAAATTTTTAACTATTTTATTCTTAAAATTTTTATTATTATCAAATTTCCTTATGGCAGAAACAATACCAACAAAGTCTAAGATTTTAAAACAATCTAGTGATTGTTTTAAAGATTCTCGAATCCAATTATGTAAAGAATTAGTTTCTGAAATAGAAAAACTTCAATTAGTAGTATTTGACCAAAATAGATTCAAATGTCAATCAAGTTTATTGGGGCTGCAAACGGAAATTATTGAAGCTTATTTTTTTAATAATTTCTCAAATGAGAGAATTTCATTAATGATCCCATATGTGATTAAAAATTGTTAATTATTAAAATAATTAATTTTTTTGGAATATTATAAATTTGTTATTTAATTTGTAATGGTAAAAGGTTTTTCTGATAATGAAGTAAAGAATAATACTCAAAATACTCAAATAAAAGAAAAAAAAGGCTTAGCTGGTTTTCTTAAAGGCAAGAAATTTACTTACACTTTGCCAGGTAAAAAACAAATAAATATTTTTGGATCAATAGTAATAGGCTTAAATATGATTTTAGTATTGCTAGTCTTCCTGTATTTAAAGAATCAAGAATTCCATGACTTTGTATTTAATGTTGGTCGTTAGCTATATTTTTAGATCGAAAAATTTTATTAGATGATATATTTAAATTTTAGAATATCTTATGAAGGTAGTTAATTTAGTTTATCAAGTATTTTTTTTGTTAATAACTGTTCTATTTTTGATATATTTTCTAACAGGTTATGACTCTGCTTTTGAAGCAGACCAAAATTGTCATTCATATCTTGCAAGTTACGATAACCTATCTGGAAATTATGGTTGTGATCATGATACTGAAACACATCAGTGGATACTTTACGAGTCCAATGAAAGTAGAGAACCCGCAAAAATTATTAAGAAATTCAGGTACAAGTTTTTATAAATCAATTTTCTTATAAAAAAACTTTGCAGATATAATAGAAATAATCGCTGTAATTGTGAATGTAAGATATTGATATATGCTTCCTTCTAAGTAGATTTTATTTTTATATAGAGGAAAATCGACTAAAGAGCCTAAAGTGCCCCAAATAATTACCCATACAGATATGTATAAGAATACTTTTATTGGATTAGATTTTTTTGCTTCCATTTTTAATTAATACCAAAAATTGAAGAAGTTACAGGTCTGCCGCTAAAAACCAACTCGGTTAATATGAGCATTAAAAATCCGATCATTGCTGCTCTACCATTTACAAGTTCAGCACTGCTATTAAATCCAAAAACATTCTTTACTTCATCACCCTGATTGTCTACCCATTTTGAGTCTTCATTATCAGTTGATGATGTATTAGTAAAATCATCTTTTTGATTTTCTATTGAAGAGCCGTTTTCTTGCATAGAATTTTTTTATTTATTCTAGTAATTTTAAAACTAATTTATTATTAAATTAAAGTTGAAATTATAAAAAAAATTAAGACAAAAATTATTATCCATAAAATTTGTAATCTCAAAATTAATTGACAAATTAATTTGATTTTTTCTTCAGTGCAATTATCTCCAGTCTCATTAATTATTGGCTTTTGAATAATTTCATTTTTATATTTACTTTTACCTCCCAATTTAATTCCGGAAATATAGGCAAATATAGCTTCTGAAATCCCAGCATTAGGCGAATCATATTTTTTACCATCAAGATAACTTTTTTTTATGATTGATCCATACTCATTAACTTTGGAGCTAACTAAAGGTAAAGTGATTAAAACTAATCTTGAAGGAACAAACGTAAAAATATCTTCAATTTTTGCACTGAAAAAACCCAAATATCTAAAATAATCATATTTGTAACCTATCATTGAATCTAAAGTACTTATGGCTTTATAAGAAAAACCAAGTGACAAAGGTCCTGGTAGGAAAATTGAAAACTTCATAAAAATAATTCCAATAAAAATCCAAAATAATGGCCCAAATATTCCATCAACAGAATTTTCAGTAAGGCTCTCGGTACTTGATCTCAAGAGATGTTTTATAGAAGATGACCTTACATCCCTACTTACTATTCTTTGTACCTTCTCTTTGATTATTTTCTTATTTTGGTTATTAATTTTCTTGCGTTCTATTAGCTCTGCGATCTCTTTCACACTTGAAATAAGTCCCTTTGTCGCAATACAACTCGAAAGCCCAAAAAAAATTAATAATCCAACAAAAAAATGATTTCTTGATTGGACATAACTTAGTTCTATCAATTTTCCTAAACCAAAACTCATTCCAATAGTGGATATAGCTACGAAGAAACCACCCCAAAACAATATATTTTTATTTTCTCCAAAATTATTTATTAGGTAATCAGATATTTTTTTTATGTAAAAGCCAATTACTTGAACAGGGTGGATTAAGAATCTTGGATCGCCGATCAATAAATCAAAACCAATCGATCCAAGGAATATTAAAAATAAATTTATTTCAGCCAACTGAACATCGAGCGCAGACCTTTTCCTACTTTCTCAATTTCATGTTTTGAGTTCTCTTCTCTTAATTTGGTCATTAAGGGTTTGTTTTTATCGCATTCTTCCACAAAGTTCTTAGCGAAAGTTCCATCTTGAATATCTTTTAGAATTTTCTGCATTTCTTTCTTTGTATCACTATTGATGAGTCTTTTACCACTTACATAATCTCCATATTCTGCAGTATTTGAAATGGAATCTCTCATTTGAGATAAGCCTCCCTTCACCATTAAATCAACAATAAGTTTAACTTCATGTAAGCATTCGAAGTAAGCAAGTTCGGGCTGATATCCTGCCTCTACAAGAGTTTCAAAGCCTGATTTGACGAGTTCTGATAATCCTCCGCACAAAACCGCTTGTTCGCCAAATAAATCAGTTTCTGTTTCTTCTTTAAAGTTTGTTTCAAGAATCCCAGCTCTCGTTCCGCCAATCCCTTTAGCGTAAGCCATTGCCAATGATCTTGCCCTTCCGGAAGAATCCTGCTCAACTGCAAACAGTGCTGGAACTCCTTGACCATTCTGATATTCCCAACGAACAGTGTGTCCAGGTCCTTTTGGGGCAATCATTACAACATCCACAAAACTAGGAGGCTTGATAAGTCCGAATCTTATATTGAAGCCATGAGCAAAACTTAGTATCTTACCTTCTTTTAAGTTTGGTTCTATTTCTTTAAGGTAAACATCTTTCTGAAACTCATCGGGGAGGAGAATCATAATCCAGTCTGCTTTTTCGCAAGCTTCAGAAACGCTAAAGACTTGTAGTCCATCGCTAATAGCTTTGCTTTCAGACTTACTTCCTTTATATAATCCAACAATTACATCCATACCGCTATCTTTAAGATTTAGGGCATGTGCATGACCTTGTGATCCATATCCAATAATCGCTATTGTTTTATTATTTAAAAGACTTAGATCTGCATCTGCGTCGTAAAAGAGTTGGGTCATTAGTTGTAGCTTCTTTGCGTTTGATAGTTATTATTTTAGACATTAAGGTGGCAATAAACCAAAAAAATTATTAATTTAAAAAATTAAAATTAAAATATTAATTTATAAAGTTTAAGACTGATTTGCTTCGCTTGGATGTGTAATTACTCGATCAATTAATCCATAATTTTTTGCTTCTTCCGCACTAAGAAAATAATCTCTATCAGTATCCTTTTCAATTTTCTCAAATGATTGGCCTGTCATATCTGCCATAGACATGTTTAACATATCTTTAATTCTTAAAATTTCCTTAGCTTCTATTTCAATATCACTTGCTTGGCGTTGAGATGTCCCTCCTAAGGGTTGATGAATCATTATTCTGCTGTGAGGTAAAGCAACTCTTTTACCTTTTGTACCAGCGGCCAATAAGAACGCTCCCATGGAGGCTGCTAGGCCTACACATATAGTTACTACATCACTTTTTACGTATTTAATAGTGTCATAAATTGCCAAGCCAGCAGTTACTGATCCTCCTGGGCTATTTATATATAGATAGATAGGTTTGGAATTATCATCAGAATCTAAATAAAGCATTTGTGCAACAAGGCTATTAGCAATTCCATCATTTACTTCTTGCCCAAGAAAAAGAATTCTTTCGACACCTAGTCTTGTATATATATCGACCCATCTTTCGTATTGACTTCCTGGAAGTCTGTAAGGCACGCTTGGAGTTCCTATTGGCATGATTTTAAAATAGTTTTGTGAGTGTTAAATTTTATTTGGTAGATCTTTTTGACTTGTGAGTATTCTATCGATAACTCCATAGTCTAAGGCTTCTTGTGGGTTGAGATAACTCATCCTGTCAGAGTCTTTTGAGAGTTCTTCGATGGTCTTTCCAGTATTACGAGATAAAATCTCTAGCATTGATTTTTTATTTTTCAAAACTTCCTCAGCTCTTATTTGGATATCGGTTGCTTGACCTCTTGCTCCACTTATAGGTTGATGCAAAACAATAGAAGCATGTGGAAGAGCGGCTCTTTGTCCCTTAGTGCCAGATGAAAGAATAACTGCAGCAGTCCCCATTGCTTGTCCGATACATATTGTGTGCACTGGAGGCTTAATGTAGCTTATCGTATCGCAGATAGCGAAAGCTTCTGTTTCAAAACCAACTGCGTCACCGGTATACCAACTTGTCCCAGTTGAATTGATATAGAAATAGATTGGTTTTTCTGGATCCTCAAATTCTAAATAAAGAAGTTGAGCAATGATTAGCTCAGTAACATCCATTCCTAATTGTCTTTTCGCATCATCATCAGAAAATAATGGTAAACCAAGATAAACAATTCGCTCTTTGAGTAAAAGAGAGGGGAGATCAGGGGGCGGGGTCCTCATAACGGTGTTTTCGCCGTAATAAGGAGCAGATACAGTCATTTGTATCACAAAATTAAGATTGTAATGATTCTAGCTAGATTTAGCCCTGTGTCGCTGGTGATTTAAAAGATTTGTTTGACTCAGGATTATTTATTAGTTTTCCAAAGACCATTCTTCCTGTGGGAGTCTGTAATGCTCCTGTGATGACAATATCTAATCTGCTTCCTACAAAATTCTTTGCCTCAT
Organism: Prochlorococcus sp. AG-418-O03; assembly: GCA_003213855.1. Lineage (GTDB taxonomy): Bacteria > Cyanobacteriota > Cyanobacteriia > PCC-6307 > Cyanobiaceae > Prochlorococcus_A. Next base: position 15,650 of record QCMJ01000004.1, read on the forward strand.
CAATAACGACCATTGTCCCGTCATCTAAATATCCAATACCTTGCATTTTTTCTTTGCCTTCTCTGACGATTTTTATATTAAGTGACTCTCCTGGTTGTACTTCTGGCCTTAAAGCAATAACCAAATCACTCAAATTCATAACTTTTAATTCTTTAACTTCAGCGATTTGAGAAAGATTGTAGTCAGCTGTAATTAAAGTTCCTGTCATATCCTCAGTAATTTTAAGGAGTTTTTCATCTACTCCATTACCTTCATACTTTGTTGGGTTTATTACAAGTCTTCTCCCATATAAATCTCTTAATTCTTTTAATAACTTGAGACCTCTTCTGCCTTTCGACCTTTTTTCATTACTGCTTGAGTCAGCTAAAGTTTGTAATTCATCAATTACACTTTGAGCAACAATTAATTGCCCTTCCAACAAGCCGCAACTTAAAAGACCATTGATTCTTCCATCAATAATTACGCTAGTATCTAGAATTTTTGGACTTGCAGCAGGGAGAATTCCTTCATTGACTAGATATGCATCAGTGTTATTTGGATTGAATAATCTCAATAATGTCCTTCCATGGGTATCTGCCAACTTATAACCAAGCACACCAAAGAAAATGTTGCTTAATATAGCTGATAATGGTTTTGCGAAAAAAACCTCTCTAGGGAAGGGAATTAATAGTATTGGAGCTAGTAGGAGATTCGCAACAAGTAATCCTAAAATTAATCCAACAGACCTACTTATTAGTAAGTCCGTAGGCATTGTTCTTATTTGATCAAGAAAAGTCTTTCTAAGTTGAAGGAATACAAAACCAGCTGCTAATCCTACAAAAAAACCAATTATTGCTAAAACAATTCTAAAACCTTCTACATTAGATACCTGTTTGAGTATGTCTACTGGCAATAAATCAACACCAAGCCATCCTGAAGCAGCCCCAGACAATACAAATAAAATTAATACTAAGATATCCGTCATATCTATAATCTACTAGGATTTATTAATTGAGTAAATAAGGATTTAATTTTTTTCGATCCTTAATACTTTTTTGGAGCTTAAAAATGAATTTAAATTATGAATAAGTTTCCAAGAAGTGCTTATGTGCACATTCCTTTTTGCCACAGAAGGTGTTTTTATTGTGATTTTGCAGTTATTCCACTAGGAAACGAGGTTGAAACTTTAAAAGGTTATGGAAGCAAAACAGTTCAAGAGTATTTGCAATTTTTATATAAAGAAATATTGTCAATTAAGCATAAATCACCACTATCGACAATTTATATAGGAGGTGGTACACCGTCAATTTTAGATCCTGCCCAAATCAAAGAACTAGTTGACCTTTTTAAAGAAAATTATGGAATTGACTATGGTGCTGAAATCACTATGGAGGTTGATCCAGCAAGTTTTACTCAAGATGATCTTTTCGGATTCATAAATGCTGGAATTAATAGATTTAGTCTTGGAGTACAAAGTTTTAATAATCAGATACTTCAAAAGTCGGGAAGGCGTCATTTGAAAGAAGATGCAGAGAAATCTTGTTTATGGTTGAAGAGAGAATATGATTCTGGGTTAATAAAAAGCTGGAGTTTAGACTTAATTCAAAACTTGCCACTAAGTGGATTTAAAGAATGGCAAGATGACTTAAAAAAAGCAATTACATTTTCACCACCTCATCTATCTATTTACGATTTAAATATTGAAAATGGGACTGTTTTTAAAAAATTAATTAATTTAGGCAAATTAAAACTCCCAAGTGATGAAGAAGCTTTTAGGAATAGTGAATCAACCCATTTAATTTTAAAAAACTCAGGGTATTCAAGATATGAAATCTCAAACTATTGCCTTCCGCGACATCAGTCGAGACATAATAGAGTTTATTGGAGTGGTTTAGGCTGGTGGAGTTTTGGTCAAGGTTCCACTAGTTCTCCTTGGGGGGAAAAGTTTACTCGACCAAGAGTTAGTAAAGAATATAAAGAATGGGTAACTAGACAAGACGAATTTAATTTAGATTCATCCCTAACTAATAAGGAGTTTGTTTATAAAGAACTTGATGAGAAAATAATGTTGGGATTAAGACTCAAAGAGGGTCTAGATATCAAAGAAGTGTTTAAAGAACAAAACTGGGAAAACAAAAAATTTGAAAGCAACTTCAGTAAATTGGTTGAAGAATGGGAAAGATTTCTTGAAAGTGGACTATTAGTAAGAAAGGGGAATAGATTCTTTTTAAGTGAGCCTAATGGCATGGAACTTAGCAATCAAATTCTTGTTTCTATGTTTAAGTGGTGGGATGAGATTAATTAAGTCTTTCAGAGTCTACCCATTCTTTTAATTTTTCCTTAAATAATTTCTTTCCTTGTATAATAGGTTGGCAAAATGGCGGTTGATCATCATTGAGGCCTAACAAATCTGCAGTAACTCTTACTTGCCCATCGCAATAATTACCTGCACCGATACCTATTATGGGAATTGCTAAAGAATTTTGTATTTCTTTAGCAAGCAAATCCGGAATATGTTCAAGAACTATTGAAAAACATCCTAATTCTTCAAGTATTGAAGCCTCTTTCTTGATTTTTTCTTGGCTTTCTAAGCTTTCTCCTTGTTTTTTTAATCCAATATTTAAATAACTTTGTGGTGTAAGACCTATATGCCCCATAACAGGGATTCCCATTCTTATTAATCTAGAAATAACTTTTTGTATTTCTGGTTCAGCTCCTTCTACTTTTACAGCTTTTGCATAAGTGCTCTGAATAATTTTCCCTGCATACTCAACAGCTTTATCCTCTCCACATTGGTAAGTCAGAAAAGGCATATCTGAAACGACTAAAGGTTGTTCCTCAATTTTCTTCTTAAATCCTCTGGAAACAGCATTAGTATGATAAATTATGTTTTCTAAAGTTAATGGCAATGTCGATTTGTATCCTAAGCAGACCATTGCTAATGAATCTCCGACTAGTACGAGATCAACATTTGCTTGTTCTGCAATGGATCCTGATATGGAGTCCCATGCGGTAAGTGCGATGATTTTGCGAGAATTTTTTTTATAATTAACTAGGTCTGAAGGTAACATAATAAATCTATGTATCTTTTTTAATCAAGAATTGCTAATATAATTCTGACTCGGCCTTTCGCGGTTTTAACGCCTAAACCTGGTCAGGACCGGAAGGTAGCAGCCACAAGGGATGCTTGAGGCAGGCGAGATAACCGAGTCACTCTATTTTACCTTTTAACCTATATATTTTTATTTTGCCTTAATCTCAAAAATTCAGGAATACTTGCTCCAGTTTCTTTATTGTCGGAATAATTATATAAAGGTTGATTAGATAATCTGTTTTTTATTCTTTGTTGGTTTAAAGGTTGGGTTGTTTCAAATCCTGTAGCAATTACAGTAACTTGTATCTCCCCTTCCATTGCTTCGTCGACCACTGCACCAACAATAATATTTGCTTCTTGATCTACAACATCATAAATAATTTCAGATGCGGAAGTCATGTCTTCTAAAGTCATGTCTTTGCCACCAGTAATATTAATAACGCAACCTTTAGCTCCATCAATTCTAGCTGCTTCTAATAAAGGACTATTCATTGCTGCCTGTGCTGCCTCTATAGCTCTCGATCTTCCTGAACCTATACCTATTCCGAGAAGAGCAGTGCCAGCTTCAGTCATAACTGATCTTACGTCTGCAAAATCAACATTAACTAATCCCGGGCAAGTAATTATGTCACTAATGCCTTTGACTCCCATCCTAAGAACATCATCAGCATTTCTAAATGCTTCTTGAAGAGGAGCTCCTGCTATTACGTCTTTTAATCGGTCATTTGGAATAACTATAAGAGTATCAACGTTTTCAGCGAGTCTTGCGATACCCTCTTCTGCTTGACGCATTCTTCTTTTTCCTTCAAAAGAAAATGGTTTGGTTACTATACCTACTGTTAGAGCTCCACTTTGTTTGGCTACTTCTGCAACCACGGGAGCAGCACCAGTACCAGTTCCTCCACCCATTCCAGCGGCTATAAAAACTAGATCAGATCCCTCTAAAGCTTGTTGAAGCTCTTCTTTGGATTCTTCTGCTGCTTTTTGCCCAATACTTGGATTCCCACCTGCACCTAAACCTCTAGTGAGGTTTTGTCCAAGTTGAACTCTACTTTCTGCAGAAGATTGTAATAGGGCTTGTGCATCGGTATTGAGGACTCTAAATGAAACACCATCTAAATCACTATTTATCATTCTATTGACTGCATTACTGCCACCACCTCCTACACCAATAACTTCTATTTTGGCGTTTTGGCTTGGAAGGATTTCTCTTGATTGATCAAAGTTTGGATTGTTACCGAAGCTCATCTCTTAATAGGAATCTTTTACTAGTATTGGGTGCATTATGAACTTACTGCGCTCATCTGTAGGAATTTGTTGAGGAAAATCCTAAAAATATTTATTTATTAAATATTTTGTTTTGAATGCAAAACCCATATCAACACTACAATAATTAAAAAAAAATACTCAAAATACTTTTTCAAATATTAGGGTTTGAACACTTTTATTTTTGGTTTATCTGGATTAGTAAGATCAATATTATGTATTTTTTTTGGAAAGCTATTTTTCTTAAATTCATTTTTAAGATAATTGATTTTTTGAAATTGATTGTTGATTAAATTTGGCTTAAATCCTAAGAATATTTTTTTTAAATCTTTTTCCTCAACAGTTAGAAACCCATCGGATGAAAAAGTTATTTTAACTATCTCTAATTCATAATTATCTATAGCAATAAAAATTTCAGATAATATTTTTTTAAATTTTTCTTTCCAACCAAAAACTTGTATTGTTAATTTATTCAAATTTTTTTCATCCACATTCTGTTTATTGATAAAAATTCCATCTTTATCAATGAAGCCAAATATTTTTTCGTCGTTTAATATTTTCTCACCGTAAGCTATTGGAGTTCTTGAATTAATATGAACTTTCAAACCAAAAGGAAATAGTTCTCTGTTTACCGAAGCATTCTTGAGAGATAAATTTTGTTTTAACTCTTTTTCTAGCAAATTAGTTTCAACAAAAATTAATCGGATAGGAAAATTTAAAGATGAATTTTTTATCACATCATCCTGCGAAAATAATTCACTACCAGAAATCCTAATGTCCCGAGGTTCAACTTTTTTAAGTGTTTTTATGCTTAATAAGCTTGTTAAAAATAAAAATGAAATTAGAAAAAAGAAGCTTCTATTTTTGATTCCTTTTTTGTTTTTCACAAATCACATCGAGCTTTTTCCATCAGTTGGTCCATCCATTCTCTCGCTTGCTCTGCATCTGAAAATGGTACATCCATCTCTTTACCATCCCCAACTAATCTCAATCTGCACTTACCTTGAGATTCACTTGTTAGAGGAGCTTCTCCTGAAGTTAGTGCCATTAATTCAACTAGTTCCAGTTTTTTGATTGTAAAAGAATCTTTCTCTTCAAATTTACCAGCTTCAAATGCGCTCCACTTTAACTCCCCATCTTTTAAGGACGCTGCACCTGAACTATCTAACTTGCACAGTTCAGAATCACTCGCCCAACTTCTAAAAAGATTTTGCCTTCTTCTTTCTAACCATCCAAGTGCAGTTAATAAAATGAAGATTAAAAGTAATGGTAACCAAAGTAGTCCATGCAACATTTTATTTAAATTACAAATCTAAAGATATATCTACCAGTTTAGCCACAAGTTGTTCAATTTTTAAACCAGAAGCTTCCCAAAGCATTGGGAACATACTGTTTTTTGTAAAACCAGGAATTGTATTTATTTCATTTAGCAAAATTTTATTTGAAGATTTTTCTAAAAAGAAATCTACTCTTGCAAAACCGAAAATATTTAGTGCTCTACAACTTTTAATAGCAATTTCTTTAATTTCTTTTGTGATTTTGGGATCTATTTCTGCTGGGATAATTATTTTATTATTTGAGTGATATTTTGAATCGTAATCATACCAATCACTTTCGTAATTTATCTCGCCTATCTCAGAGGTTAAGAGTTTAGAATTCCCAATTATTCCGCATTCAATCTCCCTTACCTCTAAACCTTCCTCTACTAAGATTCTTGGATCTATTGCCTGAGCCTTTTCTAATGCATGTAATATTTCTGATTCATTTATGACTTTGGAGATGCCAAGAGATGATCCAGAGTTCGATGGTTTAACAAAAACAGGAAAATTTAAGTTTTTTAAAATTTCATTAATTATTTTATTTTTTACTTCCTTTTCGTTGAGATCTTCATTTTGAAACACTAGATAATTGACTTGTGGAAGTTTAAGATTTGAGAAAATTGTTTTCATCAATATTTTATCCATCCCAATTGCAGAGCCAATAATTCCACATCCGACTAAAGGCTTCTTTGTAAATCTAAGTAAGCCATGAATTGATCCGTCTTCACCATTAAATCCATGTAAAAGAGGAAACCAAACATCAACATTTTGAAATTCAATTCCGTCAAGGAAGTTAATTTTTTTCTGATTAAAAATTTGTTGTGTATTTGTTTTATTGTTTTCAATTCCACTAATTAGTATCTTTTCTGAGAGATAACTATCAAGCCAATCTCCATATTTGTTTATATAAAAGGTTTTAACTGTATAGCGTTCTTTGTTTATTTCTGAATTAAATGCTTGAAAAACTGTTTTTGCAGAGGATATCGATACCTCATGCTCATTGGAATTCCCACCAAATATTAAACCAATACATTTTTTTTTACCCCCTATCATTTAAATGATTATAAATAAAGTTCGCCTGTTAAAGAAAAAGGTCTTGCTTCATTTATTTTGACATCTATCTCATCTCCCAATGAAAAATTAAAATTAATGTTTTTGGGAATCTCTACGAAAGTTAATCTATTTGTTCTAGTTCTACCCATAATTTGCGAGGATTTTTTTGGATTTAAACCCTCAACTAAAACGCTTTCAATATTGTTGATGTATCTTTGATTTCTTGTCCTAGCAGTTTTTTCGACTAAATCATTAATTTCTTGTAATCTAGCTTTTTTTACCACTTCAGAAAGTTGATTAGACCAAACTGCTGCAGGCGTATTTGGTCTTGGAGAATATGCTGCCGTGTTTACTTGATCAAAACCAATTTCTGATATTAGCTTTAATGTATCTTGATATTGTTGTTCGGTTTCTCCTGGGAAAGCAACTATTGCGTCAGCAGTGATTGATGCATCTGGCATTAATGACCTTATATTCTCGATAATATTTTTATACTTTTTAATAGAATATCCTCTTGACATTTGTTTTAAGATTTCATCATTTCCACTTTGGAAGGGAATATGGAAATGTTCACAGACTTTATCAAGTTCATAACAAGCTTGAATCAACCTTTTTGAAAAATATCTTGGATGACTAGTAGCAAATCTTATTCGCCGAATACCTTTAACATCATGAATATAATATAAAAGATCAGTTAGAGTATTCTCTTTTCTCCCCTCTTTTGTAGTTCCTGGAAGGTCTCTACCATAAGCATCAATATTCTGCCCCAAAAGAGTAATTTCTTTAAAATTATCATCAGCTAATTTTTGGATCTCACTTTTTATAGCATTTGGATCTCTTGATTGCTCTTTTCCTCTTACAGAGGGGACTACACAATATGAACATCTTTCATTACATCCATAAATGATATTAACCCAGCCACAAATAGAGCTTTCCCTTCGGGCACTTGTTATGTCTTCAGAAATGAAGGTTTCTTCTGTGGCAGCAACTTGATTTCCTAAATCAACTTTCCCCAGAAGATTCTCAAGATTATTTACGTGTTGAGGCCCCATAACAAGATCAAGTTCTGGGACTCTTCTTAATAAGGACTCTCCCTCTTGCTGCGCAAGACAACCTGCAACAACAAGTTTTAATTTAGGTGTTTTGTGCTTTCTTTTTGCTTGTCTTCCTAGAAAGCTATAAACTTTTTGCTCCGCATTATCTCTGATTGTGCATGTATTGTACAATACCAAATCGGCATTTAATTCATTATCTGCTCTGGTATATCCCATCTTCTCTAATGTCCCAGCCATTCTCTCAGAATCAGCCTTGTTCATTTGGCATCCAAATGTGGTTATCCAATAACTGCCAGTAGTTGAATTCTTTTGAAATTGTTTTTCGTCTGATTTTGTTTTTGTTAGCACTTTGCTAGGAATTTTTTATGAATCTTTAATTCAAAATTACAAGTTAAATAATTTTGCTGCAATATTTTTGAGGGCGAGCGAGGGGATTCGAACCCCCGAATAGCGGCGCCACAAGCCGCTGCCTTAACCACTTGGCGACGCCCGCCTCACATTTATAAATTTAACAACTCAAGGGTAATTTTTCATAGTTATTTTTATCTTTTAGCGAAATTTGAATTATTTTCTAATTCAGTAAAGTTTTCTTATGATTTAAAATAGGAGAAAATTTAAAAATTTGATTAATTCCGGCACAGCTGAGGTTCTTATTCCCAGAAGCCTTTGTTTAATAGAAGATATAGATAACCTCATTATCGATGTAGAGGATTTATGTTCAGTTTCCATTGGTTGGGAGGATGGATTTGTTTCTGAGTTAAAGCCTTTAAAAAATAACATTACAAAACCCAAAAATATTTTATTCCCAAGATTTGTTGAAACGCATTCGCATTTTGATAAATCTTTTACATGGGCAGACTTTCCTAATCTGGAATCAAACTACGGAGGAGCATTATCAGTAAATCTTGAAGAACATAAAACCAGAACTACAGATAAGGTTCTTGAAAGAGTTGAGAAATCATTAAAACTTGCTATTAGAAATGGATATCGAGCTATTAGAAGTCATATCGATACATACAAAGGTCAATCTATTGACATTTGGATTGAACTTTTTAAATTACAAAAAAAATTTTCATCTGAGTTGACACTACAATACGTTGCTCTAGCTCCAGTGGAATTCTGGGATACAACTGATGGAGAAGATTTGGCAAAAATATTTTCCTCTAATGGAGGTATTTTAGGAGGTGTTATTGTTCCTCCTTTCAACAAAAAAAATACAAGCAAATTTCTAGCAAAGATGCTTCTTCTTGCTAGTAAATATAAATTAGAAATTGATTTGCATATAGATGAATCAATTATTGAACCTGGAGCGGGAATAAAAGTTTTATTAGAAACAATCGAAAATTTAAAAATTAATAGTATTCCGATCACTTGTAGTCATTTGAGTAGTCTTATTTCTCTAAGTAATAGAGAGATTTTAAATTTAGGAGAAAAAATGGCTGAGAAAAATATTAAGGTTATTGCTTTACCCCTAACAAATTTTTGGCTGCTCAATCGAAGTAATAAAACTACTTCATTAAAAAGACCAGTTGCGCCAATAAAGCAATTACAAAAATCACATGTGGATGTATCTCTTGGTAGTGATAATGTTCAAGACCCTTGGTACCCATTTGGTAATTTTGACCCTTTTTATTTGTTGTCTTGCTCGATGCCTATGCTTCAACTAAATCCATGGGAGAGAATGACTCTCTCTTCTATTTTTTTAGCTCCAAGCAGATTATTAAATTTAAAATGGGATGGTTTAATTAAAAAAGGTTGTCCTGCTGACTTTGTGATTTTAGATGCACAAAGATGGGCAGATGTTTTTTCGAGCAATTTAAAGAGAAAAGTATTTATAAACGGCGATTTATATTGCTAATTGGCTAATTTATATACAAAGCATAAAAATTTTTATTAATGATATCAAAACTTGAATTTATAGACAAATTTAGAGAAGTCAAAAACTTAGAGATCATTGAAAATAAATCCGATGTAAAAAGACTTTCAAAAGATTTTTATAACTACTCTCCAATCCTTACTGAAAAATTAGATGACTGTATTGCTGATTTGGTGGTAAGACCTAGTGATCACAAAGCGGTAAAGGAAGTAGCAGAAATTTGTTGGAAATTGTCTATCCCACTTACTTTAAGGGGTTCAGGTACAGGTAATTATGGACAAGCTGTCCCATTATTTAAAGGAGTTGTAATGCAGATGAGTCACTTTAATAAGTTAGAAGAATTTGACCCAGATACAGGCTTTGTAAAAGTACAGTCTGGCTGTGTTATGGGAGATTTGAATAAACAATTAGAGAAATATGGTAGAGAATTGAGGTTGCTTCCTAGTACTTGGAAAACTGCAACAATTGGAGGTTTTATTGCAGGTGGATCAGGAGGTATTGGTTCCATTAGATGGGGATTTTTAAGAGATCCAGGAAATCTTATTGGTTTAGAGGCAGTAACAATGAATGAAAAACCTGCATTATTAAAATTTGATGCTGAAGAATCCGAACCTCTTAATCATGCTTATGGGACTAATGGAATAATTACTTCTTTATTACTTGCTACTGATATCAAACGTAAGTGGTACTCATTAGTTATCGACTGTATTGAATTTGAAAAAACAATAGAAATATTAAAAACTCTTACTAGCTCAGCAATTGATCTGAAATTAGGAGCAATTCTTGAAGAAGAAATTGTAGATCAAATGCCAAAATGGTTTAAAGGTATATCTAGAAGTCACAAGATATTAATACAATCTACTCTTGGAGGAATAAAAACAATCGATCTAATTTGTAAAAAATTTAAAGTTGAATCTACCCTACTTGGGGAAGAAGAAAAGCTCGTGAATGGAATTTCTGAAGTCGTATGGAATCATACAACTCTTCATATGAGGTCTAGGGATAAAAATTGGACTTATTTACAGATGCTTTTGCCACTTAATAATGAACTAGAATTAATTAATTTTTTGAGAAAAAAATGGGGTAAAAAAGTTCTTTGGCATTTAGAGGCAGTTTCTCAACAAGGATCACCGCGATTAGCGGCTTTGCCTGTATTAAAGTGGAATGGGGCAGAAGAATTAAAAGAAATAATGGAAGATTGCAAGAAACTTGGCGCGTTTATTTTTAATCCTCATGTTTTAACAGTTGAAGGAGGAGGTCTCGGAGTGGTGGATGCTGATCAAGTAAAAGCGAAATTAAGATTTGATCCTAAAGGGCTATTAAATCCAGGAAAATTGGAAGGTTGGGAAGTAAAAGAACAATTTAAAATTTAACATTTCTTTTTATTCGCAAATTTAATAAATTCAGCAACTAAAAAAATAGAACCTGTTAGAACAGGATGATTAGTCGGCCATTTTTTTAAAGAAAATAAATACTCAATGGCAAGTTCAAATGTTTTAAATTCAATTGTTTTTTGAAAGTCAATTTCTTTAATCTGAGAGAGATCATTTAATTGCCAACTAGGTTGGTTTGGAACTGGCACAAGTAATAAGTGATCATTTTTCTTTAGAAGTGTTTTTAATATTGCGTAAATATCTTTTTGTCTTTGGACACCTAAAATCCAATAAATTCCTTTATCTTCATTCTCCCAATTACTTCGCTCATTAGAGAGTGCTTTTGCAGCAGGATAATTGTGCGCACAATCTACAAGAATTTCTTTGTTGAAATAATTTATTATTTCTAGCCTTCCGTCCCAAGTTGTCTTTTTAAGACCTTCAGATATGTGTTTTTCTTTTATATTAAATCCCAAATTATTCAGCGCTTCAATTGCTCCAACAGCTACTGAAGCATTTTGCTTTTGAAAAATTCCTTTTAATCCAAGCTCATAGCTGTTTGAAATTGAATCTTTCCAAATAATTTCTGCTCCAACCTCTTTAACTTTTTTGGTTATTAAATTTTCAACTTGACTATTTTGATTGCATGAGATCACAATTGAGTTTTTTTCAATAACTGCTAATTTTTCTTCGGCAATTTTTTCAATCGTATCTCCAAGAAATTCTTTATGGTCTAAGCCAATATTCCCAATAGCAATGATTGGTCTTGATTTATGGGCTGTTGTCGCGTCTAATCGTCCCCCTAAGCCAGCTTCAAGAATGAGTAATTCAACTTTTTGATGGTCAAAAAAATTTAGTGCGCAGCAAATGATTTTTTCAAAAGGAGTTAATTCAAATGTTGAAAAATTTTTTTCTATTAACCTATAGATTTTTTCAAAATCAGTTTTGTTGATATTTTTTTTATTAACTCTAATCCTCTCGCATATATCCAAAAGATGAGGAGATGTCGTTACACCGAAATTCCTTTTAGCTTCAAAAAGTATACTTTCTAAATATGCCGCGATTGATCCTTTCCCATTGGTTCCAATAATTTGTATCGCAGGGATTTTCTTGCAAGGATTACCAAGTTCTTGAAGTGCTTTTTTAATTCTTGATAAACCCAACTTGATATTATCCCTTTCATATTTAGGAGATAATAATTCAAAAGTTTTTAAATTTGCATTTTTCAAAATTTAAATTGCTATAACTCTTCAAAAATTGAATTTAGCTTATCCAAAAGAATATTAATTTCTCTTCGAGAAATAACTAATGGTGGGACAATCCTTACAACATTTCCTCCTGCAGGAACTACCAGTAATCCTTTATCAAAAGCTTTTAATGTAATTTTTTTTGCATCAGCATAATCATCATTGATCACAAGACCTTGTATTAAACCTAAACCTCTTTTCCCGCTAATAATATTTGGAAATTTTTTTGATAATTCTTCAAATCCAGCACTTAATTGTTCCCCTCTTAGATAAACATTATTGATAATATTTCTTCTATTTATTTCTTCTAATACAGTTAGGGCAGCTTTACAAGCGAATGGGTTCCCTCCAAAAGTGCTTGCATGATCCCCTGGAGAAAAAATGTTGGCTTTTTCTTTTACCAATAATGCTCCAATTGCATGACCTCCTCCTAATCCTTTAGCAAGGGTGAATCCATCAGGTTCAATTCCTAAATTCTCATAACCCCACATTTTCCCAGTTCGACCTACTCCACTTTGGACCTCATCTAAAATGAGAAGAGAATTATATTTATCACATATTTCTCTCAGGCTTTTAAAAAATATTTTACTTCCAGGAATTACGCCGCCTTCGCCTTGTATTGGTTCAACTAAAACGCCGGAAATTTTTTGATCATTATTTTCACACTCTTCAAATAATTTTTTTACCGAATCAAAATTGTTAAATTTAAAAAATTTGAACCCTTGAATCATTGGTTCGAAACCTTTTTGATATTTTGGCTGTCCAGTGGCACTCAAGGCTGCAAGTGTCCTCCCATGGAAGCTGGATTCTGCTGCGAGAATAATTGATTTTTTACCTTTATTTGTTTTATTTCCATATTTTTTAATTAATTTAATTGCTGATTCATTTGCTTCCGCACCACTATTACAGAAGAAGACGCTTTTAGCACAACTCATATTCGTTAAAGTTCTGCTTAATTGTTCTTGTTCTTCAATGTTGTAGAGATTAGAAATGTGCTGAATCTTTTTTAGTTGAGTTGATAATCTTCTTCTCAAAACTCTATCGCTATGTCCAAGACTACAAGTTGCTATACCAGCGACTGCATCAAGATATCTCTTACCTGTTTTGTCCCATAGCCAACAACCTTTTCCTTTTTTGAAAGATATATCGAATCGACTATAGGTATTCATTAAAGTGGGAGCGGTCGGACTTGAACCGACATACCCGAAGGTGCCGCATTTTGAGTGCGGTGCGTCTACCAATTCCACCACGCTCCCAAGGCTTTTGAAAAAATGAACTTTTTTATTATAACAAAAATCAACTTATTGACTATTGTTTTGGTCAAGGAACAGTTGCAAGATAACGTTTGTTAATAGTCAATCTTTTCGATAAAAACATAGAATTATTCATTGCATTTGCTGACAAGAAATGATGGGAAAAAAGAAAATTTAAACATTTATGATACATTTTTGTGATTAAATGCGCTTAAAAGTCTTTTTTAAAAGGAAATAGCTTCATGATTAGTAATATTGTGTTATATTTGATAAAAAATGAAAATGTCTAAAACTCAAGCTAAAAAATTATCCCTTAAATTCGTTCCTTATCTTTTTATTGCGGTAACTATATTTACAACATTCGGATCTAATAGCGGAATTTGGGCATGAATGAATTCAAATTTAATGGTTTAAATAAAATTTGGTCTAGTCGCTTTCTAGTTTTATTTATATTATTTTTGGGTTGTATTTCACTAATCAATATTGCTTACATTTGAATCAACTTCCTTAAGTTTAAAAATATATTTTGAAAACACTAAGCTGCTTCGAGTTTTGAAAGATTCTCATATTTAGGTTCAATTTTATATCCATTCTCCTCAAAAGTATTTTTACTGATCTCTCTAATTATTTTTACACCTAAAATTTTTAGTTTTAATTCAAAATTTTCATAACCTCTATCTAGATGTTCTAATCCATAGAAATTACTACTACCTTTTGCAATGATTCCTGCAATTATTAATGCAGCTGATGACCTTAAATCTGAGCCAACTAGATTCATCCCATTAATTGTTTTAACACCTTTGATGTGAGCTACGTTTTTGTTTAGTTTTATACTGGCGCCCATCTCATTAAGTAAATAAATATGATTCATTCTGTTTTCGAAAATTGTTTCAGTTATCTTTGATTCACCATTTGCGATTGTCATTAGAGTTGTAAATGGTGCCTGCAAATCAGTAGGAAAGCCTGGGAAAGGAGCTGTTTTAATATCTACTCCTTTAATCTCTTTACTCTTGATAGAAATCGAATTACCTTTAATCGTAATTTTACTCCCACTTTCTTGAAGCTTATTAGTGACAGCTTCAAGATGATGAGGGATTACTGGAGAAATTGTTATTGAAGAGGAAGTTGCAGCAGCAGCTATTAGAAAAGTTCCAGCTTCTATACGGTCTGGAATTACTTTATGGGTACATCCTCCAAGCTTATTAACACCATCAATAATAATTGTTTCTTTACCGGAGTCATAAATTTTTGCCCCCATTTTATTAAGCATTTGGCATAAATCTTGAACTTCAGGCTCTCGAGCAGCATTTTCAATAGTAGTTCTTCCTTTAGCTAAAGAAGCTGCCATTATTAAAGTTTCAGTCGCACCCACACTTGGACAATTTAATTTAATATGAGTGCCATGAAGTCTATTTTTGTTCCCCCTTGTTTTTGCCTTTACAATTCCCTCTTCAATAATAATGTCTGCTCCAAGTGCGATTAATCCATTAATGTGCTCATCTATTGGCCTTGAACCAATATTGCATCCACCTGGTAATGGTACTTGAGCTTCTCCAAATTTAGTTAATAGTGCACCTATACAAAAGAAACTAGCTCTTAATCCTTTAACAAGTTCATATGGAAGTTCTTTAATCGAAATAGTTGTTGGATCTATTTCTAGTTGGTTGTTTTCACGAACTAAATTCACTCCTAAATTCTTTAAGATATTCCCCATCTTTTCAATATCAGTGAGAAAAGGTACATTTTCAAGAATTATTTTTTCATTAGTTAGCAATGATGAGGCTAATAAAACTAAGGCGGAATTCTTCGCACCACTTATTTCAACTATTCCATTTAACTTGCCTTGGCCAAGAATCTTTAAATTTTGCGATTTAAGATATGACTTCGTTTTGCTTCCGCAAATCATTAAGACTTAATTTATTAGGTTCATAATGACAAACTAATAATATTAAGTCCACCCTATGTAACGTCATGAATATTAATTAAAAGTGAAAATGTATATTTTGATTTCTTGGGAAATAAAAATTTAATAAATAATTGATCAAAATATTTATGTAATTAAAATATAGTTGATAACAAATTTTTCAAAATACTCATAGAAAATACTTTTTTAAAAATAACTAGTAAAAACAATAATCTAGTTAAAAGATTTAGGTCATTTAAGAGAGGATCATCTCCAAAAGATCAAGACTTTTTTTGCATAGAGGGTACACATCTCATTGAAGAATTGCTGAAGTCTGGAAAAAATCCCTCTAAGATTTTAGTTACCGAAAAATGGCTTAGAAAGAATCAAAATCTAAGCAAAAAATTTGATGAGTCATTAATAAATATTGTCTCAGAGGAAGTCTTGGCATCTGCGATTTCAACAATTAATCCAGATGGGATAGCAGCTTTAGTAGAGATTTCAGCAATACCTAATTATCAATTTAATAGAAAAGATGATTTTGTTCTTGTTCTCGACAGAATTCAAGATCCTGGGAATATGGGTAATCTATTTAGAACCGCTTTAGCTGCGGGTGTTAATGCAATTTTTTTAGCTGGAGGTGCGCACCCATTAGGCCAAAAGGTATTAAGAGCATCCTCAGGTGCAGTTTTTCATCTGCCATTTTTAAGATTTGATGGCATTGAAGAAGAAATATTAAATTCTCTTCTTAAGTCTTTGTCTGAATTATCAAATGTAGGATTTAAGATTTTCTCTACTAGTAGCCATAATAAGAGTTCAAAAAAATCTTCAAAACCTTACTGGGAAGTTGATTGGTCAAGAAGTACAGCATTAATTTTGGGTAATGAAGGTCAAGGTATTCATAAAAAAATTCAAGAAGCTTTTAATGAAACAATTACAATTCCGCATAGTGAGATTGTAGAATCATTGAATGTGGCTTGTGTTGCAGTTCCGTTATTACTAGAACGAAAAAGAGTCGCATACACCTCTAAATAAATAAATAAAAAGTGACTGATTCAAGTTTTGATTTTGATTTAATCGTAATAGGAGCAGGATATGGAGGTTTTGATGCCGCTAAACATGCTGCTGGTAAGGGACTGAAAGTCGCAATAGTCGAATCTTCTGATATGGGAGGCACTTGTGTTAACAAGGGTTGTGTTCCATCTAAAGCTCTTTTGGCTGCAAGTGGAAAAGTTAGAGAAATAGCTGATTATGAACATTTAGCTAAATTTGGTATACATGCTTCACCAGTAAGGTTCGAGAGATCAAAAATTGCAGATCATGCAAATAATTTAGTTTTAAATGTTAGAGAAAATTTAACAAAAACTCTCAAAAGGAGCGGAGTTGAAATTATTTTGGGCATTGGAAGAATTGAAGGAAATCAAAAAGTAGGTGTAAGAGATAAAAACGGAATTGATAAAATTTTCACATCTAAGAATATTGTTATAGCAACAGGCTCTTCTCCTTTTGTGCCCCGTGGAATAACTTTGGATAATAGGACCGTATTTACTAGCGATGATGCGGTTAAACTTGAGTGGCTTCCAAGATGGATAGCAATTATTGGAAGCGGATATATAGGTCTAGAATTTGCTGATGTTTATACCGCGCTTGGTTGTGAAGTTACCATGATCGAGGCTTTGGAGAATATTATGCCAACATTTGATCCAGACATCACTAAAATTGCTAAGAAGAACCTTATTCAAGCAAGAGATATAGATACAAAATCAAATGTCTTTGCTACAAAAATAACACCTGGATGCCCTGTAAAAATAGAACTGACTGATGCGAAATCTAAGGAAGTTGTAGAAACTTTAGAAGTTGACGCTGTACTAGTCGCAACTGGCAGAAGTCCTAATAGTAATAACTTAAATCTTGAGTCGGTTGGTATCGAAACAGTAAAAGGTTTCATTCCTGTAGATGATCAAATGAGAGTTAAGAATGGTGATGAAATAATACCTAACATTTGGGCTGTTGGAGATGTAACGGGTAAACTAATGCTTGCCCATACAGCTGCAGCGCAGGGTACTATTGCTGTTGATAATATTTGCGGTGGTAATGTCGAAATTAACTATAAAAGTATCCCCGCAGCAACCTTTACTCACCCAGAGATAAGTTCAGTTGGTCTCTCTGAAGTTGAAGCTAAAGAGATATCTACAAAAGAAAATTTTACTTTGGGAGTTGTCAAAAGTTTCTTTAAGGCTAATTCAAAAGCATTGGCTGAGTTAGAGAGTGATGGATTGTTAAAATTGATTTTCAACAAAGATAATGGGAAAGTATTAGGGGCTCATATTTTTGGGTTACATGCAGCTGATTTAATTCAAGAAATTTCGAACGCTATTTCAAGGAACCAAGATGTAATTGAATTATCTAAAGAAGTTCATACTCATCCTACTCTTAGTGAAGTAGTTGAGGTCGCATATAAACAGGCGGCTTCTCAAATAAAATAATATCTAAAATTAATGGAGATAAGACGCAGGCCACCAAATCCAACAGTAAGGGTAGAAAATTTAGAATATGCTGTACCTCATAAAGAAGCACAAGCTAAAAACATTTTGGAAGAAATTGTATGGCACAAGGATATTGAAATTAAGAATTTTAAAAAAATAGTCTCTTTAGAAGATCTCATCAAAAAGATTGAAAAACTTCCTACTCCCAAAGATTTTTACAAAAATATCTTGGAGTCAAAAATAAAACCAGGAGTTATTGCTGAAATAAAAAAAGCTAGTCCGAGTAAAGGAGTTATTAGAAAAGATTTTAACCCTGAAAACATAGCAATTTGTTATGAAGGATTAGGTGCATCATGTATCTCAGTACTTACCGATAAAAGGTTTTTTCAAGGTAGTTATGAAATACTCGAAACTGTAAGGAAATCAACTAATCTCCCTCTACTCTGCAAAGATTTTATTATTTCTGCTTATCAGATTTATAAAGCAAGGGTATCTGGTGCTGATGCAATATTATTGATCGCTGCGATTTTAAGTAATGATGATTTAATTTATTTAAAGAAAATAGCTGATAATTTAAAGATGAGTGTTCTTGTTGAAGTCCATAACTCTAATGAATTAGAAAGGATTCTAAAGTTAAAATCTTTTAATTTGATTGGAATAAATAATAGGGACTTAAAGACTTTTAAAACGGATTTAAAAACATCAAAAGAATTGATGCATACATATGCAGATATATTTTTAAAACAAAATATTATTCCCATAAGTGAATCTGGAATTAATTGTGCCGAAGATTTAGAATCGCTTAGATCTATTGGAATCATGGGAGTATTAATTGGTGAAACTTTTATGAGAGAAACTGATATTGAACAATCGTTCAAGAAATTATTTAACTCAATTTAATATTGACTTCAAATCGTGCTATAAAATTGTATAAACAGAGTTGTACTGAATATATATGCAGGCTGTAATTTTAACAGGTATAGTCGCAGGATTTGTGCATGTAGTTAGTGGCGCTGATCATCTAATTGCAATGGCACCAGCTGCGATTAATAATCCTCAAAAAGCTCTTAAAAATAGTTTCTCATGGGGCTTGGGACATTCTTCAGGAGTCCTCTTGTTAGCTTTTCTGGCGATTTTTATTAAGGATATTGCGCCATTAAACAAATTTTCTAGTATTGCCGAATTCCTAGTTGGGATTTCACTTCTAATTGTTGGAGTATTTGCTATAAAAAATTCCTTTCAATTAAGTATCCACTCGCATTCCCATAAGCATGAGAATGGAATTGCCCATCGTCACTTTCACTTTCATGTTAAGGAACAAAAAAATAATAATAAGCACTCACATGCTTTGACTGGTTTAGGCTTGCTACACGGTATAGCTGGAGGTTCACATTTTCTTGCAGTTCTTCCTGCTTTAGCACTACCTTTAACAAGCGCTTGCTCATATTTGATTTCATATTTGATTGGTTCACTCATAAGTATGAATCTTTTTACTTGTTTAATATCTTTTACCACCTTTAAAGCAAGTCAAAAATTTATTAAAAGATTAATAGCTTTAGCAGGAGGGCTTTCCTTTTCTTTGGGATTATTTTGGATTCAAAGAAGTTCTTCGGTTTTTTTGAATTAAAAAATTTTTTAATTTAGGAATAATTAATTTAGAGGTGACAATCCCAATTATTTTTTCGTTATTGATTAATCCAAATTTATTACTATCTTCGCTAAATTCAATATTGTCACCAAAAACTTCAACGTTATTTTGATTTACTGAATTTATCCTTTTTATTAGGTTTTTATTTTCAATTGGATGATTGAAAATAACTATTTGTCGATTTTTAAGTATTGATTTATTCTTTTTATATTTTTTAAAAAATACAATATCACCTTCTTTTAGGTAAGGAAACATCGATTCACCACTAATAATCGCGGTTTTTCTTAAACCTAAAAAAAATAAAATAAAATCAAAAAAACTTTTGAAAATAACTCTGATTAACTAGCTTTTACAAAAGCGTCTGATCTTCCTTTTGAAGCCCAGAAAATATTATGAATTTTTTCTACATAACTCATGAGTTCTTCAGCTTGGGCTAAGTCAATATTAACTTTGCATGCACTGCATAATTTAGCCGCCTTCCAAATGGTTTCATGTAATTCTGGATAAGTTTCTAAGTGAACTGGTTTAAAGTAATCTGTCCACAAAATTAGAATCTCTTTCTTTGTTTCTTTTGCTTGCTCTTCTTTAACTGCAACATATCTAGAAAATGTATTACTGTATGCAGCCCACTCTGCTGAATCAGTGCTAGAAGGAGCTTCTAATGCAATAAGTTTTTTTGTCATTGATAAGACTGCTTCTGCTGCAACTCTCGTAGATGCTGGGTCGTAAACACCACAAGGACCATCGCAGTGAGCATGGACTGTCATAGGGGATTTTTTATTTAGAAAAGAATTGATGAATTTACTTAACATTTCAAATATTTAGTGTTGTATATATATTACTTGGAGATTAACTAAATTGAAAAGTCTTAGATATTTTTCTTACTTAATTTAATTGACTTTTAATAATTCAACTTCAAATATTAAAGTCGCATTAGCAGGTATTACATTCCCAGCTCCTCTTGATCCGTATCCAAGTTCCGGAGGTATTGTTAATTTTCTTTTGCCTCCAACTTTCATGCCTGCTACACCTTGGTCCCAACCTTTTATTACTCGTCCTGCACCCAAGGGAAAGCTGAATGGAGCTCTGCCGATACTGGTATCAAATTGTGTCCCGTCTTCTAGTGTTCCTGTGTAATTTACAGTAACTGTTTGCCCAGCACTAGCCTCATCTCCTTCCCCGTTTACGATATCTGCAATAATTAGACCACTTTCTGTAGTCCTTGAATTGTTGTCTGATGGTGTTTCTTCTGCCATAGCGAAAAGTATAGGATTTGGATCTGATGGGTCTAGTTCAAATAAATTATTATTTGAGACATTTGATGATTTTGCAACAGGTGTTCTTTGAACTGACTGAGTTTCTGATTCAGCAGCATTAACAACTTGAGGTGAATTAAATTGACTGAAAAGAGTTAATGAAACACAAAAAACAAAAACTGCAAAACTAATAAAGACTTCTTTCACTTAAATTTTGAAAGTTACTAGAACTTAGTCTACAGAATGAAGGTACAATAAATGGGTGATTATAAATTTAATTTCGTAATTTTAGATTGTTAATCCCAACTCAAATTAAAAGTCTAAGACAATATTTTTACCCTTGTTTAGGAGGGATTTTAGGAGGAATTTCAGTTTCAACTCATTTTTGGCTGATTTTTATGCCGATATCATTATTTATTTTATGGAAGGGAAGTGAAAGGAGAATAGCAAATTTTTGTTGGGGTTTTTTCTTTATCTTGATAAGTCATTCTTGGCTTTATGATCTTCATCCATTGACATGGCTTGGGTTTTCATGGCTTGCAAGTTTAATTATTGCCATTTTAATATTATTATTGTGCGCTTTTTTGGGTGGGATATTAGTTTATTTATGGGGATTGTTAGTTGAAATTATTCTCTGGAAAGAGGATGTTTTCAACATGAAAATATTATCTTTAACAGTAAAAGTATTTTTTTTATCTTTGACTTGGGGTATTGGTGAATTTATACTTTCTCAAACACCTTTTTTTTGGATAGGTTTAGGAGAGAGTCTTATCCCAGGTGATATTTATCTTGCTGGTTTAGCAAGATGGATTGGTGCAAGTGGTTTATGCGTATTACAAATATTGATTGGATTTTGGATTTTTTATATTCAAGGTAGATGGGAAAGAAAACTTTACTTTAAAAAAATATTTCTTTTAGGACTTTTGGTTTTTATTTTCTTACATTTATTTGGAGGTTTAACAACTCCAATAAAAAGAAATTATGAATATCCAGTAGCTATTTGGCAAACAAATATACCAACAAGAGAAAAATTAAAAATAAATGATGAATTTATTGAAGAAAAGCTATCTATCGCTCAAAAATATGCTTTATCAAACAAAGCAAAACTTCTTGTTGCTCCTGAAGGAACTCTATCTAATAATTTTTATTTTTCTAAAGGCATTAAGGTTAATACCTTGTCAGGAGGTTTCAGAAATTCAAATAATGAGTTAAGAAGTTCTTTACTCGGATTTCAAATTGGAGATAAATCTTTTACCTCATTTATAGATAAAAATAGACTTGTTCCAATAGGTGAAAAAATACCTAGATTTCTGGATAGTTTTTCAAAAGGATTATCTGCAGTAGGCGGAATTAAACCAGGCTCTGATTCAAGATTTTTTGATCCTAAATTTACGCCCCCGCTAGCAGTAGCTATATGTTACGAAATTAGTAATGGACTAGAAATAAGAAAGGCTATTGATAGCGGCGCAAAACTAATAATAACTGCAGCAAATTTAGATCCATATCCAGCTAAGCTTTATAATCAATTCCTATCTTTGGCTAGATTAAGAAGTATTGAAAATAAGAAAAATAATTTACTAGTATCAAATACCGGCCCTTCGGGCTTAGTTCAAGATGATGGAAAAATAATTAAACTTTTAGATTATGATGTTGAGCAAAATGAAATAGTGTTCCCTAATTTTTCATCCGAAAAGACTTTCTATACAAAATTTGGAGATAAACCTATTTTGTTTTTGTTTATATTATTTATGGGATTAAATTTCTTTTGGAAAATTAACTAATTAATCCACCGCCTAATAAAATTTCTCCTTTATAAAAAACTGCAGCTTGTCCGGGCGTTACCGAACTTTGACTTTCTTCAAAAATTAATTTAAATGTTGTAGTTGTATTATCTAAATTTTTCAAAGGTATTAATGTACCTTTTACTGGATTACATCTATATCTGATTTGTGCTTCTACTTCTATCTCTTGCTCAGGTTCTTCGATTGAAACCCAGTTAACCTTACTAATTATTGCTTCTTTATTAAATAGATCACTTTTATCTGCTACATAAACTATGTTTTTTAACCTGTCTAAACTTTTTACATATAGTGGTTCCGGCCAAGCAATGCCCAACCCTTTTCTCTGACCTACCGTAAAGTGCTGAATTCCATTGTGTTTTCCAAGGACTTTCCCATTTACATGCACAATTTCTCCTTCTTTGGGTTCTATGTGTTTGTCGATAAATATCTGCATTGATCCATAATGCTCAACTAAACATAAATCTTGACTTTCTGGTTTTTGAGCAGTTCTAAGGCCTAATCTGAGGGCTTCCCTTCTTGTTTCTTCTTTTTTCATTTCACCAAGAGGAAATTCTAATCTGCTTAGTACTTCTTGAGAAAGAGAATAAAGAAAATAACTTTGGTCTTTGTTTTCGTCAGCACCTCTAAGAAGAAGGAATTCCCTAAATACAATGCTTTTGCAATCAGGTGTTTCAGCATAAGATGATTTATTTATCCTTGCGTAATGTCCGGTCGCAATATGAGTAAAGTCTTTTTTGCTTATTGCGTAATTAAGCATCTCTTCAAACTTCACATTCTTGTTGCACATCGAACATGGAAGTGGAGTGAATCCTTTCTCATAGCTTTCAGTAGTTTTTTTAATTACCTCTCTTTCGAAAATTTCTCTTGAGTCTATTATTTTATGGTTAATTCCCAGATCTTCACAAAGGCCAGCAGCATCTACTAATCCTTCAGAACAACAGGAGCCTTGGCCTTTCATTAGCCAAAGAGTTAGTCCCTCAACATTCCAGCCTCTTTCTACAAGAAGGGCAGCTGAAAGGGAACTATCTACGCCACCAGAAAGTCCTACAATAATATTTTTCTTCTTTTTAGTTTTATTATTAGAAGAAAAAAAGTTCTCTAATTTTTTATCCTTTTGTGTCTTTAACATGGAAGTTTAAATTTTTGAACAGCATTTCAATTGCTTTGTACTCATTATGAATGAAATTGTATGGCCAACAATTGACTCTGAACATTTAATTGTTGATTCAAAGCAAATGTTGATATTAGAGAAAGAAATGTTTTCTGATGGAATGCCACAAGAAGCATTGATGGAAAAAGCTGGTATCCAAATTAGTAGATGGCTCTTAAAAAAGAAGCCTCTTCTCAAGCATGGAATAACTGTTTTTATAGGTCCTGGGCATAATGGCGGGGATGGTGCAGTAATAGCTAGAGAACTTTTTTTGAGAGGTTTTTATGTTCAGGTATGGTGTCCATTCCCGATAAAAAAACCATTAACAAATAACCACATTAATTATCTTACATCTATTGGTGTCACAAAATTAGTAGAGCCTCCTGATGCAAATGGGAAAGAGCTTTGGATTGATGCAGTTTTTGGTAATAATCAAACAAGAAAAGTTGATGATAAATTAATTAAACTGTTTAATCAAAAATTTCATAAAAAATATGGAAAGGTAATAAGTATTGATATTCCAACAGGATTATGTCCTGATAAAGGAGAGCCTTTTTTAGATAACGCAGTAAAGGCAGACTATACCTTGGCCATTGGTCTTTATAAGATTGGGTTGACCCAAGACTCTGCTTTGCCTTTTATTGGAGAATTGCACCATATAGATATTGGGATGCCTACTAGTAAACTGTCCAAAGTTGATAAAAAGATTTTTAAGGTTACTTACAAAGATATAAAAAATATTGATTTACCTTCTTTACCAAAAAATTACAACAAATATCAAAGAGGTAGGACATTACTAATAGCCGGAAGTGAAAAATATCCTGGTGCCGCATACTTGGCATTAAAAGGGGCTATATCAAGTGGAGCAGGCTTTATCTCTGCGGTCCTTCCTGGGATAGTTGCTGAATCTATTTGGCAAGTTGCCCCAGAAATAGTTCTAAAAGAAACTATGGAATCTAACCAAAATGGGAATGCATCTTTATTTAGTGCATTAAGGAATATTGATTTAAATGCATTTGATTCATTAGCTGTCGGTCCAGGAATAGGAATTGATAATGATGATTGGCAAAAATCAAAAGACTATCTTATGGATTTTGGAGGATTATTGATCTTGGATGCAGATGCACTTAATAGAATTTCGGAATCTAAGTTGGGGTCAAATTTCTTTTTAGAGAGAAAGTTTAAGACATGGATTACACCACATAGCAAAGAATTTGGAAGATTATTTCCTAATATCAAATCTAAGACCAATGTTGGGCTTGCTCGTGATGCGGCAAAAGAATTTAATATCAGTATTTTGTTAAAAGGAGCTAATAGTATAGTTGCTGATAATAAAAAAGTATGGCAACTTTTTGGAACCGATTCTCATACAGCTCGAGCTGGATTGGGTGATCTTTTATCTGGGTTTGTAGCTGGTAGTTCTGCGATTGATTTAACCTTGTGCAGAAATATATCAACAGATTTTTTTGCTAAATATGTACTTTTGCATTCATTTGCTGCATCTAAGTGCAAAAGTGGGTCAAATGCTTCTGCTATAGGTGACGAACTGACAAAATTAATGAGAAATATAAAAACGAGACAAATATCTTGAAAGAAACAATTTAAGAGAGTTATTTATAGTTTTAAACACATAAGTGTACAAATATTACTTGAAATCTGAAGCGCGCATTAAATATTTGGCCATTTCTCTAAAAGTATAGGAAAGTTTTACTACCTAATTAGGTCTAAAATATGGTCTCATCATTACCAACCCAATCAGAACAACCTAAAAGGAGGAGTAATGATCCAATTAGTTGGTATTTGCAAAATATTGGTAGAGTCCCTTTATTAACTCCTGCCGAAGAGATTGAATTGGGTAATCAAGTCCAGAAGATGATGATTCTTACAGAAGATGGACAATTAAATGAAAAGATTAATGATTTTACAACTCAGCAAAAAAGAACCATAAAAATTGGTCGAAGAGCTAAAGAAAGAATGATGAAAGCTAATTTAAGATTAGTTGTCAGTGTTGCAAAAAAATATCAAGGTAAAGGACTGGAACTACTCGATTTAGTACAAGAAGGTTCTCTTGGGTTGGAGAGGGCTGTGGAAAAATTTGATCCTACAAGAGGATATAAGTTTTCCACTTATGCCTTTTGGTGGATTAGGCAGAGTATGACAAGAGCAATTGCCTGTCAATCAAGAACAATCCGTTTACCTGTTCACTTAAGCGAAAGGTTAGCTTCTATTAGGAAAATTAGTAGAGATTTGGCTCATAAGCTTGGTGCTATGCCAAGCAGAATTGAAATTGCAGAGGCAATGGAAATTGATGTTGAAGAATTGGACTCTGTTTTAAGACAAGCTTTATCTACAAGTAGTTTAGATGCTCCAGTAAATGGTGATGATGGCAGGAGCTTTTTAGGTGATCTAATTGCAGATAGTAATAACGAAGAGCCTTTAGATCAAGTTGAACAGAAAATGCATCAAGAGCAACTTGGTAAGTGGTTAAGTCATTTAAGCGAGCAAGAACAACATGTTCTAAAACTAAGGTTTGGACTTGATGCAAACGAGAGACATACGCTTGCAGAAATTGGAAGGTTATTAGAAGTTTCTAGAGAAAGAGTAAGACAAGTTGAACTTAAGGCACTAAGAAAATTAAGGAATTTAACCAGAAAATTACCTAGCGGTATTTAACCTAATCTTCTGCCCAAATATATTTGGTTAATTCTTCTGAAGGGGGTTCGGGAGCTTCAATAGCATTTTTAACTGACTCCGATATCTCTGCATCAATTTTCTTTTCAATAATTTTTAATTCTTCTTCCGTTGCGAATTTACCGTCAATAATTTCTTTGGCTAATTTCTTAATAGGATCTCTTTTCCCCCAAAACTCCTTCTCTTTTTCAGACCTTAATTCATCTGGATCTGCAAGAGAATGTCCTCTGTATCTATAAGTCAAACATTCTAAAAGTGTGGGACCTTCTCCTGCTCTAGCGCGTTCAATTGCTCTTTGTGCTGCTCCTCTAACTGCTAATACATCCATTCCATCAACCTCCTCGCCGTGCATACCAAAAGCAGACGCTTTTCTCCAGATTTCAGGATTACTAGTAGCTCTATCGTGAGCCATACCAATAGCCCATTTATTATTTTCAACAACAAAAATTATGGGTAATTTCCATAACTGGGCCATATTTAAACATTCAAAAAACTGCCCATTATTGCAAGTCCCATCCCCAAAGAATGCTGCAGTTACAGAATCACTATTACTATAACCAGCAACTTCCTTTTTGTACTTACTTGAAAAAGCTGCGCCTAAGGCAACTGGAATTCCCTCTCCAATAAATGCATATCCTCCGAGTAAGTGATGCTCTCTTGAAAATAAGTGCATGGATCCACCTCGGCCTTTGCTACAACCAGTAGCTTTACCAAAAAGTTCACTCATTACTTCAAATGAAGGGACTCCCGCACTTAGTGCATGAACATGATCGCGATAAGTACTACAAAACCAATCATGTTTCTTTTTCATGGCTCCAATTACTCCCGTGCTTATAGCCTCTTGACCGTTATATAAATGAACGAAACCAAACATTTTTCCTCTGTAATACATTTCTGCACACTTATCTTCAAACCTACGACCAAGCGTCATGTCTTCATAAAGAAATAATCCTGTTTCTCGATCTAATTCGGCTTTTTTTATGTCTTGAAGATTTGAGATTCTCTCTACGTGTGTTTCCAAGAAAAATACCTTAACGAAGTTTTGATTTGTTAACATTCTAAGCCGTGAAGGTCGATTTTCATGATTTTTTTTAATAACTCTGTAAGACCTTGTGAAAAAAATTTTTAACTTGATAAAATTTATCTAAGAATTTTCAATAGGATATTTGTTTGGAACTTCCTTTAGACCATTTTCGTTTAATTGGCGTAAGCCCCTCTGCAACTTCTGAGGAAATATTAAGGGCGTTTCAATTGAGGTTAGATAAAACACCTGATGAAGGTTTTACTTATGAAGTTTTAACCCAAAGATCTGAGTTGCTCCGCCTGACTGCCGATCTACTTACAGATCCAGAAAGCAGAAGAGAGTATGAAAATTTGTTATTAAATGGGAACTCTGGATTGGATTTTTCCTCAAATAGAGAAGTAGCAGGATTAATACTTCTTTGGGAATCGGGTTCACCAAAAGAAGCGTTTAAAATCACTAGAAAAGCATTGCAGCCCCCACAAACTCCAGCTTTAGGAAGTAGTAGAGAAGCTGATTTAACATTATTGGCTGCTTTAACAGCTAGAGATTCTGCAATTCAAGAACAACAGCTTAGATCCTATTCAAACGCGGCAGACTTTTTACATGAAGGTATACAACTTCTACAAAGAATGGGAAAGCTTGGAGACATAAGAAAAGAACTTGAAGAAGACTTAGTTGCTTTGCTTCCTTACAGAATCCTAGATCTACTTAGTAGGGATCTAAATGATCAAGAGTCTCATAAAAAAGGCTTAAGTATGTTGGAAAATTTAATAATCAAAAGAGGTGGTTTAGAAGGTAATAATAAATCTGAATATAAAGATTATTTAAATCAGCAAGAGTTTGAAGCTTTTTTTCAACAAATTAAGCCATTTTTGACAGTGCAAGAACAGATTGATTTGTTTCTTGAATTACAAAAAAGAGGATCATTAGAAGCAGGATTTTTAGCTTTCCTATCCTTAACAGCTATTGGTTTCTCTAGAAGAAAGCCAGAAAAATTATTTGAAGCGAGGAGAATTTTAAAGAAACTAAATTTATCCGGTCTTGATTCAATGCCTCTAATTGGTTGTTTAGATTTGCTTTTAGCTGATATTCAACAGGCCTCAGCGAGGTTTTCAAGTAGTTCTGATGAAAATTTACGAGATTGGCTTAATAGTTATCCTGGAAATAAGTTAGAAGCGATATGTATTTTCTGTAAAAATTGGTTAGAGAATGATGTTTTAGTTGGGTATAGAGACATTGAATCAAAAGAGGTTGATTTAGATTCTTGGTTTGAAGATAGGGAAATTCAAGAATTTATTGAAAAATTAGAAAAGAAATCAAATAAAATTGCAATTAGGTCAAATCTTCAGAACCAACAGAATGAGAGGGAATCCTCTACAAAAACGACTGAAGACTTTGATAATTTATTGGGCAATATTGATGAAAGGAAATTACCTTGGCCTGGTGGTATAAAACGAAATTATGAAAAGGTTGAGACCAAAGAAAACGATTTCAATGAGGAATATTTTAAGAAAAAACCAATAGAGTTTTATAATTTTTTAATTGAAAAAATTGCAGAATTAAAGTTTAGTTTTGGGGAATTTTTGAAGAATAAAGAGATTATTAATCGTTCACCTTATTTAATTTATATTTATGCGTTTTTGATCTTATTTGCATTTGGCATTGGGATTGGATTTTTAAGAAATAATTTTAAAAAAATCAATTCGGGAGGAAGCTATTCCTGAAAAAACCTTTAATTGAAATAGATAAAAATCAAAAGATTAGTGAGAAATATATTATTCAAGAAATAAAAAAAAATCCTTCAAGCGAATTGAATACTATTCCTGAGAAATCTACTTCAATTATTTCTAATGAATTCAAAGAACTTAATACCCCTTCACCTTCTTTGGAAGATATTAGGAATTTAATTAATGGATGGCTTATAAGTAAAAGTAATTACTTAGCTGGAAAGAGTGAAATTAATCTTTCCAAGATTGTTAGAAAAGGTTTGATTGATCGAACAATCGAAGAAAGACAGAACGATATCAAGAAGGGAATTTATAAAGAAATTAATTCCCAAATTCGTAAGATTGATTTGGAATCACAAACTTCATCTCGGATAGTTGTTTTAGTTGAATTAAATTATCTTGAGAGAATAGTAAAGAATTCTGGAGAATTTGTTAAAGAAACATCATTGACTCCCCTTAAAGTTAAATATATTTTTGGTTTTTCAAATAAATCATGGAAATTGGTTGATTTTGTGAGTGGCTTGTAATTACAAACTTCAAGATCATCTATAATAACTAAAATTACTTTTTAATAATGTTTGATGAACTCTCGTCACGCTTTGAAGACGCAGTAAAGGGTTTAAGAGGCGAAGCAAAAATTAGTGAAAATAACATTAACGATGCCTTGAAGGAGGTGAAAAGAGCACTTCTTGATGCAGATGTTAGTTTGTCAGTAGTTAAAGAGTTTATATCAGATGTCAAACATAAAGCCATTGGAGAAGAAGTAGTAAGGGGTGTAAATCCAGGTCAAAAATTTATAGAAGTTGTAAATAAAGAATTGATTAACATTATGGGGAATGAAAATTCTCCACTAAACGAAAATGAAAATAGTCCTACAGTCATCTTGATGGCTGGACTTCAGGGAGCGGGTAAAACAACTGCAACAGGAAAATTAGGACTGTATTTGAAGGAAAAGGATAAAAAAGTTCTTTTGGTTGCTGCAGATGTTTATCGACCAGCAGCTGTTGAGCAGCTTAAAACACTTGGAAGTCAATATGATTTGGAAGTCTTTTCTGCTAAACAAAAAAATAGCAAACCAGAAGAGATAGCAAAGGAAGCATTGAATTTTGCTAGTGAAAATGATTTTAATTCGATAATCATTGATACAGCAGGAAGACTGCAAATCGATGATTCCATGATGAGTGAAATGGTTCGAATTAAAGAAGTTTCGAATCCTGATGAAGTTTTGCTTGTTGTTGATTCAATGATTGGGCAAGAAGCTGCGGACTTAACAAAGTCATTTCATGAAAAAGTAGGAATTTCAGGGGCGATTTTAACTAAGTTGGATGGAGACTCGAGAGGAGGTGCTGCTTTATCAATAAGAAAAATAAGTGGTAAACCAATCAAATTTATAGGTGTAGGAGAAAAAATAGAAGCACTGCAACCATTCCATCCAGAGAGAATGGCTAGCAGAATTTTAGGCATGGGTGATGTATTGACACTTGTTGAAAAAGCCCAAAAAGAAGTTGAACTTGCTGATGCAGAAGCGATGCAAAAGAAACTTCAAGAAGCGACTTTTGATTTTAATGATTTTGTTAAGCAAATGAGATTAATTAAAAGAATGGGATCACTTGGTGGATTGATTAAATTGATTCCTGGAATGAATAAAATTGATGATGGGATGATAAAAGATGGAGAAGATCAACTTAAGAAAATAGAATCTATGATCTCTTCAATGACTCTCGAGGAAAAACAAAAACCTGAGGTTCTTGCTGCTCAGCCTTCAAGAAGACAAAGAATCGCTCAGGGTAGCGGTTATGAAGCAAAAGATGTAGATAAAGTATTAGCTGATTTTCAAAGAATGAGAGGCTTTATGAAACAAATGTCGAACGGAGGGATGCCAGGAATGGGAGGGATGCCAGGAATGGGAGGGATGCCAGGAATGGGAGGGATGAGTGGTAATAAGCCAATGAAAAAACAAAAAAATAATAAAAAGAAAAAAGGTTTTGCAGATTTATAGTTTCTATATTTTTACCCTTAAATGATATTATTATTAAAAACGCATTAATTTAAGATGATTAAATTGCGCCTTAAGCGCTTTGGAAAGAAAAAAGAGGCAAGTTTCAGAATTGTTGCATGCAACAGTACTTCCAGAAGAGATGGTAGACCTCTACAAGAACTAGGTTTTTATAATCCAAGAACTAAGGAGACCAGGCTCGACACAGAAGCTTTAAGAAAAAGACTTACTCAAGGTGCTCAGCCAACTGATGTTGTGAGAACTTTATTAGAAAAGGGAGGGTTATTAGAAAAAACAGAAAGACCCTCTATCGCAATTGGTAAAGCAAATTTAGAGAAGGAAAAATTAGCTAAGGCTAAAACTAAAGACGAAGAAAATGATATTAGTAAAGCTGAAAGCGAGAGTAATGAAGCTGAAAGCTAGTGATTTGATAAATTTTTATTCTTATTCAGTAACTAGATGAAGGAAGTTTCCAAAACTGGTCACTTCACAATAGATTTGCCAAGCTCTGATGCCGCTACAGCATTATCTGGACCTGGTAATTCTTTCTTAAAAAAATTTGAGTCTCTTACAGGAGTTTCTTTAACTATTAGAGGCTTACAACTTGAGATGAACGGTGTCATATCTAAAATTGAGAGAGCCTCAGCATTAGTGGAACTAACAAGACCAATTTGGGAACAAGGGTTAGAAGTCCCAGAGGTAGATCTTAAAGCGGCTTTAAGTTCTTTAAATATGGGCGAATCGTCTTCACATGCTGAACTTGGAAAAAAAATTCTTGCGCGTTCCAAAGAAGGAAGATATTTAAGACCAAGAACTATAAGGCAAAAAGAATATGTTGAATCAATTGAAAACTTTGATCTTACATTCGCAATTGGCCCGGCAGGAACTGGTAAGACATTTTTAGCAACTGTATGCGCGGCAAGGCTATTGAACGAGAAAAAAATTGAAAAAATTGTTTTAACCAGACCTGCTGTAGAAGCTGGTGAAAGTTTGGGATTTCTACCTGGTGATTTGCAACAAAAAGTAGATCCATATTTAAGACCGTTATTTGATTCTTTACATAGTATTTTCGGGTTTGATAGAACAAATTCGTTAATTGATAAGGGAATTATTGAAGTTGCTCCTTTGGCATTTATGAGAGGAAGAACTTTAGACAATTCTTTAATTATCTTGGATGAAGCACAAAATACTACTTGCTCTCAAATGAGAATGTTTTTGACCAGATTAGGAGAGAGATCAAAAATGGTCGTAAACGGAGATATTACACAAATTGATTTAAAAAAAGATCAGGAAAGCGGTCTCATTGAAGCATCGAGAATTTTCTCTGAAACTGAAGGTATAAAATTTTGTTATTTAAATATTGAAGATGTTGTTCGTCATCCTTTAGTTCAGAAAATTATTGAGGCTTATCAATAAATTTATAACTCTGGAGATCCGTACCCTGAAATTTTAAAAATCAAGTAGAATAAAACTATATTTAATAAAACAAATGCCAGCAAGTAGTAATTTCAATCAAGCTATTCGTGAAGCACAAACTAGTTCAGTTGTTGGACCTAATGTTGTTCAAAAAGCTTTACCGTATGTAGGTGGAGGTATGGTTCTAACTTCTTTAGGCGTTTTAGCAGGTGTTTCACTCATAGCAACAAATCCTGGTCTTTTCCAGCCTCTTTCAATAGTTGCATTAATTGCAGAATTGATTTTGTTTTTTATAGCCACAAGCGCTGCAAATAATGCAAATAATGCGAAGGCCCTGCCCTTGTTGACAGGATTTAGTTTGTTAACTGGATTCACCTTAAGTGGAATAGTTGCTTTAGCAATAGGAACAATTGGTATTGGTTCGGTTGGAACAGCTGCTTTGGCTACTGGTATAACTTTCGTTATTGCCTCTTACACTGGCCAAAGAATGAGTGATAGTGTTGGTCAAGCACTAAGTGGAGTAGTTGGCCTTGGGTTGATAGGATTGCTTATAGCAATGTTTGTCCAATTAATTGGAGGATTCTTTGCTCCAGGAGTTTTTGGAGGTTCAGGACTCGAATTGATAATTGCAGGATTTGGAACTGTCTTATTTGTTGCAATGTCTTTCGTTGATTTCTATACAATGCCAAGAAGATATAATGATGATCAATACCTTGCTGGGGCTTTAGGTATGTATCTAACTTATATAAATCTTTTTGTTTTTATATTGAGATTAATGATTGCACTCCAAGGCGGTGGAAGAAGGGACTAGACATATTACATAAATAACTATCTCAAAGCGTAGATTTATTTCTACGCTTTTTTATTGGGCGATATCAAGAATTTGTTTTTTTATGAATTCCTTTTGCTCTGAGTCATATTTTATTGAATTATCAAAACTATTGCCCATTTTATCTAAGTCTCTAATGACTTGATTGACAGACTTTGTAACTGACTTAGTTTCTAGCAGTCTTAAAATAGCCTTACATCTATCTGAAATGTTTTCCGACAATATCTCATATTCATGATTATTGTCTCGTCGATGAATAATAATTTGAGCGGAACTCATTATTAAATTTTTTACTAATATGTCACTCACAGCATCGCCACCTTCGTTCAGTTTGTAAATTAGTGAGAAAGGAAGTTTATCTAACAAAGGACAATCTTTATCTGATAAAGCGTATGCAAAAAATCCTCTGAGTCCATTTCTTGTTTTAGTTAGCTCTGCGATTCTATCTGCTAAAACCTCTTCGCTTAGCAAATCTGCACTCCACTCTTTGCACCATTGTGCGGATATGTTTATTGCTTGCGTGAACGAAGCTTCTTTTAAATTTATTGTTTTTTTTTCCATTTTTGATCAGAATTTTATTATTGATGCTTTAAAAGTCTTTGGCCAATTATAGATCTGGGTTTGTAACTTTACTAGGAAGGCCAAATGTCGGCAAATCTACTTTAATAAATAAATTGATTGGAGAAAAAATAACAATTACTTCTCCAATAGCGCAAACTACTAGAAATAAATTAAAAGGAATACTTACTACAGACAATGGGCAAATAATTTTTGTTGATACGCCAGGTGTCCATAAACCTCATCATCGACTTGGAGAGATATTAGTAAAAAACGCTAAATCTGCAATTAATGGAGTTGATATGGTAATTTTTGTAATTGATTCAAGTGAAGAACCTGGTAGAGGTGATGAATATATTTTGAACTTTCTAATCGCAAATAAAACCGAGTTTATTGTGGCATTAAATAAGTGGGATTTGGTTAATAAAGAATTTAGAAATTTACGATTAGATCAATATAGAAGATTTTTTGGAATTAATAGAAACTTTCAAATTGTAAGTGCTTCGCAAGGAGAGGGATGTTCTGAACTAGTCGATATGGCACTTAATTTTCTTCCAGAGGGACCAAAACTTTATAGCGAAGAGACCATTTGCGACCAACCATTAGATAACTTATTATCTGATTTAGTAAGAGAGCAGGTATTAAAAAATACAAGAGAAGAGGTACCTCATAGTGTCGCAGTAAAGATAGAAAAGAGAGAGGAAATGAAAAGAAAAAATGGCAAAGTTTTTACAGCTATTTTGGCTACTATTATTGTTGAAAGATCAACTCAAAAAGGCATTCTTATTGGAAAGAAAGGTTCAATGTTAAAAATGATTGGTCAGTCAGCAAGATCAAATATGTCAAAATTAATTGATGGTCCAGTTCACCTAGAGCTGTTTGTGAAAGTTGTTCCAAATTGGAGAAAAAAAGAATCAAGGTTAATCGAGTTTGGTTATGAGGAAGATTTCTAGATGAGTGGTTTTAATTTTGATGTAGTTACATTGTTCCCTAAAGCTTTTCAATTAATAAATAATTTAGGGGTCATAACAAAAGCTCTAGATAAGAACTTGATCGATGTAAATTTATATGATTTGAGAGAATATGGAGAAGGTTCCTACAGACAAGTAGACGATAAGCCTTATGGAGGAGGAGCAGGTATGGTATTAAAACCTGAACCTATTTATAAGGCATATGAATCAATTAGAAAATTACCCAAAAGTAAAACTTTGCTGATGACCCCACAGGGTAAAGTCCTGAAGCAAAAGGATCTTGCGAGATGGTCCACTTTGGATCAAATAATAATTATTTGTGGTCAATATGAAGGTTTTGATGAAAGGATTAGATGTTTAGCTGATGAAGAGATATCGATAGGCGATTATGTACTTTCTGGAGGTGAAATACCCGCTATATCAATTATTAACGGTTTAACTAGATTGTTACCAGGAACTCTTGGTGATCCAGACTCTTTAGTCGATGAGAGTCATAATTCTTCTTTATTAGAGTATCCTCAATATACGAGGCCGTTAACTTTTAAAGATATGAAAGTGCCAGATATTCTAGTGAGCGGTAATCATGAAGAGATTAAATCTTGGAGAAGAAGAAAAAGTTTTGAAAGAACATGTGAGAGAAGAAGTGACTTGATTTCAAATGAAAACTACAAAAAATCCCCACAAAGTAAGAGAATAATAAAAGAAAATAATCAATTCATGAAATTTAGAATAGGTAATGGATACGATATTCACAGACTAGTAGAGGATAGAGATTTAATTATTGGAGGTGTAAAATTGCATCATCCTGAAAATTTAGGATTGGATGGTCATAGTGATGCTGATGTTTTAAGTCACTCAATAATGGACGCATTATTGGGAGCACTTTCGTTGGGCGACATAGGAAAGTATTTCCCCCCATCTGATGAAAAATGGAAAAATGCTGATAGCTTGTTTTTGTTATCAAAAGTAATTGACTTGATAAGACAAGATGGTTGGGAAATAAACAATATTGATAGTGTTCTTGTTGCTGAAAGGCCAAAAATAATGCCACATATAAAACTTATGAAAAAAAATATTTCTGAAATCTTAAATATTGATGAAAATTTAATTGGGATTAAAGCAACCACGAACGAAAAATTGGGTCCAGAAGGGAGAGAAGAGGGTATAAGTTGCCATTCAGTAGTTCTCCTTGAGAAAAAATGAGATTTAATTTAAATTTGAAAAAAAAATTTCAAAGTTTTTGTTTATTGTTAATTTGCTTTGTAGTTTTAATTTTCCAATCTGAAATTCCAAATTTAAAAGCTCTTACAATGGATAATTATCAAAGTGAAATGGTCATAGAGGAATTAAGACTTAAAGTACCTGCCGATGTAAAAGCAGCTTGGTTAAATGCTGAAAAAGAAATATGGGAGCCCTGGTTATCTTCTCAAGATGGTTTTTTGGGAAGACAATTATTTTGGGATAAAGAAAAAGAAGAAGCTTTGATATTAGTAAATTGGAAAAGTAAGAAATTATGGAAAAGCATACCCATGTCAGAAGTAAATGTAGTTCAACAAAAATTTGAAGATAATGTTAAAGCTGCTCTAAATGTAGGCGTAAATCCTTTTGAATTAATTTATGAAGGAGAATTAGATAAGCAAAGATGAATTTTGATATCAAGTTTGATTTTCAAAGAAGAGATAGGCTTGGACTCATTGAGGCTATTTGGGGTCAAGATAAGAGTATCGACCAATTAGAGAGATTATCTAAAAATGTATTGAGTAAAAATGAGGTTGTTTTCATTACTAGGATTAATAGTGAAAAGGCTAATTATCTTTTAGCTTTGTATGATGATGCACGATTCTATGAAGAAGCAAATTGCCTAACAATTGGAAAAAATTTGAATAAAGTAAATACGAATAAAAAAGTTGCCATAATTTCAGGCGGCTCTAGCGATTTGGCCGTAACACTTGAAGCACAATTAGCGCTTGAAATTTATGGAGTGAATTGTCAATCTTTTATAGATGTCGGAGTAGCTGGGCTTCATAGATTGATGAGTCAGTTAGAAGAAATTAATAAATATGATGTATTAATAATTTGTGCTGGAATGGAAGGAGCTTTGGCAACGGTTGTGGGTGGATTGTTGGCACAACCGATAATTGCAGTACCTGTCTCAGTGGGCTACGGCGTTAGCAAGGATGGAGAAACTGCTTTAAATAGTATGTTGTCTAGCTGTTCTCCAGGTATTGCAGTTATGAACATAGATAATGGTTACGGAGCAGCAATGGCCGCTCTGAGAATTATTAGAAGTATTTCCTAAATAATTACTTTTTTTCTATTTCTAATAGGTTTTCTATCCATAAATTAAGTTGTTTTGAAAGCATTCCTTCTTCTCTCATTTTGATTGCCTTTATGACGACTTCTGTGTTTACCCACTCTGGAAACCTTTTCGGCATTTATTTTTATATTCAGTAACTTTAATTTGGTACAAATTTTTATAAAAACAAGATCTAAGTAACAAATTTAATCTTTTAAGTTTGATTTTGTACCTAATCTAGACAGCTCATATGAAGTATTTTCACTTTCTACATTTTTTAATCTTTCAATTAACTCAGAAAGGTCTTTTTGAGCGAGCTCCCCATTTTGCTCCCATTTCAAGGACCTTGAGTTATTATCATTTTTTTCTTTCATTGCTTTATTTAAGTATTAAGAATATAAGATGAAAACAGGAAAAATTTGGTTATTGTTTCAAGCCTAAACTTAAAAAATTATGAAGATTTTTAATATACAAAAATTTTATCTTTTAACCACCGCCAACTATTGAAACGATTTCTAAATTATCCCCATCTTTAAGTTTTATTTTTTTCCATTTTATTGAATTAATAATTAAATTATTTAATTCTACGACAATTGTGTTGGGTTTATATCCCATTAAATTTAGAGCAGTTGATAGTAGAGCATTTTCTTGATCAAGTTCTATTGTTTTTTCTTCTCCATTTACTTTAATTTTCATTAGACAATTCTTTTAAAATCATAATAGCGTCTTCTTTAGGATCTTCAGAATTCATTAATTGTGAAACTAAGGCAATTTTCTTAAACCCATTTCTTTTTAAATATGAAATATTATTTGAATTGATTCCTCCAATAGCAAACCAAGGAATATTTAAATCTTTTGTTAATGTTTTAATCTTTTCAATACCTATAGGTTTTTTGTTCTTTTTTGTTGCAGTTTCAAATACTGGTCCAATTCCTATGTAATTACAACCTTCCTTATAAGCATTTAAAATATCAATTTCATTATTTGCACTTATGCCGATAATTTTTGAATATCCTAATAATTTTCTTGCAGTTTTTAAGTCTAAATCATCTTGTCCAAGATGAATTCCATCAGCATTGGATGCTAGAGCTATGTCAATTCTGTCATTCACGATGAACAAAGAATTATATCTTTTACATAGATTTTTAATCTTGATTGCTTCTTGAAGATGATCTTTATCTGTTCCCGTTTTAAATCTATGTTGAATGATTCTTACTCCCGCAATTAAAATCTCTTCTATAATTTCTAATAAATTGTCCTTTTGATCTGTGATTACATATAAGTCATTTTCTTTTAATATTTCCTCAGACTTCTTGCACTCGCTTAAACTTAATAAGTCAATTTCTATAGTATATATTTCATACCTAATTTCCGAAGAGATTTTTGAAAGCTCATGATTCTGTAGCCTTGAGAATTCTTCTATGACTCGTAATGCTTCTTGAACTCGGGCTGAATTAGAACTTATAATTTGATCAGAAGTTTTTCTGTTGATTTGCTCGTGATGAGTCAATCCTTTACATTTGTCCTCAATGTGATTTCTAGATTGTTTATAAACTTCTAAATGATTTTTCCCTAAAATTTGTCTAAAATTTTTAATCTTTTCAACATATTTTTCTTTGCCTAGTCCAAATCTAGCCCAATCTTCTAATACTCTTAGTCCTTCTCTAGCTCTATCAAGATTAGCGTCAATAATTTGATAAATTCTTAAATCTTCAGCGTCTTTAGTATTGGAATTAGGCATTTGTAATTTATTTTTTGTAGTTTTTAAAAATTTTTAGAGCATTATCTCTATCTTTTTTAATTTGATTAGAAAGTTGATCTATATTTTTGAACTTGATTTGAGATCTAAGTTTTGCAACTGGTTCTACAGATAGATTTAAACCATATAGATCGATATCTTTATTTATTAAATGAACTTCAACTGCAGATGGTAATAAAGGATTTATTGTTGGTTGAGAGCCAAGATTCATAACAGATTCAATTTTTTGGTTGGAATTCTCGATGGATGTCCAAGATGCGTAAACCCCCTCCCCTGGTAAAAATTTTCTGCCATCTATTTCAAGATTTGCGGTAGGCCATCCTATACTTTTCCCAATTCCTTTACCTTTAACAACCTTTCCATTAAAGCTATAAGGCCTTTTAAGAATTTTGAAAGCATTTTTCAGATCACTTTTCTCTAATAGATCTCTTATCCTGCTGCTGCTGATCCTACCTTCCTTGTCTTCTAAAATTGGAGTAATTTTTAGTTTAATATCTGTATCCTTTATCATATTTTTTATTGTATTTATATCTCCACTTCTTCTGAAACCAAATTTAAAATTAGCACCTACAGAAATATTTTTTGCTTGTAATTGATTTATCAGAATATCTTTTACGAATCTTTCTGCACTTAATTTGGATAGTTCCTTATCAAAAGGAATCAGAACTAATTGTTCAATTCCAAGATCTTCAAGAATAGGTAGTTTTTCATAAGGGAGATCAAGTCTAAGACGTGTCTCTTTGTATAGAACTTCTCTGGGATGAGGCCAGAAGCTTGCAATTGTTGGGATATATTGAGTTTCTTCAACCACGCTTTTAATTAATTTCCTATGGCCAGCATGTAGGCCATCAAAACTTCCAATAGCTATTGAAGTGGGATTCTTAACTTCAGATGGCGATATTAAAGAGATCAAAAGATTTCGTGCAATTTTATGATTTTGATGGCAAATTTGAATAGATTATAGTTTATTCAATCAAATGAATGTCTGACAAAATTGATTTTCAGTCCCTTTCATTTGGAATGCGACGCATTGGATGGATACGCTTTTGGGTTCAGTCCATTTTAGGTGTTGTTGTTACAGCTGTTTTGCTTTTTTCAAATGTTGTAAATAATAACGAAGGGCAGCTTGGTTTAGCGCCTGGTTTATCACTTACAACAATATCTTTGATTTTACTACTTTTTAGTCTTTGGCAAGGTTGGTTAATAGTTAGAACAGGAAGAGCAATCGCAAGTAACGCAAGACCCTCAAGAGGACAAACAAGTAAATTGATAAAACGAGGACTAATAGTTGATTTATTAGGAATTTTGTTTGGATTAATTGGATATCAAGCTCTAATGGGTGCCTTATTTATCCAAGCATCTTCTCAAACAACTGGACAATTGATAACAGCGACATCTGATATCCCAATTACTGGACTTGAAATATTATCAGTTCTCAGTAACACTCAAGTTATTGCTGCTCATTTTTTTGGACTTTGCTTTTCATTGTGGATTTTAAGAAGGATTTATAAATGAATTATTAATTTTAGGTAATTTGTCTAAATTACCCCTCCAAAATAAATCTGGTTCAACGGGTGTAAGAGATATTTTATTTTCTTGTATTTGCGATACGTCACTTGGCCATTTCTTTGGACCATAACCTTTTGATTTAAGATCTAAAACAACCTCACCTGCTAACCAATAATAATCGTCACCCCTTGGGTCTTCCCTTTTGGAAAATTGATTTTTATATTTTCTTACAGATAACCTTGTCCAGGATAATTCTTTTATTTTGTTTTTTTCGCAGGGGGGGATATTCAAATTTAATAAAAGTGAAGCTGGCCAACTATCGTTAATTGCCTGTTCAGCAATATTCATTGCAATTTCTCCAGCAAATTCAAAATTCTTCCACTTAAAACTAGCAACACTTATTGCCATGGAGGGAACATTTTCTAAAGTGCCTTCCATAGCTGCAGCGACAGTGCCTGAACAAAAAATATCTGTCCCTAAATTGGGTCCGTGATTAATTCCAGATAGTAGCAGATCAGGTTTATGATCCAAGAGTTCAGATAGTGCTAATTTGACACAATCAGCAGGTGTGCCGGAGCATCCCCAAGCTTCAATGCCTTCTCCAAATAATTCGTCAGCTTTTTCTACTCTTAATGGTGATTGTAAAGTAAGACCATGACCAGTAGCTGATCTTTCTTGGTCAGGACATACTACTTTTACCTTATGTCCTCTTTTTTGGGCTGATTTTGCTAAGGCTCTTATCCCTGCTGCGAAAACACCATCATCATTGCTAATTAATATATTTAACGGTTTCATTAATCAATACATTTTATTTATGGACGATATTTAAGTAAGATAAAGTAATACTTATTTTTACTATATCAGTGAGTCAAATTGAATCATTAAGTCAAATTGAGGAAAAACTAAATAATCTTTCTCTAAAAGCAAAAAATAATATAAATAATTCTAATACTCATGAAGAACTAGATCAATTGAGAGTTTCATTGCTAGGGAAAAAAGGTGATTTATCAATTGTCTTGAAAACAATGGGTCAATTATCTGCTACTGATAGACCAATTATTGGCCAGAAGGCGAATTTAATAAAGATAAATTTGCAAGAACTAATAACTGAAAGAAAAAATAAACTAAACAGCGAAGCCTTAGATAAAAAGATTAAAAAAGAAAAAATTGATGTAACTATCCCTTCAATTGGAACACCCCCTGGCAATAAACATCCTTTGATTTCAACTCAAGACGAAATAATAGATATTTTTTGTGGTTTAGGATACTCAGTTGAAAGTGGCCCTGAAATTGAAACTGATTTTTATAATTTTGAGTCTCTCAACATACCCAAAAATCATCCCGCAAGAGATATGCAGGATACTTTCTACTTAGATGAAAATAGACTTTTAAGAACACATACTTCTCCTGTTCAGATAAGGTACTTAGAGAAAAATCCTCCTCCAGTAAGAATTATTGCTCCCGGGAGAGTATATAGGAGAGATGCAGTAGATGCTACACATTCCCCTGTATTTAATCAGGTTGAGGTTTTATGTATCGATCAAGACATTAATTTTAGTCATTTAAGAGGAACAGTTCTTACATTTTTAAAGAACTTTTTTGGAGATATTCCTGTAAGATTTAGAGCTAGTTATTTCCCATTTACTGAACCTTCAGCAGAAGTAGACGTCCAGTGGAAAGGTAAATGGCTGGAAGTAATGGGCTGCGGTATGGTAGATCCAAAGGTCTTAGAAAAATTAGGAATAGATTCTGAGAAATGGACTGGTTTTGCAGCAGGATTAGGAGTTGAGAGGTTTTGTATGGTGAGACATCAAATCGACGATATCAGAAAATTTTATACAAATGATATTAGATTCTTAGAACAGTTCTAATAGTATTTAATTCTTAAATTAGGATTGTCCAGCAAATTAGTTTAAGATAGTCCTAGTTTTATTTTTTTGATTGGTACGTAGAGCAGGACTTATCGTTAATGATGGAAAGGAACTAGCTGTTCAAACTGCAACTTCTGTTCAGAAAAAATTGGAAAAATCTAATTTTGAAGTTGTAAGAGTAAGTAGCTCTGGAGGGATGGTTGGTTTCGCAAATCCTGATCAACATGTTCGTCCTTTGGGATATACGAATTGTGTTCCAGAGGGGTTTGATTCATCAATGGAATTTGCAATTGTTCTTGGTGGAGATGGGACTGTACTTTCTGCTGCAAGGCAAACGGCACCAGCTAAAATTCCAATTCTTACAATAAATACTGGTCATTTAGGATTCCTTGCGGAAGCTTATTTATCTAACCTTAATGAGGCTATAGATAAAATAATTGCTGGAAACTGGGATATTGAAGAAAGAACTTGCTTTATCGTTAGTGTAATGAGGAATGATCAGAGGAGATGGGAGTCTCTTTGCCTTAATGAGATGGCTCTTCATAGAGAACCTCTAACAAGTATGTGTCACTTTGAGATTTCTATAGGGCGACATGCTCCTGTGGATATTTCAGCTGATGGAGTAATTTTATCTACTCCAACTGGTTCTACCGCCTATTCTTTAAGTGCTGGAGGACCAGTTATCACGCCTGATTGTCCAGTCGTGCAATTAACTCCAATTGCTCCGCATTCATTGGCATCGAGGGCATTGGTTTTTAATGATTCAGAGCCAGTAACTGTTTTTCCTGCAACTCCTGAAAGGTTAGTAATGGTTGTTGATGGAAATGCTGGTTGTTATGTTTGGCCTGAAGATAGGGTTTTAATAAGAAAAAGTAAACACTCAGTAAAATTTATTAGACTTGAAGATCACGAATTTTTCCAAGTTTTAAGAAATAAATTAGGTTGGGGGTTGCCCCATGTTGCTAAACCTGACAAATAATAATTACTAAAATTTATTTTTTCCCTTTTAATAGAAAAACAGGATTATTTGGTTCTAGTCTCATTCCCTCTGCAATAGTTAAGCTTTTATAAGTCTGAATTAAATTTAAATTTGTTTTGAAATTTTTATCCTCTAATTCCTCTTTCAATTCTTTAATAGTTTGAATATCAATTATTGGGATAACTATAATGTCTCCAATATCCATACCTTCAGCTAGTTTATTAATAATCTGGAGTTTAGTTTTTTTATCGCATCCTCCAATTATTAATCTATTAGGTTTTTCAAAAGAACTTAAAATTCTCTTGTTAAAGATATTATTTATGTCTTCCTCAAAAATAAATTTTGGTTTAACGCCAAGCCTTTTTGAGTTTTCTAGTATTAATGCTTTTGAGCCAAACCTTTTATCGATACAAAACAAATCTAAGTTAGGCCTTAATTTTAATGCCTCTAACCCAATTGACCCGCAACCTGCTCCTACATCCCATATTATGCCATTTTTTGGGAGCTCTAGATCAGCTAAGATTTGAACACGAACCTCCCTTTTGGTTAACAAGTTTGGTCTATCATCAAAAGTCTTAAAAATATGGTCACTGATTCCGAAAAGCGGGATATTAATATCTGAATTATATTTCTTTGTTTTTGTAAGAACTACAATGTTCAAACTTGATATATCAGAGGGTAATGATTCTTTAAGATTTAATTTTCTTATATTTTCTTTGTCAAAACCTATTTCTTCACAGAGCCAAAAATCATAGAAGTCAATCAGGTTTAATTCTGATAAGTTTTTTTTGATTATTTTTAAACTTTTGGTATTTAAATCTGTAATAATAGCCAAAGTTGAAGGCCTTGATTTAAGAGCCTCAACTAACTTAGTCGAATCTCTGCCGTGAATACTTACATGAACAGTATCTTGCCATGGGATCTTTAACTTACCAAATGCTAATTGAATGCAAGTATTTGAAGGGTAGAAGCTTAATTCATCTTTTGAAAAATTTTCTAGTAGTATTCTGCCAATTCCAAACCAAAGTGGATCTCCTCTTGAAATTAAAATAACATC
Organism: Prochlorococcus sp. AG-418-O03; assembly: GCA_003213855.1. Lineage (GTDB taxonomy): Bacteria > Cyanobacteriota > Cyanobacteriia > PCC-6307 > Cyanobiaceae > Prochlorococcus_A. Next base: position 60,093 of record QCMJ01000004.1, read on the forward strand.
AGCCTTTTGAGATCTAAGCCAGTTAACAAGTTCATTATTACTGTTGCTCGAAAAAAATGATTTCTTTTTTCCTTTATCATTTTTGCTCCATGATTTAATTTCTTCATAATATGAATTTGGAACTGCAATATTTTCTGTTTGTAAAAATAAATTTTGTAATTTGAAAGATAGATCCTCAAATTTATAAGAATTAATCCCAATTACATAAATTTTTCTATTTACTTCAGTCATCAATATTTAATGAAATGGAACTAAATTGTTTGAATGTTTTATTAAATTATCTTATTATTATTCAAGTTATATTAGTAAATTAATTGACAGAAAGGAGAAAGAGATTACATGATTTATTATTAACTCTAATTAATAAAGATAGTGAATTTGAGCTTATTGAAGAAGATTCAAGCGATTTAACATCTAGCTATTCTGAAAAAGACACTTTGAAATTATCTCGAGTTATAGAAAAAAATCGTAAAATAATCAAAAGATATCAAGCTATTGTTAGAACAGCAGTTACCCTAGATGCCCTGATGGATTCTGAAAATGAAGAAAATTACAAAATCAAATAAAAATACTTTTTTAAAAGGAATATTACCTTTACTTTTACTACTATCCTTTATTTTTAACCCATTAAAAGTATCTGCAGAAGTTGCAGAAACAGAAATTAATGGGGAATTAATAAATGCTAGCAGTGAGTTTTTAAGGGACTTGGACTTTGAAACTTGGCAATTAGTAGCTTATAAATCCCCTCTTTTTGCAGATAAATTGATCTTGAGAGTAATAGGATATCCAGGAAATCTAAGGATTGATCATCCCACTGACTTGAGGGTTGAATCAGGGAGAAAACAGTGGCTTTTAGATGATAAAACATTACTTAATGCGGAATTAGCAAATGATGGAAGACAAGCTGCAGCAGAATTCGATCTTGATGAATTGATTAAAAATTTAGATAAAAATAGACCATTAAGATTATCTTTGTCAGGAGTTTTTTCTGAATTACCTGTTCCTCCATTCGTTGTTAAAGAGTGGAGATCAATAAACTGAATTTGATTTTTGGAGATGTCTAAAAAAAATTTAAGCCATACAAAATGGATGAAAAGAGCAATTTTTTTGGCTTCTTTAGGCAAAAATACAACGAGTCCTAATCCAAGGGTGGGAGCGGTGATACTTGATAAGAATGGAAGCCTTATCTCAGAAGGGTTTCATTTAAAGGCAGGTATGCCTCATGCAGAAGCAATGGCTTTTAATAATTTAAAAAAGGATGCTAATGGTGGAACAATGTATGTGAATCTTGAACCTTGTTGCCATCAAGGTAAAACACCTCCCTGTGTAAATAAGGTGATATCCTCTGGGTTAAAAAAGGTATATATATCTATTGAAGATCCTGATAAAAGAGTATCTGGTAAAGGTATTAAGCTTCTAAAAGAAGCTGGAATACAAGTTCACCTAGGATTATGTAAAAAAGAATCCTTAGATCTAAATAAGGCTTTCATTCATAGGAATATTACTAAAAAGGCATTTGGTGTTCTCAAATGGGCAATGAGTATAGATGGAAGAATAGCTTTAAAAAATGGAAAAAGTAAATGGATTACTAATGATGAATCAAGATCATTAGTTCATTCTTTTAGAGCAGAATTTGATGCAATAATCATCGGGGGAAACACATTAAGAAGAGACAACCCACTTTTGACTACTAGAGGTCTCAAAAATCCTGAGCCTCTGCGAGTTGTTTTCACAAAAAGTTTAGATCTCCCTTTAGAAGCTAATCTTTGGGATTGTAGTAAGGCAAAAACTCTAGTTATTTATGATTCTTCTACAGCAAATGAAAGCTACCTCTCAAGGATTCCGAAATGTGTGGAGATTGAAAAGGTATTATCAGATAATCCAGAGTTAATTTCAAAAATACTTGCAGAAAGAGGTTGTAATAAAGTTCTTTGGGAATGTGGCCCGGGATTGGCTACTGCCGCTATTCAATCTAATTGTATACAGGAACTTATTACTTTTATTGCCCCAAAAATTTTAGGTGGAGAAAAAAGTATGAATCCTCTAAGTGATTTTGAATTTAAAGAAATGCACGAAATTATTAAATTAAGTGCTTCTCAGTTTAGTTTAATTGGAAATGATATATGTGTTAAAAGTTCATTCAAAAATTAATTTTTATACTAATTTTTATGAGTTAAAGTACCGTACGGTTCTTACCCAAAAAAATAATACAGATACGGAAACTCTTCGTTTAGTTTATAATAAGTTCAAAATTGATCATAACTATGCCAATAAGACAAGACGATAATCAACCTAATAGAAGATTTGGAATTGTAAATATCGTTTTGATAGGAGTTGGAGCATTACTTCTATTTAGCAGCCTTTTCCCTAATCAAAATATGCAAATCCCTAGGGTTCCTTATTCATTATTTATAGATCAGGTTAATGATGGAGAAGTTAAGCGTGCATATATCACTCAAGAACAGATTAGATATGAGTTAAATGGAGCTGAAGAAGGCGCACCTTCTGTTTTAGCAACTACCCCAATTTTTGATATGGACCTTCCACAAAGATTGGAAAGTAAAGGAGTGGAATTCGCTGCCGCACCTCCCAAAAAACCTAATTTTTTCTCAACTATTTTGAGTTGGGTTGTTCCTCCTTTAATTTTTATCCTGGTTTTGCAATTTTTTGCAAGAAGAAGTATGGGTGGAGGAGGTGCTCAGGGTGCTCTTAGTTTTACTAAAAGTAAAGCAAAAGTTTACGTTCCCGATGATGAATCAAAAGTAACATTTGCTGATGTGGCTGGCGTTGATGAAGCTAAGGATGAATTAACGGAAATAGTTGATTTTTTAAAAAAACCTGAGAGATACACTGATATCGGTGCGCGAATACCAAAAGGGGTTCTTCTTGTGGGACCTCCTGGAACGGGAAAAACTCTTCTTTCAAAGGCAGTTGCGGGCGAAGCAGAAGTTCCTTTTTTTATTATTTCAGGTTCTGAATTTGTTGAACTTTTTGTAGGTGCAGGTGCAGCTAGAGTTAGGGATCTATTTGAACAGGCCAAGAAAAAAGCACCATGTATTATTTTCATTGATGAATTAGATGCTATTGGTAAAAGTCGTTCTGGATCAATGGGAGTCGTTGGCGGCAATGATGAAAGAGAACAAACATTAAATCAACTTCTCACCGAAATGGATGGCTTTGCTTCCGCAGATAAGCCAGTTATAGTACTTGCCGCTACTAACCAACCGGAAGTACTCGACGCAGCGTTATTAAGGCCTGGAAGATTTGATAGGCAAGTATTAGTTGATAGACCTGATTTGTCTGGCAGAAAAACTATATTGGAGATATATACCAAAAAGGTTAAACTTGCTGATTCAATTGACTTGGACTCTATTGCCCAAGCTACTAGCGGGTTCGCTGGAGCCGATTTAGCAAATATGGTAAATGAGGCTGCTTTACTTGCTGCTAGAGCTAAAAGGAAAAGTGTTGAGCAACAAGACTTAAGTGAAGCAATAGAAAGGGTAGTGGCTGGCCTAGAAAAGAAAAGTAGAGTCCTTCAAGATGATGAGAAGAAAGTTGTTGCTTATCATGAAGTAGGCCATGCAATCGTTGGCCATCTTATGCCTGGGGGTTCAAAAGTGGCAAAAATTTCAATTGTTCCAAGAGGTATGAGTGCATTAGGCTATACACTTCAATTACCAACCGAAGAAAGATTTTTAAATTCCAAAGAAGAGCTAAAAGGCCAAATTGCAACACTTCTTGGAGGTCGTTCTGCTGAAGAAGTGGTTTTCGGGAAAATTACCACTGGAGCATCTAATGATCTTCAAAGGGCTACTGATATTGCTGAACAAATGGTAGGTACCTTTGGCATGAGTGATATACTTGGTCCTCTTGCCTATGATAAGCAAGGCGGTGGGCAATTTCTTGGAAACGGTAATAATCCAAGAAGGTCAGTTAGTGATGCTACTGCTCAAGCAATAGACAAAGAGGTAAGAGATTTAGTTGATGATGCACACGAAACAGCACTTAATATTTTGAGGAATAATTTACCTCTTCTTGAATCGATTTCTCAAAAAATTCTCCAAGAAGAAGTTATCGAGGGTGAGGATCTTAAAACCCTCTTAGCAGAGAGTAAAATGCCTGCATAGTAGAATTTAGGTTTTCGTATAAAGTTAGATGTTAAATCCTATCAAGCTTGCAAGTAAAAATTTTTTATCAAGCTTGGATACCTCATGTGAAGAATTTCATCATATTTTAGAAATAGCAAAAAATTTTAAAAATAATGATCTAAATATAAAACTCAAAGAAAAAGTTTTAGGGTTAATTTTTGATAAGTCATCAACTCGTACCAGAGTTAGTTTCCAGGTGGCAATGTCAAGACTTGGCGGCACCACAGTTGACCTAAATCCTACTACTTCACAAATTGGGAGGGGAGAGCCAATTAGAGATACAGCAAGAGTGCTAAGTAGATATTGCGATGTTCTTGCGATAAGAACATTTAAACAAACTGATTTGGAAGAGTATGCAAAATGGTCCTCTAAGCCAGTTATTAATGCTCTTACTGACTTAGAGCATCCATGTCAGGCTTTAGCTGATTTTATGACAATTAAAGAGGAATTTCTTGATTTTAAAGATGTAGTTTTGACATTTATTGGAGACGGCAATAACGTCGCAAATTCTCTTATTTTATGTGGCGCGTTATTAGGAGTAGAAGTTAGGATTGCATGTCCTAAAGGTTATGAACCTAACTCGTTGTTGATCGATAAAGCATATGAAATATATAAAAATAAGAATTTGTTGAAAATCACTAATGATCCCAAAACTGCTGTTTTAGGAGCAAATGTTCTTTATACAGATGTATGGTCATCTATGGGTGAAGAAAATCAAAAAGATGAGAAAGAAAAAGTTTTTAATGGTTTCACTATTGACAGTGATTTAGTTAGTAAGGCTGATAAAGATGCAATTATTCTTCATTGCCTTCCTGCGTATAGATCCAAAGAGATAACTGATGAAATATTTGAAAGTCACAAAAGTAGAATTTTTGATCAAGCGGAAAATAGATTACATGCTCAACAAGCCCTTTTATCTTGCATTCTCTAATAGGAATACTTGCAAACTAATTAATAAAAGGGTACAAATGTATTAGAGTACATATGTTTTATGGAAACTTCTTCAGGGGATGATCTTACCCAAGCTCAAAATGAGCTCTATAGTTGGATAAAAGAATATATGAAAAACTTTCAACATAGCCCATCCATCAGACAAATGATGCAAGCTATGGGACTAAAATCTCCTGCTCCAATTCAAAGTCGCTTAAAACATTTGCAAGAAAAGGGCTACATCTCATGGCAAGAAGGTAAAGCAAGAACAATGCAAATAGTTGATGAAATTATAGAAGGTGTACCAATTATGGGTTCAGTCGCAGCAGGCGGTTTAATTGAAACTTACTCCGATGTTCAAGAGAATTTAGATATTTCTGATGTTTTAAAAAAGAAAAATGTTTTTGCTCTTACAGTTAATGGAGATTCCATGATAGACGCCTGTATTGCAGATGGAGATATGGTTTTGATGGAGCCAATTACAGATTCATTTTCTCTTAGAAACGGAACTATTGTTAGTGCATTAGTTCCAGGTTTAGGAACTACTTTAAAGTATTTTGTTAAGAGAGGAGGAAAAATATTTCTTGAAGCAGCAAACCCAAATTATGAGCCTATTATATTGGACTATGAAAATGTATCAATCCAAGGCAAATTACTTGCTGTTTGGAGAAAGGTTTAATTATTGTTTTAGTGTAAAATTAAAAATAACTTAGTAGTAAAAAATTTAAATAATCAAAACTATATGAAGTTATTAAATTTAAATAAATATTTTGGAATATTATTGTTTATATTTTTAGGTTTACACTTTCATCAAAAAAACCTTCATGCAGAATGTAATCAAAAAAATTGTAAAATAGAAAAAAAATATTTATTTCATAATACATTAAACAAAGAAAAGTTAGTTTTAGAAGAACTACTAGCAAATCTTTTAATAACAACAGGAATTAATGAAAATAATTCACAGACAACTAAAAATTCTTTTGATATAAATTCAGATATACAATATTTCGAAGGAGATATTTTTTACGCAGAGGGCAATGTTGAAGTTAAAATATCTGATGCTGTTATCAGAGCAGATAAAATTTCTTATGATCAGGAAAATAAAATCTTTATAGCGGAAAATAATATTAATATCATCAAAGGTAATCAATATCTACAAGCAAAATATGCTCAATTTGACTTAAAAAAAAGTGAGGGTTTTTTAAAAGAATTATATGGAGCTATAGATTTCGCTAACATTGAAAAAGACTTAAATATTGTTGAAGAAAAAAATAACATTGATTTTTGTGAGGCAGATTATGTTGACTTAATTAATTCACCTTCTGAAGTCAGTTTACTTGGTTCAAGCAATGTAAGGTTTAGAAATAGGCTTGGTATGGATAGCTTTGGTTTTAATTTCTCAAAAATAGATAAATGGAGATTTAAAACTGACAAAATTATTATTGACAATAAAATTCTAAAATCTGAATTAATTTATTTCACAAACGACCCTTTTAATGAACCTCAGTTTATTTTGAGAAGCAAAAATTTTTCTGCAGAAATTATAAATAACAAAGCACGATATCAAAGTAAAAGAACCAGTATTATTTTTGATAATAAACTAACACTACCTGTGGGCAGAAGAAATATTGAAAATAATTCTTTTGACCTAAGGTGGGGAATTGGTTACGAATCTAAAGATAAGGATGGACTTTTTGTTATAAGGAATTTTGATCCAATAAATATTGCAGATAATTTAAATGTAGATTTTCAGCCTTACTTTCTTCTTCAAAGATCTCTTATGGGAGAATCTAATGCTTTTAGATTAAAAGATTCGTCAGTTTTATCTGATAATAAGAAAATAAATATTGATCCCCTAGATTACTTTGCCTTAAATAGTAAGGTGAAAGGTAAATTTTTTGGATGGGATTTAACTTTGAATAATGATTTAAAAACAATTAATCCTGAAAGACTTTACGATGCTTTTTCATATGATTTGAATCTAGTTAATAATTTATATAGAACGAATTCAATTAAAAACAATATTTCAAATAGATGTTTAAATTCTAAAGAATTTATAGAAAAAAATGAGAATTTTAATGTCGATCTTGGCATTTATTCAGCTTATGATAAAGAGAATATTTATACTGCTTTCGGCTCTAAATTGATAAATAGTTATTTGTATTCTGATGAGAAACTAGAAAAAAATTATTTTCTAACATTTGATATTGGAAGTTTTAAAGGAGAATCTAATTCCATAGAAAACACTTTAAATAGTTTGGATAGATATGGATTTACTACAACTTTCGAAAATAATTATCAGTTAATAAATAAAAAATATAATTTAGGTAAATTGAATAAAGATTATAATTTTTCTCCTGAAATTATAAATCAGGGAGTAAAGATTAAAAGTAAGTTAGGTTATGGATTTTTTAACTATAGTAATAATGCAAGCCAGTCCGTTATCTCGGCTTCAGTTGGTCCTGAATTTACTTATGGTAATTTTAAAAATAAATTTTTTGACTATACAGTTCTTTCTATAATCACCGAATATATATCTAAAAATGGTAAAAGTCCTTTTGAGTTTGATGATTTTGGGGAAAGTTCGAGAATATTGTTTGGTATCAAACAACAAATTTATGGTCCTTTGCTACTAAGCTTTTCCACCTCGTATAATATAAATAGTAATTCTAAAGATTATGGTGTTTTTGAAAATAAAAAACTTTCATTAGGGGTTAGCAGAAGAGCCTATGCTTTAGATTTAGTTTACGATGAGGATCAAAAATCTATTGCTTTAGAATTTAAAATATTTAATTTTGGTTATAACAAAAATTCATCCAAATTTTAAAGATTTATTAGTTTTAAATAAAAAAATTTGCTAATTATTTTATTTAAAGCCCAAATAACTATTCTATGAATTGTGCGAAGATCCTAGAATTTGTAATTTAAATAATTTCAATAAGTTTTTTCAATGCTAAATATTAATTTAATAAATTTTGATAGATTAAATCATTATAACGCCTACAAATTTATTCTTATAACTAACAATTAAATGATTTAATTTTTTCTTTTTAACAAATTCATGAAAGGTTAGATTATCTCCTACATCATCAATTATCATTATTGAGTTCTTTTTTAATTTTGAATAAATTAAATGCAATGCCCAATTTTTTCCATAGTAACTTTTATCACTATCATAGTGAACAAGTCCAAAACTAACTTTCTTATTGAAAGCTATTGGCAGCCCTTTTTTGTCCATTTCTCTAATTAAGATCCATTTCTTTCTAAGCCATAATGGAACTGCTAGCCCTACATATTTATAAGAATCTTTAATCCATGTGTAAGGCATATCTATACTAATAAGTAAACTATCTTTTATATCTTTTTGAGCTAGAAGAATTGCTAAAGAAGACCATCCGGATGCTACTCCTGTTTCTAATACGTTTCTAATTTTTTTTATTTTTACTATCCAATAAAGAAGATCCAATTCACCTGATCCTCCAAGTTTAATTCCTGTTTTTTTAATAATTTTTTCAGATTCTAAAATTTCTTTTTTATATTTTTTTCTAAACTTTATTGTTATCTCTTTTTGCAATATTAGTTGAAGTGCTTTATTAGTTTTTATAGATTTCTTTTTGCATATTTTTAAAGATTTCATTCTCTCTCTTTCTCTCTTACCCTTTCTAAATATAAAGTCAATTATAAGTGGGGGTAGACCTGTAAAATATTTTGGATTTTTTAAAAAAAATATTATTATTTTAATCTTAATTAAAATTTTTTTTGCAAAACTTCTCATTTATAAAAAAGACTTTAATTTTTAACCTGTTTAATTAATTTAAATTTGCAAGGTTATTATAATTAAATTTTGTTTTATTTCGAAATTATAATAAACTAAAATCTGTAAAAATTAAGCCAAAAAACTTTTCCTTAATTTCTCTAACTTACTTTAATTAAATTATATGAATGAATCACTTATTCCTATGGTTGCTGACTCATGGAATGCAGGGCATATGAGGATAATTAATAAAGCAAGAGAGATTTCAAGTTCGATTACTTTAGGAATTTTGAGTGATAATGCCTGTCATCAATGCGGAGAATCTCCATTTCAATCTGAAGATCTAAGAATTGAAGCTGCAAAGGGAATTTCGAATATAGATAAAATTGTCTTAATAAAAGACTTAATTGATTTATCGTTAATAGATTTTGATATAAGAAATATTAAATTTCTTATACACGGTGATAACTGGAATAGAGGAGAACTTTTAGAACTCAAATATTTTTGTCAACATCTTTCTAAAAAAAATAATATTGAAATAATTGAAATGGACTACAGCACCGATATTAAAGAGATTGATAATTATGATTATTTGTCTAGTAAAACTATTACTCCTGGAATTAGATTAAGAACAATAAGAAGAGAGCTCGCTAGAGGTAATTGTATAAGAGTGCTTGAGGCTCACAACCCAATTTCCGCAATTATTGCAGAGAGGACTATTATAAAAAAAGAAAATGTTAAAAATTTTTATGGTGCTATATGGTCAAGCTCATTAACTGATTCTACAGCCAGATGGAAACCAGATATCGAAAGTATTGATCTTACAACGAGAGTTAATAATTTAAATGAAATAATGGAAGTTTCTTCTTTGCCAATTATTTATGATGGAGATACTGGTGGTAAAACTGATCATTTTATATATATGGTTAGAACTCTTGAAAGAATAGGAGTAAGTATGGTTATTATTGAAGATAAAACTGGTTTAAAAAGAAATTCTCTATTCGGAAATGATGTCCATCAAACTCAAATAGAACCATCAAAATTTGTAGAAAAAATAATTGCTGGTAAAGAGGCTCAATTAACTAAAGATTTTATGATATGTGCAAGAATTGAATCTTTAATTCTTCAAAAAGGAATCAAAGATGCAATAAGTAGGGCTGAGGCTTATATATCTGCAGGTGCTGATGCAATAATGATTCATTCAAATAAAAAAGATGGAAAAGAAATTTTTGAATTTTTAAAAATAATAAGAAAGGATATTAGTTCCAAAATTCCAATTGTTTTGGTGCCAACAAGTTACTGTGATATAAGTTACCAAGATTTAGAGTTAGCTGGCGCAAACATAATTATTTATGCTAATCATATGTTGAGAGCGGCATATCCAGGCATGTCAAAAGTTGCTAAAGCTATTTTAGAGAAAGGTTGTTCATCAAGTGTAGAAAAAAATATGCTTAGTATAAAAGAAATTTTAGAAATTTCTGGAGGAATATAAAGATGAAAAGAGTAATGGTGGATATGTCAGCAACATTAATTCATCATGGACATATAAGACTATTAAAAAAAGCAAAAGAATATGGTTATGTCATAGTAGGTTTGACCAAAGATGAGGATATATTAAATTGCAAAGGATATATTCCTGAGTTATCTTTTCAAGAAAGGTCAGAGATACTTAAATCAATAAAATATGTAGATGAAGTTGTAGAAACAAATTGGCTAATAACAGAAAAAACTCTTGAAAAATATAAGATAAATACTTTAATTCATGGCTCAGATAATTTATTTAAAAGTGATAAATTTGAAGTGATCGATTTCCCTAGAACTGAAGGTATAAGTAGTTCAAAAATAAGGTTAAGAGCATTTCAAAGTCTTATTTCAAAAAGAAACAAAGAAAAGTTAATGCTTACTCCTGGGCCAAGTTCTATTTGTGAGGCTAGTATTAAAAATATTGAACCGGTTTTTGGAAGAGGCGATAAAAATTTTCAATTTATAAATAATTCCGTAACTGAATGGCTTAAGAATTTATCTGGTCAAGATGAAATTATATCCTTAATTGGGTCTGCAACATTAGCAATTGAAATAGCAATTTTAAATTTTTTAAAGGGTGAAATATTAATTTTAAATACTGGTTTTTATAGCCTTAGAATTTATAAAATAATATCTAAATATCATAATGCTGAGCTGATTGATTTAAGTCAAATTTCTACTATAAATAAAAATTATGACTGGATTGCTGCTTGTTTTACTGAAACAAGTAAAGGCTATAAATTTAACATTAATTTACTTAAGGAATTGAAATCAAAAACAAAAGCAAATTTATTTTTGGATGCTACAGGATCTATTGGTCTTGAAGATGGCCATGAATTAGCTGATTTAGTTGCTTTTAGTTCCTGTAAAGGCTTAATGGGATTAACTGGAGGGGCTTTTATAGGGAAAAAGAATTATATAAATAAAAATAAATCTAATGAATTACCTTTCTATTTAGACTATAAAACTCATTTTGAAAGACTTGTAACTGGTCCTTATCATATTGTTCATGGTCTTTTCCATATAAAAGATATTCATAATTCTCTTCGTAATAATATAAAGGAATTTCAGATTGAATTTTTAAAAAGGTATCGTGATTATTTAGTTTGGGATGTTGATAACCAACCCAAATTATGTACTTTGATAAAAGCAAATTTAGAGATTAATTCATTCAAAAATGTAGTATTGTACAAATCAAGAGAAATGCAGGAATTTCACAATATTATTTGTCATTTGCATGCAATAGAAAAAAAGAATATTAGACAGTTTGAAAAATTTCTAAAAATCACTGAATGATAAACTCAGACATTTTTATTAAAGAACTTTTTAAAAATGATATAAGTCATTTATTGGTTGTACCATGTTCATTTGCAAAGGGTTTAATTAATGCCTGTATTAATAACTCCAATTTAATTCAATATATACCTTGTGCTAGTGAAGCTATAGCTTGTTCAGTTGCCTCTGGATTAGTAATGTCGGGTAAAAAACCAATTGTTATAATACAATCTTCAGGAATTACCAATATGGGGAGTTGCTTAACAAGTTTAACAAATCCTTATGATATATATTTCCCCATAATTTGCAGTTGGAGAACTTATAAAGAGGGGGATAGTGAAATACAACATAAACATTTGTCAATAAATTTATGTGAACTTATTAATTCATATGGATACAAATTTGAAAAATTAAATCCAAGAATAGAGGATGCATTAAACCTAATTAATGAGTCTTTTTCTAAAAAGCAAATATTGCTCATTAATAAAGAAACCTTTAGTTCCTGTGAATTAAATAAAATGCATAGCGTTAATTTATCAGAATATCCAGTGAGAAGTTCTTATTTGATTTCTCTAAATAAATTAATTAATTTTGATAAAAGTTTTGTTTGTATAGGTACTACTGGTAATACATCTAGAGAGATGCATTCAATTATGAAAAGCTCTTCAAATTTTTATATGGCTGGGAATATGGGAGGTGCTCTTTCCCTAGGATTAGGGTCAGCTTTAGCTGGGAAAAGAATAATAATATGTGGTGGCGATGCAGAATTCGTAATGCATCTTGGAGGTCTTAGTACTTCAGGAAGATATTCAGAAAAATTATTTATTGTTTATATAGTTTTTGATAACGAGGTAAATAAAAGTACTGGAGGTCAAAATACTTATCAAAAACATATAAATTATTTAAATTTGGCTGAAAGTTGTGGTTGGAATGTAAACAATAAAGTTATTAAATCCTTAATTGATTTTGAAAAACAATTGAAATTTGTTCTTAAATTGAAGAAGGGTTTATTTTTTTTCATGTTAAATGTGATTTGGATAAAGAATTCCCAAGACCTTCATCAATAGAGATTATTAATAGTAAAAAGTCATTTAATTAAAAAATTTTTATTAAATATTTTCTTTAATTCTTTAAAACTAATTTCCATGGATTAAAAATATCATCTTTATTAATAAGACTAATATCATTACGTTCTTTTAATCTATCTTTTGAAATTGTGCTCCAAGCATATTCGTTCTTTTCTAGATCATCTAAACTTTGAATCCCATCTCCAATACTTGGCATTTGAAGAAGTATTTTAATAATTTTCGAATGAGATAAATCATCTTTTATATCCGATTTAATAGTTGCAATATATCTTTCCTCTAGATTTTCTTTTCTAACTAAATTCTCGGATGCTAATCTTAAGTCTTTTGTTCTATCAGTAATTAATCCAGATTGAAAAATAAAAATAAATAATATATATGGAGCTAACAATATAGAAATAATTTTGGCTTTTTTAGACTTCAAGAAGTTGAAAGAAATCCAAGAAAGAGAAAATGTAAATAAAGCTATAGAGACTAGTTTTGTTTGAAAATTACTAAGGTTTAATTCAATAAAATCTAGATTTATTAAGATAATAGAAAAAAATAATAATAAGGGAATAAGCTTAAAATTTAGAAATTTTATTATGAAATTTATCCTATTTTTAGTTTGAGAAATGGATATTATTCCTAAATATATATTTATAGAAAATAATGACAATATTTGCAAAGGGTAATAAGGGGTTTTTGTAGAAAATAAACTTAAAATAAATATTACTGTTAGTGGATAGAAGAATAAAAAATATTTAGAAATTGATTCCTTTAATCTAAAAGAGCTTATTAATCCAGGAATTAACAAAAAAGTCCATGGAAAAATATTCAAAGGAAGATTCCAAAAATAATAATAAAATGGCTTTGTAAAAACATTGTTTTCAGAGAGTATTAATACCTTCTCAAATAGTCCGGAATAAGTTTCAAAACCATATGCTTTTAAGATACTCGAACTCCAGATTATAAATGGTAAAAATCCTATAAAACATCCAATCCAGAATAACTTATTTCGAATAATTTTTTTTTGTATAAGGAAGGGTGCAATTGCTAATAATGGTACGCAAGTTAAATATGTTTTAAACATAAATCCTAAGCCTATCCAAACACCGCAAAAAAAATAATAAATTCCTTTTTTAGATTTATAAGCTTTAATACTACTAAACACTCCAAAAGTAATAACAAGAGAAAATAAGATATCCTGAGTCGCCATATTTGCATAATTTATCCAAAGAAATGTCGTAACTAATATTAAAGAGGAAACTATTGCAAATTTATGATCTAAAAGTTCTTTATGAATTAGATAAGTTAAATAAAGCATTACTATGGAAGCAAAAGTAATAGGAAGAAAAACAGCAAAATAATTTTCGCCAAATATTTTCTGAGATAATGCTATTAGAAATTGAATACCTATTGTTCTATCTAAAACAACCTTATCAAACCATAATGGCGCTATCCAATTACCTTTATCTAAAATCCATCTAGCTTGTAAAGCATAATATCCCTCATCATATGCAATTAAACTTCTTTCTCCTAAATAAACTAAAAGAGGAGTAAAAAGTATAAATTTAAACTTATTGATTATTTTTTTATGTTTAATTAAATTATTCATCACTAATTTTTCATCAAAAAATTAATTTTGTTGATATTTATTTATCCTTCCATAAATATCTTCGAATCTTATAATATCGTCTTCACCAAGATAATCACCATTTTGCACCTCAATTAAAGTTAATATTGATTTGCTTGGATTTGATAATCTATGTTTACAATCTATTGGAATATAAGTGCTTTGATTCTTCTTTAGAATTGACAATCTGCCATCAATTTCTATCTCTGCAGTTCCACTTACAACTGTCCAATGTTCTGATCGCTTTTTATGTAATTGAGAAGATAGAGATGAATTTGGTTTCACAACAATTTTTTTAACTTTCCAGTTCTTTCCTTCACTTAATGTAGTGAAATAACCCCATGGTCTATGAACTTTAGAGTGTTCATAGCTTTCTTTATAGTCCTTATTTTTTAGATTTTCTACAATTTTCTTGATCTCTTGTGATTTATTTTTGTTTAATACTAGGACGGCATCATTTGTCTCAACTACGATGATATCTTCAAGATTTATACCGACTATCAATCTTCCTTCACTCTTAAAAAAACAATTCTTTGTATTTTCAAACACTATATTTCCTTGAGAAGCGTTTCCTAATTCATCTTTAGTTGAATAATCCCACACTTGATTCCAGCTGCCAATATCTCTCCATCCAATATCCATTGGTATAATTGTCCCGAGATTTGTTTTTTCCATTACTGCAACATCTAATGAAATATTCTCACAATTAGAAAAATTTCTGATTTCAATCCGTTCAAAATCTAAATCCAGCTGGCTTTCATTCAAAGATTTTTTGCAATTTTCAATAATTTCTGGATTAAACCTTTTAAGTTCATTCAAAATTTCATTTGCTCTAAAAAGAAAAATACCACTATTCCAAAAAAAGTTTTTATTTTTAATATATTCCTTTGCTTTTATAAGACTAGGTTTCTCAATAAATCTTTTAATTTCGGCTCCTTGATCAATATTAGATAATTTTGCTGATTCGATATATCCATATCCGGTTTCTGGATATCCTGGTTTTACTCCAAAAGTTACCAGCCTTCCTTCATTGGCATAATTTATACCAATTTCTAAAGTATTTATTAGATTATCCTTATTACTAATTATATGATCAGAAGACAAAACTAATAATAATGGGTTATTCTCTTTTTCTAATGCTTTAAGTGCTCCAATTGCGACTGCGGGAGCTGTACCTCTTCCAAAAGGTTCTAATAAGATTGATTTAGGATTGATATTAATTTTTCTTAGTTGTTCTGCAGTTATAAATCGATGTTCTTCATTACAAATTAAAATTGGGTTATCTATATTTTTGATAGATAAGATTCTCTCACATGTATTCTGTAGTAGAGATTGGTTATTATTTTCTTCAAGATTTAAAAATTGTTTTGGAAAACTTTTTCTAGATAAAGGCCATAATCTTGTGCCTGAACCTCCGCAAAGAATAATAGGAATAATTTTATTATTGGGCATTTTCATATAAATGTTTTAGAACTAATTTTTCATTCGTTTTCGGTTAAATTTTCTTGAAAAGCATTTAATCATTATTTGTTTTATTAATTGTATATCCATGTTTGATAAGTAATGATTTTTTAGAGGCAATTTTTCGATCACTTTTTATCATTTCGGAAATTAATTGTTCTAATGACTTCGAGTTTTGCCAACCTAATTGCTTTTTGGCTTTTGTTGAATCGCCTAATAAAGAGTCAACTTCCGAGGGCCTGAAATACCTCTTATCAATCCTAATCACAATTTTATTATTATCTTTTCTTCTACCGACTTCTTCTAATTTCTTACCTTCCCAATTTATTCCACCCCAACCAAGTTCAATAGCACTTAGTTCAATAAATCTTCTAACACTTTCCTGCCTACCTGTAGCAATTACATAATCTTCGGGAGTCTTTTTTTGAAGCATTTTCCATTGTAATGCTACATAATCTTCAGCATGCCCCCAATCTCTTTTTGCATCAAGATTTCCTACATAGAGACAATCTTCTATACCATAATCAATAGCTGATAGACCCATCGTAATTTTTCTAGTAATAAATGTTTCACCTCTTCTAGGACTCTCATGATTAAAAAGAATTCCATTACAAGCAAATATTCCATAAGATTCTCTATAATTTACAACTATCCAATATGCATATAATTTGGCCACACCATATGGACTTTTGGGATAGAAAGGTGTAGTTTCTTTTTGAGGTATTTCTTTTACTGAGCCATAAAGTTCAGATGTACTGGCTTGGTAGATTTTTGTATGTTTAATCAAATTTAATAATCTTACAGCTTCTAGAATTCTTAGAATTCCTAAAGCATCACAGTTAGCCGTATATTCAGGAGATTCAAAACTTACCGCAACATGACTTTGAGCGCCTAAGTTATAAATCTCATGGGGTCTAATTTCACCAATTATTTTTATAAGATTAGTACTATCTGTTAAATCTCCATAGTGTAAATAAAGACTTCTTTTAGCATCGTGAGGATCCTCATATAAATAATCGATGCGTTGAGTATTGAACGAACTAGATCTTCTTTTAATACCATGGACTTCGTATCCTTTTTTTAAAAGAAATTCGGCGAGATAACTGCCATCTTGACCAGTAATGCCTGTTATAAGTGCTATTTTTTTTGTCATTATTTAAAAATATTTTTCAATTTAGACTTTAAATTAAATTATACCTTTAGAAATATCTAAATTATAAAATCTTTAAGGTGAATAATATGTTTTTATTTTTAAAATTAATATATAAATTTTTATAAAAGTAGTTCTTTCTTTTTCATTCTTTAGGAAATAACTTTTAATTACTTTTATTTAGCTATTATTAAATTAATATCTATCACTCAACAAAAAAGAATTTTTACTTTGCGCATAAAAAATTTGTAGAAAAATTATGATATAAATAAAATTAGATTTGATTTATTCAAAAATTAAATAATATCTTATCTAATTTTTTAATTGAAGAGATTACCTTGTATTTTCAATTTATAGTTGAATTTGGAACATTCTATATAAATAATTTGAATTAGAATTAAAATAATATAATTATAATTGATATTTTTCTTTTTAATTATGAAAGAATACTGTATCTAAACTTAAAAGATATTAGGAACAATTATATTTATATTTTAAAGCTAAATCTGAATAGAGATAGCTATTTAATTAGTGACTCTATCGTGTTAAAATTGAAGAATATTAATTTAAAGAGTTGATAGTAAATTCTAGAATCTTAAATAATCAAAAAAAAAAAAATATTTTAACCTTATTCGATTTTGAAAATTTTTTTCAGACATTAAGAGATGTTTACCATATCTCAATAATGCGATCTTTAATGAATCAATTAATAAAAAAAATATACTTCAAAGGAAAAGTACTAGATATTGGTGGAGGAAGAAAATCAAACTATATAGATTTTTTAAAATACGATGAATATACTTCAATAAATATCAACCCTAATATCAATCCTGATATCCTAATTAAAGTTAATGAAAAATTTCCAATTAAAGAAAAGCAATATGATCAATGTCTTCTTTTTAATGTTTTAGAACATATATACGATTGGGAATTCTTATTTGGAGAGATTAAAAAAGTCCTAAAAAAAAATGGTAAGATTCATATAATAATTCCTTTTTTGTACCCAATTCATGGATCACCTGATGACTATAAAAGAGTTACCTGCAAATATATTGAAAAATTTTTAAAAGAACATGCATATAGTCAAATAAATATATCCCCTTTGTCATATGGTCCATTCACAAATTCTCAAATAATAGGGTATAGACA
>QCMJ01000005.1 GCA_003213855.1 Prochlorococcus sp. AG-418-O03
ACAAATTGCCGAAAGAAATCGTCTAATAAATAAGTCATATAAATCTACTGTTAGGACTTTAACTAAAAAAACCTTAGAAAACTGCGAAAAATATAAAAAAAATCCTAATGAGGATAATAAAAAATTTAGTGAAAACAAGTCTTAATAAAGCTTTTAGCTTAATTGATAAAGCAGTTAAAAAAAATGTTCTACATAAGAACAATGGAGCTAATAAAAAATCGAAAATCAATAATTATGTAAAAACTTCTCTTACCACTGATTAGAAAGACAGATCATAATTATGAGCGATATAGAACTCATAGACTCTCACTGTCATTTGATATTTGAAAATTTTGAGAAAGATCTTGAAGATGTTGTTGTAAGATTGCGTTCAAGAGGTGTAAAAAAATTAGTTCATGCTTGTTGCGAATTAACAGAAATTCCAAAGTTGAAAAAAATATCCCATGAATTTAATGAAATTTACTATTCAGTTGGTTTGCATCCGCTAGAAGCAAAAAAATGGGAACAAAGTTCAAAATCTCTTCTAAGAAAATCAGCTCTAGAAGATAGCCGAGTTGTAGCTATTGGGGAATTAGGCTTGGATTTTTTTAAAAATGAAAATAAAACTCAGCAGATTGAAGCACTTATTCCGCAAATGGAGTTAGCTTATGAACTTCAATTGCCCGTAATTATCCATTGCAGAGAAGCTGCAAATGAAATGATTGAGATATGTAGTGATCTCTCTAAAAAAGGAAAATGTCCTGATGGAGTACTTCATTGTTGGACAGGAACACCAAAAGAAATGAATCAATTCTTAGATCTTGGATTTTACATCAGTTTTAGCGGTATAGTGACTTTCCCAAAAGCACATGAAATTCATGAGTGTGCCAAAGTAGTCCCAAATGATAAATACTTAATTGAAACTGACTCGCCATTTTTAGCTCCTGTCCCGCATAGGGGTAAAAGAAATGAACCTGCGTTTGTTGAAAATGTTGCCAATTTTATGGCAGATTTAAGATCTACTGAATTAACAACAATTGCTAGAGAGTCATATCAGAATGCTGAAGATTTGTTTAAATTTGACTTGTTAAGTAGACGTTGCAACTGTTAGTATTAGGAATTACTGGAAATTTTTCTTAATTTTTTGACTTTAACAAACACAGTTAATGATTTATCAGCATTAAACAAAATTTAATTCTTGTTTATTAGATTGTTTTTTGTTGAAATCGAGATTTAAATGTTGATCTCATTTTAAGTGAAAAGTTAAAGAACTAATTATTGAGTAGATTAAAAGTAAATAGTAAATCTCACAAAATCGCAGGTTTTCTTGGATGAGCAGTAGCGCTTTACAGGTAGCAAAAACAGCTACTTATCTACCAGATTTAGTTGAAGTACAAAGAGCAAGCTTTAAATGGTTTTTGGAAAAGGGTTTAATAGAAGAATTACAAAATTTTTCCCCCATTTCTGATTACACAGGTAAATTAGAATTACACTTTATCGGTGAAGAGTACAGGTTAAAAAGACCTAGGCATGATGTTGAGGAAGCCAAAAGAAGAGATGCTACATTTGCATCCCAAATGTATGTAATTTGCAGGTTAATTAATAAAGAGACAGGGGAAATTAAAGAACAAGAAGTATTCATAGGCGAACTACCATTGATGACTGAAAGAGGAACTTTCATTATTAATGGTGCCGAAAGAGTTATTGTTAATCAAATTGTTCGAAGTCCTGGAGTATATTTCAAAGATGAACTGGATAAAAATGGTCGAAGAACTTACAACGCTAGCGTTATTCCTAATAGAGGAGCATGGTTAAAATTCGAGACTGACAAAAATAATTTACTTTATGTGAGAGTCGATAAAACTAGAAAAATTAATGCTCATGTTCTCATGAGAGCTATGGGTCTTTCAGATAATGACGTGGTCGATAAACTTAGGCATCCCGAGTTTTATCAAAGCTCAATTGACTCAGCTAATGACGAGGGTATTAATTCAGAAGATCAGGCATTACTTGAGCTATACAAGAAGCTGCGACCTGGCGAACCACCCTCCGTTTCTGGTGGACAACAGCTATTACACAGTAGATTCTTTGATCCCAAAAGATATGATTTAGGCCGAGTTGGCAGATATAAAATAAATAAAAAATTGAGACTAACAGTCCCAGACGACGTGAGAACACTTACCCATGAAGATGTTCTTTCTACTATTGATTATTTAATTAACCTTGAATTGGATATTGGCGGCGCTAGTTTGGATGATATTGACCATCTTGGTAATCGAAGGGTTAGATCTGTGGGAGAACTTCTTCAAAATCAAGTTCGGGTTGGACTTAATCGTTTAGAGAGAATTATCAAAGAAAGAATGACTGTAGGAGAAACAGATTCTTTAACTCCCGCTCAACTAGTCAATCCCAAACCTTTGGTGGCTGCCATAAAGGAATTTTTTGGCTCCAGTCAATTAAGTCAGTTCATGGATCAAACTAATCCTCTAGCTGAATTGACACACAAGAGAAGAATCTCAGCATTAGGCCCAGGGGGTTTAACTCGAGAAAGAGCAGGCTTTGCGGTAAGAGATATTCACCCTTCACATTATGGAAGATTATGTCCTATAGAGACTCCTGAAGGTCCTAATGCAGGACTTATAAATTCTTTAGCTACCCACGCAAGAGTTAATGAGTACGGTTTTATTGAAACACCTTTTTGGGAAGTTAAAAAAGGTAAAGTTAATAAGGAAGGTAATCCGGTTTATCTTTCTGCTGATTTAGAAGATGAGCGTAGGGTGGCTCCAGGCGACGTCGCGACTGACAAGGACGGCAATATAATTGCGAATCTAATACCTGTTAGATATAGACAGGATTTTGAAAAAGTCCCTCCTCATCAAGTTGATTACGTTCAGCTTTCTCCGGTTCAGGTGATTTCAGTTGCTACTTCACTTATTCCTTTCTTGGAACATGATGATGCTAATAGAGCTCTCATGGGATCAAATATGCAACGCCAAGCCGTTCCATTGCTAAGGCCAGAACGTCCTTTAGTTGGTACAGGTTTAGAATCTCAAGTTGCTAGAGACTCGGGAATGGTTCCCATAACAAAAGTTAATGGAACTGTATCTTATGTAGACGCTAATGAGATTGTCGTTAAAGACGATCATGGTAATGAACATTTTCACTATCTTCAGAAATATCAAAGATCAAATCAAGATACCTGCCTCAACCAAAGACCTATAGTAAAAATTGGAGATAAAGTTATATCTGGGCAGGTTTTAGCAGATGGCTCCGCATGTGAAGGAGGCGAAATAGCCCTTGGCCAAAACGTTTTAATTGCTTATATGCCATGGGAGGGATACAACTATGAAGATGCTATTCTTGTGAGCGAGAGGATGGTAACTGATGATTTATATACCTCAGTACATATTGAAAAATATGAAATTGAAGCAAGACAAACGAAGCTAGGACCTGAAGAAATCACAAGAGAGATACCTAATATCTCGGAAGAAAGCTTGAATAACCTTGATGAGATGGGAATCATTAGGATCGGTGCTTTTGTCGAGAGTGGAGATATTCTTGTAGGAAAAGTGACTCCAAAAGGGGAATCAGACCAACCGCCTGAAGAAAAACTGTTAAGAGCTATTTTCGGTGAAAAGGCTCGAGATGTGAGAGATAATTCCCTAAGGGTTCCTAAAACTGAAAAAGGAAGGGTTTTGGATGTTCGTATTTATACTCGAGAGCAAGGTGATGAATTACCTCCAGGAGCAAACATGGTTGTTAGAGTTTATGTGGCTCAGAGAAGGAAAATACAAGTGGGTGACAAAATGGCTGGGAGGCATGGAAATAAAGGAATTATTAGCAGAATCCTACCAAGAGAAGATATGCCTTATTTACCTGATGGGACCCCTGTGGACATAGTTCTTAATCCTTTAGGAGTTCCAAGCAGGATGAATGTAGGTCAAGTTTTTGAATTATTGATGGGCTGGGCAGCCTCCAACTTAAATTGCCGGGTTAAAGTTGTACCATTTGATGAAATGTATGGAGCTGAAAAATCACATCAAACTGTTCAAGCATTTTTAGAAGAAGCTTCAAAACAGCCTGGTAAAGCATGGGTTTACAACCCTGAAGACCCTGGAAAGTTATTACTTAAAGACGGTAGAACAGGGGAACCCTTTGATCAGCCAGTTGCTGTCGGATACTCTCACTTCCTCAAATTAGTTCATTTGGTGGATGATAAAATTCATGCAAGATCCACAGGTCCTTACTCTTTGGTTACTCAGCAACCTTTGGGCGGGAAAGCTCAGCAAGGCGGACAAAGGCTTGGAGAAATGGAAGTATGGGCCCTTGAAGCTTATGGAGCCGCTTATACTCTTCAGGAATTGTTAACAGTTAAATCTGATGATATGCAAGGAAGAAATGAAGCGCTAAATGCAATCGTAAAAGGTAAACCGATTCCAAGGCCTGGTACTCCCGAGTCATTTAAAGTTCTTATGAGGGAATTACAATCTCTAGGCTTGGATATAGGAGTTTATACAGACGAAGGAAAAGAGGTAGATTTAATGCAAGACATCAACCCTAGAAGAAATACTCCATCAAGGCCGACTTATGAATCACTCGGAACCTCTGAATATGAGGAAGATTAAATACTCAATTAAAACCTTTTAATTTAAATTCGCCAAACATGACAAACAGCAACTTAAGAACTGAAAATCACTTTGATTACGTCAAAATTTCAATAGCTTCTCCACAAAGAATAATGGATTGGGGGCAGAGGACATTGCCCAATGGACAAGTAGTTGGTGAAGTTACTAAACCTGAAACTATCAATTACAGGACACTTAAACCAGAAATGGATGGATTGTTTTGTGAAAAGATTTTTGGGCCATCTAAAGATTGGGAGTGTCATTGTGGAAAGTACAAGAGGGTAAGACATCGCGGCATTGTTTGTGAGAGATGTGGGGTTGAAGTAACTGAAAGTAGAGTCAGAAGACATAGGATGGGCTACATAAAACTCGCTGCGCCAGTTTCACATGTTTGGTATTTGAAAGGAATCCCTAGTTATGTTGCAATACTTTTGGATATTCCGCTTAGGGATGTAGAACAAATAGTTTATTTTAATTGTTATGTCGTTTTAGATCCAGGTGATCATAAAGAACTTAAATATAAGCAATTACTCACTGAGGATGAGTGGCTAGAAATTGAAGATGAAATTTATGCTGAAGATTCAACTATAGAAAATGAACCTTTTGTTGGAATTGGTGCTGAGGCACTGAAGCAATTACTTGAAGACCTTGATTTAAATCAGGTTGCTGAGGAGCTTAGAGAAGAAATTACTAATAGCAAAGGGCAAAAGAGAGCAAAGCTTATTAAAAGGATAAGAGTTATTGATAATTTTATTGCAACTAATGCAAAACCAGAATGGATGGTTTTAGATGCAATACCAGTTATACCTCCTGACCTAAGACCGATGGTTCAACTTGATGGAGGAAGATTTGCAACTTCAGATTTAAATGACTTATATAGAAGAGTTATAAATAGAAATAATAGACTAGCTAGGCTTCAAGAAATTTTGGCACCTGAAATTATAGTAAGAAATGAAAAAAGAATGCTTCAGGAGGCAGTTGATGCTCTTATAGATAATGGAAGAAGAGGGAGGACTGTTGTTGGAGCGAATAATAGAGCTCTTAAGTCCCTAAGTGACATAATTGAAGGAAAACAAGGAAGATTTAGACAGAATCTTCTTGGCAAGCGTGTTGACTATTCAGGTAGATCTGTAATTGTTGTGGGTCCTAAATTAAAAATGCATCAGTGTGGTCTTCCAAAAGAAATGGCAATAGAGCTCTTTCAGCCTTTTGTAATCCATAGATTGATACGACAAAATATTGTGAATAATATTAAAGCTGCAAAAAAATTAATTCAAAAAGCTGATGACGAAGTTATGCAGGTACTTCAGGAAGTTATTGAAGGCCATCCAATTCTCTTAAATAGAGCCCCTACCCTGCATCGTTTAGGAATTCAAGCTTTTGAACCTAAATTAGTTGGAGGTAGAGCAATACAACTTCATCCTTTAGTTTGTCCTGCATTCAATGCTGACTTTGATGGAGATCAAATGGCAGTTCATGTTCCTTTAGCTTTAGAGGCACAAACTGAAGCACGCATGCTTATGTTGGCTAGTAATAATATTCTTTCTCCTGCTACTGGAGAACCAATTGTGACTCCATCACAAGATATGGTTTTAGGATCTTATTATCTGACGGCTTTGCAACCGAATTATCAACAACCAGAATTCGGAGATAATAAGACTACTTTTGCTTCATTAGAAGATGTCATTTTTGCCTTTGAAGATAAAAGACTCAGCTTGCATGAATGGGTTTGGGTTAGATTTAATGGAGAAGTTGAAGATGAAGACGAAATGCGTAGCCCACAAAAAACTCAAGAGCTAGAAGATGGCTCAAGATTAGAAATCTGGAATTTAAGAAGGGACAGATTTGATTCTTATAATAATTTAATAAGTAGATTTGTGCTGACAACTGTTGGGAGAGTAGTTATGAACTATACCATCATCGATTCTGTATCTAAAACGTAATCTTTAAAAAACTATTTTTCATTTATTTAAAATCATGACTTCATCTAAATCTAAAAAAACATCCAGAGTACGTAAAACTACTAAAAACTCAAAAAAGAACAATCCAGTTTCAATGCCTGCTCTCGCTAAAACTCCCCCATCATTTAAAAATAAGGTAGTTGATAAGAAAGCCTTAAAAAATTTAGTCTCTTGGGCTTACAAAACTCATGGAACAGCCATAACTGCAGCCATGGCAGATAATCTAAAGGATTTAGGATTTAAATATGCTACCCAAGCTGCTGTCTCTATCTCAGTAGATGACTTAAAAGTTCCTGAAGCTAAACAAGATTTAATAGGACAAGCTGAAGAGCAAATATCTGCCACTGAAGAATGCTATAGACTTGGTGAAATTACTGAAGTTGAAAGGCATACAAAAGTTATAGATACTTGGACTGAAACTAATGAAAGATTGGTAGATGCAGTAAAGAAAAATTTTAATCAAAATGATCCACTAAATTCCGTTTGGATGATGGCTAATTCAGGAGCAAGGGGTAACATGTCTCAGGTAAGACAACTTGTTGGGATGAGGGGCTTGATGGCTAATCCTCAAGGAGAAATCATTGACCTGCCAATAAGAACTAATTTTAGAGAAGGACTCACTGTTACTGAATATGTAATTTCTTCTTATGGAGCAAGGAAAGGTTTAGTGGATACTGCCTTAAGAACCGCGGATTCTGGTTATTTGACTCGAAGATTAGTTGATGTTGCTCAAGATGTAATTGTAAGAGAAGAAGATTGTGGAACAGAACGATCAATAGTTGTTGAAGCTGAAGATGGTAAATTTGGAGCAAGGCTTCTTGGTAGACTTGTCGCTGAGGATGTTTTTGATGCTGAAGGAAACCTTGTTGTTCCTCAAAACACTGCAATAGACCCTGCATTGTCAGGAGAAATTGAGAAAGCATCTATTAGTGAAGTAAAAATAAGATCCCCATTAACATGTGAAGCTAATAGATCCGTTTGTAGGAGGTGCTATGGATGGGCGTTGGCTCATAATCATTTGGTTGATTTAGGCGAGGCAGTTGGAATTATTGCTGCTCAATCGATTGGCGAGCCAGGAACTCAATTGACAATGAGAACTTTCCATACTGGAGGTGTATCAACTGCCGAAAGTGGAGTTGTAAGATCAAAAATTTCTGGTAAGGTTGAATTTAGTTCAAAAGCAAAAGTTAGAGGTTATAGAACTCCACATGGCGTAGAAGCTAAACAAGCAGAAGTTGATTTCATCCTCAAGATAGTTCCTCAAGGAAATAATTCTGGCAAAGCTCAAAAAATTGAAGTTTCTAGTGGATCGCTTTTATTTGTAGATGACGGTGAAGAAATTAGTTCTGATATTACTGTTGCTCAGATTACTGCTGGAGCCGTGAAAAAGAGTGTTGAAAAAGCAACAAAGGATGTAATTTGTGATTTGGCTGGTCAGGTTAGGTATGACAAGGTTATTCAACCAAAGGAGGTTACAGATAGGCAGGGTAATATTACCTTAAAAGCTCAAAGATTAGGCAGATTGTGGGTTTTAGCTGGAGATGTTTATAACTTGCCACCAAATGCAAGACCGGTTATATCATCTGGGAAATCCGTAGATGAGGGGACAGTTTTGGCAGAAGCAAGTCAATCAAGTGAGTTTGGCGGACAAGTTCGATTAAGAGAATCAGTAGGAGATTCAAGAGAAGTTCAAATTGTTACTACTTCAATGTCTTTAACTAATTTTAAATTAATTGAAGAATCTACTCATTCAGGTCAAATATATAATTTGGAATCTAGTGAAGGTACATCTTATCGTTTAAACATTTCCCCAGGAAATAAAATCAGTAACGGTGAGGTAATAGCAGATTTAACTGATGAAAGGTTCCGTACAAAAACTGGGGGTTTAGTAAAATATGCACCGGGATTAAGTGTCAAAAAAGCGAGATCATCTAAAAATGGCTTTGAAGTAAGTCAAGGAGGGACATTGCTCTGGATTCCACAAGAGACACATGAAATCAATAAGGATATATCTCTTCTAATGATTGAAGATATGAAATGGATCGAAGCAGGAACAGAAGTTGTAAAAGATATTTTTAGTCAAACATCGGGCATTGTTACAGTTACGCAAAAAAATGATATCCTTCGTGAAATAACTGTAAGAAATGGAACTTTTCATGAGTGTGATGATGAAGAAGTATTGAGTAGATTTACAGAAGAAGGAAATCTTGTAAATCCAGGAGAAAAGATTTTAGATGGTGTTGATAATAAAGAAATTTTATTTGTTCAAAAATTAGAAACACCTAAATGTCGAGGCTTGTTATTAAGAACTGTTGAAGAATTTACTATTCCTGACCAGGCGCAATTACCCCAACTATCGCATGTTAAGCAGGAAAAAGGTCCACATTTAGGCTTAAAAGCTATCCAAAGGCTTACCTATAAAGACGGTGAATTGATAAAATCAGTCGAAGGGGTTGAATTACTCAGAACACATTTAAGTATTGAAAGCTTTGATGCTACTCCTCAAATGACTATTGATGTCGAGTCGATTGAAGATAAAAATGATGCATCAATCAATAGATTAAATTTAGTAATATTAGAATCTATTCTTGTAAGAAGAGATACTTTATCCGACTCCAGTCATGGCTCAACACATACAGAACTGCAAGTCGATAATAACCAACTTGTAAAAGCGGGAGATGTGATAGCTACTACTCAAATTCTTTGCAAAGAGAAGGGATTGGTTCAATTACCAAATGTTGTTGATAATGAGCCAATAAGAAGGTTAATTGTTGAAAGAGAAGAAGATAAAATTAAAATTAAAATTAGTGGTAAAGCAGTAGTTAAAGTTGGTGATCGTGTAGTTGATGGTGATCCTATTAGTGATTCTGTAAAATCAACTTCTTGTGGAGAAATAGAAGAGATTTCTAATAGTTCAGTAACCTTAAGACTTGGTAGGCCTTATATGGTTTCTCCTGATTCAGTTTTGCATGTTAAAGACGGAGATTTGGTTCTTAGGGGGGATGGTTTAGCTTTACTTGTTTTTGAAAGGCAGAAAACTGGAGATATCGTACAAGGATTACCCCGTATTGAAGAGTTATTAGAGGCTAGGAGACCCAGAGATTCAGCAATTCTATGTAAAAAATCTGGAATTGTTCAGATTAAAAAAGGTAATGATGAAGAATCAGTTTCTTTATCAGTTATTGAAAAAGATGATTTAGTTAATGAATATCAACTATTAATTGGAAAAAATATAATGGTTAGTGATGGACAACAAGTTAAAGGTGGAGAATCTTTAACTGATGGTCCAATTAATCCACATGAACTATTAGATTGCTATTTCAATGATTTAAAAGATCAAAAACCCCTTATAGATGCAGCTCGAGAATCTATATCAAAACTACAAAGAAGTATGGTAAGTGAGGTACAAAATGTTTATAAGTCGCAGGGTGTAGCAATCGACGATAAGCATATTGAAGTTATTGTCAGACAGATGACAAGTAAAGTCCGCGTAGAAGATGCTGGGGATACTACTCTTTTGCCTGGTGAACTCATAGAGATGAGGCAAGTTGAAGATACAAACCAAGCGATGGCAATTACAGGAGGAGCTCCAGCAGAATTTACTCCTGTTTTGTTGGGTATTACTAAAGCCTCTCTCAATACAGATAGCTTTATTTCAGCAGCATCGTTCCAAGAAACAACAAGGGTTCTTACAGAAGCTGCGATTGAAGGTAAATCTGATTGGTTAAGAGGTTTAAAAGAAAATGTTATCATCGGTAGATTAATACCTGCAGGTACTGGTTTTAGCGGATTTGTAGAGGAATTGTCCTCAGAAGCTGGTCCTCATCCTGATATTCTTGCAGAAGAATCTGGTGGCTACAGAAGAACACAGAACTTAAGGCCAGATTATACAGTTGATATGCCACAATCCCCTGCTGTAAGCTCTACTGCAATACTTGATGATCCTAGTGATGAAGATTTGGAGACAACCAGAAATCGGCATGGAATTGACCCTTCTTCGAGTAATTTTGCGGCCTTCGCAAGGCCTAATGCTGAAAATCAATTTTCTGAAGACCAATTACCAGATCCTGCAGCATTGGAGGGATTGCAGGAGGAGGGCCTTCTTTCTGATGAATAAATATTATCTATTATTATTTTTAGTGACTAGAATGTATTTTTTAAATTTGTAAGTGATGATTAAGCCAGAGATTGTACCCAAAAGAAAATTACCCCGTTATGGATTCCATTTTTATAATGAAAGACTTAATGGAAGAATGGCCATGATTGGTTTTATTGCACTTATTCTTACAGAATTCTTTCTAAAACATGGTTTGCTGTTATGGTAAAAATAGTTTTTAAATAAAGACTACTAAATTTGAAAAATCTTCTTGGAAGTAGTATTAAGGATTTAGAAAATGTAGCTTTAGATTATGGGCAGGCTGCTTTTAGGGGTCGTCAAATCTATAATTGGATTTATAACTATAGAAATAAGAACAAAAATATTGATCAAATAGAAGTTTTACCTTTAGATTTTAGAAAGAAATTAAAGGATGATGGTTTTAAGGTTAGTGAGCTGATTATTAAAGAAAGAAACTTAGCTAACGATGGTACTTTAAAGTTATTACTTTCTACAGACGATAATGAAAGTATTGAGTGCGTTGGTATACCAACTGAAAAAAGATTAACTGCTTGTCTCTCTAGTCAAGTTGGTTGCCCAATGGACTGCAAATTTTGTGCAACTGGCAAGGAAGGTTTGAAGAGATCTTTAAAAGCAAGTGAAATTTTAGATCAAATTTTATTTATCGAAAATGAAATGAATAGAAAAGTGACTAATATTGTTTTCATGGGTATGGGCGAGCCCTTACTGAATATTGATGACTTACTTTTGTCAATTAGATCAATAAATAATGATTTTCAGATCAGTCAGAGAAAGATAACGGTAAGCACTGTGGCTGTTCCACAAATGATAGGTAAATTATCAGCAAAGTCTTTTCAAATTTTGGGTAATTGTCAATTTACATTAGCAATTAGCCTACATGCTTCAAACCAAAAAACAAGAGAGACGATAATACCTAGTGCAAAAAACTATGAAATCAAAAATATAATCGAAGACTGTAAGACATTTGTAAGAGAAACTGGTCGGAGGGTAAGTTTTGAATATCTAATGCTAAGTGGGGTGAATGATAAATTAGAACATGCTTATGAATTGAGTAATTTGCTGAGAGGTTTTCAATGTCACGTAAATTTAATACATTATAACCAAATTGACGAGGTTGAATTTCAACGAACATCTTTAAAAAATCTCCAATTATTTCAATCTAGACTTGTTAATAATGGCATCGCTGTTAGCTTGCGAAAAAGCAGAGGTCTAGATAAAAATGCAGCATGTGGTCAGCTAAGACAAAATGCAAAAAGTAATTAATATTATCTAATAAAAATTGTTTAAAAGTCTCTTAAACAGGTTATTATTGTGGTAATTAATCTTAAATCTTTGGGTTTTATTAAGACAAAAATTCTACCTTTTGCTATAGTCTCACTCTTTGGGATTGCCTTCTTTGCTGTTAGTGCAAGAATTTGGTTACCAGGAGATATGATGTCTCCTGCCCCTATAAATTAATATTTTTAGCTTTGCAAAATGACAAAAAATAAGGATCCTAATAAAAAAAGCTTAGTTGATATCGCTGTTGATCCAGATGTTTTAGCGAGAGAATTGGCCTTAGAAATTGAAATAGATCCTTTAGAACAAATTGATGAAGATTCTTTTTCAAAAGGTTTAAACATAACTCAGGAGTGCAATGAAGCATTAAAAATGCTTAAAGGGAATAAAGAAGAAAGAATACAGGGATTAAGAATATTTTGTGAATATCGAGATTCAAGATCTTTCCCCCTTTTGTTGCCATTACTAGATCAACCTTGTCCTGTTGAAAGAATGAGTGTTGTATATGCTTTAGGTCGTAATCCATGTCCTAGCGCGGTCGAGAAACTTGTTAGTCTTTTGGAGACTGACGATAATGCTTATGTCAGGAGAGCGACAGCATGGAGCTTAGCTAACTATGATAATCAAATTGTTTTGGAGCCATTAATAAAAGCTTTGAAGAACGATGTTGCTGCAGTAAGGTTATGGTCATCTAGTTCTTTAGCTGAAATCGGAAATGTTTCTTTGAAAAATGCTCAATTGGCAGCAGAACAACTTTTAATAAGTTTAAAAATAGATAATGAACCGGGTGTAAGAAGTAATTGCATTTGGTCATTATGTAGATTGTACGAAAAATTAAATAATACATTTCAAGAAAGTTTCGTTGATGAATGTACCAAGATAGCTCTTTTCGATAAAGAACCTTCCGTTATGGAAGAAGCAAAGACTGCCTTGGATTCAATGGGGATGCAAGGTTTTTATAACTAAATTTCTTAATTTTTTTTTATTAGCACACTATTGAAAAAGTTTATTTATTAGATATTCAATATAAAAATTAAAATTAATTAACTTGTACCAACTGAAACAAAAAAATTTCGTTATTCTATATAAAGTAAAAGTACTTAGTACTTGAATTTAATGCCTCAAAAAACATTGAGATTCAAAATTCATCAAGACGGAAGAGTTGAAGAGACAGTAGAAGGTTTTACTGGTAATTCATGCAATGATGCCACAAGAAATCTTGAAGAAGCTCTCGGTAAAGTAACAGTTAAAAATAAAACTTCTGATGCTTTCCTCTCTAATCAAAATGAAAAATTAAAACAATTTAACCACGAATCTAATGTCACACTTTAGTACGATTAAAACCCAGCTCAAAGAAGCAGAGCCATTAATTAAGGCTTTAAATCATTTCGGTTATAGTATTAATCAACAAGAAAAGTTTGTAAAAGGATATAAAGGTCAATTCACAGCCGTTGATATAAGTATGAATTTACCTGGTGATACCCAAGTTGGATTTAAATGGGATAACAATTCTAATGCATATGAATTAGTTACTGACCTTGATCTATGGAAATTTGAGATTCCAGTAGAAAGATTTATCTCAAAAGTTACACAAATGTATGCTTACCAAACAATCATTTCTAAAACGCAAGAAGATGGATATCAAATCGTAGAGCAAAAAAATAAAAATGACGGTTCTATCGAATTGGTCTTAACCAAGTGGGAAAACTAATGTCAAGATATGGATTTTACGGATCCATTTCATAATACTGAAGAAAATATTGAAATTACAGGCTATGAGCCAGTTTTAGGTGGTCAATTAGCCGAAAAAGCTGTTTGGGTTGACGAGGCTAAATGTATTGGTTGCCAATATTGCGTACACGTAGCTTCGAATACTTTTATGGTTGATGAATTTCATGGTAGAAGTCGAGCCATTAGGCAAGATGGAGATAGTTCTGATGTCATACAAGAAGCAATAGATACATGCCCTGTTGATTGTATTCATTGGGTCAAATTTGAAGAATTAGATGATTTAGAGAATAGTCTCGATAGGGATATGTTTCAAACATTTGGAAAGCCACCGAGAATGAATAAGCACTAATATCAAAAAGATGCAATATCGTAGATTTGGTAGAACCAATCTGAAGATTCCTGTTTTATCTTTAGGTGGTATGAGATTTCAAAAAAGTTGGGATCAATTGGATTTTTCTGAGGTTTCATACGAAGAACAAAATAAAGTAGAAAATATATTAGATCTTGCAACACAATATGGCTTAAGTCATGTAGAAACTGCCAAGTATTATGGAACTTCAGAGGTGCAATTAGGGATGTGTTTTAAAAATACTAATAAAATCCCAAATATTATTCAAACAAAGATTCCACCAAATAGTGATCCGACAATTTTTGAGAAAGACGTCATAACAAGTATTGAGAAATTGAAAGTTAAAAAAATTGATTTGTTAGCAATACATGGTATCAATACTGCTGAACATTTACATCAGGCTATTCGAGATGGAGGTTGCATTGATATTTTGA
Organism: Prochlorococcus sp. AG-418-O03; assembly: GCA_003213855.1. GTDB lineage: Bacteria > Cyanobacteriota > Cyanobacteriia > PCC-6307 > Cyanobiaceae > Prochlorococcus_A. Next base: position 14,496 of record QCMJ01000005.1, read on the forward strand.
GGAATTTTCAAAAAGAAAATTTAATTGGATCTATTGGATTTTCAACCCATGGAAAATCTTCACTTATTGAAAAGGCCATATCAACAAACTTATTTGATTATGTAAATTTGCACTGGTATTTCATTAATCAGGAAAATACAAAGGTTATTAATTTAGCTAATAAGCATGATCTTGGTGTTTTCATAATAAGTCCCACTGATAAAGGGGGACATCTTCATACTCCCTCAAGAAAAATGTTGGAATTTTGTAAACCACTTCATCCTATAGTTTTTAATGATCTTTTTTGCTTAAGAAATCAAAATGTCCATACTTTGAGTGTCGGTATTGCAAAAGATACAGATTTTGCTCTGCATTTAGAAGCTGTCTCGTTGTTATCAGAATCTGAGAAGTATGTGCCTAAGATAATTAATAAATTAAGGCAGGAATCAATTAATTCCTTAGGTTTAGAGTGGCATCAAAATTGGAATAGAAATTTACCAAGTTGGGAATATACTCCGGGAAATATTAATATTCCTGTTCTGCTTTGGCTTTCAAATTTAATTGATTGGTTGGGTATGGAAGGATATGCAAGAGCTAGATATCAATTGCTTGGCAATGGAAGCCACTGGTTCCCAGGATGTAACGCTAATTTATTAGATGTGGATGTATCCGAAGGCCAATTATTGAAAGTTTTAGAAGGCCATATAAATCCAAAAAAAGTTATGAGAAAATTAAGAACTTTAAAAGAAAAGTTTGGAGATAAGAATGCTAAAAGATTATCAAGAAAATAATTTCATAATGGATTTTTTTCAGGCTTGCCAACTTTTCTTGGGTAAATTTCAGGACAAAAATTCTTTGGTTGAATAAGAATAATATTTCGAGTGCCTTTATTTCTTGGTAATAGTATCTCTTTTTTATCTTTAACTTTCCCTTCTAATATTTCTAAAGTTTTATCTAGATTTTTGCTTTCTTGATGCGTCCATTTGCCACAATATAAAACTCCAAACCCCTCTTTTTTTAACATTGGTAGTATATATTCTGAAACTGTTGATGGATTACTAACCGCTCTAGTTGTTGCAATATTAAAATTATTTCTCATTAATGATTGGTGGGCTAAATTCTCAATACGATCATTGATTACATGAATATTGTTTTTAAAATTGATCTTTTTAATTAAGACTTTTAGTGCATCTGTTTTCTTTTTCAAAGAATCAATTAGGTATATCTCAGAATTAGGATGAGTTATTGCATAAGCTAAACCTGGGAAGCCACAGCCTGATCCAATATCTAAAAATTTTTTATTATCAAAATTAATATTCGTGAAAGCTTTGAATGGCCAAATGCTGTCAAAAACTTGAGATACCCAATAATCATCACCATCAGTTAATCTTGTGAGATTGGTCTTATTATTTAATTCTTTAATTTTAATTTGTAACTCTTGAAATAAATTTATTTCTTCTTCAGTTATTAAGGAAAGAATTTCTTCTGGAATGTTTTGTTTTTTCATTTCTTTATAAATATGAATTTAAACCATCCATTAAATACATTCTATTTAGTAAAAATTTATTAGAATTACAATATTAATAAAAGATTATTTTGAAAGGGGAAACTTCCTATTACAAAATTTTAGGTGTAAATGAAAATGCATCCAATCATGAATTAAGAAAGGCATTTTGTAAACTTTCTATTGAGTTGCATCCCGATACAACTTCATTAGAAATAGACGTTGCTAAAAGTAAGTTTCAAGAAGTTCTTGAAGCTTATGAACATTTAAATAATAGTAATTTGAGGAAAATATATGATGACAAACTAAAAGAAAACTCTAGGATTACAAATAATACTAACGTTTTAAATAATTTAGTAATCGATTCTAATAATCAAAATTTAATAGGAAATAGAAGACCTTTTTCGAATGGAGAATTGTTTTCGTTGTTTCTTTTAATTATCATCATTTCTATAAGTTTAATTGGTTCAGTTTTTATTGCTTCTTTTACTGGAAAAGAATTAGAGACAATACCGCTTTGGCTAATTAAATAATTTTTTAAAAAAGTCTGTGAATCTCTCTAAAAAACCTATCAATCAAAATTCACTGCAATCATTGGAATTGTGGCTAACTGATTTAGGTGCCGTGAAGGATATTAATAATCCATCTAAATGGTATCTGTTACTTTCAAATTGGAATGCAACTATTATTTTTGAACAAGAAGATTTAAGTGTTATATGGGAAAGTGAAGGACAAGAAACTAAAAGACTATTTTCTTACTGCATTAATAGAGAAGATGTGGAAAATGCAATACTGCAGGGACCTTAAACTTCTATCTAAAGATTGTCTAAAATTTGCCTTATTATCCAGTAACTTTTCCCCAATTGATCATCAGTTATACAGAGAGGCGGCAAGAGGTAAATAACATTCCCGAGGGGCCTAATGAATAAACCTTGCTCCATTGCAAGACTCTTTATTTCTTTCCCAATATTATTGAAATAACCTTTTTTGTTTCCAATATCTAAATCGAAGGCAGCAATTGTGCCGGAAACCCTTACCTTCTTTATATAAGGTAAGTTTTTAAATTTAATTAGATGAGATAAATGTTTTTCTTCAAATGAAAGGTATTTTTGTGGTTCTTTTTCTAATAAATCAAGGCTAGCGTTTGCTGCAGCACAACCTAAAGGATTAGCAGTAAAACTATGTCCATGCCAAAAAGTTTTTCTTGGGGAATCATCAATAAAGGATTGAAAAATTTTTTCTTTACATAAAGTTATTCCCATCGGTAAAAATCCACCAGTTAAACCTTTTGAAATACTTATTAAATCAGGAATGATTTTTGCCTTTTGAAAAGCAAAAAGGGTTCCACATCTTCCAAACCCAGTCAATACTTCATCGGCAATTAACAAAGAATTATTATTTTTTATGATTTCTGAAACTTTTTTTATAAACTGAGGCCTAACCATATTCATCCCTCCTGCTCCTTGAACAAGTGGCTCAAGAATTACTGCAACTGTGGGAGTTTTAAGTAGAGTTTCTAATTTTTGGATCGCCTTATTTTCTTTATTTTCTACCTCTTCATCGTTCATCCAAGTTGAAGGCCATGGGACTCTTCTAACTGGGAACATAAGATTATCGAAATTCTCATTAAAAATATTTCTTTCACCTAAAGCCATTGCGCCAAATGTATCACCATGATAGGCGCCATCAAAAGCCACTATTTGAGTTCTTGTCTCTCCTTTATTTTGCCATGATTGGAAGGCAATTTTTAAAGCGACTTCCACTGCAGTAGAACCGTTATCAGAAAAGAACAATCTTTCTATTTTTGTTAATTCACTAAGTCTTTCCGCTAATTTTTTTGCCTGTGGATGTAAGAAATCAGCAAATATAACTTGCTCAAGTTTTTTTGATTGATCAAAAATGGCATCCGCAATATATTCGTTACTATGACCATGAAGAGTTACCCACCAACTACTAATTGCATCTATTAGTTCTTTTTCAGGATCTTTAGTAAATAGGAGGGCATCTTTACCATGAGTTACTTCTATCTGCGGTTTGCTGTTATTGATTTGCGTAAAAGGTGGCCAAATATTTGGGTGCCAATCTTGATTTGGAGTTTTTGAATCCAAAGATTTCATTTAACTTATTTTTGAGTTTAATAGTGAGATCAACTTATTCTTGATGTCTAGTTCTTTCCATAGTATATCTAAATTATTTGAGTCCATTTTTTTGATGTAAGGAAATTCAGCAATTAAAGGAATACCACTAAAATCAACTAGAGTTTTTGGATTATCTAGGTGTTTTTCGCCATTGACTACTAAACCTAAAATCTCAATATTTCTTCGTTTTAAGGCCTCAATACTAAGCAGGGTATGGTTAAGAGTGCCAAGTGAGCTCTTACATACAAGTATTACCGGAAGATTCCATTCTTTTATTTGATCTATTTGCAAAAAATTGCGTGTTATTGGAACCATTAATCCACCTGCAGTTTCTATAATTAGTGAGCCTTGCATTTTTGGCAATCTCAACTTGTCAAAGTTAATAGCTTTTTGATCTATTTCAGCAGCCCAATGCGGAGATAGAGGTTTTGTAAAGACATAAGCTTCTTTGATTATTTTCTCTTTACTTACTTGTGCAAGTTTTTCAACAGTTTGACTATCAGTTTGCGATTCAATCCCACTTTGAATAGGTTTCCAATAAAAGGAATTTAATCCTTTAACGAAAAAAGAGCTTATTAAAGTTTTCCCAATATCAGTATCTGTTCCACAAATTATAAATTTGAAAATATTTTTGTGATTACTCATAATTTCTTTATGATTTGAATCTCAATTTGCCATGAAAGGTTCACTGTATTATTGTAATTCTTTGGCCAAAACTTTTGAATTTCCTTAAGATCTTTCACTGTTTTGCGTTTAAATTTTGTTGATTGTGCTCCTACATTTTTAATGCTTCTAAAAAGCTTATATACATCTTTAAAGTTTTCAAGATAATTAAACTGTTCTGAATAATGTATTTCAGTTGATTTGAAATCTTTTAATAATTCTTTAGAGCAAGGGAAATTAAGACCACTATATTCAATATCAATTTTTTTACAAGTATCTTTCCATTCAGGAAAACAATCTTTTGTTGGATATGAAATGATTAAAAACCCTCCAGGTGTTAATTTGCTAAACCAATTTTTTATTATCTTTTCTGGGTTGTTTAACCAATGTATGCAAAAGTTAGATGTTAATAGAGAACAGTTATTTATTTCAGGAGGTAAATCATTATTCAAATCCCATAAAAATTTTTTTCTAGATAATTTATTCTCAAGAAGCATTTTCTTGCTGAAATCAATTCTGGAAACTTTTTGGGAAGAAAATTTTTTTTCTATTTCATCTGCTAATAGTCCTGGTCCTGATCCTAGATCTATCCATTCACCTTTTTTTTGGGGATTTAATTCTTTGATAAATTCAACAATCTTTTTTGCAAAAAATCTTTGAATATTTGAATGCTCTAAATATCGATATGCAGCATCATTGAAATTATTTTTTATTTTATCATTCCACTTTTTACTATCCATTTCGATCTTTAAGTTTATTAAGTAAGATCTCGTATAAATTTAAATTATTTAAGCAATGACCTTGTTGAGCTAATTTAATTAAAATTGGCTTCCTATCAAGTGTTTTATTTAAGGAATCTAAAAAGTTATTATTTGATTCGTTGTCAAGAATTAAATCATTTTCTGATTTTATAAAAATAATTTTGCAATCTTTTCTTAAAAATACTGGAAAGTCTCTATTATTGTAAAGTTGTTTTAAATCACTTAAAAGAAGAGTTTTATTTAAACTCTCTAGACTTTTATAAAATATATTTTTAAAACTATTATTCATGTGATTTGGCATAAATGATCTATGTATAAATTCTTTCAACATATCCTTAGATTCATCTTTTATGATTTTTGTTTCCATTTTTTTTAGAGACCTCAAGATAAAGTCTCTCTTATTACTTAAAGGAAGAAAATTATTAAAAGAATTTATAAGAACAATATGAGTTGCTTCTTTTAAAATCTTTTTTTGCATTAAATGGAAACCAAATGAATGGCATAAAGTCATTCTGATTTCTTTTTTAGATTCACTTTTAATCCATTTTGCTTGAAAATTATTTGTCGAAAAATAGCCCCTTTCATTATCTTGCCAATGCCAATTATTATTTAAAAAATCAACTTTATAATCATCCCAGAAATATTTATTTAGTCCCCACCCATGTTGAGTAATAATTTGTTTCATTTAAACTTTTTTAATACTACAATAAAATTCTTAAGCAGATTTAAATCTAAGTTTCTTCGTATTGTTATTCTGATTCTTGATTGCCCTACTGGAACAGTTGGAGGTCTTATCGCAATTGCTAAAAACCCATTTTCTTCGAGATATTTTTGTAGATAAATTGCCTTCTCTTCTTGGCCAACAACAATTGATAAAATGTGAGAATCTCCCTGAACTGGAAAACTAACATTTTTAATAATTTCATCTTTCCATACATTCGCAGAAGATAACAAATCATTACCCCATTTTTTATTTTCTAAAATTTTTTTTAAACCTTCCAGCGCCCCAGCAGCTAAAGATGGCGCAAGTGCGGTTGTGTACCTAAATGCACCACTTGTTTGGATAAGATATTCCCCAATTTCTGAATTGGAAGCTATGAAAGCTCCACCGCTTCCAAATGCTTTTCCAAAAGTTCCAGTAATCATAGTTATATCTGAACGACAATTAAAACTTAAACCCCTGCCTTCAGGGCCTAAGATCCCAATTGCATGAGCTTCGTCAACTAATAATTGAACATTATTTTTTTTGCAAATTTCCGTTATTTCTCTGAGCGGGGCAATTGATCCCTCCATGCTATATAGAGATTCAACAACAACTAAAATGGAATTTTTTGTGGGGTTAGATTTAATAATTTTATCTTCTAAATCTTTTAAATTATTGTGTGAAAATCGAACCAGTTTTGCTTGAGCAGCTTTGACTCCAACCAATAAAGAGTTATGGATCAATTTATCTGCTATTACGATACTATTTCTGTGTGCCAAAGCTTGGATAGCGGCTATATTTGCTTGGAATCCGCTTGGCAAAAGTAATACTTTCTCTTGATCAAGCCACTTGGCAAGTTCTGTTTCTAATAATTTATGTATTGGTCTTGAACCTGTAATAAACCTAGAGCTTCCTGAACCAATACCTTCTAACAAGCCTATTTCGTAAGCAGCTTTTATTAAATCCTTATCCCTACTTAATCCAAAATAATCATTACTGCATAAGTCTATAAGTTTTTTATTTTGCGAATTTAAACTTAGAAGTTCGAATGATTTTTTACCTAAAGCAAATGTTTTTAATTTACGGATTCTATTTTTTGGAATTTTTACTTTTTTCATTTTGGTAAGATTAATTAAAGTGTATTTAATTAAAAAGATTTAGATTTACTATTAAAGTTTGCAAGGTATTTTTTGTTTATTAATATCTATATAGATCATATATTAAGAAGTTAACTCATCCTCTCTTCAATCACAATTATTGCTTAATTTAGAGGAATATTTCCCCTTTCCGCTAGATGATTTCCAATTAGAAGCAATACAAGCTATTAATAGCGGAAATTCTGTTGTTTTAACGGCTCCAACAGGTTCGGGTAAAACATTGATAGGTGAATTTGCTATATATAGAGGCTTATCTCATGACAGCAGAGTTTTTTATACAACACCTTTAAAGGCCCTATCAAACCAAAAGTTTAGAGATTTTGCTAATCAATATGGTGAGAATAAAGTTGGTCTTTTAACTGGAGATATCAGCATAAATAGAGAAGCACCAATCTTAGTCATGACGACTGAGATTTTTAGGAACATGCTTTATGGCGAATTTGATGAATTTGATGATCCCTTGGAAAATTTAGAATCTGTGATTCTTGATGAATGTCATTATATGAATGACCCCCAAAGAGGCACAGTTTGGGAAGAAACTATAATCCATTGCCCCACTAGAACTCAAATAATAGCTTTATCAGCAACAATAGCCAATGCAGATCAACTACAAAATTGGATAGAAAAAGTTCATGGGCCAACAGTACTAATTAATAGTGACAAGAGACCAGTCCCACTTGATTTTATTTTTTGTAGTGTTAAAGGTCTCCATCCACTTTTAAATAATAAGGGTAATGGAATTCATCCAAACTGTAAGATTTGGAGAGCTCCTAAAGGGCAGAGAATAAGAGGAAAAGTGGGAAGGATAATGCAACCAAAGTCTCCCTCAATTAGCTTTGTGATCTCGAAACTAGCTGAACGAAACATGTTGCCAGCTATTTATTTTATTTTTAGTAGAAGAGGATGTGACAAGGCTATTGAGTATATAAAAGATTTAACTTTAGTAAGTTATTCAGAAGCAAGTATGATATCCCAAAAATTAGATATTTATCTTAAAAATAATCAGGAAGCAATTAAAGATAAATCTCAATGTGATGCTTTAAAACGAGGTATTGCATCTCATCATGCTGGATTATTGCCTGCATGGAAAGAATTGGTTGAGGAATTATTTCAGCAAGGTTTAATAAAAGTTGTTTTTGCAACTGAAACTCTTGCTGCAGGAATAAATATGCCCGCAAGAACAACTGTTATTTCTTCTTTATCAAAAAGGACAGAAGATGGGCATAGATTATTATTTAGTAGTGAATTTTTGCAAATGTCAGGAAGAGCTGGAAGAAGAGGAAAAGATATTCAGGGATATGTTGTTACATTACAAACAAGATTCGAAGGTGCCAAAGAAGCAAGTGAACTGGCTATTAGCAAACCAAATTCTTTAGAAAGTCAATTCACTCCTAGCTATGGAATGGTACTTAATCTTTTACAAAGTTATACTTTAGAAAAGTCCAAAGAATTAATTAAAAGAAGTTTTGGTAGTTTTTTATATTTAGGTGAATCATCTGGTGAGAATATTATTCTTGAAAATTTAGATAAGGATTTAATTGAATTAAAAAAAATTACATCTAACGTTTCATGGAAAGATTTTGATGCATACGAAAAGTTAAAAAATCGTCTTAAAGAAGAGAGAAGACTCTTGAAAATTTTAGAAAAACAATCAGCAGAAAAATTATCAGAAGAGATAACTAACGCACTTCCATATATTAAAGATGGAAGCTTAATTTCAATCAAAGCTCCCCAAATTAAAAGGAAAATTGTTCCAGGATTAATTTGTAAGAAAATATATGAATCCCAAAAAATTAAGAGTTTATTGTGTTTGACAATTGATAATTTATTTATTCTTATAAAACCCTCATACATAGTAAGTATTTTTAATGATTTAGATGCAATTGATGTCTTAGGACTTGAAGTGCCAAAGATGTATTTTTCTGGAGAGGTATTTAGGGGAGATGATATGTCGCAGTGTTATGCGGATCGAATTTTGGAAGTTTCTAAAAAAAATGATTTACAAACTCCACAATATGATTTGACAACGGAAGTTTTGACACAACAGCAACAAATTAATAATTTAGAAGAAATAGTTTCTGATCATCCCGCCCATAGATTTGGAGACTCCAAGAAATTAAAGAAATATAGAAAAAGAATTATTGATATTGAACAAGAAATAAATATGAGAAAAAAACTTCTTGAGGATAAAGAAAATCATAACTGGAGAACTTTTACCGATTTGATTAAAATTTTGAATCATTTTGGTTGTTTAAATAATTTGGAATTGACAGAAGTTGGACAAACAGTAGGTGCAATAAGAAGTGAAAATGAATTATGGATTGGTCTTGTTTTAGTTAGTGGTTATTTAGACGATTTAGATCCTCCTGAGTTAGCTGCAATTATTCAAGCTATTTGTGTTGATGTAAGGAGGCCTAATCTATGGTGTAATTTCAAGCCTTCTTTAAAGGTAATAGATGTTTTTAATGAATTAGATGCTTTAAGAAAATTAGTCTCTTTTCAACAAAATAAGTTTCATGTTGAAATTCCTATCTATTTAGAAATTGAGTTGACTGGAATTATTTCTGAATGGGCAAGAGGAAAAAAATGGAAAGATTTGGTTTTTAATACTTCATTAGACGAAGGTGATGTAGTGAGGATTATTAGAAGATCAATTGATGTCCTTTCTCAAGTGCAATACTGTATTGGTGTAAGTAATAAATTAAAAAGCAAAGCAAAGCTAGCATTAAAAGCTATTAATCGTTTTCCTGTTTCTGAATCTAATGATCTTATGAAATTCTCTGAAGATATTAATCCTGCAACAAAAAGAATTGATAATAATTCTTAAAACTTTTTTATCAAATCATTGAATTGATATTCATTGCTTCATCAAATTCATCTTCGTTTAAATAACCTAATTTAAGTGTTGCCTCTTTTAAATTTAATGATTCTTTGAAGGCAAGGTTTGCAATTTCAGCAGCTTTTTCATAACCAACTTTTGGTACTATGGCTGTAACCAACATTAGTGAATTTTCTAAATTTAACTTCATTTTCTTTTGATTAGGTTCCATCCCATCAACTAATTTTATTCTGAAGTTTTCTATCACATTTTTAAGTAATTTTAAACTTGTAAGAATATTAAATCCAATAAGAGGCTTATATTCATTCATCTGTAAAGTGCCGCTAGAATTTGCCATTGAAACTGCATATTCAAGACCCATTATCTGAGTGCAAACCATTGATAAGGCTTCACATTGAGTTGGATTCACTTTGCCCGGCATGATAGAGCTTCCAGGTTCATTTTGAGGAATAATTAGTTCATATATTCCTGATCTTGGACCAGAAGATAGAATTTTTATATCATTTGAAATTTTAAATAATGCACCTGCTAATATTTTTATTTGACTCATTACTTGAGCTAGACGATCATGCGAGGCCATGATAGAAAAATTATTTTTTGATTTATAGAACATTAGATTAGTATCGTCGGAAATTGATTTTATAGACTCCTCACAAAATCCTTTTGGACAATTAATCCCTGTACCAACTGCGGTTCCTCCCAGAGGTAAAAAATACAATTCATTCAGACTCATAATAATTGCATTCTCAGCATCTTTAAGTTGCTCTGACCATCCTGATATTTCTTGCCCAAAAGTAAGGGGAACTGCATCTTGAAAATGGGTTCTTCCTATCTTTATAAGGTCTTTCCATTCTTCACTTTTTTTATCAAGGATCTTAGTAAGTTCTCTGATCGTTGGAACTAAATTTTTGATTATTTCATTAACAACAGATATTTGAATAGCAGCAGGAAAAGTGTCATTAGTTGACTGAGATTTATTTACATCATCATTAGGATGAATTGGTTGATGACTACCAAGCTCTGAATTAGTTTTTAAAGCTGCAATATTTGAAATTACCTCATTAACATTCATATTTGTTTGCGTGCCACTACCTGTTTGCCAAACCTTTAAGGGAAACTGTGAATCGTGAAGCCCATCAAGTATTTCCGTACATGCCTCTACAATCAAATCTTTTTTCCTTTTATCTATTAAACCTAAATTGAAATTCGCAATTGAAGCAGCTTTTTTTATGAGGGTGAGTGAATAAATTAACTCAATTGGAATTAATTCATCTCCAATAGAAAAATTTATTATTGATCTTTGTGTTTGAGCACCCCACAAAGCTTCCATGGGAACCTTTATTGTTCCCATACTATCTTTTTCAATCCTAAAGTTTTTTGTCATTATTCCTCTGAAAACACTGGTTTAACTTAGATAAGGTTTTCAGTAATCCTAGATACCTAACTTCTCCCATATTACACTTAAATTATTGAGATGAATTGAAGGATTAAAACATTCTTCTAAGTCACTTTGATCAATAAAATCCATTATTTCATTATCTCTCTCTATATTTTGTTTGAAATTCCCATTCTGAGTATTCCAGGCCTGATGCGCATTTTTTTGTACTAAGCTATAAGCCTTTTCTCTAGACAACCCCTTCTCTACAAGCAAAAGTAAAACTTTCTGACTAAAGATTACACCACCATATATATTTAAATTTTTGAGCATATTTTTTGGATAAACTTCCAGATTGGAAACTATATCTTTCATTTCCCTGAGCATAAAATGCAAACAGATTGATACGTCAGGTAACATGATACGTTCATTTGAACTATGGCTTATATCTCTTTCGTGCCAAAGTGGAACATTTTCTAGTGCTGTTAAGACGTAACTCCTTAAAATTCTTGCTAAACCGCTTACTCTTTCACTTCGAATAGGATTTCTTTTATGAGGCATGGCAGAACTTCCTTTTTGCCCTTTTGTAAAGCCCTCTTCAACTTCTAAAACATCAGTTCTTTGTAAATTTCTTATTTCAGTTGCAAATCTATCTAAAGAAGCGCCAACTAGTGCAATAGTTTGAACATATTCTGCATGCCTGTCTCTCGATATAACCTGCGTACTTGCAGTATCTGGTTTTAAACCGAGTAAATTACAAGTTATTTGTTCTACTTTGGGATTCGTATTAGCGTAAGTTCCCATTGCACCACTTATTTGGCCAATTGCTACAGATTCTTTCAGTGTTAACAATCTTTTTTTGTTCCTTATTATTTCTGCTAACCATCCAGCAAGTTTAAAACCGAAGGAAATTGGCTCCCCATGAATCGCATGAGATCTGCCAATCATTAATGTATTTTTATGCTTCCTTGCTAATAATCTGACTTCATTTTCTAATTTATCAATTTCTTCTAATAACAATTCGCAAGAGGCTTTTAACTGAAGAGATAAGCCAGTGTCAAGTACATCACTACTGGTCATACCAACATGTATGTATCTTCCTGAATCTCCTACAAATTCATTAACGCTTGTAAGAAATGCTATGACATCGTGTTTAACTTCTTTCTCAATTTCTATAATTCTAGATTCATCAAACTTTGCATTTGAACGTATATCTTTCATAGCATCCTCAGGAATTTTTCCTAGGGAAAAATTTGCTTCACATGCAGCTATTTCAACCTTAAGCCAACTCTGGAATTTTGCGCTTTCGGTCCAGATTTTCCCCATTTCGGGTAATGTGTAACGCTCGATCACAATTTTTATTGATTATCAATTTAAACTTTATAACAAAATAGCATTATTGCCCTATACCTTGAAGATGTACTTGCCATTGAACATATTTGTCTGATTATTATGTTCTTACATAACATTTATCTAGCTAATAAAGAAAACTTAAATATAAAAATGTTTGCATAGATTCCTTCGTTAATAATGGGTAATTTTTTAGTTCTAATTTAAAATTAGAAGGTATTAAAGAATTTGGATCTTAATCTTATAGAAGTTCATTATTCTGTCTTTTTTTATTGATGAATAGATGATTAAAAAAAGTAGATTAGACCTTTATCTTCTAAATAAAGGTTTATGTGAAACTCGTCAAAAAGCCCAAGGTTTAATTCTTGCGGGCAAGGTTAGAGATATCAAAGGAAAAGTATTCGATAAACCTGGACAACAAGTATTAATTGGATCTGAGTTTTTTATTGATTCGGCACCTATGTTTGTATCAAGGGGCGGTGAAAAATTATTAGAGGCATTTAAAAAACTTGAAATTAAAGTAAAAGATAAAATATGTATTGACGCAGGAATCTCTACCGGGGGATTTACTGATTGCTTATTGCAACAAGGAGCAAAGTTAGTTTATGGGATAGATGTTGGTTATGGACAAACTGCATGGAAGATTAGAAATAACCCAAAAGTTATACTTTTTGAACGAACTAATATTCGAAATTTAAAACCTAATGATCTTTTATCTAGAAGTAATGAATTACCAAATTTTGTGGTTGCTGATTTGTCTTTTATTTCATTGAAATTAGTTTTTAAATCTATTGGTAATTTATTAGAAGGTGATTGTATTGAGGGAATATTTTTAATTAAACCTCAATTCGAGGTAGGTAAAGAAAAAGTCAGTAAAGGTGGTGTGGTTCGCAATCCTAAATTTCATACTGAGGCTATAGAGTCTGTTATTTATGCTGCTAAAAATTTCCAATGGAATATAAAGAATTTGATAGCTTCTCCTCTGGTAGGTCCTGCTGGAAATCATGAATATCTAGCTTGGATGACCTTAGGAAGTCAATCCAATAAAAGTATTAATAGTGAATATATACAAAATTTAGTAAAAGAAACTATCTGAATTAAAGAGCTTCTTCATCTTTGTCGCCAGTTCTAATTCTCACAACAGAATCAATTGATGTTATGAATATTTTCCCGTCACCGATTTCTCCAGTTTTTGCTGCTTCAGCAATCGCATCTATGACTGAATTAACCTTTTCATCTTCTACGACAACCTCTACTTTGAGTTTTTGAAGGAATTCAACAGTAAATTCGGAACCTCTATATCTTTCAACTTGTCCTTTTTGCCTTCCAAAACCTCTGACTTCACTAACTGTCATTCCAACAATACCAGAGTTTACTAATGCAATTTTTACATCCTCCAGTTTAAATGGACGTATGATTGCTTCAATTTTCTTCATGATTAAAGATTGAATATTATTATTTTAATCGTTTTTTGGGAAAACATCCAACATTGAAATATCAGAAAAACATTTAATATCAACGCCTGCATTAGTAGCGTCTTCAATTAATAATTGGGAATTTTTCTCAGAAATTATTACTGTACTATTTGATAACGCTTCCCACTGATCAGTCTCAAAGTGTGTTTGAAGCCATAACATTCCAATTGCGCTTTTTGGTTGAAGGGATTTATTTAAATTGTTATCAATAGTTATCAAACAAATGTCCATTAATTTTTCATTGAACTATTCACATATAACCCTTTTAACCGACATCATGAATGTTATTAATGATACAAAAATAAGATTTAACATCTTTTGACTTATTCAATTGTAATACTTAAGCTTGTTGAGATTTTTGCAGATTTTGATCTTTTTATATAGGTTTAGTAAATAAGTTCTACTAAAAATGAGTACAGCTAAATTAGATGATTCGACGCAAAGACCACTTTATGGTGAAAGAATTATTGAAGAATCAAAAATAATTTGTTTCGAGAATCCAAATAAGAAAAGAAATTATGAAATTTCTATTCAGTTACCTGAATTTACATGTAAGTGCCCCTTTTCTGGTTATCCCGATTTTGCAAAGCTAAATATTATTTATCAACCTAATTTGAGAGTCTATGAGTTGAAGTCTTTAAAGCTTTATATTAATAATTTTAGAGATATGAAGATATCACATGAAGAAGTAGTTAATAGAATAATGGATGATTTAGTGAATGAGGGCTCACCTCACTGGATACATTTAAATGCTGCATTTAACCCCAGAGGGAATGTTTCTATGCAATTAGATATTTTTAACGGACAGAAAAAAAATTAAAAATTTTTTATTTCTTCTGATAATTTAAAAAATTCCTTTTTAAAACCAACTAGATTTTTATTGCTAAGACCTCCAATGAATAGCTTTTGTGATTGATTATTTACAAGAATCCATAATTGGTTTGTTGGGATAAGACTTATTATTGTTCCAAAAATTATTAAAACAAAAGAAAAGTAAATAAAAGGTATAGAAGGATCATTTTTAATTATTAATCCACTACTGGGGATTATTTTTTTCAGAGATACTTTTGAAGAGTTAACTTCTAAAGGATTGTCATTGATAAAGAGATTATTCCCGGAAAAATTTTCTGTATTAGAAATTTTAAGTGGACCATTTTCATTATCTATTGTTAAAAGGAAATTTTTTTTAGTCTCTGATCCTAATTCAACTAAAACTCCCCAAACTTGATTGCCGATTTCTGGAATTTCCTTTAATTGTAATTGATAAAGGATATTATCTATTTCTAAAACAACATTTGATATTGCCCAATCAGCTTGATAAATAGTTAATCCTTTAAACCTTATTGGGTGATTAACTTTGGCGGTTTTTATTTCATTTAAATTTAGATCTTCAGAAGAAAAATTTAACTTTGAAATAAACTGTTTGGGTATACCATCACTTTCTCGTTCTATAGAAAAATCGACTAATTTTACATTGGCTTTTGAGTTTGTGCTCTCATTAACAAGATCCAAACTTTCTCCGGGCAATAAATATTGTTCTTTTGATTGACTTGTAAAACTTCCATATGCTGAACCTATAAGTAAAACTATTAATCCTATATGTACAACTAAAGGACCGATTTTTCCAATTAAACCCCTTCTTGCAGAAATATGACTTTTAAATTTGTATGTTTTCCATCCTCTTTTTTTAAGAAGTAAATCAACTATTGTTATAAGGTCTACATCTTGATTGATTGGGTAACTTGACGTTAATTGCAGTTTGCTAAATTTTTTTTCGCTTTTGTATTCAACCCATTTTAATGAGGCTTTTAATGAAGGGATTTGCCTCCTGAAACTACAAGCTGCTAAGGAAATGCAAAGAAGAATTAATGTAAATAAAAACCAAAAACTTGTATAGATATGATCCAATTGCAGTTTTAAGACTTTTTCTCCATCTAAAAATCCAAAAATGGGAGCACTATCGAAATTATCAATATAAAAATTTTTATTACTACCTTGAGGTATAAAAGTACCTATGCCACTGGCAATAGCTATGAAAATTATCAGTGATATAGCGAATCTTAAACTTGATATTTTTAAAATTAGATTCTTAAAAATAATCATTTAAATCCAATTTGAAAATAAATTTAATAATCCTAGTGCTACTAAAAATATCCCACTTAAGGTGGGAATTATTTGACTAAATTTTCTAAGCTCTAAAAATTTTTTTAAGTTTTCTGCCGTTGCTCCCGCAATAATTATTGGAGTGACTTGGCCTATTCCAAAGAAAAATAAAAAAATAATTGAGATTACCGGGTTTTTAGCTTGCGATACCCAAGCTAGAAGAGTTGCTAAAACTGGAGTGATGCAAGGTGAAGAGGCTAGTCCAAAAGTAGTTCCTATCGCAAAAGGTGCTATTAGGGATGGTATCTTATCCTCTATTTTTTTTAGATCAGGTCCATTCGGGAACTGAAACTTTAAAATTCCTAGTAAATTTAAACCCATTATTATTGCTATCAAGGCAACCATCGAAGTGTAATAAGCTGGAATTTGCCCGTATATTTTACCTAAGAATCCACTCGCAGCCCCTAGTGCAACAAGCGAAAAAACAACTCCCCCTGAAAAACTAATAAGTTTAAATTTATTTTTCTCTGTTCCTCCTATATAAGCAATTGTCACTGGAAGTAATGATAATGAGCATGGTCCAAGACTCGTTAAAAGTCCTGCGCTGAAAATCAAAAATATAGTAAATGGACCAGGACTATTAAGACCATTCTGCATAAGCAGATTACCCTTTTGAGATAATTCTGAAATAACTAAATTTAATGATTCGATAGCTTGAATTAAATCTTTTAAATTCTAACTAATTAAGAGTCTTTCGTGTACTAATCATTCCAATCAATCCTGTTGACTCTAATGAACATCTCACTAACATCCCTGCAATAAAAAAAGACGCTATTAATGAATTGCCACCATAACTAATGAAAGGTAGTGGTAAGCCTGTAGTAGGCATTGAACCTGTTGCTACAGCAATATGCATTATTGATTGACCTGTCAACAATAAACCACATCCCATAGCAACTAATTTTGTATAGTTGTTCCTGCACTTAAGACTAATTCTTAGGCTTATATAAGAGAATACTGCTAAAAATCCTAAGAATAGAGTACACCCTAATAAACCAAATTCTTCCGCAAAAATGGCAAAAATAAAATCTGTATACATGAACGGTAGATACTGTAATTTTTGTATGGATAGTCCAAAACCTTGGCCAAATAGACCGCCTGAACCTATAGCTAATAAACTCTGAACCAATTGAAATCCATTTTCTTGTTGATCTTTCCAAGGATTTATAAATGAAGTAACTCTCAGTTTTTGATATTCGTTATTAAAGATGCTTATACATCCAGTAATGAATCCTATTGAAGCAAATGAGAAAAGAGAGCTAAGTTTTACTCCTCCACATAAACCCATTACCCAAAGAAGAATTCCAGTTAATGATGCAGTACTTAAATTAGGCTGTTTAAGTATTAATAAAATTAATAAACCAAAGGACATTATTGAAATTAATTTTTTATCACTCTTTACTAGATTCCAATGTGCGAAAAGATTTGAAGCTTCTAGAATTAGAAAAGGTTTAATTAATTCAGATGGCTGCAGACGTAAATTGCCAAGCACTAGCCATCTTGAAGATCCATTAACTGTAATTCCAGTAAAATTGGTAAGGAAAATCAGAAAGAATAAAATATAAAAAATAATTCTTGAAAACTTTAAAAGATTTCTAATGTTTGTATTAAGAACGAAATAAAATAGACCAATTCCTGGAATTGTCCAAATGATTTGTTTTTTAAGGAAATAAGCCCAATGTCCCATTTCCCTACTAGCTACCCACCAACTTGATGATCCTAGTATGCATATTCCTAATATTGACCAAATTCCAATGAGGACAATGAGAATTTTTGCCTCACAAGGCCATATCGTCCAAGGTAAGGGAAATATAGACTCAGTTAAATTTTTTTTGTAATTAGAATTAAAGGTTTTTTTTCTTTTAGAAATTCTTTTATATTTTATTTGTTCTTGACTTATCTCCAATTTTTTAGATGTATATGTACTATTGAGACGTTTAATTGAGATTTTGCCAAGTCTTTTATTAACGATTTAAAGTGTTAAAGCAATTAATAAAGATGACTTTTCATAAATTTTATTGTTGAAGAATAAAGTAAAAAATGGTCTACAGATTAATCATTTATTTTAAGAATTAATTTTTTATAAAAAAAAAACTAGCTAAATGGCACCTCTCCGTGATAGATTCCCTGAGTTTATATACTTACTTTAAACCATTCAGAGAGGGTTTCTAAACTATGTTCACATCAGTGGACTCAGATAGTAAAAAACTTGAGCATCCTTCTAATGAGAATGTTCAATTTTCTCAATCCCTGGATAATTCGATCATCAAAGAAAGTAAATCTGGTATTGCCAATCAAATAGATAGTTTGCTTTCTCAAAATGATGAATATACAAAATTGCAATTAACAATTTTTGGAATTACTTTTATTGTTTCTATTTTATTAGCATCAATAACTGGAATTTTTTTCGGATTTACTTTTGGTTTTAGTATTTTTATAGGTGCAATTTCCGGTATTTTTTACCTACGTTTGCTTGCTAAAAGTGTAGGAAAACTCGGTAAAGAATCATCAGGTGTATCAAAATTGCAACTATTAGTTCCAGTTTGTCTCTTTATTTTTGCAAGCAAGCTAGGATCTTTGGATATTTTTCCTGCAATGTTAGGTTTTTTCATTTATAAACCTTCACTCATTCTTTATTTTTCACGTTCTTAAGTAAATTCTTTATTCAAATCAAATGTTCTTAAATTCCTTGCTAACAAATTTTGCAGCATTAGAAGTTGGTCAACATCTTTATTGGCAAATTGGAAATATCAGACTTCACGGGCAGGTATTTTTGACATCTTGGATTTTATTAGGAGCTTTATTAGTTTTTATTTCTTTAGGAACTAAGAAAATGGAAAATGATCCTAAAGGCCTTCAAAACTTGCTCGAGTTTCTCTGGGATTACATAAGAGATCTAGCTAGGACTCAAATAGGTGAAAAAGTTTATAGAGATTGGATGCCATTTATAGGTACTTTATTTTTATTCGTCTTTGTTAGTAATTGGGGAGGAGCTTTAATTCCTTGGAGATTGATTAAGTTACCAAGTGGCGAGTTGGGTGCACCTACTGCAGATATAAATACAACAATAGCCTTGGCTTTATTGGTTTCACTTTCTTATTTCTATGCCGGTTTAAGCAATAAAGGTTGGAGATACTTCGAATACTATGTTCACCCAACTCCGATAATGCTTCCTTTCAAAATTCTAGAGGACTTTACGAAACCTTTATCACTCTCTTTCAGGCTATTTGGAAATATTTTGGCTGATGAACTTGTTGTTGGTGTTCTAGTCTTCTTAGTCCCACTAATTCTGCCAATACCTGTTATGTTCCTAGGATTATTTACTAGTGCAATTCAGGCATTGATTTTCGCAACTTTAGCTGCCTACTACATTGGAGAAGCTGTTGAAGAACATCATTAGCTTTATTCCAATAAATTCAGACGCTTTTACAAAGGGTCTGTAATCTGGCAAAATATTTAATCGCGTAGGTCTGAAAATATCAGACCCATTCTTAAATTAAAGGATGTCCAAGCGTGTATGACAAAAAAGATTTATCACAAGTATTAAGCTCTTTATTTCAAAATTATGGATTCGATTACTTCCGCTGCATCAGTTGTAGCTGCTGGTTTAGCAGTTGGTCTAGGTGCTATTGGCCCAGGTCTTGGACAAGGTAACGCAGCACAAGGTGCTGTTGAGGGTATAGCCCGTCAACCAGAAGCTGAAGGTAAAATCAGAGGAACTCTTCTTTTATCATTCGCTTTCATGGAGTCATTAACAATTTACGGATTAGTTGTGGCTTTGGTACTACTTTTTGCGAATCCTTTTTCCTAAAAGTTAATATTGCTTCTACTCTTTATTAGCAATATTTAAATTTAATTTTTTAACTTCAACTGAATCATATGTTGGCCTTTAATTTTTTTGGTGCTACAGAAGGTGGATTATTTGATATAAATGCCACTTTGCCACTTATGGCGATACAAGTAGTTGCTCTCACTTACATATTAAATTCTCTCTTTTTTAAGCCTGTTGGCAATGTTGTTGAAAAAAGAGAAAAATTTGTAAGTAATAATATTATTGAGGCCAAAAGTAAGCTTTCAGAGGTTAAAAAATTAGAAGCTGATTTAATGACTCAGCTTCAAAGTGCTCGTTCAGAAGCTCAAAGAATTGTGGGCGAAGCTGAGAATGAGTCTGACAAGCTTTATAAAGAAGCACTAGAACTTGCTAACAATGAAGCAAATGCTTCAAAAGAACAAGCAAGACTAGAAATTGAAAGTCAGACATCTGCTGCTCGTGATCAACTTTCTAAACAGGCTGATGATTTAAGCGAACTTATTGTTAATAGACTGATTCTAGAAAAATGAATTTAACTCTCTTAGCTACAGAAGGTTTTGGATTAAATTTCGATTTATTCGAAACTAATATCCTTAATTGGGCTGTAGTGGTTTTTGGCCTTTATAAATTTTTACCTGGTTTCCTAGGTAAAATGCTTCAAAAAAGAAGAGAAGGAATTCTTCTTGAATTAAAAGATGCTGAAGATCGACTTCTCAATGCAACACAAGCTTTAGAGAAGGCAAAGAAAGACTTATCTTTAGCCGAAGAAAAAGCTTCTCAAATAAAAGCAGATTCTCTCAAAAGATCTGAATCAATCAGAATGGAGAGTGAGAAAAAAGCAATCGAGGAGATGGCACGAATTAAACAAAGTGCAATTTCCGATGAGAGCTCTGAAGCATCCAGAGCAATTTCTCAACTTCGAAAAGAAGCTGTTGAATTAGCAATTAAGAAAGCTTTAGATTCTCTCCCAAATAGACTTGATAAAACAACTCAAGAAAATTTGGTTACTCAATCAATTAACAATATTGAGGTGAACTAATGCCACTTTTAAATTCTGTTACTACACCATATGCAGAGGCATTACTTCAAGTTGTGAATGAAAATTCGCAAACTGAAGAGATTGTTTCTGAGGTTAAACAACTTTTAGAATTATTAAATGATTCCCCTGAATTGGAGAAGGCACTATCATCTCCCATATTAGAGACAGATGCTAAGAAGAAAATCATTATTGAAATTTTTTCAAATAAGGTAAATTCTTCTTTACTGAATTTCTTGAAATTATTAGCCGATAGGCAAAGAATTGGAATTCTTACTTCTATTCTTGAAAGGTTTTTAGAGATTTATCGAGAAAATAGTAAAATTGCTTTGGCAACTGTTACTTCAGCAGTTGAGCTTACTGATGAACAGAAAGGTTTAATTACCCAAAAGATCATCAATATAGCAGGAACTGAAAAATTAGAACTTGTAACTAAAATTGACCCATCTCTTATTGGTGGTTTCGTCGCCAGTGTAGGATCAAAAGTAATTGATGCTTCCCTTGCTTCACAAATTAGAAAACTTGGTTTGTCACTTTCCAAGTAACTTTTAAATCAACCTTAAATTCTTAAATCCATGGTATCTATACGCCCTGATGAAATCAGTTCAATCTTAAAACAACAAATAACTGATTATGACCAATCTGTAAGTGTTAGCAATGTAGGAACTGTTCTGCAAATCGGTGATGGCATTGCAAGAATATATGGCTTAGATCAGGTCATGGCTGGTGAATTATTAGAATTTGAGGATGGTACCGAAGGTATAGCTTTGAACCTTGAAGATGATAATGTTGGTGCTGTTTTAATGGGTGAGGCACTTGGAGTCCAAGAAGGAAGTAATGTTAAGTCAACAGGTAAAATCGCATCTGTTCCAGTTGGTGAGGCAATGCAGGGGAGAGTTGTTAACCCTTTAGGACAACCAATTGATGGGAAAGGGGAAATCCCGACTAGTGATACTAGATTGATCGAAGAAATGGCTCCTGGAATAATCAAGAGAAGATCAGTACATGAACCAATGCAAACAGGTATCACATCTATTGATGCAATGATTCCTGTGGGAAGAGGTCAAAGAGAATTAATTATTGGCGATAGGCAAACTGGAAAATCTGCTATTGCTATTGACACCATAATCAACCAAAAAGGTCAAGACGTAGTTTGTGTTTATGTTGCTATTGGTCAGAAGTCAGCATCTGTAGCAAATGTGGTTGAGGTTTTAAGAGAAAAAGGAGCTCTTGATTACACTATTGTTGTTAGTGCAGGAGCCTCTGAAGCCGCAGCTCTACAATACTTAGCGCCTTATACCGGTGCGGCAATTGCTGAGCACTTTATGTACCAAGGCAAAGCAACACTAGTTATTTATGATGATCTAACAAAACAAGCTCAGGCTTATAGACAAATGTCTCTCCTTTTGAGAAGACCACCAGGAAGAGAAGCTTATCCTGGCGATGTTTTTTATTGTCATAGCAGATTACTTGAAAGGGCAGCAAAATTATCTGATGAAATGGGCGGCGGTTCAATGACAGCTCTTCCAATTATTGAAACTCAGGCAGGTGACGTTTCTGCTTATATTCCAACTAATGTTATTTCAATTACAGATGGACAAATATTCTTGAGTGCAGATTTATTTAACTCAGGATTAAGACCTGCTATTAATGTTGGTATTTCTGTTAGCCGCGTGGGAGGAGCTGCTCAAACAAAGGCAATTAAGAAAATTGCTGGAACTCTTAAATTAGAATTAGCTCAATTTGATGAACTAGCAGCATTCTCTCAATTTGCTTCTGATCTTGATGAGGCTACTCAGCAACAACTTGAAAGAGGCAAAAGATTAAGAGAATTACTAAAACAAGCACAGTTCTCACCATTAAATCTTGCTGAACAAGTTGCTGTTGTTTATGCAGGTGTTAAGGGCCTTATTGATGAAGTTCCAGTGGAAGATGTAACTAAATTTGCTGCTGAATTAAGAGAATATCTTAAGTTAAACAAAGCAGAATTTATTGAGGAGATTCTTAAAGAGAAAAAATTGAATGATGGCTTAGAAGCAACACTCAAAGAGGTAATTAATGAAGTTAAATCTTCAATGCTTTCCACAGTTTAAATTTATTTAAAGAAATATCATGGCAAATCTTAAAGAAATTAGAGATCGAATAGTTTCTGTTAAAAATACACGAAAAATAACAGAAGCTATGAGATTAGTTGCAGCTGCAAAAGTTAGGAGGGCACAAGATCAAGTTCTTAAGAGTAGGCCTTTCGCAGATAAACTTGCTCGGGTTTTAGAAAATATTCAATCTAGAGTTAAGTTTGAAGCTGTAGATTCTCCTCTTCTATCAAAAAGAGATGTAAAAACAATTTCTTTGGTATGCATAACTGCTGATAGAGGATTATGTGGAGGATATAATACCAACATAATCAAGAAGGTGGAACTTAGGTATGCAGAGCTGATTAAACAAGGTTATGAACCAAATTTGATCTTGGTTGGTAAAAAGGCAATAGGTTATTTCCAAAATAGGAAAGATAGATACACAATTAAAAGCACTTTTAAAGAGCTGGAACAGGTACCAACTGCAACAGATTCTGAGGGGATAACTAGTGAAATCTTAGCTGAATTTCTTTCAGAAAATTCTGATAGGGTTGAAATTATTTACACGAAATTCATCACTCTAGTTAGCTGCGCCCCTGTAGTTCAAACACTATTGCCACTAGACCCTCAAGGAATTGCTGAGGAAAATGATGAAATTTTTAGGTTGACTACAAAAGATAGTAAGTTACTTGTTGAAAAATCAAATATTGAAAAAAGTGATTCAGAGAAGTTGCCATCAGATATTGTTTTTGAACAAAGTCCTGATCAACTATTAGATTCGTTATTACCATTATATTTACAGAATCAGGTACTAAGAGCTCTTCAAGAGTCGGCGGCTTCAGAACTCGCTTGCAGGATGACTGCTATGAATAACGCGAGTGATAATGCTAAAGAATTAGCAAGTACTTTGAATCTAACGTATAACAAAGCAAGACAAGCAGCTATTACTCAAGAAATATTAGAAGTTGTAGGCGGTTCAGCAGTTTAGTAATAAGATTTAGGATATGCCTGAATACAATATAAAAGTTCAATTCGAACAAAAGACTATTAGTTTTCTATGTTCTGAAGATCAAGATATTATTTCAGCGGCAAAAATGAATGGAATAGATTTACCAAGTAGTTGTTGTTCTGGAGTTTGTACAGATTGTGCATCTATGATATTGGAAGGATCTGTGGATCAAGAAGATGCTATGGGATTAAATGATGATTTGAGAGAAAAGGGCTTTGCACTTTTGTGTGTGGCATATCCCAAGTCAGATTTGAATATTGTTATTGGTAAAGAAGTTGAAGATGATTTATATAATGATCAATTTGGTAAATATCAAAAATGAAATTAAGTTCAGTTGATTATTATTTGGATTGGCCAGTTTCAATAAAATTAAAAAATTTAAGGGAATTTATCATTGCAAATTTAGAAAAAAAAGGTTATTTAATTCGATGGTCAATTGTTGATATTCAACATTCTATTGACTCTTTTGGAACAAAAAAACTTAAAATTAAAGCTGTCTTAGCTAATTAAAAAATATAAATTGAAATATTTTTAATAATGGAAAATTCACCAACAATATTCATTGTTCCAACTGGTATTGGTTGTGAAGTCGGAGGTTTTGCAGGGGATGCACTTCCTACCGCTAAATTATTAGCATCGGCAAGTGGATGTTTAATTACTCATCCAAATGTTATGAATGGCGGTACTCTTTCTGAAAAAGATAAAAATATTTTTTATGTTGAGGGTTATAGTTTAGACCGACTTGCTAAAGGAGAAATCGCTTTAAAAAGGGTAAAAAAACAGAAAATTGGGATAATTTTTGATTCAGCGATTGAAAAAGAAATATTATTAAGACATTTACAAGTTGCTGATGCATGTGTCTCTACTTTAGGGATTAATGTTCATTCTTATGTGATAACAAAAAAACCATTAAACATAGTTATTGATTCTGATTCATCAAACATCAGTGGTGGCATAATTGAAAATCCGGATACTCTAATTGATGCGGGAAAATGTTTAATAGAAAAAGGAGTTACGGCAATAGCAATTGTGGCAAAATTTCCAGATGATTCAGATTCTTTAGAAACAAATATCTATCGAGAGGGGAAAGGGGTTGATCCTATTGGTGGAGTCGAAGCAGTTATAAGTCATTTAATAAGCAAATTTTTAAAAGTTCCCTGTGCCCACGCACCTGCTTTAAAGCCAATTGAACTGAATGAAAATTTAGATCCTCGTGCAGCCGCAGAAGAAATAGGATACACCTTTTTACCATCAGTACTGGTTGGGTTAAGCAATGCACCTGACATTGTTGAATTGCCTGCTAAAAATGAATCAATATCACTACACCCTGATCAGATTGAATCTATTGTCGTTCCTAATGGTGCATTAGGTGGTGAAGCAGTACTAGCAGGGATGGAAAAAGGTTTAAATATTATCTCTGTAAAAAATCAAAATACATTAAAAGTGACAAATGAGTTTTATGATTATCCCAATCTTTTTGAAGTGGATAATTATTTAGAAGCTGCAGGCATAATTCTTGCTATCAAAAAAGGTATCAACCTTGATTCAGTTAAACGGCCTTTAAAAAAAATCCAACAGTGTTCTTATAGTGATTAATAAGAAATTGCTATGGGAACTCTCCAGTCACTTCCTAATGATTGACTGCTTAATTTTAGTATTGGAGGAGCCTGCTTTCTTTTGAATTCTGCTTTTTTTATGAGTGAGATAATTTTTAAAATTAGATCTTTTTTATAACCATCTTCTTCTAGTTGTTGTAAATCTTTTTTCTCCTCAATAATTCCTTTAAGAATATTATCTAAAATAGAATAAGGTGGTAGAGAATCAGTATCTAATTGATCAGGACCTAATTCGGCACTTGGAGCTTTCGTACGTATATTTTTACCTATTATCCCTACATTAGTACTTAACATATATGATTTTCTATGATTAATTGAATCTTCACTATCAAGCCAATTGCATAATTTAAAAACACTAGTTTTATATAAATCCCCAATTACCGATAATCCCCCATTCATATCACCATAAAGTGTGCAATATCCTACAGCTAGTTCTGATTTATTTCCTGTTGAAAGTAATAAATGCTTTTCTTGATTTGCTAAAGCCATCAGAAGCGTACCTCTGATTCTTGATTGAATATTTTGATTTGTTATTTCAGCCATCTCGAAAGATACGGTATTTATAAAAGATTCTTCAAAAGAGCTCATCAATTTTTCAATTGGGATGCTATTGAAATTTATTTGTAATCTTCTCGCTAAATCTTTCGCATCACTCTTTGAATGAGATGAGCTCCACTTAGAGGGCATTGAGACACAATAAATATTATTACTTCCAAGAGCAGCTGTTGCAATTGCTGAAACTAGTGCTGAATCAATGCCGCCACTTAGTCCAATTAAAGCCGTTTTAAAGCCGCATTTTTGAGCATAATCCCTAACACCAAGAACTAATGCATCAAAAATTGATGACATTTCAGAATTTTCAAATTTATTTTTTTGAGGCTTTGTTTGCTCAATGTCCCAACTGGAGAGGTCTTCTGAAAAAGATTTTAATTGCTTAATTTTAGATCCATTCTTATCAAGAATAAAACTATTTCCATCAAAAATTAAATTATCATTTGCTCCAATCTGATTTACATATATCAGCGGTACTTGAAGATATTGAGCAGCAAAACTCGAAACTTTGGATCGTAGCTCTAACTTTTTGAAGGTATATGGGGAGGCCGATAAGTTCACTAAGATATCAACTTTTTTTTTCTTTAAATCAAAAATAGGATTCTTTTTATGTATACCTCTACCTTCTATATTTTTGTTGACCCATAAATCCTCACATATAGTAAAGCCAAGTCGCCAGGTTTTATTATTAATTTCTTTTGTTAACACTGAAACTTTTTCTTCTGATCTGAAGTATCTTTTTTCATCAAATACTTCATAGGTGGGAAGAATAATTTTACGAGCAATTATTTTCCACTCACCGCGCTCAAGCAATGCAATAGAATTATAAAGATTTGGGAAAAAAGAATCATTTATTATCTCAGCTATCCCAACTGTGATACTCAAACTTCCATATTTTTTTTTAATATCTAAGGCTAATTGGTCAAGAATTTGATATTGATTTTTGATTAAATTTTTTTTAAGAAGTAGATCGTTTGCTGGATATCCCCATAGTGATAATTCTGGAGTAAGAACTAAATCAGCAGAAATTGAGCTAGCTTTCGAAGCAGTACAAAGTATTTTTTTTGCATTACCCTCTAAATCTCCAACAACTGGATTAATTTGCGCAAGTAAAAACTTCATTCAACTAATTTAGTGGATTCATATAAATTATTCTTTTTAACAATATCTATTAATGAAGTTGGTAAATTAGAATAATTAAAATTTGACCTGAGCTTAGAACTTGAAATGTTTGGGATTTTTATGGTTGAAATCTTAAATTTCACTTTATAAGTTTCTAACATTTTAAGAGTACTTGATTCAACAGGATATCCCTCTCTTAAAATTACTAAAAAACTTACCTCATCAGTAATTTTATCAAAATTTTTCCAGTAGAAAATATCTTTAATTAAATCGCTCCCAATAACAAAATCTAGATTAGTTAATTCATAAATCCTTTTACATTTTTTAATTGACTCTACTGCCCATTGGCTACTAACACATTGATTAAATAAAATTTTAGGATTATCCAAATCTTCAATAAGAGTTTTTAATAAATGGCTACGAATTGAGATATCCTCTTTGTGATTTTTGTTGGGGTTGTTACTAACATAACCTATTGTAAAAGCATATATTTTGGATAATTCTTCGAGAATTTTTTTATGTCCAATGGTAGGTGGATCTGCACTGGTACCAAATAATGCAATGCTTTTTCCCATTTAAGTTTTAAGGTAGAATGCTAACAAAATTATTATTTAAATTTCTATTTGAAAAATAAATATTTATGTGGTTAGAAATCTCTGGGTCATTAAAATTAGTATTTTGGAACATAATAGCAGGCTCCATAAAAGAAGCTTTGCTTCTTATAAATATCTCTTTTGCCGCCAATTTCCCTAGAATTTTTGTGGAGTGCACCGCGATTGCTGCTTGAAAAATTGCTATGGGTCCATAGGGTAATAATGATAGCCCGTTAGTAAAAGGTGCTGTTATAAGAATTAATTTCTTAATAAGGTTGAAAGAGGTATTGACACCGACTTGAGTGACTCCCAAACATAAATTATTAATGGATATTTTTTTAAATATTTTTCTTGTAGATTCACCTTTCAACTGTAAGCCGTAAATCTTACTTAATTCGTTAACCAATGCAGTATCTAGTGCGAAACTACCAGCAACATCAAATAAAATAAAAGGATTAAGAGCTACTGCGGATGCCTTTATAGTCGAGAATTTACCGATAGTTGATTGAGCTAATTTCTGCCTTCTTTTCAATCTTTGTTCTTTTAATCTCAGAAACAATTTGTCAGCTGATTGAATAGAATTTAGTGATAATAGTATCTCACCATATTGATTGATTAATTTTGCTATGTAATTTTTAAGATTGTTTTCATGATTAATAATTATTGGAATATTTAAATCTTTTGGAAGCTTAAACTTTATATTTTCAAGTATTTCTTTTAATTCATTTTTATTAAATAGATCGATTTTGTTCAAAATTAAAATAATTTTTTTCCCATCTTTTATAAAAGAGTTGATTTCGTTTAACTCATTTCTATTTAAATCTCCCGAAACTATAAAAAGAATAAGATCTGAATGATTTATGTAAGAGTAAACTTTATCTGGGGATTTTATATTGCAGAAATCAAATCCTGGAGAATCTAGTAACTCTAAACTATTGAGTGTTTGATCTTTAAGAGTCCAAGTTTCCGATTGTATTTCTTTTGTGGTCCCATTAATAATATCTGTTTTGAATATGTCTTTTTTTAATAAACAATTTAAAACAGAGGATTTTCCTACACCTGATTTACCATATGCGCCAATTCTTATTTTTTTTTCTTTGAGTCTTAAAAGTTGTTGGTTAAAAGAAATTATTTCTCTATTAAAAAAACTTTTTTCATAGTTGGTAAGATCAATAGTCTCCCACCATTTTTTTAAAAGTAAATAATTTTCCTTAATTTTAAATTGGTTCATGATTTATTCTTCCACCAACCGGCTAATACAGATAACACAGCTTCTGCACCAATAATTCCCACGAATCCCCCGAATTCATCTACTACTACTTTCACTCCTTTATGATCCTTGTCAAATTTAGTTAATAATTGATCTGCTTTAATCATTTCGGGAATGTAGTCCACAGGTTCGCAAATTTCTGATAATAATTTTTTATTTTCCCCATTAATTAACTCTGCCAACATTTTTTCACGCTTTACTACCCCTTGTATTTTGTCAACTTTATCTCCCAAAATAACCCACCATGGAGAGCTGTCAGACATTATAAGTTTTGAAATTTCATCAAGATTTGAAGACCCATCAAGACAAGGTGCCGATACCCTAGGGATCATTAAGTCTTTAGCTTTTAAATCATTTAATTGAAAAACCTTAAATATCATTGCTGCCTCATCAGCCTCTATAAAACCTTTTTGACTTCCAATTTTTGCCATTTGTCTAATTTCTTCTTCATCAGTTGAAATTTCGTTTTCTGCTGTAATAACCGGAAATATCTGTTCAATTAATATTAAGAATGGCCTCATTAAGGTATTTAATATTCCCAAGATAGGAACAGATAATAGTGCTATTTGAACTGAAAATCTTGTGCCAAGAGCTTTTGGTAGTACTTCTCCTACTAAAACAACTAGTATGTAAAAAGCTATTGAAAAAAGGGTTAAACCAAAACTGCTATTAATTACCAATGCACCGTATACTCCCAAAATAAGACTACCAATTATATTAAATCCATTATTAGTAATAGTAATTACAGTTAGCGTCCGTCCAAGATGTTTTCTAAGTTTTAGAAGTTGATTTGCAGAACTTTTTGGCTTTTGTCTAGAGGCAATTTCTAAAATTCTAATTGAATTTACGGCTAAAAAAGCTGCTTCTACTCCCGAACAACATGCTGATCCAATTAAAATAATTATTATAAGTGAAAATAAACCGTAAACACTTGGTTCCATTAAAGTAGATTAGGGACTAAATCTGTTTTAATTCATTCTTCCATTTTTTTTTAAAACACGCCAATACACAATTTATGTTTGAACCTGACTATAAAGTTTTTGAAGAAAGAAGAGAAATATTCCTAAATAAACTAGGTGGGAAAGCTGCTATTATCCCTGGGGCTAATCTTGTAAAGCATCATGCTGATTGTGAATATCCTTTTAGGCAAGATAGTAATTTTTGGTATTTAACAGGTTTCGATGAGCCAGATGCAATCGCTCTTTTCTTATCGCATAAGCCAAAGGGAGAGAGATTTATTATGTTTGTAGCTCCTAAAGATGTTATAAGCGAAGTCTGGCATGGCTTTAGATGGGGTTTAGAAGGCGCTGAAAAAGAGTTTAAAGCTGATAAGGCTCACTCAATAAACGAATTAAGAAATTTACTCCCAACTTACATAAATGGGTCTGATGAACTTGTTTTTTCAATTGGAAAGCATCCAATAATAGAGAAAATAGTACTTGAGATATTTTCACAACAACTTGAAAATCGCTCAAGATCAGGGATTGGTGCAAATTCTATAAAATCTCCAGAAATTTATTTAAATGAGATGAGATTAATTAAAAGTGAATTTGAGATTAAGAGAATGAGAGAGGCAATACAAATTTCAGCCGAAGCTCATGAACTAGTTAGAGAATCTATCTCATCAAAGAAAAATGAAAGGCAAATTCAGGGCCTTCTTGAGGGATTCTTTTTGGAAAAAGGAGCTAGAGGACCAGCTTATAACTCAATTGTTGCATCAGGAGATAATGCCTGTATTTTGCATTACACTTCAAATAATTCACCGCTAAAGAAGAAAGATTTATTGTTGGTGGATGCTGGCTGCTCACTAATTGATTATTACAATGGAGACATAACAAGAACTATTCCAATAGGTGGTAAATTTTCTAATGAGCAAAAAGTTATCTATGAAATTGTTTTGAGTGCGCAGAAAAATGCAATTAAAAGTGCTGTAAAGGGATCGAATTCTAATGCTGTTCATAATGTTGCTTTAACAATTCTTATAGAAGGATTAAAGGAAATTGGTTTATTGTCTGGCAGTACTGAGGAGATAATTGAGAATCAATCTTATAAACATCTTTACATGCATAGAACTGGACATTGGCTCGGCTTAGATGTTCATGATGTTGGAGCATACAGAATGGGTGACTATGAAGTGCCATTACAGAATGGAATGATTCTTACAGTAGAACCTGGGATCTATATAAGTGATAGGATCCCAGTTCCTGAGGGACAACCCCCTATAGATGAGAGATGGAAAGGCATAGGGATAAGAATAGAAGATGATGTCCTAGTCAAAGATACAAACCCAGATGTTTTAAGTATTGCTGCATTAAAAGAAATTTCTGATTTAGAGTTTTGAAATTTGACTTATCCAGTTAATAGATTTATTTTTTATTAAGTTTAAAACTCAAAAATGAATAAGTCCGATTCCTATAATTCGAAACTTTCTCAAGCAAGAGGCTTAGCTAGTCAGCTTGGCATGTTCGCAGAAGAAAACGATATCCCCAAAGATCTTTGGGATTCATTAGAAGCCACTATTTATGATTTTTATGGAGTAACTCATGATAGATAAAATCCTGTTTAGAAGTTATCAATTAATAAAATCAAGAAATTTTGAATAAATCAATCAAAATGTGACCATAAACTGATAAATTATTTATTAAACACAAACAAGTGAATGACCTCATCAGATAAGTTAAATCAAAATTCAACAGAAAAAAAGGAAAAAAACAGTAATGCACCAAACTCTAAAAATTCTTCTCCTAATTCAGGAATGATGGGTGCCACAGCTGTATTGGCAGCTGCCACAATTGATGAAGATGGGGTACCTACTGGATATACCCCTAAACCTGATGAAGGAAGGTTCATAATTAAAGTATTGTGGTTACCTGATAATGTGGCTTTAGCAGTGGATCAAATAGTAGGCGGAGGCCCAAGCCCTCTTACTGCTTATTATTTTTGGCCAAGAGATGATGCTTGGGAAAAATTAAAAAGTGAACTTGAGAATAAAGGTTGGATTACAGATAACGAAAGAGTAGAGATATTGAATAAAGCTACTGAAGTGATAAATTATTGGCAAGAAGAAGGTAAGACAAAAAAATTAGAAGAAGCCAAACTAAAGTTTCCCGAAGTAACTTTTTGCGGAACTGCTTAAATATTAGTTCTTTGCAGCTTGAATCCTAGCCTCAGCCTTTGAAACCTCATTCAGGGCTTTAATTTTCTCTGGATTTTTTTCATTTTCGGAAAATTTGCTTATTGCTAATTTTGCTTCTTTAAGATCTTGTTCAGCATTTTGAACATTAATTTCAGAACCAATTTCAGCATTATTTACTAAAACTATAACTTCATCTGATTCAATTTCAGCAAAGCCTCCCATAAGAGCTATTGATTTCCACTGGGAATTCGTTCTTAGCCTTAAAACGCCAATATCTATAGCAGTAACTAAAGAGATGTGTCCAGGTAGTACACCAAGTTGACCAGTAGTACTAGGAAGGATTACTTCTTCAGCTTCGCCTTGATAAACATTTTTATTAGGAGCTAAAACTTTTAGAGAAATTGCCATAAATTTAAAATTATTGAAGGTTAAATATGAATTTAAATATTTATTTTTCTGATTTTATTTTTTCAGCCTTTGCTTTAACTTCATCAATATTACCAACTAGGTAAAATGCCTGCTCTGGTAAATCATCCAATTCACCTGACAAAATCATATTGAAACCAGCAATGGTATCTTCTAATTTTACATATTTACCAGACATTCCTGTAAATATTTCTGCTACGAAGAAAGGTTGTGAGAGGAATTTTTCAATTTTTCTGGCTCTGTCGACTGTTAATCTATCTTCTTCAGAAAGCTCATCTAAACCAAGAATTGCGATGATATCTTGAAGTTCTTTGTATCTTTGTAAAGTTGATTGGACAGCTCTGGCTGTTTTGTAATGCTCATCGCCAACAACTGATGGTTGCAGCATAGTGCTCGTTGAGTCTAATGGATCAACTGCTGGATAAATTCCCTTAGCTGCAAGAGCCCTAGCGAGCACGGTAGTAGCATCTAAATGTGCAAAGGTTGTAGCTGGAGCAGGGTCTGTTAGATCATCAGCAGGTACGTAAACAGCCTGGATAGATGTTATTGACCCTTCTAATGTAGATGTAATTCTTTCTTGCAATTCACCAACGTCAGTTCCCAGAGTGGGCTGGTATCCAACAGCTGAAGGCATTCTTCCAAGTAATGCAGATACTTCAGAACCAGCTTGAACGAACCTAAAAATGTTATCAACAAAAAGTAGGACGTCTTGTTTATTCACATCTCTAAAATGTTCGGCCATTGTAAGTGCTGATAAGCCTACTCTCATTCTTGCACCAGGTGGCTCATTCATCTGTCCAAAACACAAGGCAACTTTTGATTGAGTTAAATCATCTGCATTGATAACTCCAGATTCTTTAAATTCTTCATATAAATCGTTCCCTTCTCTAGTTCTTTCTCCTACACCGCCAAAAACAGAAACTCCACCATGCTCCTTTGCGATGTTATTAATTAATTCTTGAATAAGAACTGTCTTCCCAACACCAGCGCCTCCGAATAATCCAACTTTTCCTCCTTGTCTGTAAGGAGCCAAAAGGTCGATAACTTTAATACCAGTTTCAAAAACTTTTGGCTTAGTTTCTAGGTCAGTTAACTTTGGCGCAGATCTATGAATTGGAGCAGTATCTTTTGTATTTACTGGACCTTGTTCATCTACTGGTTCTCCTAAAACGTTAAATATTCTTCCTAAAGTTGCTTCTCCTACGGGTACAGATATTGGTGCTCCTGTGTCGATTGCCTCCATGCCTCTTACAAGGCCGTCTGTGCCACTCATTGCCACTGCTCTTACTCTATGATCACCTAGAAGCTGTTGGACTTCTGCTGTGAGCGCTATGTCTTGTCCTGCTGGATTTTTAGCTTCGATTCTTAAAGCATTTAATATTTTGGGCAATTTCCCGGCTGGAAATTCTACATCTAGAACTGGACCAATTACCTGACGTACTATGCCTTTTGTTTGTGAAGAAGTTGATGGAGTTGCTACCATTTTTTATTGATTGGTGATGAATAGCTGATTTAAACAGCTCATAATCCGAAAATACTACCACCTAATGGGTAGATTCGTTAAATGGGTTCGGCCACCCGCACAGTTTAAGTATGGTTTAATTGCCGCTTTGCAGATTATGTTGTTGATGATACGGATGGAGAATTTCTCCTTCCACTTTTATGACGCAAAGCGTCTCAATCATGATCCTCCATTAATCTATGGCAGCTGTTTCACTTACAGTCTCTACAGTAAAACCACTGGGAGATAGAATATTCATTAAAGTTTCCGCATCTGAGGAAAAAACTGCTGGGGGCATTCTTTTGCCTGATTCAGCTAAAGAAAAACCACAGGTTGGAGAAGTTGCTCAGGTGGGCCCTGGCAAACTTAATGACGATGGTTCTCGACAAACTCCAGAAGTGAGTATTGGCGATAAAGTTTTGTACAGCAAATATGCTGGCACAGACATTAAATTGGGAGGAGATGAATATGTCTTGCTCTCAGAAAAGGATATTTTAGCTGTAGTAAGCTAAAATGTTTGTTTCAAAAATTATTAAAACTTATTATTAAATCACTGCCTAAACATGGCTAAAAGAATTATTTACAATGAGCAAGCTCGTAGAGCGCTCGAGAGAGGAATTGATATCCTTGCTGAGTCTGTGGCTGTAACGCTTGGACCTAAAGGAAGAAATGTTGTACTAGAGAAAAAATTTGGTGCTCCACAAATTATCAATGATGGTGTCACAATCGCTAAAGAGATCGAATTAGAGGACCACATTGAAAACACAGGGGTTGCTCTAATCAGACAAGCTGCTTCAAAAACTAATGATGCAGCTGGGGACGGTACCACAACAGCAACTGTTTTAGCTCATGCAATGGTTAAAGCAGGGTTGAGAAACGTTGCTGCAGGAGCTAATGCAATTACCTTGAAAAAAGGAATTGATAAAGCGACTGAATTTCTAGTTGGTAAAATTCAAGAGAATTCCAAACCTATTAGTGATAGCAATGCTATAGCTCAATGTGGAACTATTGCTGCTGGAAACGATGAAGAAGTTGGTCAAATGATTGCCAATGCTATGGATAAAGTTGGTAAAGAAGGTGTTATCTCCTTGGAAGAAGGAAAATCAATGACTACTGAATTAGAAGTTACTGAGGGGATGCGCTTTGATAAAGGCTATATCTCACCTTACTTCGCAACAGACACAGAGAGAATGGAGGCTGTTTTAGATGAACCATATATCCTTCTGACTGATAAAAAAATTGCCTTAGTGCAAGATTTAGTTCCCGTTCTGGAACAAATAGCTAAAACTGGTAAACCACTAGTCATTATTGCAGAAGATATTGAAAAAGAGGCTTTAGCAACTCTTGTCGTTAACAGATTGCGAGGCGTTTTAAACGTTGCTGCAGTAAAAGCTCCTGGATTTGGCGATAGAAGAAAAGCCATGCTTGAAGATATGGCCGTTTTAACTAATGGACAACTTATTACTGAAGATGCAGGCTTGAAATTAGAGAGTGCTACCTTAGATATGCTCGGAACTGGTAGAAGAATAACTATCAATAAAGAGACTACAACTATTGTGGCTGAAGGTAATGAGCAAGCAGTTAAAGCTAGATGTGATCAAATTAAGAAGCAAATGGATGAAACAGATTCCTCATATGATAAAGAAAAGCTTCAAGAACGCCTGGCTAAATTAGCTGGAGGTGTAGCAGTGATTAAGGTTGGGGCTGCTACTGAAACTGAGATGAAGGATAAGAAGCTTCGTCTTGAGGATGCTATTAATGCAACAAAAGCAGCTGTTGAAGAAGGAATTGTCCCAGGAGGAGGAACAACTCTAGCTCATTTATCTCCTATTCTAAAAGAATGGGCTGATAAAAATTTAGAAGGAGAGGAATTAATTGGAGCTAACATTGTTGAAGCTTCACTTACTGCTCCTCTTATGAGAATTGCTGAGAATGCAGGCTCTAATGGAGCTGTGATTGCTGAAAATGTAAAAACTAAACCATTTAATGATGGATTCAATGCTGCTACGGGAGAATATGTAGATATGTCCTCTGCTGGTATAGTTGATCCTGCAAAAGTTACACGTTCAGGATTACAAAATGCAGCTTCAATTGCAGGAATGGTTTTGACCACCGAATGCATAGTTGCAGATTTACCTGAGAAGAAAGATTCAGCTGCTCCAGCTGGCGCTCCTGGTATGGGCGGCGACTTTGATTACTAACTAAACAATAGTTTTTAATAAATTTTAAAAGGGATCATTCAAAATGGTCCCTTTTTTATTCAAATTTTATGAAATCCAACCAGCGCTAAGAATAATTGCGAGAGACAAAAATATCACTAAAAAAGTCCAAGTTATTTTGTTTAGAGAGGCTTCTGCACTACTTGCACTGTTGAACATAGAGCTTCCACTTGCGGCTATTCCTCCCATTCCATCACCTTTAGGACTATGAAGTAAAACTAAGAGAATAAGAAGAACTCCAGAAAATACCCAAATCCAACTAATAATTTGAATCATTGCTTAAAAAACTTTTATTAATTTTAAACGTGTTGAACCACCTTATTATAACCCTTTAATTCAATTTCTTGAATAAGCGATTTGCCTGTCATTTCTCTTGGTATTGGTAGATTTAATAATTGCAATAAAGTGGGAGCAATATCGGCTAAGCCCGCATTTTCTCTTAAATTAATTTCATTTCCCATATTTGGTATTTTTCTTTTTTCACCTTCAATCAAAATTAATGGAACTTTATTTATTGTGTGTGCTGTCCATGGTTCTCCTTCAGATCCCTTCATTACTTCTGCGTTACCATGATCGGCTGTAATAAGAATGCTTCCTCCCATTTCTCCAGTAGCATTAACTATTTTACCAACACATTTATCTACTTTTTCTATAGCTTTAATTGTTGCATCCATGTTTCCTGTATGACCAACCATATCAGGATTGGCAAAATTTATTACAACAAAAGCATAATTCCCGCTTTTAATTGCTTTACAGCAACTAATAGTTAATTCCTCGGCAGACATTTCGGGTTCCATATCATAAGTTGCGACTCTTGGAGATGGAATCAAATGTCTCTCTTCTCCAGGTAAAGGTATTTCAACTCCTCCATTGAAAAAGTATGTTACGTGAGGATATTTTTCAGTTTCCGCGGTTCTGTATTGTTTAAGTCCGTTTTCTGACACTATTTGGCCTATAAAATTATTCAGTGATTCAGGAGGAAATGCAACCTTAACGGGAAAGTTCGGATCATATTGAGTAAAAGTAACAAAATCTAGATTTGGATAATTTTTTCTTTTAAAGTCTGAGAATTCATTGACCGAAAGGGCTTTGACTATTTGTCTTGCTCTGTCTGGACGAAAGTTAAAGCAAATCAAACTATCCCCATCTTTAAGATAGTTTTCAGACATTCGTAT
The DNA here is from genome assembly GCA_003213855.1 of Prochlorococcus sp. AG-418-O03. Classification (GTDB taxonomy): domain Bacteria; phylum Cyanobacteriota; class Cyanobacteriia; order PCC-6307; family Cyanobiaceae; genus Prochlorococcus_A. The sequence continues at coordinate 52,144 of QCMJ01000005.1, forward strand.
GGGCTCTATAAATTCATCGGTTATGTTTTTGGCGTAACTTTTTTCTATGTAATCCTTGGGAGAAATATTTGTTATTTGAATATCGGGATCAGTCAAATTAGAATATGCTTTTTCTGTTCTATCCCATAAAAGATTTCTATCCATTATCCAGTATCTTCCGCATATGGAAGCTATTTCGCCTACATTAAATTTTTTTATACATGATTCTATTTGATTTAGATATTTAGAGGCACTTTTTGCAGGAGTGTCTCTTCCATCAGTAATAATATGGATTGCAACTTTTTTAATTTTATTATCAGATGCCCATCTTATTAAACCTAATAAATGATCGATATGACTATGAACTCCTCCATCGGAACATAATCCCGTGATATGCAAGGTAGAATTATTTTTCTTTAATGAAGCAGCCATCTCTTTTAAGTCATCTACCAAGCCTAATTGATTATTTTTTACAATATTTGAAATCCTTACAAGTTCTTGTTGTATTATTCTTCCCGAACCAATGGTAAGGTGCCCCACCTCTGAATTGCCCATTTGACCATCTGGGAGGCCCACATCAGATCCACTAGCACTTATAAGGGTGTGGGGGTAGGCATGCCACAATGAATCCATAATTGGTGTACAGGCATTTTTTATAGCATTATCTGATTTTTCTCTTCGATATCCCCATCCATCTAGTATCGCAAGAACTACAGGGCTCTGAGGAACACTTAATCTTTTTATATTTTTGCTGCTAATCTTTGACATATTTAGATCAAATTCATTGTTAACTGATCCAACCTTAAATTTAGCTTTAAACGTTACTCTTTAACAATTTATATTTAACATAGTTAGCTTTTGCTAATTTATGAAAATATTAGATTAATTTTATTTCTTGATAAATCATGTCCAAGAAGACAAAAAAGATCGTAATACTTACTGAAATTGAGCTTAGAAAAACTATTTCACGTTTAACCTGCGAAATTATCGAAAAAGTAAAAAAATTGGATAACCTTCTATTGGTTGGTATCCCGACTAGAGGAATTGAGCTGACAGAAGTGCTAGAAAAGGAATTATTCTCTAGAACAGGTTTAAGAGTTAGAAAAGGAACAATTGATCCAACATTTTATAGAGATGACCAAAATAGAGTTGGAACTCGCCTAATACAAGCTGCAGATATTCCAACTCCTATTGAGAATCAAGAAATTCTTTTAATAGATGATGTAATTTATACAGGTAGAACAATAAGAGCTGCAATGGATGCTTTATATTCGTGGGGCAGACCTCAAAGAGTGATGTTATTAGTAATGGTAGATAGAGGTCATAGAGAATTACCTATTCAACCAGATTTTTGTGGTAAGAAGGTGCCAACTAGTAAAGTCGAAAGTATTAGTTTACGTTTAAATAATGTTGATAATGAAGAAGGAGTTTTTCTTGAATAGCAATCTTTCAGAAGATATTTCCTAAATTATATTCTCCAAAAAATTCATCATTAATATCAAAACACTTAACTAATAAATCAGCATTTTGCGTAATTTTAAAAAAAAGTTTTAAGGTGTCTTCTCCAATATTAGATTTACTTTTTAATACTATTTTGAGTGGTTTTTTATCCCATTTTAAAATTTCTTCTTCATTTTGAATCTCTGATAACTTTGGTAATCCATTTTCAAAAATAACATTATATTCTCTTTCTTTTTGTGTCTCTCCAATTATTATTTCGAATATTTCCTGATTCTTTTTACTGGCTTGAAGGATCAGTTTAAATGGTGTTTCAGTTGGCCATGTTTGACCTTTACAAAAAATAGGATGCCAAAAGTGTTTTTGCTCTCTTTTATTAAATAATCTTATAGATAATCCTTTGTTTAATATGTCTTTAATTCTTACCCCTGGAGTCATTGCTAAAGCTCCCAAAGCTATTGATTCAATAGGGGGTGGCGACTTTATTTGAATTTCTGGAAATTTTTTTGTTATCCATTCTTTAATCAATGGTATTTGAGTTCCTCCACCAACCAAAACAACTGTATTTAAGTCGTCAACTGTGCAAAATTTGCCTCTTGCTTGATTTAGTAAATCTTTTAATAAAGAACTAAGGTGATTAAGGAGATTATTTTCAATGAGTATTTTCTCAAATATTTCTTTACTTAGGTAAAATTCACCTTCTTTATTTTCTTCAGTAAATAATTTTATTGGATATTTATTTTCATATTTGATATCAGATGAGCTGAGTTTACATTTTATTTTTTCTGCCTTTGAAAGATTATTAATAAAATTATTACCTGGAATAAAATAATTAACTATCCATTGATCAATATCTTTCCCACCAATTTTTGAGCCTGTTTTTCCAATTATTTCAGCACACCTTATTTTTTGTTTCGAAATTGAGCTTACATCATTACCTTTAAATTTTAAAAGTTCAGCTATTGGGCCAGATTTTCCTTCTCCTCCTTCTATTTTGACTATATTCATGTCGATGGTACTTCCTCCAATATCTAATGTCATAATTTTTGAGCCAAATGGTACATTTATTCCTAAACTTGCCGCAGTAGGCTCATCAACGAGGGCTATTTCATCTACAGATATTTCCTCGCAAAGGTTAACTAACCATTCTCTGTACCCCTTATATGTATCTATAGGAGCAGTTAAAACAAGTCTTTTGATCTCATACTTATGCGGAATGTTCGCCCACAAAATTTGAAAAAATTTTTCGCCACATTCATTAGGGGTTAAAATATTTTTTTGGTTAATTTTTTCAATAGAATTTCCAATTAATCTTTTGAAATTCGAATGAAAAAATAAATCAGAACTTGAGTTATTCCTCATCTTTAGAGCACTTATACCAATTTTAGGAATCTTTGAAGGTTCCTCGAACCAAACTGCTGACGGAATAACTCCTGGAGATGATGTAATATTCGGTATTTCAACTAAAACAGAATTTATATCTTTTTGATCTTGAAAAGCTACAACAGTATTAGTGTTCCCTAAATCAATAGCAAGTGTTCCAGATAAACTTTCTTCCATATGAAATTATTTAAATCAATTAAGTTCGTTTTGTAATTTATGTTTTGAAAAGGTCGAATAAACTGTAAAATATATTTTATAGTAAAAAATTTTTTTTAATGAACATATCTAATAATTCAGGAATTGATTCTAATGATCTTGCAAAAAGAGGTGAGAGCTTGATAAGAAAATCAACTAATAGATATTTAACCACAGTGAAAATTGCTTTCAGAGCTAAACAAAGACGTTTTGATGATTTTGATGGCTTATTAGAGGAGTCAACTATTAAACCCGTACAAAGGTCAATTATTGAACTAAGCGATGAACAAGATCAACCAGATTTACTTCCAGGCTAATTTTGGTAAAAGACCAAAAAGGATGGAGATTACTAAGAGATTTTAAAAAAGGCAAATTTTGCTTTTTGATTGGTGTTGATAATTGGTCAATCGAGTTACAAAAAAGTGAATTCTATTCACTTTACCTTCTATTATCAAAAATTAATGAACAATTATTAGTTATCAAGGATCAACTAATGGATGACGAATCAATTACTTTAGAATTAGAAAAACTTCCTTGGTATATTCAGTTAGAGGGAAAAAAGAATGAATGGAGTTTAAGGTTTGTTTTTGAAAGCCAAGACCAAACTAGATCCTTCGAAATGTATTGGCCGATACCAATAGCACAAAATTTATTTTATGAAATAAAAAACATGTGGGAATCAATGGATTAAAAGATAAATAAAATTGGAAATTTTAGAAAATATTTCCCCCTCCTAAAAAAAATTTTTCACAACTTTTCCACAGTATTTTTTAAAAAAATATCTGATGATCTTAATCATGTGGAAAACTTCTGATTTTATATAAATCTTTATATTTAAATCAGATTTAATTTTATAAAATTAATTTCCATGACTCCCCTATTTATGATTGAATTCTCATTATTCTATAACCTGAGACTGTCTCTTAATAGTGCTTGTTGACGATTTAGTGATTTTGGAGAAAACTACATTTTGTAGATTTAAATTCCAAAAAGTTTTTTCAATATGCAAGAGTTAAATTACGACGAAAATTCAAAAGTATTAAATCCTAAAGATGAAGTAATAAGTTTCAAATGTGAACTTCAAGAAAATCTTCAAAAGGCTATGAAAAAATTCGTTGAGGAGCATCCTAATTGGGATCAATACAGAATACTACAAGCTGCTATTGCAGGATTTTTGATGCAAAAAGGATTTCAAAATAGGGATTTAACGAGACTCTATATTGGCAATATGTTTTCAATGAATTTTAAGGATTAAAAATTTATCATATTTTTTTTAGTAGTATTTTTGCAATGTCATTTCTGACAGGTAATATAGATAACCTATTTCCTTTTTTTACGACTAATAACTCATCCTCATTAAATAAAATCTTTAATTCAGGTAAACTTAAAATCTTATCTGACTTATATCTATATTCTACTTTTACACAATCCCATCTCGGATTATCAGGTTTCGATTTTGGATCAAAATATTTTGAATCTTTATCAAATTGAGTGGGATCAACAATATTTAGATCTATTACCTCCATAAGTCCTACAATACCTGGGGGTTTACAGTTTGAATGATAGAAAAAAACCTTATCTCCTTTATTCATTTTTCTCATAAAATTTCGAGCCTGATAATTTCTTATTCCGTCCCATAAAGTTACACCTTCATTTTTTAAAGTATCTATGCTGTAAGCATCAGGCTCACTTTTCATTATCCAGTAGTTTATTTCAGTCATATCAAGGAATTAGGAGAATATTGCAAATCGTGAATGAATCGTGAATGAAATATAAGATTTGCCTTTATAAATCATTATCCATTAAAGCTTCTATTTAGGAAAGTGATGGGTGGTATGGGGTCAATTATCCTTGCATGTACGTATATATTCGACCTCATAAATTTCTGTATAAACCCCGCCATTGATACTGAAAAATAGGTTTATCGCATGAAATTTGTTTAATGTAGAACAGTTTTTAGAACAAATTCTAGGGTTTTTAAATAGTTCGTCCTGATACAAATGTTTTAAAAGGTTGACATAAGAGTTTTGTATATTGCTAATACACTTCGATTGAGGTTATTTAGGTCAGTTACTAAATCTTCGTGGAGACTGCTTTAGTTAATTTCTTTTACTGGCTGCTGATGAGATCAGCCGAATCACACTACGGTGAATCTTTGGTTCCAGTAAAAGTTCCTTCTAATACGATCAAACGTTTTTATTAAATTTTATAGGTTCTTTAAGGTAAGAATTAAATAGCTATTTCTTGGCGTCCAATGCTTTTAGAGGAGTGTCATTAAAAGTAGCTAATTGCTTTCCTGAATTAAGAGAAAAAGAGGATTAATGGAATGGTGGCATAACACTTTGATTGACCAAGGATGAATAATTTAAACTCAGTCACAATAGATTAAACAATTTTGATTAGTTGGATTGTCTTTACATTCTTTGTCCCAGTAGGTTTGAAACTCTACAGGGCATTGCTCAAGTTCTTTTGGGGTTTCATTCAAATTTAAACCTGCATAGTTAAATGCCGTTAGATATTTTGGAAGAATATTAAATTGATTGAATAGCTTCATAAGACCTCCTAGATCTATACCTATATTTTCCTCTAATTCACCTGAAATTAATAGAGTATTTTTACCCGAGTAGAAGTGCTTTGTGGTTGTCACGACTATCTTTTCCAATTCAACAGGAGTAGAAATAATTCAGGAGTCAAAAGCACTCACCGACTTTTTAGATAATGAGTGCATAAGACTCGAAAGGGGCGAACACATGCCCCTTTATTTTGTTTATTAATTGGTATTAGAAGTGTTACTAATAGATGTTCGTGGTTATTAAATACATCACTATCTCTTTAGTTATATGAGTTTGTTTTATATCTTGAATTGATCTCTAATAATTTATGGTTGGCTTCAGTTGTATCCCTGCAACTGCCTCATGACAACCATGAATTAATCCTAGGACTTGCATTTAAATAAAAGTCTCAAAATTTGGTCCTTTACCCGTACTTTATTTTTCCTTAAACCGTACATACTGATACTCATAAATGATATGCGTTGGTAGTTAGAACATAGGTGTAGCAAGTAGGAGGAAATCATGAATAAAAGAGTTCCTTATACAATCATTCCTAAATACTTTAGGACTATTAACGATATAGATAACGGAGCAAATATCAAAGTAATTTATTGGAAACTTAGGTGTGAAGAGAACCCTTCATATCGCGGCTGCGAAATTTAATTGCTGAAACTGTAGATATATAAATATATTCAATCTTAACTTTGCTTAATCTGCTTATAAAAAGTTTAAAGGATAATCGACATTAGCTGGTTCCAAGTGTTTAGCATAACAAGCGGTAGTACAGTCTACCCCCTCACTATTGATACTGCATGAAGTAATGCAATCGAAGAAACTTTCCAAAGCATCTGAATTTTTGATGTTTGATAAAATGTCTTTTTTCATAATTAATTCTCCAATCTGCAGAACATCTAACAACTTTTTCCTAATAAAGTCAAATTTTAGGTAAAGTACCTAACCTAAAGGTTTTTAAATTTGGCACTTGATATCTATATTGTTCTTGTTGTAGATGAATCTTAATTACTTTGAAATTATTTGCACCCATAGACCACCGCTTTGCTTAGGTTGTAATGGATGCTTTTTAATATTGGCAAAATAGAAATAAATATGAGAAGTTTGTTTTGATGTAAACCCAATAAAAAAAGAGATTGAATCCTGCCTTTAGAAAACAATCTCTTTCACTTAGTTATGTGTCGGAATAAATTAACAACGCACCTAAATCATTGATCCTTGTTGTTAATGTTGTCGGCTGCTTAAACCAATCTAATGAACTTCTCTGGTGGACTATCGATCATTTCTAATCCCTCCGTTTGACTAATAGGAAGCTAGTACGGATAAATTTTTTTGTATATGCGTAGATATGCTGATTTATTTGAAACTTAGTATTTAAAATAAATTCTTATTTTTAGTTTCAAAGTTAATTAAAGTAATTGCCTGATATTTTTTTAGGTATTCATACGCTTGCTTTTTAGATATCAAACGTACTAAATAATACTCAAATCAAAGGAGGTTAATCAAATGACCAACTTAGGATTAGAGCTACTCATATTGACTGTCTTACTTATTTATTTTGGAGTTTTCATGACTCAAAGTATTTATAGAAAATATGAAAAAGCCTATCTACGCAAAACAATTTTTTGCAGCAAATCACAAAGCGACCCCTATTGCATTGCTGAATAATAGGGTTTAAAAATTTTCAAAAAACAAAGGAGGTTAATGATGTCTTGCGGAAATCCTTATAAACATAAGATTCAAAATACAATACATTTTTTTCTAGATACATTCTCAGGTCGGAATTCAAACTCGAGAGCTTTGACTGATGATCAAATGGAATGTATGCAATTTGGCATCTGTTCTTTTATTCCAAAAAAATTAGAAGAAATTCCTTATTTTCATTACTAATTAGGAGGAAAAAATGAAGATTAAAAAACCCCTCACTCTACCCCAGAAGTACTTTAATGAATTTCAAAACTACTTTCATAATGCTGATGAGAAATTAGTTTCATATAGTTATATCCCTGAATATCTTAAGAAAACTACTTCAAAAAAACCAAAAACTCTTTCAAAAATCATTTAAATATTGACTGATAATACTAAATTCGTGAAATCAGGATATCAATCAGAAAAAATGATTAAGGGATTCGGATTATTTTTTTAAAGTTTAAAAGTTTAAAAGTTTAAAAGTTTAAAAGTTTGGGTAAAGTTTGGGTAAAAAATCACAAATCCTTGAGATCCACTCTGAAATCAGACTGGCTCACTTTTCATTAGCCAGTAGTTAACGTCAGTCATATCAATGAGTTTAGGAATATAGGTAAGTGTGGACGAGGTGTGGATGGCTTAGCTTAATCCTTTCACTTCTAAGAGTATTATCCATTAAAGTTTTTATTTAGGAAAGTATGGGGTTAAATGGTTAAGATGAATATCTAGTATTTGAATGCAAAAAATTTAAGTTGATTGTTTCAAGGATTCCCTATAGAGAAACTGAAGATTACATAGCTGATAGTGTAGCTCTTCTTGCGCTAGAAAAATATGAAAAGCAATTGAAAGATATTTTTAGTATTTGTGATCTAGGTTGTGGAAATGGAATAGTGCTACATAAGATTTTAAATCAATTAAATTCTTCGGAAATTGAAAGTGAAATTAAGGTACATTTAATTGATATTAATCATCAATGCATTGATCAAACACTCGAAGGACTTAATAGAGTATCTTCCAAAAAGATTAATGTGAGTGTTGAAATGGCTTCCATATTTGAAAAAGATCCTAAGGATTTTAATTTTTCTTTTTTATATTTATTTTGGAGGAAAAGTGATGTTGATAATTTTCCTTGGAAAACATTTTCTCCTGGAAGAATAGTTTCTTACAAGCATGAAATTCAATTATTAAAAAAAAATTTGAGCAAAGTTGTTAAGAGTAATTCAAACTGGAGTATGTATGAAAATTTATATGTATATGATTTCCAATAAGAAATATGATATTTAAAACTTATAAAACTTTTATTGAAAGATATTTATGAGGAATAAATTATATCTTTCTAAAACATTACCAATATTTTGCTTAGGAATTAGCAGCTTATTTATAGCTGCTAATGCAATGCAGATATTTGTAAAAACATTAACTGGTAAAACTATCACACTTGATGTAGAACCAAGCGATACCATAGAAAACGTAAAGCAAAAAATACAAGATAAAGAGGGAATCCCCCCTGATCAACAGGGACTAATTTTTGCGGGAAAGCAGCTTGAAGATGGAAGAACATTATCTGACTACAATATTCAAAAAGAATCTACATTACATCTAGTTTTAAGCTCCACTCTCAGCACAGAATGGGTGCAACCTTATGCGGCGATGCAAAGTGTTGGATTGGGATCTATTAAAAATAACAGAGACTTGGTTTTAGCTAAAGCAGGCGAATGTAATAACTCAGGATTGGTAATCGAAAATACTGATTATTGCGTTTATACAAATGCAAACAATACAACTGCTTCTGTCAACGGAAATAGCAGTTACGGATCATATGATTATGCAAACTTTAATACATCAGTAAATCTAGAGAAAACTATTAACGATAAATGGAAAGCTGGGATTGCTTATGGCGTTGGATCTTCTAATTTAGATAACTATAACTTCTCTAGTACAACAGCAAATTTAAGTTCTACAAATTCCCATTACTCAATTTATGGTGTTAAAAAAGTAAGTGACAAATTCACCTTAAAAGGAATGATTGGTGGATCTGACTTTAATTACAAAGGTAATAGAAATTATTCAACAACCTCAGCAACATCTACCTACGATACTGATGGATATACAGCAGAAATAAAGGGCATCTGGGATATAAAAAAGAATATTAAAAAGATGAAAACACAAATCCGTTTACAACCGACGGTAGGATTTGCTTATGCTGCTCACACTCAAGATGGATTCAGTGAATCTGGAAGTGGAGATTTAATAACACTTGAAGCTAATCAAGCAGAATCTCTTCTCTTTAAAACAGGAATTAGTTTAGATAAACAAATCCCTATGGAAGGAGGAAAGTGGTTATTAGTTCCATCAATCGCCTTGAACTATGAAATGGATACTTATGCCGATAAAAATAATAGAGCTCTTAAAGGAGGAGTAACGGGAAGTGCTGATGCAACTACTTTGGTTTCTGCAAAAACATTTGGTCAGCATAATGGCTCTGTAAAAGTTGGAGCAGATTTTGTATTAACTAAAGACTTTATGTTTAATTTAAATGCCGAATATGGCTTAGCAGAAGGAGGAGATGAACAGTCCTATGGAGGTGGTTTTAAGTGGCAATTTTAATAGTTAAAAGTGTGGACGAGGTGTGGACGGGATTTATTTTATTTTTGAAATCCATTGCTATGACTACTGGCACATGGTTCATTAGCCAAAACTTTTCTTCAGTCATATCAAGGGATCTCAGCAATTTTTGAAGCTTGGAGGACGTGTTATCCAAACTTTTTTGTATAAATTTATTATCCATCAAAGTTCCTATTTAGGAAAGCAATGGGTGGTATAGGGGACATATGATCGTTATGCATCTTTAAATATGACTTAAGATATTTCTGTTGAAATTTTATGGATATAACTTATCAATAGCTTCTTTCTGTTCTTGTTTTTTTATCTCTTCAGCATCTAATACAGGGCAGGTATTTTGATTCAGTGATGCAAAGAAACTGCTTTTATTGAATAGTTTGAAAAGTGGTAGGAGGAGTTGGAGTTTCAATTTTTATTGTTAACTAATCCATAAATACATAAAAGAGGATTCACTATTAAAACAATCCAAAAAGGTGGAGGAGGTCCTCCATCAACAATTATCCCAGCGTTAAAAGTATTGAATAGAGCTACTGCTAAAAAACAAAACATCAAAGCTAATTCACCTGATAAAACTTTTCTTAAAGAGGCTTTATCTCTTATGGAACTACAAATAATCAATAAACAACCAATTCCTAAATTACTAGCTGCTACAACATCTGCAGTACCTCTAACAAGAAGCAATGTTTCAGTTGAAGCTTTGCCTGCAATAGTTTCCACAGAAAAAATTAGTAGGAAAATAATTAATAATCCCAATAAAATATGAAGTGCCCCAGTAGTTTTTAAAATATTTTTTAACTTCATAAATAAAGGAGCTAATTGCTTCTTATTTTAGATTGACTGTCAACCAATTAATAATTAATAAATTTTCTATTTTCATCTCTTTTATTTATTCTTAGCCCAATGAACAGCATCCATATAACTGCAAAGACTATTGGTAAGAAAACGATAGCAAGTTTAATCATTTTTAAAATAGTGTTATTTGCAAAAATAATAACTTTTAAATAAATAACAAAATATAGGTACTTTATCTAAAAAAAAAGTAGGGTCGAGGTTAGATCGACTGTCAATTGAAGTCTTATAAAACTACTTAACCTAAACCTTTAAAAATATTTTTGTGTAGATACGCAATAAAATACATTTATGTAGCAATAACGTATCGATTAAATATAAATATAAGCATATACGACTAATTTCTTTACATAAATTAATATTAGTGTTACATTAGTTTACATAATTTACTTTTTATAAAAATGACCCCTGAAGCAGAAAGATTTAACGGTTGGGCAGCAATGCTAGGTTTCGTTGCAGCTGTTGGCGCATACGTAACAACTGGTCAAATTATTCCTGGTTGGTTCTAATGACAAACACAAAAACAGTTGAGAAGGAAAAGGTTATAGCTGAGAAGCTTAACGGCAGATTTGCAATGATGGGCTTTATTGCTCTTGTTGGTGCTTATCTAACAACAGGTCAAATTATTCCTGGCTTTGTCTAATGCTTGAGGCAGAAATAAACACTTGGGTTAACACTATACTTTTTCCTTTTATGCCAGTCATAACAGTATTTATTGTTAGTGCATTAATGTTGAATGATTTGCCATGGAATGATGATGATGACGATGATGATGGCGGTGGATTAATTTCCCCGATGTATAACTACGTTCCCCAAGGAGCTTAGAGGATATATATCAAAATGATTTTCATCTCATCTTTATTTAACTCAGTCCCTTCAAGTGCTAAAGACCTTTTAGAGTTTGGTTTCTTTCTTACTGTGGGTATTACAGCAGGAAAAGTAGGACTTTTATGAAAACATTTCTAATTACCATATCACTATTTGGCATTGCAATAATAACTACTGCGATATCACCAAATATTTCTTACGCACAATAAAAATTTTAATCACTCTTATTAACGAACAATTAAAAAATGCAAAACTCAAGACCAACTTATTGGCAAAATGCCGAGAGAACCAATGGAAGAATGGCAATGATGGGTCTATTTGCATTGGTAGTAAACTACGGTCTTTTTGGCTGGATCATCCCAGGTATTTTTTAAAATGAACGTAGACATTTTCTTAATCTCCTTCTTTACATATCTATTAGTGCCAGTGGTAATGATAGCTAAAGGAAAGAAAGCAACTAATTAAAAAAATGAATTTAGGTATTCTTTTTCTCCTAGTTAATGCAACTGGATCAATAACTTTATCCGAATTGGATTGGATTGCAGATCATCAATCAGAATTTTCAAGGTTAGATATGGCACTAGTTTTAAAAATTGGTCGCCTTATGGATGAAGGAATAATAGAGCTTGATTGTAAATTGCCAGCATAAATATTAAAAATTTAATCGTCATGAGAGATTGCTTTTTAGGGATATAATCAAGCTTTTTTTTGTGTTCTATCTGTATAGCAGTTGCAATTTTAATAGGGTTCAAGGATTAAGTTTTTAATTTATTCCCAAGTTTTCATATCAGAGAAGTCGCTCGCTATTGCATGTAGCATCCCTCCTACGAATGATCTAGGACAACCAAGTTTGTTAACTAAAACTTCTGATTGTTTTTTGATATCTTCCCATGTAGGTCTGATATCCTCATTTATTTGTTTAATGCTGGGTTTAAAGTCTTCTGAATCATTCATATTAAAAGGTATTAACTTATTAAAATTCAAATGATAGTAAAGAAAATCTCATTTATTTAAATAAATATTCAATAAAAATTACAAAATAAATTCTTTAGAAATTATTCTAAGCTGATTTAAGTTCAGATTATTTAAATAATTATTTGCAATAAATTTTTCATCATTAATTTCGAGATCTTTAATCTCAGAAATAATGCTATTAGATATTAAATCAATTAAATGTTCTTTATCCATGACTTATGTATAAACCCAAAACAAACTTTAATTATTAAAAGTCTTCAACTCAACATATAAGTAAAAATACTCAGATAAATAGAGAACTCATAGGTTTGCTAAATCACTTTAATAGTTTCCAGGTTTTATTGCTTCGAACCGATCGCAATATCGGTTTGTTTATGGAGAGATTTA
>QCMJ01000006.1 GCA_003213855.1 Prochlorococcus sp. AG-418-O03
TCTTTATTACATATTTACTTATGATCAAAAATTTACTTCCTAGATAAATGTCAGATAAAGATCTAAGTAATTTTCTAAAAAAAATAGAGCAACTTAATCAAATTGCTGAGCTAATAAAAAATAATCCTAGTAAAAGGTTATCCCTTTCAAAATGCAAGAATCATGATGAAGTAATTAGATTAACCACTGAATGGGGTTTTGATATTGGTAAAAGGTGGGGAGAATATTAATTGATTTTTATTACCAGCATTATTAAAATTGCCATCAACTTCAAATTAAATTCCTAAGCTTAATTAGTATTTCTTATATTTGAGTTATGAAAGAAATTGGAAAGATAAAGTCAAATATATTTAAAATAGCTGCTGTTACAGATAGAGGGCAAAGATTAAATAAATTAATTTCTCCTATGTATGAGGAAAAAGCTAATGAAATGAATGAATTGATTGATGCTCTTAAAGACTTTAGTTTTGAAATATCAGAAAAATTATTGTCTGGAGAGTGGGAATTGATTTTTTCTAATGTTGAATTATTTCGAAGTTCTCCTTTCTTCCTTGCTATTGAAAAGGCTTTAAATGATGAATTTAAAAGTAATCTTTTTTTTAAATTACATCAATTGCAAGTAGGGTCCTTTGGAATATCAACAATTGGGAGAATTGCTCAAAAGATTGATTTTGGCAAAAAAGAATTTATATCTACTTTTGACACTACAATATTCGGGCTTACAACAATTCCTATCTTAGGTTGGTTCAAACTATTGCCTACTTTTGGTGGAAGAGTAATAACTCTAGCAAGTGATTTAGTTTTAAGAAACAATTTGCTTGATATGAACTTACAAAAGACAAAAGTTTCCAAAGTTGATGGACTTAATAAGATTCCATTATTTAGTGAATTACTTATGGATAGATGGTTTCCAGTTAAAGAGGTATGGAATAAGTTACCTTGGAATAAAGAATCGCCAAATTGTCAGGTTTCAATTGTATATTTAGACGAAGAAATGAGAATTATGCGGGATATGTATGGGTCTATTTTTATTTATATAAGGCCTTCAATTTCCTTGTTGAATTCAAATAAAATCTCTAATGATTAATTAAAAGACTGACTAATATTTTTAGTAATTTATAGTATAAATTCATTAAAATTTATCTTAAAGATTAATTAATAAAAACATCTCACATCTTGAATAGAAATAGGTTATGTTCATAGTGAACATTTTTATTATGCTCAGAAATCAAGAAAAAAATTCAGTTGTTAGAGGAATATTCTTAATAGGAGGTTGGGGTTTAGGTCTAGACAGATTCTACGAGGGAGATAAAAAAGGTGGCTTTTTATCAATTATTGGTTGGAGTATCACATTTTTTAGCTTTATCTTTCTTAAATGTTCAGGTTATGAATATGTTGAGGGTGTAAAAAATTATTCAGATTATTCCCCTAACCCTTTAATAGTATTACCTTTACTGGCAGGAGCATATGGTGGCTTTCTAATAATTAAGAAGGCATTTAGATTAGCAAAACAATTTGAGAATGCTGAATAATAATACCAGCAGGCAAATTCAAGATAATAATCCAGATCCTTTCAGATAAAATTTAAATAAAATAATTACTAAGAGGTTTACTATTGCTAAAGCTACTAAACCATTTCTGTTTTTTACATCTAATTTCTTGACTAAATTAGAAAGATAAACGACTGGATTTTCTGGCTCTTTATTATCCAAATTTTATTTAAATATTAATTTGACAAGAAAATATCACAGTTTCATTTGAAGATTCAAAATTGTAAAGATGAATATCCAAAAAGAAATAAATAATTTCTAACCCATAATTCCTGCATTTCTTAAAAATGCTTTACCCATATTGCCAATTACAAAAAATAGAGACAAATTAATTAAAAGAATTATTAATAATGCCAACATTTTGTAGTTTGGATTAGTTGATATGCCATCAAATCCATTATTAAGAAATCTTTTAAAAAGTGATTTGTCAATTTTTAGTTTTTGTTGCTCAGAATCAAGTTTTACTTTTTCACCTGAAGAATCTTGATTACTTGCTTTCTCTAGAAATTCTGTAAATGCCTTAACATTTTCATCTTTTTTATTCCCCTCATTAATATTTTTATTGTCTTCATTCAAATTGGGGGCCGATTCGATTGAATTATTTTCCTCAGGATTAAGTTTTGAATCTTCCAAATTAGTAATAAATGCTAGGAGTATATTACACCATAAAAAAAACCCACTCGATCAATTGAAGAGAGGGTTAGCTAAGGTTAAAGTTCTTAATTTAGATAATAATTTATTTTAATTAAATTTGCGGTTGTAGCATAATGAAGTTTTAATTTAGATTATATTCAATGTGTTTTTTTCTTACATATGTTAGATGCGAATACTAAAAAAGTTTGTAAAGATGATCCCTCAATTAGAGAAATTAAAATTAGAAATATAGAACATGCTATTGAACAAGCAGAATTGATGATAAAAGAATCAAAAATGAGCCAAGAAGAATTAATCTTTTTAAAAAGAAAAATATCGGACTCAAGACAGGATTTAGAGATACTTTATTTAATGAAAATTCAATGAATATAAATTTGTTAATCTTTTAAAAGGATTAAATTTTTGCAAAGAAAATTAATTTGTATATTTGAAGACTTATAAAGTTTAAAGGGGATGTAAGAATTTGTAAAAGTTTTTAGTTATGTCTAGAAATAATCTATATATACCTTTAAAGGTTGTTCCATACATCTTCATTTCAATTACTGCTATTGCAATAACAGCAGCTACATATGTAATTACTTAGTTCTATCTCCTATATAAAGTTTTTAGATATTAAATAAATTAAAATATTTCTTTTAACTAATTATATGAATAAAATCAAAATAGCAATTTTTACAATATCAATAATCATATTTTCCTTTTTTGGGATTAAAAAATTAATTTATATAAATCAAGTTAAAGATTTAAAAAATAAAGAAGAATCATTCTTAAATGAATCTATAAGTGTTTTAAATGAATGCTTCGATCTAGAAAATAAAAATAAAAGAACTCTTAATAAATCAATTGAATTAATTGAGTATTGCTTAGAGGAATATGGATATAAAAACTGATTTGAAAACTTGAATGATGAATTTCTTTAATACTCCACTAATATGCAAATAAAAAAATTTCTAATCAATAATCTTGTTATGATCCATAATTTCTTATTAATAATATTTTCCTAATTTTTTTTAAAATGACTAAATTGAAATGTTCTTATTTAGGAAATTTAAACTGTGAGGCTATTCATCTACAATCTGGAAGTCTTATTAGAACGGATGCCCCTTTAGATCACTGTGGTAAAGGCGAAAGTTTTTCCCCAACTGATTTATTAGCAACATCTTTAGGTACTTGCCTGCTAACCATTATGGCAATCAAAGCTAAATCGAAAGGATTTAATTTGAAAGGTATATATTTAAATATTGAAAAATTAATGACACAAAATAGCGAGAGAAAGATAAAAGAACTAATAATAGATATTTTTATACCAGAGAGTACTTCTAATGAAACTATTGATTTTTTGAAAAAAGCTTCCAAAGAATGTCCAGTTACAAGAAATTTATCTCAAGAAATAGATATTAAAATTAGTTGGCATCATTGATAAATCTCAAACATAGTAATTACATTAAAAAATAATGAAATACTATATCGGAATAGTTATTCTTTTATTTGGAATATATATAATGACAAAATTGGCATTAAAGACTAGGTATACAAGAAAAAGATTTTCAAAAGGAAAAAAATAAATCTTATAAATTTTAATATTGCAGATTAAGGAAATAAATTTATTTTTGCACTAACAATTAAGGCATATTTAAGTTTTATTTTTTCACTATTTTTTGGTCAATCAAACTAATCAAGGGGATCATGAAATTTACATTTATTCCAACAGTGCACCATGTGTAAATAATAAGAAAAAATATTTTTATAAATAAATTAGGGGGTAAGGTGAAAAATATTTTGAAAAACCCTCCAATGAATAATACCAATATCCCAATTTGAAAAAGACCTTTGATTATCCATTTAAGTCCATTTTTTTTAATGTTTATATAGAACCAGAAAAAAACAAAACTAGATAACAATAAATAGATAACATTTATGATCATCTTTTTAGAGAAAATCTAATAAATTTGCCATTATCGAGGCATGATGACAATTATCACCTTTTTTATCTGCTAATTTTTTTTTAAAAAGGAAAAATTATACAAAAAACAATAAAAACAAATTATTTTTTTTTAATTTTTATCTTAAAACATTTTCGATTTTAGTAAATCAACTCTTTTTTGATTCACTCCCAAGTCACTTTCTCCAACTCTTGATTCTGATCTTATTGATAAGATGTTTGATTCAGGTATAAAGGATACTTCTAAGTCGTCTACATACTTCATCCATTTACTGGTTGCCTCAGCATGAAGATAATCGTCATCAATTTCTACAATCTCAGTTCTTGGAGTGTTTTCGATTAATGTTTTAATCTCTTCAAAAGGTTTCTCAATATTGTTAACCTCCCATTCTTCTCGTACACAATGCGCAATCTCCACACAAGGTTTTAGTACTACATGTGAGGCATATGATGAAGAAGGGAATAAAAAGCTTGAACAAATTAATATTGCTAAAAAAAATATTTTCATTAACAGAAGAATTTAACGAATCATAATCTAACGAATTAAATTACTAATTTGTAATGACGAGTCTCATAATTTTTGAAGAAATTATATATGTTTTCATATTTAGGATTAAATATGTAATTCTCATAATCAAAAAAAAAAGATCCCTCAGAGAGAGATCTTCTTAAAATTGATTTAAAACAAGTGTTTCCTTGTTTCCACTGAATAAATCAATTCCTCCTACACACAAATCTAATATCACACCTTAATTCAAAATATGTAATACCTAATAGACCTCTATCTTAACTGTCACATCGTAAAAAATAAAAAAAGTACTCAAACATTGCAATCGAGTACTTTTAAAGTTATCAGAAAAAAGTGTGTGAGGAGTTTCTGATACGTTTAATCTACTCTGTAGGTAATTTAAAAGGCTACAGTATAAATTACTAATTATTTAAATCTTTCAGAAAAATTTGCCGTTTATGAAAAAAATAATCATAAACATAAAAAATTCATGAAAAGCATTTACAAAAAAATCATTTTTATTATTTCGGCAATTGCTCTTTTTTCAGTAATAGGGGGAGTTGTCAAATATTCGCTTACTTATATTGAAAATAATCCCGAAAAATACTTACCTACACAAAAGTAAGACAAAAATTAAGTATAAATTCACTTCAAAAAATCTATAAAGTGTCTTAAATATGTTCTACATAGACAGCTTAAGTCATGAAAATCAAAAATAATTCAGTTCTTAATCAGAATAATATTCATTTAAGTCAATTTAAAAATAAGCATAAATATCAAATACTTGAGAATTACTGGAAGAAAAGAAAGAAAGAATGTGAAAAGAATCTTTCAAAATTTTGCTAACCGATAATTATGAATTTTATTTTTTCTTTTTTATTAGCATCTGTAATGTGGGTACAAGTTCCACAATGGGAAGCTGACTGGTCAAAATGTGCTGTAGATGTTCCCGATTCATCATGTCACTGGTACGTAGCTGCTCCCGATAATACTTTTGGGGAAGGATTTAATTGGGAAAACGCTCCTTGGTTTGATGCTAATGGATTAAAGGATGTAGCTAAGATTGAGAAAGAATCTGTAGTAGAAAAACTTCAAAATAACTAAAGTTTGTATTTCATCAATTAACTTTTAAAAGTATTTAAATATAGTTGCTTAGTGGTTAAATTTTGATTAATTAAAAATTTTTATGCGTTTCAAAGTAAGTCTCAAAAAAAATGGAAAGGAATTTGATGAAGTTGTTATAGCTAATAATAAAGAAGAGGCTATGGAAGTAGCTTTGAAAAACAATCCAGAAGCTCAAGCATTAAACTCTGATTGGACATTTAAGATTTAATTATTTGCGAAGCTTAGGAATTAAAAGGGACGCAACACAAATAACGCTAATTGCAGGTCCAGGCGAAAGATTAAAGACTATAGAGAGAATAAATCCAAGAAGTGAGATACATAATCCAAAAAATGAAGACCTCATCATTGCAATTCTTAAACTATGAGCCTTATTTAGCCCTAACAAAGTTGGCGTAGAAAGAAGAGCAATTACAAGAATTACTCCCACTGCTGACATTGAACTAACAATTACTAATGCCGTTGTAAAACTCAAAGCAAGATTTAATAAAGAAACGTTTATACCACTCGCGGATGCACCTTCTGGATCTAATCCAACATAAACAACCTTTTCATATCCAAAAGTCATTAAAAGTATAAATACTAAAAAAGCAATTATTGTTCTAAGTAAATCTCCAAAATTTGCTGTCAATAAATCACCAAATAATACTGCCTCCAAATCAATCCTTATTCCGAGTAGAGGGATTATAAGGACTCCAAACCCAAGCATTCCGGCTAATATTGTGTTCATTATTGCTTCATAGTTTTCACTCTTTTTATTAGTTAAACTTTCCGCAATTACAGAACCTAAAAGACCACTGATAACCCCGCCAATTGAAGGATGAATTCCGAGCGCCAAGGCTAAAGCAAGTCCTGGCAAAACGCAGTGAGAGATTAAATTTACTTGAAGCAATCTCCTATGTGTTATTAATACAGTTCCCATAGCTGGACATAGAATTCCTGAAAAAATAGTTATTATTAAAGGAAGAAGCCACCAACTGCTATTAATAAAAGACATTAATCTAAGGATTCGGTATGATCAAAAATACGGGACAAAAAAAGATTTCGGAAACAATGGTAACTAAGCCTGACATTACCAAAAGACAAGAGCAACTTCTTGAAGAACTTAATAAATGTGATGATGAACTGAGCGGTCAAGAGTTGCATAGACAATTGATTGAAAGCAAAAAAGCTATGGGGCTGACAACTGTTTACAGGAATCTTCAAGTTCTGATAAAGCATGGTTTAATACGTTCTAGACATCTCCCAACAGGAGAGGTTCTTTACACTCCCGTAGATAGAGACATTCATCATTTGACTTGTGTTCAATGTGGTGAGACATCAAAAATGGAAGGGTGTCCTGTAAAAGATATTCATACACCCAAAACAAATCCAAAGAAATTCCAATTGTTGTTTCATACCCTTGAGTATTTTGGACTTTGCCAGAACTGCTATCAAGCACAAAGTTAAAACTAAATTTTTTTTTAATCACAACAATTATTATCCTCAATTGAGCTGATATTTATATCCTCTAATTTATCTTTTATAGAATCAGGGCTTCCAGAGGCCAATACAGCGTTATCCAAAACAATAACTTGATCATAACTATTTAACGAGGTACCCCAATCATGACTGCTTACCATTAAAGAAAGACCAGCATCAGCAAGTTGACGAACAATTTTTAGAAAATCCTCCTTTGCAGGTGGATCTAAAGCTGCACAAGGTTCATCAAGAAGGTAAATTTTTGCTGGAGACATTAATGTTTTGGCTAATAAAGCTCTTTGTTGTTGTCCACCAGATAAAGAATCAAGCCTTCTGTTAGCAATATTTGCAATGCCGACTCTTTGCATTGTGGCCTCCAATTCACAGCATTTATTAATCCATGCATTAGGGTTGGCAAGAAGAGCTTTAATTTGAAAAGGACTACTACTTTTTGATTTTGAGTATTTTATTTGTCCTAATGAAACTAGTTTTTCTACAGTTATTGGAAATTTCCAATTCATAGAGCTTCTTTGTGGCATAAGTGAGACTTGAGATCTTTGTCTAATTAACTTCTCCCCGTCAATTTTTATCTGTCCATTATCTGGAATACATTGTCCCTGCAATATTCTTAAAAGAGTAGATTTGCCAGCTCCGTTTGGACCAACTAGCGCTGTTAGAGTACCAGGTTTAATCTCAACCGATACCTTACTTAAAACTGGCTTACTTTTTTTTGTGTATGAATAGGTTAAATTTTCAGCGACTAAAGTAGCCATTAATTAATCTTTAAAAAAGTCACTTTATAAGTTTACCAATAATACAATTTTCATATTATTTTCATAACATTTGATACTTTCACTTGCTTTGAATTATGAAAATGATTATCATTTTTAAGTATTTAATAACTTTTTTGTCTATGTTGAAAAGACTTTTAACAAATAAAACAAGTTCAAGTAATTCAATTATCAAAAATTCTGTAATACTAGGAACAATAATATTTTCTGGTTTTGGGCAGGATGTTCTGGCTAAGGGAAAGTCATACGTAGCAGTAGAACCACTAGTTTGTAATTTAGTTAAATCAATTGCATTACCTTCCGACGAAGTTACATGCTTAGTAGATAGAAAGCAGGATGTTCATGACTTTAAGATCAATCCAAGACAAGCTCAATTACTTAATAACGCCGATAAAGTATTCACTCTTGGTAAAGAAATGACCCCAAGTATGAGAAATTGGGAAAGCAAAAAGCAAACAGTTGTTATAGGTGTTAGCGCAATAGATGTAGATGACCACTCTGATCATGCGGGACATGACGATCACGCTGATCATTCAGCGAAGGTAGATGACCACTCTGATCATGGAGGTCACGACGATCATTCAGATCATGGTGGACATGATGATCACGCTGAAGGAGCTTTTGAATGGGCAGGTAAATTCCAGTTATCTAAAGGATCCTACAAATGGTCATTCGCAAAAGTTGATGGCGAATATGCAGATCCTGCAATGAAAATGGTAATTCTAAAATCTAATGACATTGAGGGATCCGAAGATTTAGCTAAAGAACTATTAGGATCTAAATTCTCAACAAGAAGAAAAAATAATGGGACTCTGACTGCAAGTAATAAAGCTTTTGTTCTTAACTTTGATCAACGAAAAGAAAGCACAGTTTTTAACGTGGAAATTGAAGAAGATGGTCAATACACATTTTTTACTGAACACATGCCTTTTGAGTTTGAGGCAAATGAACACTTTTTTAAAGACGCATTGAATAGTGATGTAGAGCCGATAGCACAAGTACCAGATGAAGGAGAGGGGCATCATCATCATGACCATGGAGGTCTAGATCCACATGTATGGCATGATCCACATAACATTATAAAAATGGGAAATGTTATAAACGAAAGTTTAAAGAAGGATGCTTCTAAGAGAAGCATCAGAAAGCAAATTAATGAAAGATTTGAAAAGGCTGATTCTATCTTAGAAGACTTGGATAGTTGGATCGTTGAACAAGTAGCCTCTATTCCTGAGGAGAACAGAGTAATTGTTTCTAAACACAAGGCGATGGAATACTACGGTGATGCTTTTGGTTTTGAAACCATTAGTTTACTTGACTTTCTTGGAGACTCCTCAAGCTTAAGGCCGGAAAATATTAAGTCTGTACTTACAGAACTTAAAGAAGATAATGTTTTGGCTCTTTTCCCAGAGCAAAAACCTGCTTCCAAACTGTTAAGAAATCTAAGCAGACAAAGTTCTATTCCTATTTCTTCTGATCAAATATTTGTTGATGGATTGATGATGGATGGTAATACGGTTTCAGTAGCAGTACACAACACTTGTACAATTGTTGATTCATTAGGTGGAAGCTGTGATAAAGAATCCGGCTCTAATCTTGAGTCTGAATGGTACAAACTTTCAGATTAAATTTTTCTAATAAAAACGGTTTTCATTTCTTATTATTACTATTATTAAACTATTGTTTATCTAGTAAAAAACAGTAAATGAGCATCAAAGATAAAGTTCCCGTTACAATTCTCACTGGATTTTTAGGTTCAGGGAAGACTACTTTGCTTAATAGAATACTAAGTGAAGAGCACGGGAAAAGAATAGCCGTAATTGAGAATGAATACGGTGAAGTAGGTATAGATCAAGGGCTGGTAATTAATGCCGATGAAGAAGTATTTGAGATGTCAAATGGGTGCATTTGTTGTACTGTGCGCGGTGATTTAATAAGAGTCCTTGGCAACCTTATGAAAAGAAGAGATAAGTTTGACTATGTTTTAGTAGAAACGACAGGCTTAGCAGATCCTGGGCCAGTTGCACAGACATTCTTCATGGATGAAGAGATTAGTTCTGAATTTACTCTTGATGGAATTGTGACTTTAGTTGATGCTGCACATATTGATCAACAATTAGGAAGGAGTGATGAAAGTTCAGAACAAGTTGCATTTGCAGATGTTCTTGTCCTTAACAAAACTGATTTAGTCTCTGATGATGCGCTAAATACTCTTGAATCTAGGTTGAGAGATATGAACCGAATGACTCGAATTATTCGAGCAGAGAATGCCAAAGTACCAATTGAAACAGTCTTAAATCTAAGTGCATTTGATCTCGATCAGATCCTTAAACGCAGGCCAACATTCCTTGAACCAGAATATCCTTTTGAATGGACAGGTGTTTACGATCTTGATGCAGGTAAATATGAATTAATGCTAGAAGAAGGACCAGATCCAGAAATGTCCCTAGTAGCTCTCGTTAACCAAGGTGAGAGTGAGGAGGAACTTAAAGATGGGGCTGAATCCTCCGTAAGACTTTATGCAGAAAAAGCTAATACTTTAGAACCTGGAAATACTATCCCATATGGAGAACATATAAATCTCAAATTAGATGATAAAGGGAATAAATCCTTCATTCTGAACATAGAAAAACTAACAAAAATAGGTTTGTTTACACAGCACACTGCTGAAGAATTCAATATGAAAGTCATTAAAAGTGAGGAAAATAAAGAGATTCCATTTAATACTGAAAGGTTTTGGCAAGCAGAGCATGAACATGATGATGAAGTAGGCTCAATTGCTATAGAGCGTTTTGGAGATGTTGATCCAGAAAAACTAAATACTTGGATGGGAAGGCTTCTCTCAGAAAAAGGAGTGGACATATTCAGAACTAAAGGTTTCATAAGTTACTCAGGTAACCCAAGGCGAATAGTTTTCCAAGGAGTGCACATGTTATTTACTGCTCAACCTGACAAAGAATGGGGTAACGAACCTCGTAGAAATCAACTTGTTTTTATCGGTAGAAATCTTAATGAGAAAGAGATGCTAGAAGACTTTGACAAATGCCTGATATAGAACCATTTAGCCCAAGAGGCATGTTCCACGAAGGTTGGACAGCTGAAGTTAACGATTATGCCATAGCATGTGGCTGGGCTCTTAAAGGAAAACAATTTATTGTTGGCGACGTGGCAGGTGGTCTTTTTGCATTCGAGGGAGATACTGGAAAAATTATTTGGAAAAAAGATAATACGCACTCCGGTGGTTTATTAGCAATGGCCATTCATCCAGAAGGTGAAATATTTGCAACATCAGGTCAGGATGGGAATGTTCATATTTGTAATTGCCTCCAAGGTAAAGTAATTAAAACACTTGATCTTGGCAAAGGTTGGGTAGAACATCTCAAGTGGTCTAATGACGGTTTATTTCTTGCGATAGCTTCCTCAAAAAAAGTATATGTTTTTAATGAAACTGGAGAAGAAAAATGGATTTCAGAAGATCATCCAAGCACAGTAAGTGCAGTTACATGGTCAAATAAAAATGAGTTGGCTACTGCTTGCTACGGAAGAGTGACATTCTTTGACATAGTGAATAATAAAACGAATCAAAAACTCGAGTGGCAAGGATCATTAGTATCAATGGAATTAAGCCCTGATGGAGATATAGTCGCCTGTGGGAGCCAAGACAACTCAGTTCATTTTTGGAGAAGATCAACCGGAATGGATGCAGAAATGACAGGCTATCCTGGAAAACCAAGTCACCTCTCTTTTGATGACAGCGGAAAATTACTAGCTACTAGTGGCAGTGAAAGAATCACAGTATGGAGCTTTATTGGAAATGGTCCAGAAGGGACTATGCCAGGAGAGCTATGTCACCATACAGAACCTATTTCGAGCCTTGCCTTTTCAAATAAAGGTATGCTTGTAGCCTCAGGATCAAGAGATGGTTCTGTTGTCGCAAGTTTTCTAAAAAAAGACGGTAATGGAGACCCAGTTGGAGCTGCATTCGCGGGAGATTTAGTAGGGGAAATCTCCTGGAGACCTGATGATTGTGCACTTGCAGCAGTTAATGCAAAAGGGGTGGTAAATGTATGGAAATTTAAAGTTCGTACTAACCTTTTTTCTAAGGGGTTTAAGTAAAAGTAGAAATTTATAAAATTACCAATAATTAGCTTTTAAATGTCTTTCCATACAAATGACTTCACAGTCATTATCTATACCTTTTGGGTGAATATCGCAATATGAGAGACATTGAAAATATTCGTCTATAGGATTAGATTGATCAGTTTTCCTAACTTCATTCGAATGATTCATAAAAGAGATCCTCAATTATTTAAAATCAAGATAGTCGAATTAAATATCAAAAGAAATAAGCAAAACTTACTAAAAATATCTCAAAAAAATTAACACGATTTATTACTACTCTCGGACATTTTTTATAAAAAAGCAATGCGTATAAAAACGGATTGTCTTTAGAGAAATATTTTCCTAATTTTATATTGTTGAGTTCTAGGAGGTCTTTCAAAATGATCGATAGCCTGCCTGAAATTTCGGAATGAACCGAACTAATTTAATTAACTGCTCCAATTATTTTTTATTAATGTCTAAGCTTCCTTCTTCTGCATCGTTTAGGTGCCCTCTAAGAAACAAGCTTAATTCTAGAGTTTTTGCCCCAGTTAAAGACAATTAGTTAATTTTGGTGAGTATTAGCTTAATAGGGGTTAATAACAA
This sequence comes from Prochlorococcus sp. AG-418-O03, assembly GCA_003213855.1. Taxonomy (GTDB): domain Bacteria; phylum Cyanobacteriota; class Cyanobacteriia; order PCC-6307; family Cyanobiaceae; genus Prochlorococcus_A. The sequence goes on from QCMJ01000006.1 coordinate 12,733, forward strand.
GGATCCATGATTTAGGTACGTTTTTAACTTCATAAAAAATATATAAGTAAAAGATAAAAGAGGGCTTTCATTAGTCCTCTTTTTTTTTAATTAAAAAAATAAGGTGACTTTCTTTTAGTTTTATAGATAATGATTAAAAAGATAAAATAAAAAATATGGTTAGATACTATTGCCCCTATTGCAATCCTAAATATCAATTTCAAAAACAATCTTCAAAAGGGGTTCTTGTATGTGGATTGTGCGGTGAGGATCTTGTAAAAAAACCATTTATTAGGTTAAACCAGATAATTGCTTTAGTTGCTGCGTCATCATTACTTCTACCGTTAGTATATACTTTTATTTTTTTAATTAAAAATCAAATAAATCCTCCAAATAAAAATTATCAAGCAAATATTATGTATTCATTAATTATTAAAGATACAATTGCATAAAACAATTAAAAAAAATTCAGAAAGTCAACCTCTACAAAGAGATTTATTTAAACATGAATTTTTACTCTCAACATTTATTTGATCATCAAAACTTTTTAATTTTTTTTCATTATTTATTGATTTAACTTTCAGTCCACAATGACCTTTGCAACCTCCATTAATTAGATTATGTGCATGTAAATTGGGAATATTCGTAAATAACAAAAGAAAAATTATTTTAAAAATTTGATAAAAATAAGACTTCATTTTTAATATCATTTTCCCAGAATTAGTAAATAAATAATATCAGTTAATTCCAAGGAGTGTTTATAAGTCCCCAGATATCGAAGAAGAAAAATAAAACTGCAATAACTACAAGATCCCAAGCTCTTTCCCTAAACGCCCAAGGTGCAATAAAAACTTCCCCAAGTCCATGGAGTGCCGCCCCAATAGGTAAATGATCAAGAACAAGCAAACTGTGAGAGAGAATAAAAAGAAAGCTTGCGAAATATCTAAAAAAAACAAATTGCCAATTACTAGAATTCATACTTTTTTAGATTTTTAAAAAAATATACTTCAATGATCCAAATAAGGAAATAGATCGAGTTAGGAGATGTTTTTTTTTGTAGCCATAAATACGAATAAAGATTTGAAGCTAAAGTAAAAGTTATTAAACCATGAAATACATGTTTTCAAGTTATCGTCCAAAAAATAGTTTTGATGAATACTTTAAGGATAATGTCAACTCTGCAAGAGAAATATTAATTCCACTTCTGTCCTCTTTAGATAATATGGGTCTTGAAGAGTTAAACAGGAATCACTCTGCTGCAAAAAAATTATTATTAAGACATGGTGCCACTTTTAGATTAAATGATACTGGTTTAAAAGGTACTGAGAGAATATTACCTTTTGATCCACTTCCTAGAATAATTAGTAAGGATGATTGGGTAACGTTAGAAAAAGGCTTAAAACAAAGGCTCGAGGCAATTGATTTATTCCTAGATGATATTTATAATTCTCAAAATATTATTAATGACGGAATAATTCCAAGAGAATTAATAGAGAGTTCAGAAGGTTGGAGACCACAAATGATAGGTTTCAAACCTCCTCTAAATAAATGGTGTCAAATTTCAGGACTTGATTTAATAAGGGACAGAAAGGGGGATTGGCATGTTTTAGAAGATAATTTAAGGTGTCCTTCTGGGGTTGCTTATTTTTTAGAAAATAGATTAGTTATGAAAAATATTTTCCCTAATCTTTTTTCTGGAAGAATAGTAAAACCAATTGATGAATATCCATCATATCTTTTAAAAACTCTTCAAGAACTTGCTGTTTGGACAGACACTCCCAAAATAGTTCTACTAACTCCTGGAATTTTTAATAGTGCATATTTTGAACATAGTTATTTAGCGCAAGAAATGGGCATCCAATTAGTACAGGGTCATGACTTAATTTGTAATGATAATTATGTATATTTAAAAACTACCTCCGGTTTAAAGAGGGTAGATGTCATTTACAGACGAATTGATGATGATTTTTTAGATCCTCTTAATTTTAGAAAAGATTCCTGCCTTGGTGTTAGCGGATTACTTGATGTTTTCAAGGCAGGTCATGTTGCTTTAGCAAATGCACCTGGGACTGGAATAGCAGATGACAAAATGATTTATTCTTTTGTTCCAAAAATGATTAAATATTATCTTGATGAAGAAATTATTATTAAAAATGTAGAAACATATATTTGTCATTACGAAAAGGATCGGGAATACGTTCTAGAAAATTTACCAAAACTTGTTGTTAAGTCTGTCGCTGAAGCTGGTGGATATGGAATGTTAATTGGGCCTCACTCAACAAGCAGTGAAATAGAGGAATTTGCTAATAAAATTAGAAAAAATCCTAGAAATTTCGTAGCACAACCAACATTAGAATTATCTACTGTACCATCGTTATGTGATGGAGAACTATATCCATGCCATGTTGATTTAAGACCATATATCTTGAGAGGAAAAGATTCATGGGTTAGTCCAGGTGGGCTTACGAGGGTAGCATTAAAAAAAGGATCATTAGTTGTAAACTCTTCTCAAGGTGGAGGATGCAAAGATACATGGGTTGTAGGTAAATAATATGCTTTTAAGTCGTGTAGCAGAATCTCTTTATTGGATCAATCGTTATTTAGAACGAGCAGAAAATATATCTCGTTTTGTGGAAGTAAGTGAAGCAATGTCATTAGATTGTCCACCAGGAAGTGCAGAACCTTGGCTCCCGTTAATTGATGCTTCAAGCGACAGAGAATCTTTTGATAAAAGATTCCCAGAAAAAAAGCCTGATGACGTTATAAATTTTTTAATAAGAGATCGTTTAAATCCAAACAGTATAATTTCTTGTATTCAATTAGCTAGAGAAAACGCACGACAAATAAGAGACGTGTTGACAACAGAAATGTGGGAGCAAATTAATATTTTATATTGGAATATGCAAGAAGGAGAAGCAATATGGAATAAGCCAAGACAAGAACAATTAAGTGAAATAAGGAGAGCATGTCAGCTTTTTTATGGAATTACAGATGCGACTTTAAGCAAAGACCTTGCTTGGAGATTTAGCATTCTTGGAAGATTAGTTGAGAGAGCTGATAAAACATCGAGAATTTTAGATGTTAAATATTATTTACTTCTCCCCAGCCTAGATGAACTTGGAGGTGTTCTTGATGAGTTGCAATGGATCGCTCTTTTACGTTCCGCTGGAGCTTATCAAATGTTTAGGAAAGCAGAGCAAAATTCTATTAAGCCTGAATCAGTTGCAAGATTCCTTTTACTGGATCCAATTTTCCCGAGATCAATAAGATACTGTCTTGATGGGATAAGCAATACTCTTAAGATGATAGATACCTCTCCTCCTCCTGAAAATCCTTCCGAATTAGAATGCATGAGAGGCTTGCTCAAAGCAAAGTGGAGTTATATCAGAATTGAAGATATAATTAATGATGGTTTACATGAGGCAATCGATTCCTTGCAAATTGATTTGAATAAATTAAATGATCTCATTCAAGAAAAATACTTTATCAATTAATAAGTTTTTTAATGAGAATTAAATACCTTCACAAACTTGAATATAAATATGAAGAACCTGTTCAATTAGGCGAGCATAGATTGTGTATAAAGCCAAGGTCAAATGGATTCCAAAAGCTGAAGAATTTTGAATTAAAAATAACCCCAGAACCAGAAATTATTTATCCATTACTTGCTGCAAGTGGCGAAGAGATTAATCGAATTAGATTCAATGGAGCAACAGATAATTTAATTATTGAATCAATAAGCGAAGTTGAGACCATTAAACATCCAAATATTATTGATGGGGTAAAAAATAGAGATCTAACATTACCTTTTTGCAGAAGTATCATAAACAGAGATTTACAAGGGGCATTAGAGGGATGGATGCCAAATGGACAGCACGATCCCTCTGCAGTTGAGCTTGCCCAAGAAGCATTAGCAGGAAGTTTTAATAACGCATTATCATTTACTTACCAACTTATAGAGATTATTCAAGATCGGGTTAAATATACAAAAAGACATACAGGTCCTGCATGGCCAGCGAGCAGAACACTTAAAGAACGTATAGGATCATGCAGAGATTTAGCAATGCTCATGGTTGAAGCTTGTAGGTCTATTGGTATCCCAAGTAGATTTGTAAGTGGTTATCATTTTGAAGATCCATTGCCCTCTGAGTTAGATTTACATGCTTGGGCTGAGTTATACATTCCAGGTGCTGGTTGGAGAGGTTTTGATCCAAGCGGAAAAGGATTAATAGACGAAAGATATTTAACATTAGTATCTTCTTCTAAATCTAATTTAACCTCTGTAATTACAGGAAACTTTATAGGAAAAAATAATCTAGAAAATACTTTATCCTGGGAAATCAAACCTCTTGAAATTTAATAAACACTAAATTTTAATCTTCTAAATTAACAAAAAAATATAAATAATAAAATGTTTCTTTTTTAGTGTTAATTGATACGTTCTTAGATATATATATCTGTTTTCATTTGTTTAATCTTTAAAGAAAATTGAACTCAAGTTTAGAAATTCCAGTTATCAAATCAAACAAATCGAAAATGTTTGAATTGATAAGTTATGAAAAATTTCGCGATACAAAAGATGTAAGATTTTTTGATATTAGTGTTAATGAATCAAACTATAGAGATCTAGTTATTCATAGTGGTCCTGCGGTTAGTCCTCCAAATGATGAAGATTTTAATAATTGGCAATTTTACATACATCATTATCAAGAGGATAATCTATTAGCTATCTCTGGAGGCAGAACATTTTTCCTTGTAAATTTTGGTTGGGATTATCCTTTTTATAAAGTCAGATTAGAATCTTGCGGATATATTTTAAGGATACCTAGAGGAACTTTTCATAGATCCGTATCTGACGAAAACGGTTCCATAGTTTTAAATCAAGCCATTAGAGATGAAGGCGGTACAGTTGAATCTGAATTCAAGGTAACGAATAGCAAAGATAATAAAAAACTTCTAGATTGTATAACTAATTTAGAGCCTAGATTTAAAATTTATAGTGTTAAATAATCTTAAAAAGGCATTCTAAATTTATTCTAAGATTTAAAAAATTATCTATTTGTTATAAAATAAAATTATTCAAATTTTTCAAAATGAAATTTTTTAGTTTTTTAAAATATTTTTTATGCATAACTTTTTCTTTCCTAGTCTTATCCTCTCCAGTTTTTGCTGGGGCAAATGTAGCTGTTAAGGGAGAAGGAGATGAAGTACCAAGTTATGTAAGATCTAATATTACAGGATATAATTTCCATGGAGAGGATCTTCATTTATCTTCTATAGCTGGAGCAGTGGCAAGAGACGCAGATTTTAGCGACGTTGATTTACATGGAACAACCTTAACCCTATCTGATTTAAAAGGTTCTAATTTAAATGGAATCGACCTGACCGATACTCTATCTGATCGAGTAAATTTCCAAAAAACAGATCTTAGAAATGCTGTTTTAATAAATATGATTGCCTCAGGCAGCAGTTTTGCTGGAGCTCAAATAGAAGGAGCAGATTTTTCTTATGCCATTCTTGACAGCGAAGACCAAAGAAATCTTTGTGAAATTGCTGATGGGATCAATCCAACAACAGGCGTTTCAACCAGAGAAAGTCTTGAGTGTAGTTAGCATCAAAAATTATAAGTAAACTTTTTTACCATTATTAAATTTATAAATCCTTTGTTCATCGTCTTGAAATATCATCTCACCATTTAATTTGGATTTCTTAAATTTTGAAAGTCTTGCTCTGTGTATATTGGATTTTCTATTTATATTATCTTCGTTATCATAGACTCCAATATAAATATTTATATTGGGATTTGAAAAGGTTTTTTCTTCCTCTCTTAAAAAAATTCTGTCAATATTTGTTTGCGTGCTCTGCAGTTTATTTTTAAATTTATCTAATTTTAAGTTCTTTGTTTTTTTAGAATTAATTTTTTTGTAGCCCCAAAAAATAACTCCTAAAATTAGAAAAACTAAAAATATATTCATTACTTAATTTTTATTTTTATATCTACGCCTAAGTTACTTTTAGTAGTTAATATTTCTTTTTTTATGATTCCATAGGTAAAAATTTTAGATAAAGTTTTTAAAGATTTAAAAACTAAAAAAACAGTAAATAAAAAGAAAACAATAATGTTTTCTACAAGTAGATTTTTATTTTTATTATCTAAATTGCTCATATAAGTCTTAAATCAATTATTTTTCATCACTATTTGCATATGGGCCGAAAAATTCACTAGCGTCTCTTCCCATTACTTTAGCAAGATTTAAACTTTTATCTATATCCCATTTAGATGCCATTCCATAAAGAATTCCAGCCGCAAAAGAATCGCCACATCCATAAGAATCAACCTTTAATTTTTTGTTTGTAAGAGCCTTATATCTTCCTCCTGGGAATAGTATGCCTCCATTCTCTCCCTCTGTTTTAATAGTATATTTGGGTTTTAAAGATAATTCAGAAAAAGAAAAAACTTCTCCGGGATCAAGATTACTGCCTATTAATCCATCTAAAAGAACATTTGATTTATTAATTGTATTTAATCCTACCCTTGGTGTTGTACACAGTATTGAAGCTGATCTAGCCATTTTAAAAATCTCTGAATCAGAGGCAGTAATAAAAATTCCGTCCATTTTCTTTAATATTTCCCATTCTAAATTGTCTTTATGAGTTGGAGCTAACCTTTCTCCAATAACTGTTATTGCTCTTTCACCTTGAGAGTCGATTAAACTAAACCCTCTTCTGGTTGGTTTATCACGCCAAGCTACATGCAACTTAATTCCCATATTTGAGAGAATCTTGAAACACTTATCTCCATAATCATCACTACCTAATGACGTAAAAAAATGAATTTGGTTTAACGTTAAATCAGAAAGTATTTTCGCGATAATAGAGCCACCACCAGCTGGATACTCAAGGGACTTTTCAGAATGAGAAATGACTCCGGATTTTGGTAATTGATCGACCTTTAAGAAATTTATCCACTCAACATGTCCAACAACAGCAAAATTTAAATTTCCTTTTTTAAATTTATAGTCTTCAAATTTATTATTTTTTTCAACAACCATAAGCTTTTAAATACTATTATTAAAGAAATATTTATGACGAGTGAATTCATTTAACATTTTAAAAGATAATAAACAGATACTATCTTATCTTTACCTTTTTCTATCAATTTTAGGTGCTGTCCTGCCAATGATGGCAAATTTCGAATTTGCTAAGGAATATGGAAACAGCTTTGATATAAATAACTTCATTTCTTTAGCGAATGCAAACCCTGCAGCTCAGTCAATTTCTAGAGACTTATTAGTAGGTGCAAGCGCTATTTTTATATGGATAGTAAATGAATCAAAAAAACTAAATATGAAGAATATGTGGGTTGTATACATTGGAACTTTTCTTATAGCATTCGCATTCTCTGCACCTTTTTTCTTATTTCTTAGAGAGAGAAGAATTATTGAATTAGAAAAGATTAATTAAAATAATCTCTTAAATAGGATTGCAAAAATTACAAAGCAAGCAAATGAAATAGATAGCCAGATTACTGAAGCATAACCGAATAGATCTAATATACGTCCTGAAATAAATGGGCCAAAAAAATAACCCATAGCGAAACATTGTGATAATAGAGCAAGTGCAAAACCTTTTTTGTTTGAAGGAGCTATTCTGAAAACGATATCTGTTGATGTTGGGAGAAATGAAGCAGTCCCTAAACTTACTAATATTAATGAAAAAGAAATTAAATAAAAAGCTAGGATATTTAAATAACTAGAAATAAATAATAAAAATGAAGCGAAAGAAAAATTTATCAAACTAAATTTCAACCCAAATAATCTCCCTTTTTTTGATATCCAAGATCCAATAGGCCATTGCAAAAACAACAATAAAATTAACTGAATAGAAATTATAAGACTAATAATTTCTTTGCTTAATGAATTGCGATATACTCCACCTTTAACAAGATCCAGAGGCAAGGTTACTTGAATCAGAGCTAAAGAAGTAGTTATCAATAAAATAGATAAAATTATTATTGTTGAATTTTTATTCCATTTCAATTGTCCCTGATTAATTGGATCTACAAATTTTTTTTGGAAATTTTCTAAGTTTCTTTTAATAGAAGAACTATTTCTAGATATTAAATATGTGATAACTAACATGCAAAATATATCATTAATAAAAATTGATTTAGAATACAAATAATTTGTCATATAACTTCCTAAGAATACTCCTAGAAATATTCCTAAAGCCTCCGAACTTCTTACAAGTGCATATGCTTTGCGTGTTTCGATAGGATGGCAAAAATAGGGTACCCCAAACTCAGCAGCAGGCCAATATATTCCTGCAGCAGCCCCAACAAGTGATTGTCCAATTATGTACAAAAAAGTATCTCTTGAAAAAATGAGGCATAAGCTAGCGGCAATACTTAGTATCGAAGAAGTAATTATTGGAAATTGTATTTTCCCAGTTTTATTAAGATAATTACCTGTAAAGAGTCTTGTTACGGTTCCAATTATTGCTGAAATGGTAAATCCCAAGCCAATATCTGTTGCCGAAAATCCTAAGTTATTAAAAATAAGTGATGTTAAATAAATAACGCCTCCTGCTCCAAATGCAGCGAAAAATCTTATCTTGGTTATTAACCTCAAATGATATGGAAATTGAATCCACCAACTTTTGCTAATTTGTAAACTATTTGGACTAATCACTAGTGAAATACATTTTTATAATTTTTTTTAGTATTTGTGCTTTATTTTTTAATAATGGTTTAAAGGCTGCTGAAAAGATAAATATTAAGTTCGAAGAGATGGAAATCCCTCTTACTATAGAACAATTATCAAAATTAGAAAAATACAAAGATGATTCAACAGAATTAATAGATTGGTTAAAAAAAAATGGATTTATAAGAGTTTTTGAATTATCAAAATTTTTAGAATTTCCAGTTTTCAAAGAAGAGGGAATAAATAGAGAAATATTAAGAAGTTGGATAGGGCGTAAAATTCTTACAGAATTAAGCAAAAGCATAAAAGTTCCAAATGACAATAATGGAACAGAAATATATAACACGATAGAAGATTTATTAGATAAAAAGAAAGAAGTTTCAACTTTAGATATCATAAAGGAATTACCATCAGAAGAAATTTCACTAGATATTGATAATTTAATTTTAATAATTTCATCTTGGAAAAATGAATTATTAATGCAACAAGTACTGTTGTCCAAATTAAATGAACTTGAAAAAACTAAACAAAATGCCTTTAAAAATACTGAAAAAAAATCAACTAAAGATCTAATAAAAATTGATAAAAAAATTTATGCTCCTCACCGAGTGAAACCTTTTGAAATTAAAATATGGAAAAGCAATAAAACAAATGTTGATAAAGAATTGATAATTTTTATGCCTGGACTGGGAGGCGAAATTAATAATTTCAAATGGATAGGTAACGAATTGGCTAGAAGAGGTTGGCCAATATTATTCATAGATCATAGAGGGAGTAATTTAGAATCATTCATAGAAGTACTCGAAGGTAAGGAAACAATACCAGGAAGTGCAGACTTTTTCTTATATAGAATTAAAGATTTAGATGCTGTATTGAAAGCTCATGAAAATGGAGAATTTGGTTTACCTAATAATTCTTATATTTTAATGGGGCATTCACTTGGTGCTTTAATAGCACTTTTATATGAAGGCAAGAAACCTACTGATCAACTAGAGGAAAAATGTGATTCAGCATTAAAAGACTTTGCGGTAACAAATTTATCAAAATTACTTCAATGTCAGTTGAGCGAAATACCATTCCCTAAGAAAAATAACACTAATAATGCCAGTGCAATAGTTGGTTTTAATTCATTTGGAAGTTTAATATGGCCAAAAGAAAATAGTACAGGCATTAAAACACCAACTCTTCTAATAGGTGGTACTTATGACCTTATTACACCGTTAATCAATGAACAATTTAGAGTTTTTTCTGCTTTAAATAATCCATCAAATAGATTTCTAATTATTGAAGGAGCAAGTCATTTCTCTCCAATAAGAATTAATAAAAGCTATGAAGAAAATAATGACGTCTTCAAAATAAGTGACTCTTTTATTGGCTCAGAGCCAATATTAGTACAAGATTTATCTACTAAATTTATAGTTGAATTTTTAAAAAATATTAAAGACCAAAAGATCCCTTTTATAATTAAAAACCAAAGAGATTTGGGACTTGATTTCCATCTTTTAGATCTTGAAACGATAAAAGAAATTTCCGCAAATTAGTACTCTATTCGTGGATCTAAATATGCGATTAAAATATCCACGAAGAGATTTAAAGAGACTATAAGCATAGAGGTGAAAATTACAATTCCTTGAACCAAGGTATAGTCTCTTTGAGAAATGGCTTCATGTAATCTTAGAGCTATACCAGGCCATGAAAAAGTCACCTCGAACAATAGAGCACCTCCTGCTAATGAGGCCATAGTCAAGCCAGAAATAGTGACAATTGGCAATAGAGCATTAGGCAATGCATGGTTTAAAAATATTTTTTTCCTTGATATTCCTCTACATATAGCAGCATTTACATAATCACTTTTTAATGTCTTATCCAAATTTACTCTTAATGAGCGGCTGAATATACCACTTAATAAAAAGCCAAGGGTAATCGAAGGAAGTGCGAGATGATAAAGACTATCTTTCAAGGCAATAATATTATTTGAAAGAATACTATCTAAAACTAGAAAACCTGTAATTTGAGGTTGTTGCTGAAATATTGGAAATCTTCCTCCAATTGGGGAAATATTAAAAAATACAGAAAATAATAATTGCGCTAACATTGCACCCCAAAAAGGAGGTATCGCATATGTAGCAATTCCTAATATTCTCGCAATATAATCAGTCTTTTTCCCTCTATTTCTTAAGCCAATTAATCCCAATGGGAATCCTATTAGTGTGGCACTTAATATTGAAAAGAGTCCAAGCTCAAGACTTGCAGGCAATGACTTAATAATAATACTAAGGACTGGCTCTTGGGTACTAAGAGATTGGCCAAAATCTAAGTGCAATATATTTTTAATATATGAAAAATATTGATTTATTAAAGGTTCATTTAGCCCCAATTTATTTCTTAGAAATTCCCTAGAGACCTCATCTGCACCAGATCCAAGTATGGCATCGACAGGATCGCCGGGAGCAACTCTTAATAAAATAAAAACTAATGAAGAAATTATCCATAGCATTATCGGTATTAATGAAATCTTTAATAATGAATAATTTAGTAGTTTATTTAAATTCCTACTCATTAATTAACTCAAGATCACTCAATGAAATTATTCCTGCACCATTAAAAATAGGTTTTGATATTTTATTCTGTGACCATGCTTTTTGAGAGGATATCCAAATAGGAATATAAGGTATTGAACTTGCTGCTATTTTTTCAATTTCAACAAGTTTTTCTAATCTTTTAATTCCACTTATTTTTTCACTCTCAAGAAATAAACTTTCCACTTTATTAGAACCCCAAAAACTTCCGCTGTAAACTGACTCTCCTTTTTTACATATGCCATCAACTATTTTATTACAACTCAAAAGAGGGGTGAGATAGGCCTCTGGATCTGAATAAGCCCCAGTCCAATCGAGAAGAACTGCCGTATAAATTCCTAAACTTAGATTCTTATAAACTGTTGTAGATTCAACCCCATTGAGTTCAATATCAATACAATCTTTCAAAGAACTTTTAATTTCTTCTTGCCATGTCAGAGCAATAAGCTTGTCAGCTGGTACATTCGATCTATAAGTAAGGGGTATTTTTAGAATATTTCCATTGCAATAATTTTCTTTTCGCAATAACCTTCTCGCTTCTAAATAATCATATTTAGGCCATAACTCTAAATTATCTTTTTTTAGTATGGGAGGAATAATTGATCTAGATGGCTTCCTTAAGCCATAACTTACTTTCTCACTAATCAATTTTCTATTAAGACTTTTTGCCAACGCCAGTCTTAAATTAAGATTACTTAAAGGATAAGAACTAGTTTTAAGGCTTATAAAACTTAATTCAGTGAAAGGGCTATTACCTTCATTAAACTGTTTATTTTTGCTTAAATTATTTAAACTTTTTCTCTGACTATCATCAATTGAATTTGATAAAAGAACGTCAATTTGTTTACTTTTTAAAGCCCCAAAAAGAGAGGATGAATTTGAATATCCCACAAAATTAACGCCGTTATTTAAGGGCTTTTTACCCCAATAATTCAAATATGGATCAATTGATTGAACTTCATTAGAAAAACTGGTCAGCACATACTTGCCAGTACCAACGAATTTTTCATTTAGAAACTTATCAGAATATTGTTTGTAAAATGTAGGAGATATTGGAGTTAAATTTACTGATGTGAGTAAACCATTTAAAGAACTTGATGGTTTATTCAAATTTATTATGATTGAATATTCACTTGGCGTTTCTATTGATTTAATCTTATTTCCTAAAATATAGTTCATAGTTCCAATTCTTTTGAATCTATCAAAGGTAAACTTCATAGCATTTGAGTTAAATGCTGTTCCATCGTGAAAAAAAACATCCTTTCTTAAATTGATAGTTATTTGAAGTCTATCCTTTGAAATAACTGGCATACCCGAGGCCAATTCAGGGATTAATTTTCCATTAGAATTTAATTCATATAATGTGTCTCCAAGAGAACTGATTAATTGAATTGCTTTAAGAGTATTTGCTCTGGCTGGATCTAAAGATTCAATTTTTCCAGAACTTGCAACTATGATTTTTTTAGATATTCTTTTTGAGCCGCAAGAATTCTGTAAAAAAGAAATTAAAATAATAAATATTGATAAAACAACTTTTTTTTTATATTTCATAGTTACTTAATTTTTCTGAAGAATTATTTGAGCAGAAAATTTGTAAGGTTATTTGACTTATTTCTAAAGCAAATGTTTTTTTTGAATTACAAGCAAAAGGCCACTCTCTCACCCAACAAATTTCTTTACCTATATTTAAACCAATTACTTGAAAAGTCTTGTTGCTATTTTTAATTTTTACACAAGCACCTTTATAAAGGTTTTCAGAAAAAATTAAATTATTATTTTCTAATAGTTTTGAATGAATCATTAAGGTGCTAAAACTAAACACTTATTTCTTCGGTTTACCAAGCTATAAAGAAATTTGCAAACTATTTTTTTAAATACAACTTAATTGACTTGCAATAATTTTGACTTCATTTAGCGAATTTATTTCATCTTTCGATCTCTCAAAATCTCCATTATTCACCTCATGAGTAATAACGACAATTTCAGCTTTGTCCGCACTAGCATCAAGTTGAACAATTGATTCGATTGATACATTATACTTTCCAAAAATATCTCCAATCTTTCCTATGACACCTGGACTATCAAGGCAAATAATTCTAAGGTAATTTTTTTTATTTATTTCTGAAGAACCTATTATATGGCAATTTCTCCAGAAATCAAAAGATAATAATGGATCGATTGAATTATAATTTTTTACTGAGGAGGCATGCAGATTTAATATATCTGATACTACTGATGCAGCAGTTGGGCCACTCCCTGCACCTGGACCATATAACATTATCTCTCCAAGAGGATCAGCCTCTATCAATAAGGCATTATTAACTCCCTTAACTGTTGCCAATGGATGAGATTTTGGAATCAAAGAAGGTCCTACCCAAATATTTAAAGCGAGTGAATCATTACTATTAATTTGTCCCCTTTCGGAGAGCGCTAAAAGTTTTATTTCAAACCCTAATTTATTGGCATATTCGATATCCTTTAGATTAATTTTACTAATTCCCTCAGAATGAATCTCCTCTCTTTTAATTTTCCCTCCAAATGCAAGTTCACTAAGAATTGAAATCTTATCAGCAGCATCATCACCCTCAACATCTGCAGTTGGATCAAATTCTGCATACCCAAGGTTTTGGGCCAATTTTAAGGTCTCCTTATAATCAGCTTTTTCATTAGTCATCTTTGAAAGAATAAAATTTGTTGTGCCATTTATTATCCCAACCATTTTTTTTATGCTGTTACTTTTTAATGATCTTTTTAAGGGTTCAATTATAGGAATCCCCCCGCAAACTGCCGCCTCTGACAATATATAAACTCCTTCTTTAGATGCCGTTTTATATATTTCTTCTCCATATCTTGCAATGACTGCTTTATTTGCTGTAACAACAGATTTACCTGATTTTAATGATTGCAGAATAATATCTTTTGCTAAATCAACCCCACCCATTACTTCAACAATTACATCTATAGAGGGGTCATTAATTAATTTATATGGATCATCAGTTAATAAATTATTATCTAGCTCAATATCCCTTTTTTTATAAAGATCTTTAACTGCTATTTTTGAAATTTCTATTTCATTTAGAATTGGATGTGAATCAACTTCAGAATTTAATATTTTATAAATACCTGAACCTACAGTTCCAAAACCTACAATCCCAATTTTGCATTTTCTCATTTTTTATTTCTTTTAACTTTGAGTTTAATTTTATATTATTAGGCCTACAAAAATTCATTTGCTTGAGATTGCATTTTCAACAATATGTTTAAAAAACCATTTGACCGAGAAGGAGTTAAGCTTGATCTCAAACCAGTATCTTCAATAAATTTCTTATCTATTTTAATAACCTCATTTGGCGTTAATTCATTTAACCCAGTAATTAAAAATGCTAATAAACCCTTGGTTATTAGGGCATCAGAATATCCTTCCCAAAATAATTTACCACCTTTAATATTTGGCTTAACAAAAACTTCCGAAACGCATCCCTTAACTTTATTTTCTTCAACAAGGATTTCATTATTTGGTTCTTTCAATTTTTTCCCTAACCACAAAATGTATTCATATTTTCTTTTTGGATCTTCTGATTTCTTCAACTTTTCTACTAATCTTGATAAATTATTGTATTTTTCCTGATTTTCCATTTTTTGAAACTATAAATTAATCGCTTTATCAGTTTTCTATTATACAAATATTTCTTTTTCTGTGATAAACCCTGATAAAGGAATATCCCACTTAGCTCTGGTTAATGGAGTCGTACTTACACAATTGGAAGTTAATACTCCAATACATTTAACATTTCTCCAATTATTATCTGTCCTTAGTTTATCAAAATAACCTCCTCCATAACCTAATCTTGTCAAATTTTTATCTACAGAAAGACATGGGACAAGAATCATACTTATTTGGTTATAACTTAATGAAAAAGAGTTATTTGGACTAAGTATCCCCTCAGAATCATTTGTGAGAGGTTCTTCATCCCATGGATAAAATAACAATTCATTTTTATCTTTACATCTAGGCAAAGCTAAAGAAAATTTCTCCTTAAGACTTCTAATATCTACTTCATTTCTTAGAGGCCAATATATTGCTATGTAACCAATATTTTTATATTCCTTAATAAATGAATCAACATAAAATTTTACATTCTTTTCTACATTTGCTCTTTGATTTAGAGAAGTCTCATCTCTAAGTTTTCTAAAGGTATGCCTCTCCAATTTCTTTTTTTCAGAAATAGTCATATTGAATTTTCAGTTGATGCCATCTTCATTTAGTTTTGTGAGAGCTATGGCCAAGGCATCTGCTGAATCATCAGGTTTTGGAGGTTTTTTAAGTTCTAAACTATACATAACAGCATCAAGAACTTCTTTCTTAGATGCTTTTCCAGACCCAGCAACGGTTAATTTTATCTGAGCAGGAGAATATTCACTAAAATTAATGTTTTTTGAGGCCAATACCATCAAAATTACGCCTCTAGCCTGCACCACACTAATGGTAGTGCTTGATCTGTAAAAGAAAAATTTTTCTACCGCCGCTGATGTTGGATTCCAATGATTTATTAATTCATTAAGATCTTTGAAAATCTCATATAGTCTATCTTCTTCTTTTTTATCTTTACCTGTCTCAATGACACCACAATCTAATAATATCTTTTTTTCATTTTCTATTTCAATAATTCCATAACCAACTCTAGCTAACCCAGGATCAATCCCAATTATTCTCACTGTAATTAAGCTTCTGCAGATAATTGAAATTTTGAAAGATTATCTTTTTCATCTAAATCAAATACTTTACAAAAAGCTTGAATAACTCTTTCACCTGAATCAACTTGTTCTAAGGGATCTTTTCTTAGTCTGTGTCTTAAAGAGCAAGAAATAACTCTTGCTATGTCATCTTCTTGCACTTCAGTTCTGCCCTCAAAGGCTGCAATTGCCCTTGCCGATCGATTTGTAACAATATCTCCTCGTAAACCATCAACATCTAGTTCTCCGCAGATTGCCGAAATATTCAATCTTAGGTCATCGTCCATTTGAACAGAATTTAATATTTCTTGTGCTTTAATAACCTTTTGTTGAAGTTCATCCTGTTGTTGCTCAACGCTTAATGAAAACTTATCAGGATTATCGTCAAAAGAAGTTCTTTGATCTACAACCTGAACTCTTAATTCAGCATCTCTAACTGTCTTAACCTCAACACTCATTCCAAACCTATCTAATAGTTGAGGCCTTAATTCACCTTCTTCTGGATTACCTGAACCAATAAGGACAAATCTAGCAGGGTGTCGAACTGATACTCCCTCCCTTTCAACTGTATTCCATCCGGAAGCAGCCGAATCTAAAAGTACATCGACTAAATGATCATCAAGTAAATTCACTTCATCAACATATAATAATCCCCTATTAGCTTTTGCTAATAACCCTGGTTCAAATGCCTTAACACCTTCACTCAAAGCCTTCTCTATATCAATGGTTCCACAAAGTCTGTCTTCAGTAGCCCCTAAAGGCAAGTCAATCATAGGTACTTGTTTTTGAATACTTTCTAGATTTTCTCCTTGAGTAATTTTTTCCAAAACTTCTTTACTTTGTAAATCAGGATCGACTAGGGAACTATTATATGGATCGTCTTTAACAACATCGATTGCAGGCAACAAATCAGCTAAGGCTCTGATTGTAGTAGACTTTCCAGTCCCTCTATCACCCATTATCATCACGCCTCCAATTCTTGGATCAATAACATTTAACAAGAGAGCCAATTTCATTTCTTCTTGACCAATTACAGCTGTAAAGGGAAAAACTCTTCTTTTCTTTGTTGTAGGCACAGTTTTAGTTTTCTTAAATATTCAAATAATCAATAGATGCTACTTCAGAAAATGTTTTTAGTAAATATCCCTTTTAAATTAAAACTACAAAGAATTAAAATATAACGTAATTAATTATGAAGCTAGTTTCTTTTTGAATTGTTCAAAAACCAGTTTATTTGATGGATAATACCTCTTAAAACATTTATTTCGTGCATTGATGTATTTGCCCTCAAAATAAAATTCTTAAATTTACTGATTTTTGCCTTAGAAGTATGTTTTAAAAGATATCCAACCTTCAAAAGTAATTCCTCTATCTCCAAAAACGAATCATGAATTTGTTTTGATGATGCAAGATTAAAAACTTTTAGTTCTTGATCAAAATTTCTTTTTGAAGACTTATTTAACTCATACAAAGCTATTGAAACTGCGTGAGAAAGATTTAATGAAGGATTATTCTGAGAAGTTGGGATATTAAAAGTTTTATTTGCCAGAAGCAATTCACTGTTAGTTAAACCTCTATCTTCTCTTCCAAATATAATTGCTAAATTATTTATCTTTTTAAAGGATAAAGTCCAATCAAATATATCTTCAGAAGATCCAAAAAATGAATTTTTGTTTACATCAATCCTTCCACAAGATGCTAGGACTAAATCACAGTCAAAAATTGCTTTTTGAAGATCATCAAAAATCTTACAATTTTCAAGAAATTTATGACCTTTAAGGGCCATTTTTTTTGCTTCTAAAGAAAATATATCGCATTTCGGAGAAACAATTCTTAATTCATCAACTTCAAAATTACTGCACAATCTAGCAACGCTTCCTACATTTAAAGGGCCATTTGGTTCAACTAATATTACCTTTATATTAGAAAAATTTTTTCCCAAAATCATTCAAGACTATGAAGATATTTTAATAAATTGGACATATTTACAGGATCAATTTCAAAACTTGGCATAGGAGGAGTTAGGCCTCCGGTAACTTGTTTTATTATCTGTTTATCATTCAAACGTTTAGTTATTGAGTGTAAGTCTGGACCCACTAATCCTCTTGCTGTAATTCCATGACATCCAACACAATTCATCTTAAAAAGAGAATCTCCTTCCTCAGCAGAGCCGTTAAGCTCAAGAGTTTCAATAATATATTTATTATTTTCATGATGATTTACGAAAAATACTGAAAAACAAATCAATAAAACTCCAAATACAATAAAAAAAATTTTTAAGAATTCTCTTTTAAAGTCTCTTTCTGCTGCAGTTGATGAAGATGTTGACACAAAAAATAATCTCTATGTAACAATTGTGAATAATAAATTCAAAAAAGGCAAAAAAATGATCGAGCCTCTTCTATGTGGAATTGTTTTAGGTTTAGTTCCCATAACTCTTCTTGGATTATTCGTAAGTGCATGGAATCAATACAGAAGAGGTTCAGGGATGCTGGACATTGATTAAAAATGTTAATCTTGACTGCCCATAATTTCTTACATCTATAGTTTCCCACAAAGTACTTTTTTTAATAAATAGGTTTGGAGAATGTTCACAAATAACTGTTGAATCTTTTTTTAAAAAATTGCAATTGAATAATTGATTTAAAACTAATTCATGGAAATTCACATCGTAAGGAGGATCTAGATAAACAAAATCAAATTTTAATTTATTTAAATCCATATTTCTAGATGATAAATTTCTCTCATAATTTGGTTTTGTCCATTTCAAAACGTCTTTACAAATAACTTCGATATCATTTCTCCTATTCTCTATATTCTCCAAAGAGAGTAAATTTTCTAAGCAAATTTTTGAGTTGATTTTGTTTTTTTCAATTGCAAGTATTTTGCTCGCCCCATGATTATATGCTTCGCAAGATATGGCCCCTGTTCCACTAAATAAATCTAACCAGTTACTATTTTCAACTCTATTGTTCAATATATTAAATATGGCCTCTCTCACTCTCAAAGTTGTAGGTCTGGTAAAAGAATTATTTGGACTTTGGAGTTTTTTACCACCTATTAATCTTAAGTTAGTCTTCATCCCTTAGTATCAGTTATTGAATATTACTCAGCCATCTTCTCAAAAGTTTTTCACCGGTTTTTCCAGATTTTTCCGGATGAAATTGACAAGCCAATAAATTATCATTCTCAATCATTGCAGTTAATTTTTCAGAGCCATAATCAACCTGAGCTGCAATAATATTTAATTCATCTGGGATTGCATGATAGGAATGTACAAAATAGACCCAATTATTTAATTCTTCAATCCCAAATAAAGTATTTTTTTTTGTAGGTAAAAGTTGGCACCAACCCATGTGTGGGATTCTTTGGTTAACAATATTGGGTATTTTTTTTATATTTCCTTTTAAAATCCCCAGCCCTTGAACTTTTCCTTCATCACTAGATTCAAAAAGGAGTTGGAGACCTAAGCATATCCCAAAAAAGGACTTCCCACTTTTAATCCAATTTTTTAAATCAGTTATCAAATCAGTTTTTATGAGATTATTCATCGCCGGATCAAATGCTCCAACTCCAGGAAGTATTATCGCCTTACAAAGATTGGAATCATTAAAGTTTTTAATTAATATAATTTCTTCTCCAAGACTTTCTAGAGATTTTGTTACGGAATGAATATTGCCCATTCCATAATCTATTATTCCAATTTTATGCAAAGCTTTTAAATTTATAAATGCTTAGTTAAAGTGCTCGAAAGAGTTGCTTTTGGCACAGCACCAACAACGGTATCAACCTTTTGACCTCCTTTAAAGATCATTAATGTAGGAATACTTCTAATTCCATATTGACTGGCTACATTTGGATTCTCATCTGTGTTTAATTTAAAAACTTTAATTTTACCTTCAAAGTCTTTTGAGATTTCTTCTACAACTGGAGCGACCATCCTACATGGACCGCACCATGGTGCCCAAAAATCAACCAATACTGGTAGATCACTTTGCAGTACATCCTTGTCAAATGAAGAATCAGTTACGGCTGGAGCTGATGACATAATTTAAATATTCCTTTTTGAAAATTTAGCAAGCAATTCTTTTAAGTGATGATTTCATTACAGATAAAATAATATAAGTAACAAAATATCTAAAAAAGCCCGATTAATCGGGCGATTTGGTGTGTGAGGAGTATGGGGTTTCCCCCATCATTTCATAATAACTCCTAATTAGAAAATTTTTCAATTAAATACTTAATTCACTAAGGTTTTATAATTTTGCTCTAAACGAACTACTTACCCATCCCAAGCTGCTGAGCTTTTTGATAAACCTTACCCTCTGTTAGAAGCGATGGTGCAATAACTATTTCAACTTCTTGCATTTCTTTAATATTTTTTGCCCCAAGAGTACTCATTGAGGTTCTAATGGCTCCTAATAAGTTATGTGTCCCATCATCAAGTAAGGCAGGGCCTTTAATTATTCTTTCTAAGGATCCTGTAGAACCAACTTCAATTCTTGTGCCCCTTGGCAATACTTGACTTGGAGTAGCCATACCCCAGTGAAATCCTTTACCTGGAGCATTTGAGGATTTAGCTATTGGGGATCCAATCATTACAGCATCTGCTCCACATGCTAAACATTTACAGATATCTCCACCCGTCACAATTCCTCCATCACCAATAATAGGAATGTAACGACCACTTTCTTTAAAGTAATCATTTCTTGCCACACTACAATCAGCAATCGCAGTTGCCTGAGGGATTCCAATTCCCAATACTCCTCTTGACGTACATGCCGCTCCAGGTCCTATCCCAACCATTAATCCTGCAACTCCAGCATCCATGAGAAGTTTTGCGACTTCGTAAGTAACACAATTTCCCGCCACAACTGGAACATTCATAGATTGGCAAAGATCTTTAATATTTAAGGTTTCCTTACCTTCCATACCAAGATGTTCAGTTGAGACAACTGTTCCTTGAAGAAAAAATAAATCTATTTTGGAACTATTAAGTGTTTCTTTAAACTTAATAGCAGCTTGAGGAGTCCCACTAAGAGCAGCGATACCTCCTCCTTCTTTGACCTCATTTATTCTTTGTAAAATCAATCCCTCCTTGACGGGTTCACTGTATATCTTCTGCATTAACGGAACAAAATCATTCTTCCCTACTGATGCTATTTGGTTCAATATTTCTTCAGGGTTTTCATATCTTGTTTGTATGCCTTCCATATTAATAACCCCTAGGGAACCTAATTTTGTGAGTTCTACAGCCGTATTTACATCGACAACACTGTCCATGGCACTAGCTACGATCGGAACTTCTCTTTTGATATCGCCTATCGACCAAGAAGGATCAGTCAAATCGTAATCAAGTGTTCTATTACCAGGGACTAAAGCTATTTCATCAATGCCATAAGCCCTTCTGACTTTTTTGTTTAAACCAAGTTCAATATTCACGGAATTTTTCTCTTTATTCTGAATAAATTAACAACTAAAGGGGTAATAAGCCAAGGTTTATTCAAAAACAACAGGTTTTATTTTGATTTGTGTTTAAATGTGAGTATTTGGGAATTAAATAAATATTTTTTTTTATTCATTATGACAATCAGCGATTATTATTAAAAAAAGGATTTTTATATGTCTGATATTTTAGATTCTGATAACTCAGGATTAAGCGAAGATAACGACCGAATTATTCAGACTGACCTAAGAAATGAGATGTCTCGCTCATACCTTGAGTATGCAATGAGCGTTATAGTTGGTCGTGCTCTTCCAGATGCAAGAGATGGATTAAAACCTGTTCATAGAAGAATTCTTTATGCGATGTATGAACTTGGTTTAACTAGCGGTAGACCATATAGAAAATGTGCAAGAGTTGTTGGAGAAGTACTAGGTAAATATCACCCTCATGGCGATACTGCTGTTTATGATGCTTTGGTTAGGATGGCTCAAGACTTCTCTATGAGGATGCCACTCATAGATGGCCATGGAAACTTTGGTTCTGTCGACAACGACCCTCCAGCAGCAATGAGATATACAGAATCTCGTTTACAGTCTCTTACAGATGAAAGTTTATTAGAGGATATTGAATCTGATACTGTAGATTACGCCGATAATTTTGACGGCTCTCAGCAAGAACCAACAGTTTTACCTGCTAGGATTCCTCAACTACTGCTAAATGGATCATCTGGAATAGCAGTAGGAATGGCAACTAATATTCCACCTCATAACTTAGGGGAATTAATTAATGGCCTTAAATCAATCATCAATAACCCTTCGATTGAAGATAGAGAACTTTTTGAAATAATTAAGGGTCCTGATTTTCCAACAGGTGGTCAAATCTTAGGCAGAGATGGTATCAGAGAAACTTTCAAGACAGGAAGGGGTTCAATAACCATGAGAGGTGTAGCAAATATTGAGCAAATTAAATCCAGTGGTAGAGCAGAAAAAGATGCAGTAATAATTACAGAGCTCCCATTTCAAACTAATAAAGCGGCATTGATAGAAAGAATTGCTGACTTGGTAAATGAAAAAAAATTAGAAGGTATTTCTGATATTAGAGATGAAAGTGATAGAGACGGAATGAGGATTGTTATTGAACTAAAAAGGGATGCCTACCCACAAGTAGTTTTAAATAATTTATTTAAGTTAACACCTCTACAAAATAACTTTAGTGCAAATATCCTTGCTTTAGTAAAAGGAGAGCCCACAACACTTTCACTCAGAAAAATGTTAGATGTATTTCTAGACTTCAGAATGGAGACAATAAGGCGAAGAACAGGATTTTTATTAAAAAAGGCTGAAGAGAGGGATCACATTGTAAAAGGTCTTTTATTAGCATTAGGTTCTATGGATGAGATTATAAATCTAATAAGGTCAGCAAAAGATACAGTTTCAGCCAGAGAAAAATTACAAACTGATCATGAGTTATCTGCCACGCAGGCAGAAGCTATTTTACAAATGCAATTAAGAAGATTAACAGCATTAGAAGCAGATAAAATCAAAGGTGAACATGATGAGTTAACCAGAAAAATCAACTCATATCAGCAAATATTGAATAGTAAAGAAAGAATTTTTGAAATTATTCTTGAAGAACTTAATAAAATCGATGAAAGATTTTCCTCTCCAAGAAAAACAGAAATACTTGATTTAGGTGGTGGTCTAGATGATATTGATCTTATAGCTAATGATAGATCTGTCGTTTTATTGACTGAAGCAGGTTACTTAAAAAGAATGCCTGTTAATGAATTCGAATCTACAAGTCGTGGGTCTAGAGGTAAAGCCGGAACAAAGACACAAGAAGATGATGAAGTAAAACTATTTATAAGCTGTAATGATCATGATACTCTTTTGCTTTTTAGTGATAGAGGAGTATCTTATGCTCTGCCAGCATATAGAGTTCCCATGAGTAGCAGAACAGCTAAAGGTACTCCTTCAGTTCAACTTCTCCCAATACCAAGAGAAGAAAAGATAACTTCGTTAGTTGCAGTAGATTCTTTTGATAACGATTGTCATTTATTAATGCTAACCAAGGCTGGATTTATAAAAAGAACTTCACTTTCTGCTTTCTCAAAAATTCGATCTAATGGATTAATAGCTATAAATCTTGAAGATGGAGATGCTTTAACTTGGGTTAGATTATCAAAAGAAGGTGACAGTGTTTTGATTGGATCAAGAACAGGAATGGCGATTCATTTCAGACTAGATATTAACGAATTAAGGCCACTAGGCAGGACGGCAAGGGGGGTTAAATCTATGAACCTAAGGAAAGGAGACAATCTTGTATCTATGGATGTTTTAACATCTGATTTAGTTGATCAATTAGCTAAAAGTGAAGATCTCACGAAAGAGTCTGATGAAAATCTTGAAGTTAACTCTTCAGAAGGTCCTTGGGTACTAATAGCCAGTTCATTTGGACTAGGTAAAAGAGTACCTGTAACTCAGTTTAGATTACAAAAAAGGGCAGGCATGGGTTTGAGAGCAATAAAATTCAGAATTAAAGATGATGCATTAGTTTGTTTGAAGGTCCTTGGAGAAGGGGAAGAATTACTTTTTGTGACCGAAAAAGGCGTGATAGTGAGAACAAACGCAGATAAAATATCCCAGCAATCTAGAGCAGCTACTGGAGTAAAATTACAAAGATTAGATGAGGGTGATCATTTATCAGAAGTTGTATTAGTTCCTCATGAACAAACAGAAGAGACAGAAGAGACAGAAGAAACAGACCTATCCAACCATGGCAAAGAAAATTAAAAGGAAATGGTTTATTAGATTTTATGGAAATACTTGATATTCTAATTTTAGGTTCCGGGCCTGCCGCACTATGCTTGGCTTCTGAATTAGCCAAGCAAGATTTAAATATTAAGGGTATATCAACTAAATCTCCAAATGAAAAATGGGAGAATACATATGGTATTTGGGCTTCTGAATTAGAGGAATTAGGATTAGATTCTTTGTTATCTCATCGGTGGTGCAAAACAGTTAGTTTTTTTGGAAATGGCGAAAATAAAAAGGGAGATAATCCTACAAAACATAATTACGATTATGGTTTGATTAATCAAGAAGCTTTTCAAAATGAACTTTTAAAAAAGTGTAATGGGATTGAATGGTTGAATGAAACAGCAAAAGATATTAAAGAGAAAAATAAACTATCTGAGGTGATTTGTTTTTCAGGTCGAAGAATAAAAGCGAGGTTAGTCATTGACGCAAGTGGTCATAAAAGTAATTTCATAAAAAGACCAGTCCAAAATGAAATCGCTCAACAAGCTGCGTATGGGATTGTCGGTAAATTTTCATCGCCACCAGTTAATAAGGATCAATTTGTTTTAATGGATTTTCGTCCAAATCATTTAAACAATGAAGAAAAGTTATCATCTCCTTCCTTTCTTTATGCAATGGATCTTGGAAATGAAACTTTTTTTGTTGAAGAAACATCCTTAGCTAGTTATCCTGCCTTATCCCAAGAAAATCTCAAAAAAAGACTTTTCAAAAGATTGAATAGCAAGGGTATTCAGGTAAATGAAATTTTTCATGAAGAGAATTGCCTTTTCCCAATGAATTTACCCCTCCCATTTAAAAAACAATTTGTACTTGGTTTTGGAGGGTCTGCAAGCATGGTGCATCCTGCATCAGGATACATGATCGGATCTTTATTAAGAAGAGCACCACTCCTTGCAAAAAAATTAGCCATTTTTTTAAAAGAACCTAATCTTAGTTCTCTTGAAATAGCAACAAAAGGTTGGGAAATCCTATGGCCTTACGAGTTAATACAAAGGCATAAACTTTACCAATATGGTTTAAGAAGACTTATGAGTTTTGACGAAAGTAGATTAAGAAGCTTTTTCTCAAATTTCTTTAAATTATCGACCAATGAATGGGTAGGTTTTCTTACTAATACACTTCCACTTCCAAAACTAATTTACGTGATGAGTAAGATGTTTATAAATTCACCTCTAAAAGTAAAACTAGGAATGCTTAAATTAAATTAGTATTTTTTATTTTCGCCAATCATTAATATTGATATCTGGGAAAACTTTATCTTCTTCCTCAATGTCTTCAAGAAATTTTAAATTAATATTGGAATGATTTTTCATCATTTCAACTATTTTCCAGAACCTGAACAAATGTCTTTCTATTCTCTCTTTTGCAAGCTCAGTTGTAGTTCCAGCTCTTAGTATAAAACTCCAATCAGAGGACTCAGAGAGAAGTAATTCTCTAGCTGCTTGCTTTAAAAGTCTTGGAGATAAGTCATTATTAAAATTTTTGGAGCATAAATTAACAAAAGTTGAGCCGGCTTTTGTGATCTCTGGAACAATCCATGCATTTGCATCATTAATCCAGTAATCATGGTAACCTCCTTGTCCCCAGCTTGATGGTGATGGATCGCAAATCTGAAGATTTGGCTTTTGAAGTAAGAATTCTTTTAAATTTGTAAGCTTAATTGAATATTTAGTAGAGTTCTTTAAAATATTTTCAATAAAAAAAGGTCCCTCATACCACCAATGACCAAATAACTCTGCATCAAATGGAGCTACCAATAAGGGCTTAAAGGTTGAGGATAAAATTAATTTTTCTAATTGTTTAGATCTCGAGAGAAGATAAGCATCAGCATGTTCTGCAGCCTTTTTTTTGGCTTCATTTTCTAGGTAAAACGCCTTTTCCCCTAATGGTACGTTATTATCAGTAATCTTATGAAACTTCAAACCTAAAGGTCTTTTAGTTGAGATACCTTTCTTTTGGAGTTTTGAGATAGGTAATTCCCATCCCAAGTCTTTATGGAATTCCCTATAAACTTTGTCTCCTGGGAACCCGTCTTTTGCAGACCAAACGGGTAAAGTTGACTCACTATCTCTTCCAAAGAAGGCAACTCCTTTTTTCGAGCATATTGGAGCGTACACTCCATATCTAGGCCTTGGTGTAGCGTTTAAAATACCGTGACCATCTAAGATTGCATATCTGATTCCGGAATTAAATAGAATTTCATCTAAATTCTCATAATATGCACATTCAGGTAACCAAATACCCAAAGGCTTTGTTCCAAAAATATTTTCATGGTTCCTAATTGCAGTATTGATTTGTCCTTTAACAGTTTCTGGATTCTCCCTTAAAATTGGCAAATATCCATGTGTAGCAGCACAAGTAAGAATATCCAAATTTCCAGAGTAATTTAAAACTCTAAACTTCTCAATTAAATTTCCAGAACATTTTTGCCAATACAAGTATTTGTCATTAAGATTATTCATTAAAAATCCAGAGGCATTTTTTTCTTCTTCTGGCAGTTCGTTTAAGAAATCATTTCTTGTTTCAATCCAGCTTGGGAATGTTTCTTGAATCTTTTTATTATTTAGAAGTGATAATAATGTTGGAGACAAACTAATAGTAAGTTTGGTATTTAAAGGATTTTCATTTTTGGAAGATTCTATTGATTGGAGTAGTGGTATATAACATTCCAAAATCGCCTGAAATAACCAATCCTCTTCTAAGGAGTTTTTTTCATTTTTCCTGACATAAGGTAGATGAGCATGTAAAACTATCGCTAATTGGCCTAAAAAATTATTTTTAGAGTATTGCCCATTCATACTTTTAAAATTTATGCCTATAGTTCTATAAAAATTCGAAATTTATTTTTATAAAAAGTAGGCCTTAATCCTAAAAGAATACTTTAAAAATTTAAGTATTTGGTTTTTTTTTCAGAATTTTAACCAATATTGTTTAAGTTATAAACTTTCGGCAATTTTATTTTTGAACTAAATCTAGTCAATTTTTTTTAATTAGCTTAATATAAGTTTAGGATAATCAAACTGATGTCAAAAGATCCTGGAAGAATTTTGATATTTGATACAACTCTCCGAGATGGAGAGCAATCTCCTGGCGCCAGTTTAAATCTAGAAGAAAAACTTGCTATCGCCCATCAATTAGCAAGATTAGGAGTGGATGTTATTGAAGCTGGATTCCCTTTCGCAAGTCAAGGAGATTTTAAAGCTGTTAATAAAATTGCTAATGCAGTAGGAAAAGAAAATGGCCCTATAATATGCGGTTTAGCTAGAGCGTCTAAAGGAGATATAAAAGCATGTTACGAAGCAGTAAGCCCAGCTCCCAAGAAAAGAATACATACTTTTATTGCGACAAGTGATATTCATCTTAAACATAAACTAAAAAAATCCAGAAAAGATGTTCTTCAAATAGTTCCGGAAATGGTTAATTATGCAAAATCCTTAGTAGATGATATTGAGTTTTCTTGTGAAGATGCATCAAGGAGTGATCCTGAATTTTTATACGAAGTAATTCAACTAGCAATTACTGCAGGAGCGACAACAATAAATATCCCTGATACTGTTGGATTTACAACTCCTAGTGAATTTGGCAAACTAATTGCCGATATAAATAAAAATGTTTCAAATATTGATGAGGCAGTAATCTCGGTTCATGGTCATAATGATTTGGGTTTAGCAGTAGCCAATTTTCTTGAGGCTGTAAAAAATGGAGCAAGACAATTAGAATGTACTATTAATGGAATTGGAGAAAGAGCCGGAAATGCCTCTCTAGAAGAATTAGTAATGGCACTTCATGTTAGGAAAAGTTTTTTTAATAGTTTTTTCAAAAGAAATCCGGATTCCCCAACTCCTCTTACGGCTATAAGAACGGAAGAAATAACAAAAACCTCTAGACTTGTTTCTAACCTAACTGGAATGACTGTACAACCTAATAAAGCGATTGTGGGAGCTAACGCTTTTGCACATGAGTCAGGTATTCATCAGGATGGTGTTTTAAAAAATAGACTAACTTACGAAATTATCGATGCAAAAACTGTTGGTTTGAGTGACAACAAAATATCCTTAGGGAAACTTAGTGGTAGAAGTGCGGTTAGAGCAAGATTAGAAGAGATGGGTTATGACTTGAGCCGAGAAGATTTAAATGATGCTTTTGCTCGTTTTAAGGATTTAGCTGACAGGAAAAGAGAAATTACTGATAGAGACTTAGAAGCAATTGTTAGTGAACAAGTTCAGCTCCCAGAAGCTAAATTTCAATTAAGTCTTGTACAAGTAAGTTGTGGTAATACTTCTATACCTACTGCTACCATTTCGCTTCTAAACACGGAAGATAATAGTGAGGATACAGCTGTAGCAATAGGGACTGGGCCAGTTGATGCTGTATGCGAGGCTTTAAATAAATTAGCTAAAGTTCCTAATGAATTAATTGAATTTTCTGTTAAGTCGGTAACAGAAGGAATTGATGCTTTGGGCGAAGTAACAATAAGAATAAGAAGGGATAATAAAATATATTCTGGTCATTCTGCTGATACAGACGTTGTAGTTGCGGCAGCGAATGCTTACGTTAATGCTTTAAATAGACTTGTGTTTTCTGAGAAAAAAAATTCAATTCATCCACAATTTGATAATTTAGAGAATTCTGATAATCAATTTCTATCTAATCCTGCAAATTAAATTATTTTCTTAGGATTATTAAGTAGCATTAAAAATAGTCTCTTAATACTGTAGATTAAATTAACAGTTAAAGTAGTAAATAATGAGAGAAAGGGTTTTTGGATATTGGGCACTTTCGTGGGTTGGCTTAATCGGCAACATAATTGCACTTCCAATAATCGCATTAATAATAAGTTATGGGCCTCCACTAAAAGTTGCGAATATAACTCTTGCCATAAGTCTTGGATGGCCTGCTGCAATTGTTGGAATAGTTTCTTCAGCAGCTCTTTTAGCAGAGAGAAAATGGGGAGTAACTTTAACTCTAGTATCTTTATCAATGGTAATTTCTGGTATGGGTCCTTATTCAGTTGTAAGGCTCATAACTCTTCAAGACATTTATGGAGTTGGTGGGTTTACTCTTTTAACAACATTATTAAGTACGCTAGCTCTTCTTTATTGGTGTAATCCGAAACATCGAAGAAGTATTAGGTTATAAAATCGAAAATTAAGAAAAAGTATTATTCTTGCTAGTTGGATACTGAATTCTTCTGTGTCTAATTCTTTTCCACACATTCAAGAATGCCCTTTTTATTAGAAAAATTTCTCCTGTCGATAAATTACTATCATCTAATTGCCCATCTTTTTTACGCGAGTAGATAATATTAGCAATTGTTTTCAAAGCTTCATCATCAGATGCATTAATATTCATAGCTCTTAGTGCTGCTTCACATCCATCGGCAAGCATTAAGATAGCTGTTTCTTTGGACTGAGGAATAGGGCCTTTGTATCTAAAATAATATTCATTAATGTCGAGATTTTTTTCTTTAGCTTTTTGAAAAAAATATCCCATTTTAAGGGTACCTTGATGTTCAGGAATAAAATTAGCTATCAGTTTAGGTAGTCTATTTTTTCTTGCAAATTTCAATCCTTCATCCACGTGAGCCTGTAATACTTCTGCACTTTTAATCGGATCATCTAATTCGTCATGCGGATTTTTTGAACCATCCTGATTTTCAATAAACCAATTAGGTGCATGTAATTTACCAACATCATGATATAACGCTCCTGTTTTAATAAGATCAATATCACCACCAATCATTCTTGTTGCTTCCTCTGCTAAACCACATATAAGTAAGGTATGTTCAAAAGTACCAGGAGCCTCTAGAGACAATCTTCTAATTAGAGGTTTCTCCTTATCAGCTAATTCGAGCAATCTTGCTTTAGTTAATAATCCGAATATCGACTCAAAAATAGGAATAAATAAAATTGTAAAAAGCATAGCTATTGCCAAAAGCAAGGAATCAGAAAATATATCCCCATTAGCTAATACAAAATCTTGCTTATTAATAAGAGATATTTTATCTTTACCTATCAATATCCATTGACTCAAGAACGATCCAATAGGGACAAAAATTGATAGTTGAAGTAACTGAGCTCTACTTCTTATTCTTCCACCAAGAAGAGATACTATTGAAGCACAAACTAATAAAATAAAAAATAAATTGTTATTAATAACAATATCTGGGTCAGGCCAAATAAGACTAGCTATTGATACCCAAGCTAAAGCTGTTATGCTTCCCATTCCTTGAGATATAATTAATGCCGGTGGAATTATCATAGATAATGGACTAACTGTTGAAGCTAAGGCTAATTTCGTAACTTGTACAGTTAAAAGAAGAGTAATGATCAAGAAGATCTGTCTTGAAGAAATTGTGGGATTCTCTTTTTTTGAAACTAATATTAAAACTCCGGAACTAATAAGTATTTCAGTAAAGTTCAAAAACCAAGAAAAAATATCTGTGCTATTTAAAGGGGAGATAAGAAGTAGTTTATAAGAAGAAATTATTGAAATTAAAACGCATACTAAGAAAATTATGAGATTATCTATTCTTGAAATTTTAATTGGTTGTTTTGCTGGGACTTGACTTCGCCTCCACAGATAAAACAATTTCTTTAAGGTAGTTATGATGTTTTGCACAGAATATAGATTAATCTATTTGAATAATTTAAAATTATAGGCATGCTAGGTGTAAAAAGGAGATGTTTTTCTAAATGTCAATAAAATTAGACGGTAAAAAATTATCTCTTAAAATTGAAGAAAGATTAACTGACTATATCTCTAGTAATAAAAAGATTACAAAAAGAGCTCCCGGTTTAGCTGTAATAAGAATAGGTGAAGACCCCGCAAGTGGTGTTTACGTTAATAACAAGGAAAAAGCATGTTCAAGGATTGGAATAAAGAGCTTTATCTTTCATCTTAAAGATACTGTAGAGCAAGAAGAAGTTGAACAATTAATAATGGAACTTAATTCTGATAAAGATATTGATGGAATGTTACTACAACTTCCCATCCCAAAGAAGTTTGACGAGCAAAAACTGATCAGCCATATTAATCCAAGCAAAGATGTAGATGGACTAAATGAGATAAACATCGGCAAACTAGTAAAAAATGAGCCTGCAATGAGATCATGCACACCAGCAGGAATTATTAATTTATTAAGATCCCAAAATATTACAATTGAAGGCAAGAAAATTGTAGTCATAGGAAGAAGTTTGCTTGTTGGGAAACCCCTATCTCTTATGTTGTTGAATCTAAATAGCACGGTAACAATTACTCACTCTAAAACATTAAATTTAAATAAAGTTTGTAAAGAAGCAGACATCCTAATTGCGGCTGCAGGGAAACCCAATCTTGTAGATTCGAGTTTTGTGAAAGAAGGGGCAGTAATTATTGATGTTGGAATACATAGATTAAAAAGTTCCGATAAAAATCAAACCAGATTATGTGGCGATGTATTATTAGAAGATGTCATTTCTAAAGTATTTGCTTACACACCTGTACCAGGAGGTGTTGGACCAATGACAGTAACAATGTTACTTGTAAATACTATTTTTAGCTGGCAAAAACAATTTGGTTTATCATCAACTCTTAATGACCTTTTGCCATAAACTCCAAGATGAAATTTTTTTTACTAAAGATATAAAATGACCGAAGTTATAAATAGTATTTCTGATTTTGAAAAATATCTAAAAAACACAAAAAAGATTGTAGAAGAAGCACTTGATTTTTCCTTGGGCCCTGAGAATCCAGAAATATTAAGAGAATCAATGAGATATTCCCTCTTGGCTGGAGGAAAAAGAATACGTCCAATTTTGTGTTTAGCATCTTGCGCACTGGCTGGAGGAGAACCCTCTCTTGCAGTTCCTACTGCGGTAGCAATAGAAATGATCCATACAATGTCCTTGATTCATGATGATCTGCCCGCCATGGATAATGACGACTTGAGGAGAGGTAGGCCGACAAATCATAAAGTATATGGAGATGCAATTGCTATTCTTGCAGGCGATGCTTTATTAACAAGGGCCTTTGAAATGGTCTCTTTAAGAAGCCCTGGAATCGATCCAAATAGATTATTAAATGTGGTTGGAGAATTATCCCTAGTAGCTGGTGCACCAGGCCTAGTCGGAGGACAAGTTGTGGATTTGGAATGCGAAGGCAAAGAAGTCGACCTTGAAACTCTCGAATACATTCATCTTCACAAGACTGGGGCTTTATTAAAGGCCTGCGTAAGAACAGGCGCTATGATCGCAGGAGCTAATGAAAAACTATTACAAGCTCTGACAACATATGCAGAGGGAATAGGTTTAGCCTTCCAAATAATAGATGATATTCTTGACTTAACTTCCAGTAGTGAAAAACTTGGTAAAACTGCCGGCAAAGATCTTTTAGCTGACAAAACTACTTACCCTAAATTACTTGGAATGGAGGAGTCAAAGAAAAGAGCATTTGATTTAGTTGAAAAAGCAAAAAAAGCAATTGAACCTTGGGGTGCAGATGCAAAGTATTTAATATCGTTAGCCGACTTTATTACAAATAGAGACAGATAATTATTTCAAAATCATGTCTGACTTTTTTCCCTTTTTTAATAATTCGGTTCTTTTCTGGAGCCTATTATCATGTTTGCTAGCTCAATTTTTTAAAATTGTATTTAATTTCTTTTCAACTGGAGAGATTAGATTTGGAATTATGTTCGAGACGGGTGGGATGCCCTCAAGTCATTCCGCCTTAATAACTGGCGCTACATCTGGTATAGGTTATGAATTAGGATTTGATAGCTCAATATTCGCATTATCAGTTGCTATAGCACTAATAGTGATGTATGACGCTAGTGGTGTTCGAAAATCAGCTGGGATTCAAGCTGCAGAAATTAATAAACTATCAAAAAAACTAGACCCTCAATCTGAATTACTGTTAAAAGAAACCCTAGGTCATACAAAAACTGAGGTCATGGTTGGGAGCTTTTTGGGACCATTAATCACTTTGCCTGGAATGTTTTTTTTAGGTTCTCCTCTCAAAATATTTGATCTGATAATAAATTAAGAATGCTTTGATAATGTAATTTGGGTAGTATCTATGAAGTTTTTTGCGACTTCTGGAGAACTTGGCAAATGTAAGTGAATCCAACTTGCATGTAATTTTTCATCAAAAAAGCCTTCATTTTTATATTCAGTTTTCCAAGACTTAATTTTCCATGGGGAAGAAAATTTCTTCTGATGCTCAGCTTTTACAAAATCAAGTTCAGATAAATTATTTTCAATTTCCCAATAATGAAATTCATGTCCTCTAATTAATTGATTTTGTTTAATGATCGGAGTATTTTTTAAACCCTCAATGTATCTATAACCTACTGAAAGTTTACTTTTTTTTGATCTAAAAGGGAGGATGCCACTCATTTTATGATTATTACCATTTTCATCTTTTATGAAGTCTCCTAAAATCATCATTCCTCCGCACTCAGCATATATAAATCCATTTTTACGGAATTTCTTTAACGAATTTAAGCTTTTTGTAGAGTTACTTATATGTTCAGCATATTTTTCAGGGAATCCCCCAGGAATTATTAAAGAAGAAGCCTCATTAGGTATTTCTTCATCATCATAAATACTCCAAGAAATCAATGGAATGCCTACTTCACTCAAAAACTCCTTAGTTTCAGGGTATTGAAAATGAAAGATTTTATCTTCTGCAATTGCGATAGGTTTACTTTTGTCAATTTTAAAATCTTTAAAATTGACAGAATTAAATATTTTCTTTTGAGGAGATTTCAGGAATTTAATAAGAGAAAATACATCAAGATTTCTTTCGGCGAAATTTGCAAAATATTCAACATCAATTTCTCTTCCATTATCCATTGGAGATATCAAACCTAAATTAGCTTTGTTTAAAGTTATTTTTGAATCAGATGGTAAAAAACCAAGAATTTCGATGTCTTCATTTTCAAAAACTTCTTTGATTAATTTTTTATGTCTGTCTGAATTAACGTTGTTAAATATAATTCCTGCTATTGACAAATCACTATCGAAATCTCTAAAACCTCGAACAGTCGCCAAAAGAGAAGCTACTTGACCTTTAGCATTAACAATAAAAATTATTGGAGAATTCAGAAGTTTAGAGATATTTGCTGTGCTGGAATAGGTTGTTGACCCTAATCCATCAAATAGACCCATCGCTCCTTCAATTAATGAGAATTCATATTTAAAAGAATGTTTGAAAAAACTTTCTTGAACCCATTCCTCACCACTTAAAAAAATATCTAAATTCCTACAAATAGGTTGGCCAATTGAACTAAGTTGTTGTTGATCAAGATAATCTGGGCCAACCTTGAAAGTTTGCATCTTGATACCTTTTGAGAAAGCCCAACATGATAGCAAAAGCGATAATGTAGTTTTCCCACTATCAGTTGAGGGAGAAGATATTACACAAGGCATCTATTAATTATTAAGACCATTAAATATTTGAAGGGCTATTTTAATAGAATTTTCAAAAAGAGGACTGGTATTACCTCTACTACTTCCCAATAATTTACTAACATCGTACTCTGAAGTAGAAAAAGAATTTGGAACAACTTGTTCTATTAATTCCATATCAGCCATTCCCCCTGCTTCAAGTCTCATACATTCCACTGATTCACAGCCAAGTATTACACAAGTGTTATTTTTTTGAACCTCACTAATTTTTGAAATCAGCCTTAATCCAATAACTTGTCCTAAATGAATACTTGGATTCCCCAAAGATAAGGGATTAATTGATGCAGAAATTATTTCGCCATTAATTCTTTCAAACTCTATTTTTGTTAATTCTGTATCCCTTTCAACTCTTAAAAAAGACCAACCAAGTTTATCGCTAATCCATGAAATCAAAAACAAAGCTTGAATCATATGATCTCCTGCGATATCAATGTCAATATCAGTAATATGATCTAAAATTGGTCTCCTCGAAGGTGGATCAAAAATCATTGCCAATGATTCCCTCCAATTTTTCAATCTAACCCAATTCAAATCATTAATAGCTTTATTTAAATTATTTAATTGATCTAAAACTTTTAAACATCTTTGAGGCGATCCAAGAGCAGTATCTATTATTAACCTTAGACCATAATTAGTAAAATATTCGAAGATTTCAGGCGATTCATCCAAGCTTCCATTCCACCACAACCATGCAGGCAATTCATCAATAGATAATTCATCAATAATCTTTAAACCTTTATTAGATATTGAGGCCGAGTCCCCCCTAATAACAACTAAATCCCCACATATAGGCTGCATAGCTTGAGTATCACTTAATGGACAGTAAGCGGATACAAAAGTTTTGATATCTGAATTTTTATTTATTGTTGGCGCTAGAGTTATTAATCTTCTTGGATTCAATGTACTTATTGATGATTCAAAAAATTGCCCTCTAAAATCTTCAAAGTCTTCATTAGATAAATTTTCCTTCAACAAATTCAATAATTCTTCACTATTAAGAGAAGTAGTGATAGGAAGTCCTTGATCTAATATAAATTTTTTAGCAACTTTAATAATCTCTGGACTTAAATTTCCAGTAATTGGTCCATTTACTAATCCTTTTTGAACTAAACATTGTTCTAGCCAAGCAGGCTGCCAGACCATTAATGTAAAAGTATTAGCCCCACTATTATCTTTATCTTCTGAAATCCATAATTTATTAAGGTAATTAGAAATTTCCTGATAAGGCAGCTCTAAAGGGGTTTGTAGTGTTAGTTGAGGTTTCATTTTTAAGGTCTACGCCAGAAAATATTATCTTTTGAAATAAATTGATCAGACTCAGGAGGTCCCCACGTCATAGATTCATAATTATAAATAGGTAACTTCCAAGGAGAATTATCCATCAATTCTATTAATGGCGTATAAAGTTTCCAGGCTGCCTCTACTTCATCACTTCGAGTAAATAAGGTTGGGTCAGAAAGCATTGCATCAGCTAATAATCTTACATAGCCTTCATCTGAGGGTTCGCCAAACGATTCATCATAAGAAAATTCCATCTCAACAGGTCTTGATTTCATTCCAGAACCAGGAGATTTTACCTCAAATTTGAAAGTAGCACCTTCATTTGGCTGAATTCTAAGAATAAGTTGATTTGAGACAGGATTTATTATTGTAGATTCGAATAAATGAACAGGAACGTCTTTAAAAGTCAAGACTATTTCTCCAAGTCTTTTAGGTAGTCTTTTACCTGTTCTTAAATAAAAAGGAACCCCTTGCCAACGCCAGTTATCAACGAAAATTTTTGTCGCAATATAAGTCTCTGTTGTGCTATTACAATTAACACCATCTTCCTGCCTATATCCTTTGAGTCGATTCGAAATATTTCCTCCCTCTCCATATTGACCTCTTATGCAACAATTCCACGGTTCATTTTCGTTAGCAAGTTTTGAAGCTTGAAGAACCTTAGCTTTTTCATTTCTTATTGCTTCTGGTTCAAACCTTCCAGGAGGTTCCATAGCAGTAACAGCAAGCATTTGAGTCATATGATTTTGAAGCATATCCCTTAAAGCACCTGAGCTTTCGTAATAACCTGCTCTATCTTCAACACCTACTGTTTCAGATGAAGTAATTTGAACACTTGATATGTAATTTCTGTTCCAGATTGGTTCAAAAATAGTGTTAGCAAACCTCAAAACAAGAATATTCTGAACTGTCTCTTTACCTAGATAATGATCAATCCTATAAATTTGACTTTCTTCAGCGCAACTTTGAACGATCTTATTCAATTTTTTTGCACTCGAATAATCTCTTCCAAAAGGTTTTTCAATCACCAAACGACTTTTCTTAGGGTCATCTAAAAGGCCAGCTGCTTTAAGAGCTTTACATCCACTTGCATAGAAATTCGGAGATACTGATAAATAAAATGTTCTATTCCCATGAGTGGCTTGTGTTTTGTCAATTTCATTTAATCTTCTAGAAAGCCTTACTACATGATCGCTTTGTTGTAAGTCAACTGGTTCATAGAAGAGATAATTAGAAAATTGTTCCCACTCCCTTTCTTTACCAGATATTTGATTTGATAGCTTTACTTTCATTTTTTCTCTAAACTCATTGTCAGTCCAAGGTCTTCTCGCACAACCAACTATCCCAAATTCACTAGGAATTCTTCTTTGCAAATAGAGTTCAAATAAGGCTGGTATTAATTTTCTATGAGTAAGGTCTCCACTAGCACCAAATATTACTAAGCATTGTGGAGATATGACTCTTTCCTGCCGTAAACCTAATCTTAGAGGATTACTTAAAGTTGAAGGCATATTTTTAGTATTCTTTATTTAAAATCCTCTTTTTTTCAAATATTAGCTACATATTGTGTCTAAACCAAAAAGTATTTAGTAGGTGAAACTTAAATCTAAATAGAAAAGATTTAGTAAGTTTCTACGTGCCATCTTCCTGCTTTTTTTAGTTGAGGTCTTAATTCTGACCAGTTCAAACCTTTTTCTTCGGCTGCCTTAGTCATTGCTTCATCTATTCCAGGCTCCATACCCTTTAATCCACAAAGATATATATGTGTCTTTTCATCTTCAATCATATTGAAAAGTTCATTGGCTGACTCTAAAACTCTGTCTTGAATATACATTCTTCCACCTTTTGTATTTTGCTGCTCACGACTAATAGCTTTTGTATATTTAAAATTATCTGGATTATCACCAAGATATCTTTGAAGATCTTCTTCGTATAACAAATTAGATGATTTTGGAGCACCCATAAATAACCAAGCTTTACCTTTGAAATTCCATTTATTTTTTTCTTTTTCAGTTGGTTCGAACATTCTTCTTAAATAAGCCCTCATTGGTGCTATTCCAGTTCCAGTAGCCAACATAACAATGTTTGCGTCCTCCTCTTCAGGGAGAAGCATTTCTTTACCGACAGGACCTGTTATTTTTACTTTATCTCCAGGCTTAATATCGCATAAGTAAGTAGAGCAGACCCCATTAATAGTTTCACCATCTTTTTCATACTGAAGCTGTCTAACACAAAGAGAAACTGTATTTCCATTGAAGTCATCTCCATGTCTGGTACTAGCTATTGAGTACAGTCTTAATTTGTGAGGTTTTCCATTAGCATCTTCACCAGCAGGCATGATACCAATACTTTGACCTTCTACATAATTTAAAAATGGATCACTATCTTTAAGGTCAAAAGTTATGTGATTAACTCTACCAATTGCTCCTTCTTTGAGAAGACTATAGTTTTCAATGACTGTTCCCTCAAATGGCGTCTTAGGACGGTAAATATTAACTGGAACATCTGCATGTTTTTTCTTTACCACTTTTGAAGTCTCCATTTTTGGCGCTTCTATTTTTGAATTTTCTGATTTCGAAACGGCTGGTTTTTTTGGTTCCACAGCTTTTGATTCAGGTTTTTTTATTTTTGATTCTCCAACAAATTTTAAAGCTCTTTTATTAAAAGTTGTGAGTATAAAATAAAAAACAGCTATTACCACTGGTATATGAGCTAATCCCCCTGCGATTACTTTTGCTTGTGAATACATTTTTAAAATTTCTTTAATAAAAGATTATCAATTTGTAGTTTAATTTGTAGTGATTTCACAAAAATGGTTACGTTTTGAGATCGGAATAAATAGATGAAATTATTTTTATTTTTCAGTATTTGTTGTTTTTATCAGTATAGTTACACAGAAATAATTTTTATCTAATTAAAAATTGATTGTATGAACAATCCTCAAGAATCAATGAATCATTATAAAGAAAATGATTTCAGGACAATTGAGCAGACGATGGAAAAGCTTTCTGGCGGAACAAGACGACTGGCAGCTCAACTTACAACTTCTGCAAGTTTAGATTCTTTATGGAGTGTTTTAACAGATTATGATCGACTAAATCTTTACATCCCAAATCTTCTATCGAGCAAAAAAATATTTCAGAAGGGAAATAATGTACACCTTAAACAAGTTGGGGCTCAGGATTTTCTTGGCATGAAATTTTCAGCTGAAGTAACTATAGACTTGTTTGAAGATAAGGAGCTTGGCCTCCTAAAATTTAATTTGATAAAAGGTGATTTCAGGAAATTTGAAGGTAGTTGGAAAATACAAAATATTAAAAATACCTCAAAAAATTCATTAATTTATGATCTTACTGTTCAAGGTTGTCAGTGGATGCCAATAGGGATGATAGAGAAAAGACTTAAAAAGGATCTTTCAGAAAATTTAATTGCCGTAGATAGGCAAGCAAAATCATCAAAAAGATCGTTATAAATTTAAATTTATAGCCCCAAGGGGATTCGAACCCCTGTCGCCTCCGTGAAAGGGAGGTGTCCTAGGCCTCTAGACGATGGGGCCAGGAAATTAGCATAACAGCTTATTAAAAACTAAGAGTAAGGCTAGCCTTTCGTCAAGTATTGTTGCTCTTTGTTTTGTCCTTGCCACACAGGAACTGTGAAATGAAAGCACGAACCTTCACCAATTTCAGATACGACCCATATTCTTCCTCCATGGACTTGTACTATTCTCCTACATACTGATAACCCTATGCCAAATCCTGAAGTTCCTTCAGAAGTCTGGGGAAGCCTAACCCTATCAAGAAAAATTCTTTTTTGTTCGCTCAAAGGAATACCTGCACCTTTGTCACAAATTGTTATTTCTACCCATTGATTTGTTTTGTGAATCATAGTGATTTTTATAGATCCAGAATCTTTAGAAAATTTAATAGCATTTTCAATTAAATTTAAAAATACTTGTCTCATTCTTCTTTGATCTGCAAATACACTTGGCAAATCAGATGGGATATCAGTATCAATTTCAATATTCCTTAATCTCCAGAATTTTTCTAATTCGAGTATCACTTCAGCACTAATATTACCTAAATCAATTTTCTGAGGATTAAATAAAGCTTCCCATTTAGTTGTTCCAACCTCCAAAAGATCCTGAGATAAGAGTTCAATCTCTTCAAGACGTCTTTTAATTACCTCCTGTAATTTTGAAATATCTATTTGTCCGAGTTTTTGACTTTGAACAGCCAAAGTAGCAGCAGTTAAGGGTGTTCTTAATTCATGCGCGACCATTCTTAATAATCTTTCCTGAGATTCTATTCTTTTTGTTAATGTCTCATTTTCCTGTCTTAAAACAAGAAGTTCGTCTTCCAATAGAAATTCTTTTTGAGTTCTTATTGAATCAATTTTGGATGGTTGCAAATTAATCCCAAGATTTTTTGTTAAGCCTTCCTGTGACCACCTTGGTAACCATTTTTGCAACTGAGAGAAAATATTACTTCCAGCAAATATTTGCTTTGGAGCTGGGGA